>JAPDJV010000010.1 GCA_029258925.1 Thermoproteota archaeon | reverse complement strand
TGGGATTACAATAGGAACGGGTACTATGCTGAATTCCATGCAGAATACTACACCAACGATCCGATAAACGTTGATAGAATAGATATGGTTCCAGACATAGCAGTTGGCAGAATACCTGCCTCAACCGTGGGGGAGCTGAGAACCTACATAGACAAGGTCATAAGATATGAGTCCGGGCAGATCTTCACATCGGGCACGCTAACCCTCATACCCATGCTGAAGGAGGCGCTTATAATTGCACCAATATTTGGAACAGAGAGCGAGGGATACGAGTACCTGTGGGGGTCGACCAGGGTCGGAGACTACGTTGCAGACACTTTAGAAAGCTATGGGTTCACATGTACAAAACTCTACGACGACCCAAGCACATCGACCAGCTTAACCTCTCCCAGAGCAATAGAGAGGGGGTTGGAAAGAGTTCCCTACATGTTCGCCATCCACCTAGGCCACGCTAATAGAAACGTTCTAGATCTAGGTAGGGGTGGGCTCTGGTACCATAGTAACTTCATAAACTTGAGAACCGAGAACAAGCTCCCAATATTCTTCAGCGTTGGATGCGGCTCAGCGGGTTTCGTAACCGAGCCCCCATACCAAGACTATATTGATGAGAGCGGTGTTCTAAGAAGAGGAATGCACCACTGGGGTCTATACATTCCCCCAAGACCATCGCCTATCCAAAGCGGGAGCGTCGAGAAGGATTCTCTTGCAGAGGCAGCACTCGTCAAGACCGGTGGCGGCACAATAGTCTACATAGGTGCAATAACGGGTGCTCAGAGTCCATCAATGGAGCTTTTAAAACACTTCTTCGAGGGATACCATGATGGAGTTGCTGTTGGAGACATGTGGAAGTACATGATAACGCAGTATGTTGAAAACTATAAGATCCACGATAGGAATATTGGTAGGGGGGAACACGAAATTCATTCAAGTGACTGGTTTGACGGAGCACAATACGATCAGCCATTGAAATTCCTCTTATTCGGAGACACATCACTAGTAGTCGGAGGCTTAAGTAACCATCCCCCAATACTGGCGCCGCTGGTAGGGGAATGGGTGATCGTAAACGAGTCCACCAGATACACTCTGAACCCATCCAGCCTAGTGAGATACATCGATGTTGAATCTTCCACCCCGCTGTACAGATGGGATTTGGATGGAGACGGGGACTGGGATATTGATTGGACTACAACCAATCCCGCAATCCAGCTAGACGACGGCGTATACCATATTAGGGTTCAGGCAAGCGATGGAGAATACTATTCCAACATAGTCACGCTGAACTTCACCGTGAGGAACATTAGCCCTGAGATCAAAGTATACATTAACGGACGCTTCGTTGCTGAGGGGAGCACCATGAATGTTAAGGCAGAGACCCCAGTGTATTTCAGGGTTGAAGCAACGGATCCCGGTCCAGACACACTATCCTACAGGTGGGATTTAGGGGAGGGCGCTACTCCATCTGAATCCACGAGCACCCGCTTCACCGCGGTATTCGAGTCTCCTGTAAAAACCATAACTGACGCGATCCTAGGAACATCCGAGGACAGGAACATCACCGTGAGCGTCAGAGACGATGATGGTGGAGTGGCGACCAGGGTTATAACGTTGAGTGTTGTGAGCGAGAGTCTGTGGGAGAGGACAGGAAGGGCAGGATTTGATGTAGCAGCTGTCGTAGCTGGTGCAACATTTGTTGCAACAACTGTGGGATACTTTATTGTAGGTCGGGTAGCTAGGA
The DNA here is from genome assembly GCA_029258925.1 of Thermoproteota archaeon. GTDB lineage: Archaea > Thermoproteota > Thermoprotei_A > EX4484-217-1 > JAPDJV01 > JAPDJV01. The sequence goes on along the minus strand of JAPDJV010000010.1, from coordinate 102,868 downwards.
GGCGGCGTAAACCTTATTAGAGGATGCGAGCCCAACCACTTGATGAGAGTGGTTGGGAACCATTATTTTTATGTGTTTCAATGAAGTTCATGATTATCTGGATTCTACAATTTAGTCCACTTTGAAGCGCTTCTAAACCTTTTTTCACCCAAAATGTTTACTAGATCTCTTCTCGAAATCCTATCTCTAATCTTCCTCAATTCAATTATTCTCCTAGCATACTTCACTCCTATCCCCGGCACTCTAAGCAATTCTCTTAGGCTGGCACTATTCACGTCGACTGGAAATAGTTCTGGGTGGAGGATCGCGTAGGCTTTCTTCGGATCCATGTTTAGGGGTAGGAATCCTCTGTTCATTATCGTCTTTAATTCCTTGAAGGTGTAGCCGTAGATTCTTAAGAGTTCTGTTGCCTGGAACAATCTAATCATCCTCTTCTTGCTGGCCGGAGGCTTCTCTTCGAGCGGCGTTTTCGGCACTGGCTGGAATGGACTATAATATATTCTCCTCAAACCCATTTTCACAAGTTCCTCAGCTACTCTAAGATGTTGCTCGTCGGTGTCTTCTCCGAAGCCTACTATTAGCTGGGTGTCAACGCCTGCCTTCAGGAAACCTTTTCTCCCAGCGTACTCAGATAAATAAGATAGTTTGTCTATGATGTCTCTTCTCCAATCAGCTTTGTGCTCGGTTATTTCATCAAATAATTCCCTTGTAGGTGCCTCAATGTTTATTCCGGCTCTATCAGCTACTTCAGCCGCCCTCCTAATCAAATAGTATGGTGTTCCAGGCATTAACCTTAAATGGACGTAGCCCTTGAAACCCCTCTTCTTCAACTCCTCTACTAGTTCAAGTTGTCCCTCAACGGTCTTCTCAGGATCTCCTAGAACACCGCTTGAGAGAAATATTCCACCTATAACATTCTTCTCCCACAAGCTCATCGCCGTTCTAACGAAAACCTCTTTATCCCAAACGAACCTCTCAGTAACCCCCCTACTCCTCCTAAAATAACAGTATTTGCAGTTGTTTACGCATATTGTTGAGTAGAGAGTCTTGAATAGCCTCATCCCCCTAGAGGTCCTATATAATGGTACTGTTATGGGCTCCCACTTCGTGAGGCCACGCCACTTTACAATACTCCACTTCAAGCCTCTAACCTGAGTAAATTATTTTGAAACAAATATTGATATGTTGTGGTAGAAGCCGTTTCGATAATGTTTAATGATTGTTTGCATTGAGAAACCAAATATTTATTGAATGCTTGACGTTTAGACCGAATAATGTAACACCGTTCTAATTTAGTGGTAACACTAATATAAGAGAACTTTTCCAAAAATATATTCAAGAGGAGGCTCGAATATGCACATACCGGACGGATTCTTGGATCCGGCAATAGCCGCCTCGACATACATTGTTTCAATAGGTTTCCTAGCATACGCGTTCTATAAGGCGAAGAAGACTCTTACACCTGAGAAAATGTCAATGCTCGCCGTTGTCGCGGCAGGTGTCTTCGCTGCGCAAATGTTGAACTGGCCTATTCCAGGAGGCACAAGCCTACACTTCGTTGGAGGAGCCTTGGCTGCAATACTTATGGGTCCATGGCTGGGAATAGCGTCGATATTCCTGGTCTTGCTGGTTCAATGCCTGGTCTTCCACGACGGTGGAATAACTGCCCTAGGGGCAAACGTGTTGAACATGGCTATCATAGATGTTTTCGTAGGATACCTATGCTATAAAGCGGCATGCAAGTGGGGTGGAGGAGACCTAGCTAAGGCTTTGGGGGCATTTCTAGGAGGATGGCTTGGAATAGCTTTAGCTGGAATTGCATGTGGCTTCGAAATAGGCTTCTCAACACAGTTCCCGTTTGGATGGACTGTAACCGTTCCAATAATGGGTGGATGGCATCTTGTCTTAGGGATTGTCGAGGGAATCATAACGTCCTCAGTAGTCCTATACATAGCTAAGAGAGCCCCCGAACTAATAGCTGCTGAGAGGGGTTGAAACCATGATATCTAAAAACGCTTTAATCCTAATAGTTGTGTTAGTACTAGTTAGTCCAGTGTTTGGAGTGATACTGGCAGACGCCGTCGGATACCATGAGCCTCTCGACGTTGCAGCCGAGGAACTGGGGTTAAGCGATATTACCGATCAATTGAATTGGACCCCTCTCCTAGACTACACTGTACCCGGCCTACCGCCTGAAGTAGGATATATTGTAGCTGGCTTCATAGGAATCGCTATAATACTAGGCCTATGCCTAGGCATATCTAAGTTGATGAGTGGTAAGTGATGCCAAGGGATAAGAGCCTCACCGTAATGTTCCTTGAAGAAGTAGGCGAGGTTGTAGAAGCACTAAACTATGAGCATAAAAACATTTTTTCTCCTCAAATAACAATTATTTCATCAATAATACTGGCTAGTGCAGCGTCTTTCTCCAGAACAATATTTTCTCCCCTAATAATACTTGCCGTAAGCATTATCCTAACATTACTTCTCAAAGTAGATGTTAGGCATTGGGTTAAGCCCGTTCTATTTGCATTATTCATATCGAGCTTGGTCTCCATACCTCTACCAGTAATCGTTCAGGGAAAACCTATTGGAACCATAGGTCCGCTAACAGTAACGTATGAAGGCCTATATCAAGCTCTCCAGCTAGTTCTAAGGACTATTGCAGCGTCATCAATATTCACCGTCCTAGTACTCCACTTGGGTTTAAGGGGTTTGATGAAGGGTTTGAGAAATCTTGGAATCCCTGAAAGACTTGTAATGTTAGTAGAGCTCTTCGTAAAATACATACCCATATTTCTAAGAGATGTATGTAACATGATTGTAGCTAGAGAAGCCAGAATGATTGTTAGGGGAGGGATTAAGAGGACTTGGAGGAGTCTCTCAACAATTGTTGGAGAACTAATGCTTAGAGCATCTCAGCGTGCATGGAGGCTTGAAATGGCTCTTAGGGCTAGGAATATTGGTGTCGGAGAGAAGGCTGTGAGGGTAAAAGTTTTCAGTGGGACTTGGAAAGATATTGGATTGATGGCTTTAACAGCGATCCTGCTAACAGCATCTTTAATCATGTGAGGGATCAGTTTGCTACTTGAAGTAAGAGACGTATGGTACAGTTATCCAGGCAGTATTGTAGCATTGAAGGGTGCCAGCCTCAGAGTTAACAAGGGGGAGATTGTAGGAGTTATCGGCCCCAATGGATGCGGTAAGACGACACTATTATTGATTGCAGCAGGCCTGATAGAACCCAAGAGAGGAATAGTATTACTGGAAGGAGAGCCTCTGGGGAAACAGCTTCCAGAAGCTAGGAGGAAGATTGGCATAGTCTTCCAGGATCCAGACGACCAACTGTTCAATTCCACAGTTTACGATGAAATAGCCTACGCTTTAAGACAGCTCGAATCTAATGGGGAACGAGTAGACCGTAGTGTTAGAGAGATTGCTAGGAGACTTGGGGTAGTCGAGTTATTGGATAGAGCACCGTATAGGCTTAGCGTTGGAGAGAAGAAAATTGTTGCTCTCGCCTCGATACTAGTCTATAGGCCTCAAATAGTATTGTTAGATGAGCCAACATCAAATGTGAGCGCCTCAACCATAAATATCATAGAAGAAGTGATCCTCAAACTCAAGTCTGAGGGAAGATCTGTTGTTATAGCGTCACATAACATGGAATTTGTTGCGAGAATAGCTGACAGAATATATGTTATGAGAAAGGGGAAAACTATTGGGGAGGGGCCTGCTAGGGAAATATTATCGAACACGAAATTATTGGAGAAAGCAGATCTCAAACCACCGTACTCAATAAGAGTGGCTGAATTATTAGGTTTGAGGGCTTCATCCGTCAAGAAACCATTGACGCTAGAGGAACTTGTTGAAGCATTGAAGCCTCTCTTTAAAACAGAGCACCATAATTAAGGGCTGCAGTGAATGTTTCCATGAAATTTTTGAGGAAGGAGTTTAACAACCGTTTAAATTTGGCATAGGATTCCAAGCTGAATTGAACACTTGTTTATCTGGACAAGAATTAACTAGAAAAATCCTCATTTAATAGAATATTTTTGGGAGAAATATAAAAATTTATTTAGGTAAGGGCACTAAAGAATTATTAACGTATACGTGAGCAGAGAGATTATGAGGAATCATAAAATGTTGTATAGGCTTCTTGCCATAATTCAATATTTACAGTAGTCTTGAACGCTATTCACATACAACTCGTATTGGCTCAACCGCAAATCCCTAACATATATGATCCAAGCGACGTTGAATTGATTTCTATAGCTATTAGAATAGGGAGCATGGTGGGGAGATATTATAAGTACATAGATGTCATCCCAGTTACAAACTTGGAGGCTTTGAAGAAAGCATTGCATTCCAGCGCCTTCATAGCGATCTACCTGTTCCACTGGACTCCAACAGGCATCATGGTTGGTGGAAGAGAGGTCTCCTGGCCTGATCTAGTCAGCATTATAAGGAGATCCAATGTAAGACACCATGTCGTGGAGAGCTGTTTCTCCAGCAACCTGAAAAGGTACGGGTTGAGCGATGAGAGAGTTCTAACAGTGAACAGTGCTGTGGACGTTGAGGTAGGATTCTACGATGCAATGTGTAAAACAATAAGTTTTGTTAAACGAGACATCCTACGTCGAAGCTAGGATCGCATCCAAGCTATTGTTCAGAGACATACGTGAATTGATTGTGGTAAACCTCAAGATGTTAATAGTCAGAGTATTTGAGCCCGTAGCAACATTGGGCAACGGAGAGGTTGAGGTAGAGTTACCTGAGAAATCGGGATTCAGTGGTCCAGCGGGCTTCTTCTTAGACTTACTGCTAGGATCCATCGTGGAGGAGAACGGGGATGTAATAACGATAAGTGAGGACAGCTTGCCTAAATGGGAGTTCAGCTACGATATTTCAGGTCTTGGAAGCGGTAGTAGTGATACAGGCAACTTGGCACTAGAAATAAGCGTTCACTTGGAAGCCGAGATAAGCAAGGTAGTATTCCACGAGATACCTCCAACAGCGGTTGAAATATTCTTCTACGGTAAGGGGAACGTCACTGTTAAGAGACCCAATAATAAGTTTGAGAAGCTAGTGGATCTTTTAGGCGCGAATTTCAGAGTCAGCGGTGAACTAGAGTTCAACTTTACTTTAATGATAGGATTCACCGAGAAAGATATTGAGCCCTTCAGATTGAACAAGTTCAGGTTCGAGCTGAACTGGTACTTCGACGTGGAAGTGGACTTATTCGACTTAGTGGAGAAGCTATTCCCCGGTGCTGGAGGGCTTGGAAGCGTTTTGAAGGGGTTGAGTGGCGCGGGATCCTTCGGGATACAGATAAAGCCCTCTGCGAGATTCTATTTCGACGGAGACATGTTCTACGGATACAATTCCACGGTGAGAATATACGTTTTGAAAGTGAAGGTAGATGTTGGTGCAGAACTTCGAATAAATGTCGGTTTCAACGTTTACGTCGGTAAGCTGGGGGTGGTCTTGGGTTTAGGCGGGGAAGTTGGATGTGACTCGGCGTTCATTAGTAGAGGGAACCAGTTCTTCGTAGTAGTTGGAGCGAAGGCAAGTCTTAAGTATACGTTAAGGCTCTATGGTGGGAGATATAGAGCTATAAGTGGGGTCTAGCTGGCCCCGAGTGGAGGTTTGGACCTATAGGGAGCGATGAGATAGAAGATGAGGAGAGAAAGGGCACGTTGATGGGACTAGACATGGATACTGATGGATTATCTGATGAAGCCGAAATGTACATATTGCACACTAACCCGTCGAGCAACAATACTGATGGAGACGGTTTGACCGATGGAAACGAGTTCTTCATATACTTCACAGACCCCCACATACCTGACACCGATAGTGATGGACTCTTGGACGGCGAGGACGCTTATCGCCACGACCCTGATGCTGACGATGACGGATTACTTGATGGAAGAGAAGTTAAAATGGCTATTAGAATAGATGAGAACAGCTACGGCTACACGGATCCATTCGACAATGATACTGATGCCGAGGGACTTCTAGATGGAGAAGAAGTGTTGGAGTATGGTACAAACCCGCTGCTGAATGACACCGACGGCGACGGACTATCGGACTACGTGGAATTAGACATTGGCTTGAATCCATTGGACTTCGATAATGATGGTGATGGGAAGCCAGATAGATTCGAGGTCGAGGCTGGAGGAGACGTTCTAGCAGATCCGTTGAATCCAGACGCCAACCGCAATGGGGTGCTGGACGGGTTAGAGCAGGACTACGATAAGGATGGTTTGCCCGACTACAATGAAACCTACATTTATGGAACTGACTGCATGGTCGAGGACACGGATAAAGATGGACTTGACGATGGTAAAGAAGTCGAGTACTGGTGGCGCAGAGGTGTTGATCCGAGAAGCGATAGTGATGGTGACGGCATACCGAACATTTTGGACTGGGACTCGGACAATGATGGAATGCTTGATGGAGACGAGGTTGCTAGGGGTGAAGACCCCATGGGAATAACCTGCAGTTTCACACATGCCGGAGAAAAATACGATGTAATATTCTACGTTAACGCTTCCATATCCGACATAACGTACGACGACGAGAACAGGATTATAAGCTTCAACGTGACTGGTCCAGCAAACACTACTGCTTCTTGCACAATAAGAGTGCCTAAGGACATGTGGCCGGCTGGAGATTTCAGAGTATACTGTAATGGTGTTCCAGTAGAGATAAATGTCACAGAAGACGAAGAAGCATACTACATTCACTTTGAAGTGGAATTATCAACAAAGAATATTATAGTTGAACTGGCGGATGAAACGCCTCCCATCATCGGAGTCCCCATAATCACTCCTCTACAACCAGTTGCGGATAGTGATGTAGAGGTAAGCGTTGATGTAAGTGATGTGGGTGTGGGAATAGACGAAGTGCTCCTGTACTATAGGGTTGCTGGAGGAGCATGGGTTTCAACCGAGATGAGTTTAATCGGTGGAATGTGGAAGGCGACGATTCCAGGCCAGGGGCTGGAGTAACAGTAGAGTACTATGTGAAAGCACGGGATCTAGCTTGGAACACTGCTGAGAGCGATGTTTACCAGTTTACTGTTGGAGAAGCAACGCCACCAACTACCCCAACAACCCCAACCATGCCTACAACACCCACCACTCCGGCGACACCTGTTGAAGAAAAGCCTGTTCAAACTCAATGGTACATGGTAGGGGGAATATTAGCTGTTGTCGCCATAGCCGCAGTAGTGATTTTATCTAGGAGAAGAAAATAGTATCATTCATCTCTTTTTATCTTACAGCAGAGGATTATTGGTTTTGTTTTTAACGGAAACATTTTTATCTAAACCAATGTTTTTACGATACTAAATAGGTTAGGGGACGATGTTTTGACCCATCACTGGGGTTACGTTGCAGCAGTTTTGAGTGCTCTTTTCTACGGAATTAATAGTTCAATAAGTAAGATGCTTTTAACTAAACTAGATCCTATGACTTTGGGAGGCTTATCCTACCTGGTTGCTGGAGCATATTTATTTTCGCTTAGAATGCTCCCTGGATTTATAACTAAGCCTCTCTACGATTTCCTCGGATTGGAGAGGAAAGATTTTCCCTCAATCTCTCTCAGAGAATTCATGCTTTTATTCTCCATAGTTATTGTAGGCTCACTAATGGCACCCTACATTTTCCTCGTAGGCTTACAGTTTACAACAGCATCTAGCGCCTCACTTCTACTGGTTTCAGAACTCTTCTTCACAATACTACTAGCCTACATACTACTGGGGGAAAGGCTTCGTGGAATCGAGGTAGCAGCACTATTGATGATAGCAGTAGGCATTGTTTTAACATCTATTGGGGGAGGATTAGGTGAATTCTATGCGGGCAGTTTTACTGGTAACATTATCATCGTTTTAGCTTGTATGCTCTGGGCTGTTGACAACACTTTAAGTAGGATTATCAGTATTAGGGGGGATGTAATAGAGGTTTCAGCTTTGAAATCTATTCTAGGAGGAATAATTCTCACATCTACATCTATAGCACTCGGACACTATAATGCTATAGTGGACTTGAGCCAGATAATTATGATCATAGTGGTGGGAGTTATTAGTTTAGGTAACTCACTCCTCTTATTCTTCGCGTCTCTATACCATATTGGAGCCGGTAAGACCACGGCTATATTTTCGACACACACGGTGTTCGGCGTGGTGTGGGCTTTAGTCATACTGGGAGAAAAACTCGCGATTACTCAGGCACTTTCACTCTCGATCGTAGCCATAGGAATATGCTTCATTTACAAGTCGCATGGAGCTAAGATAGTTGCATAAGGCATCCAATTAGTATTATTTAAATCATGCTATGTAGAGAACGATTCTCCATCCATCTCTCAGGTAAAAACCCAAAAGTATTCATTACGCATCTCAGATACACACGTCATACACGTAATAGTTCAAGTAGCTTATGGTTTTTATGAGGCTGCTTTCCATACCATGAATGTTATTGAAGATCTCTATCTTAAAGCTGGTGCTTTGAATATTCTCTTTGATGAGGATACGATTTTGGGAGTTGAATTATTGCTGTACAAGCCTTCGTACATGCCTATAATTTTCTCGACAACAACGTCCCAAGAATATTTTAGTACAGCCTCAATTCTAGCATTAACAGAGAGCCTCTTCCACAATTTTCTGTCTTCAAGAAGCAATATTATTTTATCCGCTAACTCATAGGGGTTTCCGGGTTCAACAAGCAATCCGTTAACCCCGTCCTCTACGATCTCGCTCAGCCCACCAGTATTTGATGCTATAACAGGTCTACCAGAAGCCATTCCCTCTAAGACAACTATTCCGAAGCTCTCTCCATAAATGCTCGGTACAACCAATATCCTGGACTCCCTATATATTTCAGGCTTCAAGGCCTCATCTATAAACCCCTTGAACTCAACTCTCTCCTTTAAGTCCATTATGGAAGCAAGTCCCCTCAACAATGGTTCTAGGTAGCCTTTTCCAACAATCGTGAGCCTTGCCTCAGGCACCTCTAAAGACACTCTACTAAATGACTTTAAGAGCACATGCACTCCCTTACGGTAAACCAGTCTTCCCACAAATAGAACTCTCAAATCCCCTACTTCTCTAACCGGAGGAGTGAAGCGCTTAGTGTTGATGCCATTAGGTATTATAACTCTCTTCACACTATTGTTTACAAAATGAGATATGAACTTGTCCGCTGCCCTGCTTACAGATATTATAGTGTTTGCTTTCGAAATGTATTTCCTATACGGTATTAGAATGTAAGACGACGTCCTCCAGAAGACATTGTAGTCGTAGCCAGCTGCTGCACTATGGTTTGTCAGAATCCTTGGAATACTCAACGACTCTGCTATCCTTAGCGTAATCAACGGTAAAAACGTGAAAGCATGATGCGCATGGACCACGTCCGGCCTTATCTTCTCCACGATCTCCCTAATCTTGAAGGGGTCGGGTGGTACAAGGATGATGTCGAACGGGAATATCGAGCTTACAGTATAAGTCTTAAACAGGGAATTATGAGATTCGCAGTTTATTTTTCCTCCGCAAATCCTTGAAATAACGAATACCTCGAAACCTCTTTTCACCAAGCTTTCAGCTAGTTCTCTCACATGTGTTTGCACTCCTCCAACTGATAGTGGATGCCATTCAGATGCTAGCAGTACTCTCATACTTGTCACCCTAATTGCTCGAATAATATTGCCTCAATGTAGTTTTACTTTTCTTATTCTCTCAAACCCTTAAATAACATTACTTGAAGCATGATTGCCTAGGAATTTGCTTGAAACTCTACTTTACTCTATTACTGCGTTTTAATGCTGATTAACATTCCTCCTCCAGGCATGCGTGTAGGTACAATCGTAGACTTCCAGGGATACTTTGATAACGCTTCAACAAGACTTCTTATGCTTGAATGATACATGAACACGTTGTGAACCACTATGGCTCCCCCAATAACAACTCTCTCTTCAATTAGCTTGTAAAAATCATAGTATTGCTCCTTATCAATATCTATGAATACTAGGTGTATCCTAGGTATATTTTTAGCAACATTAAGAGCATCATCTATCTCCACCCTGTAGCGAATCCCCAGACTATTTAAAACCTCCTTAAGCCTCCTCCCCCTACGCCAATCTCTCTCAATAGCTATTACCTCTCCTAAAACACCACTATCTACTAATGCCTTAGCAATCCATATTGTTGAGAAACCTATGCCTGCACCAGCATCAACAAGGACTACTCTCTCCCCATTAAATCTTAAAGCAGTCATGTAAGCCACCGTGTATAAGGTGAAGGCATCTTCAAATGATATTGAATATGCCCCGTAAACACTGGACTCTTCACGCAACTTTTCCACAAACTTGCAGAAAACCCTGCTTTCATAGACGGTGTGGACCACTAGTAACACCCGGAGGAATCTCTCTATAAGTGAAGTTGATGACTGCTAGATGAAATAGTTTACCGTAGATCTTTAAGCCGCGTCGCACTAGTTTAGAAATAGAGTTTTAGGCTATTTAATTACTTTATTTGTTAAACCTGGAATTGAATTGAACATTTAGGTATGTTAATTCACACAGAACTCTAGTTTGCAATTAAAATAGGAGTTTATGTAGCTAGGCTTCTCTAAATAAATTTACATTGCCCTCTTTGTTAATTTGTTTGTTTAAAAATAATTAAGCGAATTACTGATATGTTTTGTACATAAACCGCATAATATGATTCACTAAAAGCCTTAATAATTCTGTTCAATATTCTAATATAAGGTGTTACCGCCATAATAAAATGGTAACACCTATAAAACTTATATACATCCTCATGAAAGAATAATAATAGAGGTGTGTTTCTGTTGGCTAAAGCAAAAGTCTGGTTTGCAGATGTTCGTCCTAAAGAGGGCCTCTACGCTGGAGGCCTAATCCACAAGGCCAAAGACCTCTTCTACGAGGCTGGCATAAGCGACTGCATTTCAAAAGGCGATGTAGTCGCAATAAAAATACATATCGGTGAATGGAACAGAACTAGGTGTCTAAGACCAGAGTTTGTTGCAGCCATTGTTGAGGAAGTTAAGGAAATGGGCGGACAACCATTTGTCTGCGATACTACAACACTACCATATCACATATTCAACTCCAGATGCTATTCATTTATAGAGTACATTAATGCTTATAGGCATGGATGGACGCCTGACGCTCTAGGATGTCCATTCATAATTGCCGACGGACTCGTTGGAAACGACGACGTCCGCGTAGATATTCCCGAGGGTCTAATTCTTAAGGAAACCTATATTGCAAGATGCATAGCTGATGCAGACGTCCTAATACCTGTAACACACTTCAAGGCACACCCACTAACATCTATTGGCGGTGCAATAAAGAACATTGGTATAGGAGCCCAGTCCAAGAGAGGTAAGTATGTAACACACTTAGCCCTATGGGGAGACCCATCTGAGGCTCTCGGATACCCACTTGTCGACCCAAGCAGGTGTAAGGGTCTAGACTGTCCATACCACGAGTTCTGTGAGAAGGCATGTCCCGAGGGAGCAATAAAGGTTGACAAGGATGGGCTACACTTCGACTTCAGCAAGTGCAACCTATGCTACTCATGCCAGGTACTGTGCCTGTTCACTGCAGGCGTCGGTGCAATCGGGTTCAGAGCCGAGTACTTCCCAGCAGCACAAATAGCTATGGCTGACGCTGCACTAGGATGCCTGAAGACGAAGAAGCCGGGTAAGGTTGGATTCATATCATATGCTGTTGATATCGACGCAACGTTCTGTGACTGCTTCCCAGTAGCAGAGATGCCGGCATGTCCAGACCTAGGGGTGTTCGCCTCGAAGGACATTGTTGCAATCGACACTGCATGTGTTGACATGGCTGACAACTCACCAATAATGCCAAACTCCAAGGCTGAGGAGGCAGGACTAAAGCCAGGAGACGACAGATTCAAGGTTACATCTGGAACCATGTGGACTCCTAGAATACACTTGAAGGCAGGAGAAATGATAGGAATGGGCACAATGGACTACGAGCTAATAGTCTACGAGCCCAAGGAGACTCCAGAGACCTTCGGAAAGTGGCAGATAAACAAGGTAAGCGGCGTAATACCCACAGTGAAGCTATCGGAGTACTACAAGACCCTGCATCCACTCAGAGAGAAGTACACGCCGGAGAAGCCACCAAAGAGAGTCAGCACAAAGGAGTTCTTAGAGGTATTATTAAAGAAGATGCCAACATAAACAAGTTTTTCCACAAATTTTATTTTTTACCTCTTATTTGTATCACGTAGGCTTATATCTAGTATTACCTAACGATGAATAATGTGCAATAGGTGTACGTATTATGAGCGATGTCTACTTATATTCGTTTAAAGGGAAATTTAGATTATTTGATATTGAAAGTTTTCTACTTAAGACAGAGCTCCCCCAGCTGGTTGAGCAAGTTGCTGAAGGAACGAGAGTGGGTTTGAAAGTTATTGTTCCAAATCCGGGAAACATCACGTATATAAGGCCTCTAATAGTAAAGAAAATTTTGGATTTCATTAAAGGTCTTGGTGCTCTAGTGGAGCTGGTTGATACTCTAGATATAATGGATGAAGGTCTTGAAGTTATGAAAAGAGTGAATCACGTAGGCTACTCCTTTCAAACGTTTGATGCACCTTTCCTCCTAGCTGACCACATTACTGGCACTGATTATAAAGAGATCATTATTAACGGAGACTACCTACCCTACGTTCATTTGGGCACTGAATTTGAAGAGATGGGTCTACTAGTATTTTTAACACACTTTACTGGAGACCCCTTTTACGGGTATTTCGGTTCAATAACCCATATGGCATTGAGATGCATCGCAAAGGAATTTAAGAATAAGGTTTTAGCAGACTTAGTCTTCGAAGTAGATGGTAGTCGCTGCGATAAGTGTGGTTTATGCGTTGAAGTCTGCCCTGTTAATGCGATATCAATAAATGAAGATTCGGGTGTAAAAATTGACACCAGCAAGTGTATCCACTGTGGCTACTGTTCTCTGCTGTGTCCTAATAAAGCTTTAGTGCTCAAGAATTCCTCTAGGAGAAGGCTTATTGGTAAGTTCATCGACATAGCTAAGACGTTGAAGAATATTTATGGGGAACGTCTATTCTATATAAACGTCTTGCTTGATGTAATACCCTACCCCGATTATCTCCCATTTGTATCGAGGAATATTTCCGAGAACATAGGGATAGTTGCATCAAGGGATCCCGTCGCAGTGGATAAGGCATCATTGGATATTATTTCCCAGAGAATAGGAGGATTCGAGAAATTCAAGTCTATTCATAACGTTGATCCCATGGAGATCATATTGGCTGCAGAAAAAAGCAAATTAGGTACAACTAACTATAACCTCATAGAGGTGTAAGGTTTTGTCAGACGATCTATCAAGACAAGTTGAAAGAATAGTTAGCTCCTACACTGCTAGGAAAAAATTCCTGAAAAAAGTTGGCCCAATAGCGGACAGGATGTCGGCAGTAAAATATAGAGTTGCCGTAATGAGTACTAAAGGTGGTGTAGGAAAAACTACTGTAACAGTTAACCTTGCCCTCTCGCTCAAGAAGCTGGGATACGATGTTGGAATACTCGACGTCGACGTGCATGGACCAAGTGTTCCGAAAATGTTGAATGCAGAGGATATGAACCCCGAGTTAACCGACATGGTTCGAACAACTCCTGGAGTTCACAAGCATGTACCTCACATAGGATTTAAGCCTGTTGAGACGAAGTATGGTATCAAGATAATGTCTGTTGGATTAATATGGCCCCGTGAACTACCGGTCTTGTGGAGGGGTCCATTTAAGTCCAGGCTGGTCAAAGACATGTTGGCCTCAGTTGTGTGGGGTAAACTAGACTTCCTCCTATTCGACATGCCTCCTGGCTGCGGAGACGAGGTTCTCACTATAATTAAAGATGTTCCTGCTCTTGACGGCGTAGTACTGGTCACAACACCTCAAGAGGTTTCAACAGCTATAACTAGGAAGGCAGGGGAAGCGGTGAAAATGAGTGGAATACGAATCCTCGGCGTTGTCGAAAATATGAGCTGGTATATCTGCCCGTACTGTGGGAAAAAAGTGGATTTCGGTATAAGAGGCGGGGAAATCTTGGCAGAGGTCCTAGAAGCTCCTTTACTTGGTAGAATACCGTTTAACGTAAAAGTTATCGAGTACTCTGATAAAGGAGTGCCGATAGTCTTATCTGAGCCGGACGACATAGTATCTAAGGAGTTCATGTCTATTGCAGAGAGCATCGTAAACATGCTTAAACAAGGTAAATAGAGGGGGATCAGGTGGGTAGCGAGGAGAAGGAGTTATTATTTGATAAAGTTGTGGAAATTATTAAGAAACGTGGTCCGCTAATATGTGGAGGATGTTACAGGATTAGAGCAGGCGAACTACACTGTAAACCGTTAGCGAGAGAACTGGATGTGTCTACGGGAGTTATTTGGGATATAGTGAAGGAAGGTATAAGAAAGGGAATTATTGTACGTGAAGTAGATAAGAGTAGAGGTGTTGTGAAGTATTGTGTCCGCAACTCCAATCCGGGAATATTGATAGAAGTGTAGAGAGAAGCATAGTTGAATGCTGCGGTAAAATCATATTAGTATTAAACAAATTCCTATATCGTAAAGTCAGCGTAGACGAAGTTAAAGCAGTAGTGTCTGAATGTAGTAAAGTATTCGAAGAAATATTTCAAAAGAACTACGATGTATTGGTGAAGAATCCCCAATATGCAAACCACTTAAACGTATTACTCCAGGTATTCTCTCTAGCCGAAAACATAGACTACCTAGGAGCTAAGTACGGCTATGACTTCCTGAAAGACGAGATGTTATCGTTAGTAGAATTATATAGTGAGCTGAGAAAACAAGTTAAATCTGCATCAATACAATAACCTCCAACACCATATTAAGGCATCATTATTTTAACCAGAATTTTTACGAAATTTCAGCTATGCCCTCTTAAATACATTTAAAGTACTTACATTAACCTGTCTCTCAGCTTTACGAGCAGTTTCTTGACTGTTGGAACAAGCTTATAGGAATCGACATCTTCCAGCGGAACCCACTTAACCTCATCTACATCGCTCGATGGCCTAAGTTCTCCTCCAATAACATTGGATAGATAGTCGAGGATCAAGTAGTCGAATACTGGTTCACCGGACTTGCTCTTCACAATCATTTTCAAAACACATACAAGCCTGCCTATTTCAACATCTAAACCCGTCCCCTCCCTAACTTCTCTCCTCAAAGCATCCCTAATTCTCTCGCCAAAACGCACCCTGCCTCCAGGAATACTCCAGTACCCCCTATAAGGCTCGTTACCCCTCTTGACAAGCAGAACATTATTGTCTTTCAATATGACCGCTCCAACAGCAACTATTGGCGACACTGGTTTATGCTGAGAACTACTTTCCGGCATAGTAGCATTCCCCAACTCAGCCACGTTAAAAATCCCTGTTGACTCAAATAAATTTTGTTTCAGAGTTCCCAACTGTAATAGTTGGATTTTATGAATTAAGCATGGGATTAGTCTTGCACGTGATAAACTTTAGTCCAGTATACTTTAATTAATGGAGTTGCATTGAAACCTAATATTTTCCTCGAAATAGCTACTTGAAATTCCCTTAAACCCGAATTTAATCACTCAGATTCGCCCTATTACCTATTGTTGCCAGCGAGCATATAGGAATCTTCTTACTCCAGTATTCCGAGAGTTCTCGGATCTCCAATATTTCGGAATGGTCTTCGAGGCTTATGATAGCTTTTGAAAGCTCTCTTGCGAGCTCCGGGCTTAACACTATGGGTATGTTAAGGTCGACAGCTGTTCTCCTAATATTGTAGTCTAGTTCCGGTGTGAACCCTGATGTGATAACGAGGTCGACGAGTCCCATTCTCATCATTTCTATGATTTCACTCCCGCTAACCTCCTCTACTCCATTAACCTGTGCTCCAGCTAGTGTTATTACGTCATATCCTCCTGCATCCAAATAATATGCGGTATCACTCATCATTTCTCTGTCTTCTCGTTTCCCCGTGTAGACTAGTATTGATTTGCTTTTCATTGGGATCCTATTGGGGGTGGCTGAGAGCCAGCTATTGATAAGTGCAATCTCGTATATTTCGTTGATACATGCTACTTCACCTGTACTCCTCATTTCCGGCCCGAGATGCGGGTATGAGCCTTTCAGCTGTGGCCACGAGAACTGTGGGGTCTTAACAGCCCAAACACTTGGAGGTATTTCGAAGTAGTCGCAGTCTACTCCAAGCCTTAACCTATTGTCTAGGACTGCTTGAGCAGCTAACTCCATTAAGTTGACCCCCCTCGACTTACTTGAGAAAGGCATGGACCTGCTAGCTCTCAAATTGAGTTCAATAACGTATGCTTCGCCATTCTTTACGATGAACTGTATGTTGAAGGGTCCCTTAACACCTAGTTCGAGAGCTATTCTAAGAGCTGCTTCATGCATCATCCTAATAGTGCTCGTATTAAGCTTTCTTGGAGGAGTCACCATAGTGGAGTCTCCGCTGTGAACACCAGCTCTTTCAACATGTTCAATTGTTACACCAACAACTCTCCTAGAATCGGATACTGCATCTATTTCCGCCTCTAAGGCATCGTCCATGAACTTTGATACAACTACAGGATGATCTGAAGATACTTTCGTAGCTATTGTCAGGTAGTGTGTTAGTTCTCGAGGAGTGTAGGCAACTTTCATAGCCGTCCCGCTCAACACGTAGCTAGGCCTCACAATAACAGGATACCCGACGTCCTCTGAAAACCTTAGAGCCTCTCTAATGCTCTCGGCAATAGTCCAGGGAGGCTGCTTGATCCCGAGTTTCTCTAGGAGCTCGGAGAACTTGGCTCTATCCTCAGCTACGTCAATACTTCTACCACATGTCCCTAGAAGCCTGATGCCGGAGTCCTCCAGTTTTTTAGCTAAATTGTTTGCAAGCTGTCCTCCGACAAAGGCTACAACACCTTCAGGCTTTTCGTGGCTAAATATGTCTAGAACTCTTTCAATAGTGATTTCATCGAAGTACAGTTTTTCGTTTGCATCCCAGTCTGTCGAAACCGTTTCAGGATTATAGTTTAACACTATTACCTCGTAACCCCTCTTCCTAGCAGCGTTAGCGAAGTTAACTACACACCAGTCGAATTCTACTGATACACCTATCCTGAAAACACCTGCGCCTACAACAAGTAATCCCGGCCTAGGATCTATTTTCCCCGGAACATCGTGTTCCTGGGCTGAATACGTCACGTATAAGTAGTTTGTTTTGGCAGGCCACTCAGCCGCCAACGTATCTATTTGCTTAACGTAGGGCTTTATGCGATGTTTTACCCTGAGCTCTCTAATCTTCTCTGCTGGTAGTTTTAGGAGGGAAGCAAGTTGTTCATCGCTGAAACCCTTCTCCTTCGCTTCTGAAATGATTTTTGGGAGGTCTGGATCCGTTGGCGTTGTATTCCTCAACTCCTCTGCAAGAGACACAACGTCTTTTATAATATTGATGAAAAACTTGTCTACTCCAGTAAGCCTGTGAATCTCGTCGACGCTGGCACCCAGCTTAATAGCTTTAGCAGCGTGTAGAGGCCAGTATGGTTCAAGTCTTCTAAGCTTTTCGAGAACATCCTCTAAAACATCATGTTTCTCATAGTATTGGCCTGCTACGAGACCTGGCTCGTCTATGTCCAGCATTCTCACGGCTTTCTGAAAAGCTTCATGCAAGTTTCTGCCAATAGCCATTACTTCGCCTATACTCTTCATTTCAGAATTAATTTCCCTCTCAACTCCATGGAACTTATCTAAATCCCATCTAGGCATTTTCACAACCACGTAGTCTAGGCTGGGCTCAAAACACGCACACGTCAACCCGGTAACCTTGTTGAGTAATTCATCTAAGCGATATCCTAGAGCTAGTTTAGCTGCTATGTATGCTAGAGGATAACCTGTAGCCTTGCTTGCTAGAGCACTACTTCTAGACATTCTCGGATTAGTCTCTATAACATAGAATTTTTCGGAGGAACCGTCTAGTGCAAGCTGAACGTTGCATTCCCCTATAATGTCGATTGCGTCTGCAACACTTATACTAGCCGATCTGAGAACCTGGTATTCTCTATTGGTCAGCGTCTGGCATGGTGCTACAACTATGGACTCCCCCGTGTGGACCCCCATTGGCTCGACGTTTTCCAAGCACGCAACAGCGACAGAGTTCCCCCACATATCTCTTACAACTTCGAACTCTATTTCCTTCCAATGATGCAAGTATTTTTCGACGAGGAGCAAGCTTATTTCGCTGTGGGCGAACGCTCTGAGAAGATCCCTTTCAAGATCTCTCCTACTCCAAGCAATTATAGATCCTCTTCCCCCTAAATTAAAACTCACCCTAACTATGATGGGGTACCCGATTCTATCTGCTGCTTCAATAGCTTCCTCAACACTTGAAGCAACCATGCTGGGTGGAACCGGGATGCCGCTTTCCATCATAGTCTTCCTGAAGAGATCTCTGTTCAAAGCCTTCTCTACACCCTCTATCGGCGTTCCAAGAACTCTAACACTGTACTTCTCCAAAACATCCCTCCTGTGGAGTGCTACGCCCAGTGAGAGAGATGTTTGACCACCGAATCCAAGCATTATGCTGTCGGGTCTCTCTTCTTCAATAATTTTCTCCACGAACTCCGGTTTCAAGGGAGCCAAGTAAACTTTGTCTGCGAGTTCATGGCTTGTCTGAATGGTTGCCACATTGGGGTTGACGAGTATTGTTTCAATACCCTCTTCTCTAAGAGCTTTCAGAGCCTGGCTTCCACTATAGTCGAATTCAGCTGCTTCAGCGATCTTTATCGCACCTGAACCTACAATTAACACTCTACAGGGCATCTCCATACTTCTCCACCATTCCGGTAAACATGTCGAATATCCAGGAAGAATCTAGGGGACCTGGGGATCCCTCTGGGTGGAATTGAACTGTTATTATAGGCTTGGACGAGTGTTTTAGTCCCTCAATGGTTCGATCATCCACGTTTATCATCCAAAGCTTAAACCCTGTTTCATCAAGCGAATTCTCATCTACTGCGAAACCGTGGTTCTGGCTAGTCACAAAACACTTGCTCCTCTCAACACACATACAAGGCTTATTCTGGCCTCTATGACCGTACTTCAACTTGTAGGTTTCCGCGCCGGATGCGATCGCCAGAATTTGATGTCCTAGGCATATTCCAAGCGAGGGAACACCGTATTCTATCACGGCCCTGGCACTCCTAATAGTGTCTGAAAGTAGCTCTGGGTTGCCGGGGCCATTGCTGAAAACTACCCCACAAGCATTGAACTCGTGTAAATATTTTATTGGATCCTCGTTGTACGGAATTCTGACTACTCTAAACCCTCTCTTAAGAAGCTCCCTCAATATACCATATTTAACTCCGCAGTCAACAACTACCACAGTTCTCCTGGCATTCCCTCCGGGTTCATGGATTACTATTTTTCTCGGCGAAACCCTGCTAACTAAATAGGCTTCATTATAGTGCTCTGACTCCTCTAACAACTTTCTCAAATACTCTAATTCCAAGAAGTTTTCCTCGGGGTAAACTGCCGCAACCGCCATCATAACCCCCTTATCCCTAATATGTTTTACCAGCATTCTCGTGTCGACATTTGAAATACCGGGAACCCCTTCTTCGGCTAGCCATTCGTGAAGAGACTTACTACTAGCCCAGTGGCTTGGAGAAGTCTCGAAGGAAACAATAAATGCTTCAACCCATATCCTATCGGACTCATAGTGGGATGGCAATCCATGTTCGAGAATACTCCTACTTGGAACACCGTAGTTGCCTATAAGCGGATGTGTCGCTACAAGTATTTGACCGCAGAAGGAGGGGTCGGTTAAGGTCTCAGGATACCCCACCATACCCGTGGTGAAAACGATTTCACCAACTCTAATACCGGGGGAGCCGAAGCCGCAGCCCTCAACGAGAAGACCGTCCTCTAAAAGGAGGAGTCCTCTCAAACCACGCCGGCAACGTTTCAAACAATATTTTACAGCCAAGCCCTCGAAACCACATTCATCCACTACATATAAGTTTTTCCACCATTCCGGTAAAGGATAATACGTTAAATAATATTTCGAGAACACGATACTGAGGAGCTGCATCTATGAGTAAATACGTTTTCGGGCCTGTTCCCTCGAGGAGGCTTGGAAGATCTCTAGGAGTAAATAATATTCCACTAAAACACTGTTCTTACTCTTGCGTTTACTGCCAGCTTGGGAGGACATTTTTCCTGGAAGCGGAGAGGAGAAGCTTTTACCCGATAAACGATGTTGTGAGCGAGGTTGTCGAAGCTATTGGCAAGCTTGGAGAGAGCAAAGTCAACTACGTTACCTTTGTGCCTGATGGAGAGCCAACACTAGACGCGAACTTGGGTAAAATAGCTGAGCGAATAAAGTTGAACATAAGCACCCCCATAGCAATACTGTCAAATGCCTCACTAATCCACATGGAAGATGTGAGACAAGACCTATCCATATTCAACCTAGTATCACTTAAAATAGACGCGGTCATGGAGGAGACGTGGAGGGGAATCAATAGGCCACATCCGAAACTCTGCATCCACGAAATACTGGGAGGCATCATGGAGTTCTCGAAGAAGTATAGGGGGAAACTCGTATTCGAGACAATGCTGGTCAGGGGATTAAACGATGGCGAGGAGAGCTTCAAGGAGATAGCAGAATTCCTCTCGAAAACAAGATTCCATAAAACCTATATCTCGATTCCCACAAGGCCTCCAGCAGAGAATTGGGTTAAGCCCCCGACGGAGGAAATATTGATCAAAGCATACAGTATCTTCTCCGAGAAGCTTGGAGCCGATAAGGTTGAATTGCTAATAGGCTACGAGGGCCCAGAGTTTACTTCCATAGGAGACCCCATCGAGTCGTTATTAGCGATAATAGCCGTGCATCCAATGAGAATAGACTACGCATACAGTTATCTCCTAGAGCATGGAGTAGACCCGGAGAAGACTATAAGCAACCTGGTTAAAGAAGGGAGAATAGTAAAAATATCATATAGAAACCATACATTTATAGTGAGAAGAATACCCCTTGAAAAATAGTGGCCGGAGTTTTCATAAATATCGGCCAACCATAAATTAAGGAAGACGTTAACAGTGGAATCCAGAAGCCCGAAATTCTCGTGAAGGTCAGAGTATAACGTGTGGTTAAAGTCGTCCAGGTTAGGATTTGAAGCCTTGTAAGACTTATTGTTAAGGGAGAATAGGGTATTTGAGGCCGTTGAAATCTAGGGAACGTGGTAGTTGGAGTAAATGTATTAGAATACTTAAGGATATGCTTGGTATAATTATTGAGCCAATAAGGTTCTTTTCTCGTCGACTTTACTAGGGTCGAGTAACACTTATAAGATAAATTGGTAACAACTTGTAGGTGTATAGTTATTGTAATGTTGTATAGGAGGTAGTTTACATGGATGAGACCCGCTTGATTGTTTTCGTAGCGGTTTTCTCCGCCCTCAACTTCGCAGTTGCCAGTCTTAACAGGTATATTCCTCTAGGTGGAGCGTTGAGTGGGATGGGTGGGATAAGCCCAGCTCACATGGTAATCGACGCTATTCTCTGTACAGCGATAATGTTGACAGCGGCTTGTGCTGCCGACAGGTTTGGTGTTGCAAGCTTTATAGGAGTGGTTACTGGGATTCTCATGGTTATGGCTACTGGAGCCAAACCTCCTGCACTCGTGTCTTGGCCTATAAGAGGTTTTGTCTTAGATATTGTCGTGTTTAAGATTTTCAGTAGGCACACAAGCTTCAAGCCATATTGCATAGCTGCTTTCCTCGCCTTCCTCCTTCAAACAGTGGTTGGTAAGACACTGTATCTCTTGATATCCATGCCAGCAAAGATATGGGTTATCCTATTGAAGTCTCTATTCCTGCCTCTAGCTCTAGCTGGCTCCGTAGTGTCGATACTAGGTGCCTACATCGCCTACAAGAAGCTCATCCCTATTACTAGGGAGGTGCTTATGGTTGGTGTTTGAAGTGAAGCCTATAGGCTTCGCTTACAGAGTTGACCACGAGAAAGCTATAATAGAAGTGCTAAAAGAATACGCGGAGTGCCTAGACAAAGTCAACCACTTCTCCCATCTAGTAGTCATTTACTGGATGAACAGGGTTACCGATGAGTTGAGGAGAGTTATAAGGATTAGGCCTAAGCACTTCAAGACTCCTAGACTTGGAGTCTTTGCTACACGCTTCCCAGCCAGACCTAACCCTATTGGTGTAACAACAGTTAAGCTTATCGAGAGACGGGGACGCAAGCTTCTGGTCGACGGCCTCGATGCTGAAGACAACACACCAATCATAGACATTAAACCCTACATACCAGTCTTCGATAAACCACGCGGTAGAGTAAAGCTACCGCTATGGGTGAAAAGGCATCTCAAAGAACACCACCATGACTATCATCACCCTCACACCTTTGAAGAATTATTGAAGCTAGTTGAACTTGAGCTAAAGCCCTTAGCTTAGATAGGTTAACCGCAACCTAGTGAAGAATATAGTGTCAAGGAGTAGGAGAAGCTCAAGGATCGCCACTGAAATCCTCCAAGTAAAGGTACTGTACATAACAGTGGAGTGCGCTCCTCCTAAGCTACTCGTTGGAATAGTTTTTACAACACATCTACCAGTTCCAAAATAACAGTTCTCAAAGTTTTTCTCAAACAATTTCATGTAGTAGTCTACGACATCTTCATGTTTATCATTTCTACGCTTCCATCTCGACTCCAAGGAGTTCCGCGAAGTCACATACTCCTACTAGGCACGATTGCAACATATTATAATAACTTATGGATATACACTTATTGATTAAACTACAGCTTCAAGACAAGAATTACAGGAGAGATTATTCAAGGCATACTAGAGGAAGTTAGTGTTCATCGAAAAAGCTTTGTCACCAGATCGCCCTTTCGGCACCTCTTGATGTAATATTCACATATAGCTAATCATTGTTTCACAAATTATCCTTAAAGGTTTATAGACATGAAGATTAACCATAAATCCACTTCACGTTTAAAACAAACACTCGAGTATAAGAAACCAAGAAGGATTTTTAAGTATTCTAGGTCTTTTCGTATTTAGATAATTTGGATAAGACATTATTGTATTCTCCTAATATTTTCCTTCATTCCTCCTCCAGCTCTCTTGGGAGATAGGGGTCTTCTAGATAAGTCTTTATAGACTCAGCGTACATTTCTATGAATTCCACCCAGTTCTCCTCTAAAGCTATTGGTAGTTCTATTCTTAGTGAAGACAGGTGTGCTATATATGCTTCAGTAGGATGTTTGATGAACATTTTCCGACTCACTTTTACTCCAAGCTTCTTGATCTCACACAGCTCTATTAGCTCGTGGAGCAGGAGAGCTTCATTACCGAATATTTCCTCGATTGAGGCATCAGAGTAAATAGTTTCAGCTGTTAAGAATACTTCGAGCTCGCTAAGAGAAGCATAGCATCCATAACCATATTTTTCAAGCACTCTCAGGAGCCTAACAATATTCTTTTCATTTAAGAGTGACACGTGTTTAGTCAATTTTGTATCCTGTAGGAAACTTAAAGAAGTGATTGCATTAATAAATTACTCGGCGCATGATGAGTGTAGTGGGACATAGCCTTGTAATACTAATTACGTTTATGCTTCCAAGCAATGCTTTATTGTTTAAGAAGAGATTTAGCGTATATGCTCCAAACACTTGGCTCAACAATTTCAATGCTTGCCTCAATATTCTCCTTCTCAAGTAATTCAAGAAGTATTTTCGGGCTCTGTGCTGTTTCAACTATTATTTTACCACTTGATGCTCTGACATCATATTCTTTTTCCACCAATATTCTTAGCGCTCTCTCCATGTTGCTAGTTTTGATCATTATCCGGTTTAAACCAAGCTTCTCAGCCACATCTCTAATACTCCCGGCAATAACTATCCTGCCTCTATTTAATACTGCTATGTGTGTTGCAATTTCCTCTAATTCCATAACAACGTGTGATGAAACGATATATGTCCTATCCTTCCTATCCCTAATAATATTCCTTAATATAAGCCTTGTTTGCTTATCTAATGTAACCATTGGCTCATCTAAGACAATAAGCTCTGGATCTCCTAGGAATGCGTGTGCTACCGCAATCTTCCTAAGCATTCCAGCAGAATATGTTGATATATTTCGATCCCAATATTCGTCAACTTCGAAAATCTTAGCTACTTTAAGAGCTTCCTTCCTTGGCTCTCTCAAACCTTTAAGCTTAGCCAAGTATTCTAGAATTCTTCTCCCAGTCGTCCATTTAGGCATTGAATGTCTCTCCAACATTGCACCAACCCTTTTAAACATCTCATGTCTCTTCTTCCATGGATCTAACCCTAAAACCCTGGCCACTCCACGCGTGGGCTTTACGAGGCCCAGAACTATTTTCAGAAGAGTTGTTTTACCGGAACCATTAGGCCCCATTAAGAGGAACATGCTTCCCTCGGGGATTGTTAAGTTAATGTTTCTTAGAGCAGGATTCCCACCATAAAGCTTCCATAAACCCTCCAGTCTAACCACTTCCTCCAAAAAACCACCTACACTATATCTTTCCTGTTGAATATGAAGTATGATAAAATTAGCATTATCGTAGAGAAGATAATTGCAGGCATAGATCTTTCGATGACAGTCATAACATCTACTCCGAGAGAGCATGGGAAGCCAGGAGGATAGTAGAAGCATGAAGGAGGAATATACCTTTTGAAAATCCCAGTCATGTTTAAAATGTAAAGCGTAACGGTCGGCAATATGAAGGCGTATAAGGGTTTCCTGAAAACGGTTGCAGAAAACACTGAAATACATATCATGATGTAAAGCATTGAAGCGTATAAGAGGAGGCGTGGAGGTAAGTTAATGTATACCCCCATGGGATCATGTTGAAACAATAATGGGTCTGCCAGGGGATAGGATAAGAGGAGGCATCCGAGTAATGGTAGAAGGATTGCAGTGAATATTGCTGAAAGCTTTGCTGTGAAAATCGTTGACCTCTTAACACTACTCAGCAAATATGTTTCCAGCACACCAGTATCCAGCTCATAGCTGAACAAGCTTATAGAATATGCTAATACTACTGGAAAAGCAAACCACCAAATATCTTCGGCGAGCCAATCCACATCTATAACTATTCCAGGAGGATAATCATATTCTAAATAATACGATTCACAGGCAACCTCAACCTCTACTTCTCCAATAGTGA
The DNA here is from genome assembly GCA_029258925.1 of Thermoproteota archaeon. GTDB lineage: Archaea > Thermoproteota > Thermoprotei_A > EX4484-217-1 > JAPDJV01 > JAPDJV01. The sequence continues at coordinate 77,570 of JAPDJV010000010.1, read as the reverse complement.
AGTGTACTGTTAAGAGTAGGAGGAAGTATAGTAGGAGAACCATGTAGGGCCTCCTACCTCCCTGAAACTCCCATGAAAAAACTTTAAAAAACATTCCTGAGCCTCCCAGCTAAGAGTGCTATGGAGACCAATAAGCAGCCTGGTATGATGAGCCCCATGCCTGTGGAGAAAATGCTACTGCCTCTCCAAGTATCAACAGTCACGTTAATAGAGCCAGTTTTAGCACTTGAAGAATTCTCGACTACACGCATGCATGCATCTATCTCATATACGCCTCTTCCAGGAAGCCTGAACTCAAAGTAATCATGTCCAATTCCACACCTACTATACTTCCAGTCCCCGCCAACTCTGGTGACAGTGAAATTATATTGTATCCCGGGAAGTTCAACTGTAACAGAAAAAATCGTTTCCTCCAAATAATACCCGTAATATCTTCTAAAATATGTTACACCAGGCTTATAGTCGTGGAAACCTGGACCTCCAATAATTATTTTCCTGCATGGCATAAGCGTCCAGAGTATTAATGATGCACCAGTTGTCAGCAGCAGTAATCCCGTGAATAAGACAGCTTTAAGCAACACGTTTTCTCCAGACATAAACCACGCCACCAGCCAATGCTACACCTAGTACAATACATAGGATAAGTTTTAAATTAATATTAGTGCTCTCCTCTTCTACTCTTCCGAACTTGAAGTCTATGTTTGTAGAGTTTAATATGAGTCCCTTAATATTGATCTTGTAGATTATCGTGTTGTTTCCGAGAATGTGTAGGATTATGTCGTCAACATAGCATCCCTCATATCCTATCATAATCAAGGATACTTTATCGTATAGTGCATTAAAAATCCCTGTACTCACATAATATGGGGCAGTGTAATTAATAGTAACACCAGTATCCCCTGAGGCACCGGGCCTAAAGCATGGTTGGAAAGCAAGTATCCTCTTAAAGCTAAAGAATCCTGTATAAGTCTTAATACCAGGATTTCCCTTAACATTGAATACGCTTCCTATTTCAGCTAGGTCAACGAGTCTAACAACGACATCTTCATGAAATATTTTTTCACCCTTCAATTTACATAATCCATGGATAATTGTTATATTATTATTTAAATAATATAGGTGAACCCAAAAAGGCCACGTGCCAACATATCTTTCCTCCTCGTCGAATGCTTCAAGACTGCTAGCATTAACTTGGAACACATCGTAAAACTCTAGGTCACCCAGATAAGTAGGCTTAGTGCCATAAGTTTCAGGAAAGCTTCTAGTCACATTAATAAGTTTAAGCCTATATTCAACTGAAACAATGTCTCCCCTTATCGACAAAACTCTCCAAGTTAATATAAGGTTGTCAAAAAGCAGTGTAGTTCCATTAGTTAAAGCTAGAACATTATTAGTTACATGAATAGAACCCATAAGACCTGGAATGTTTGGGAAATCGCTTTCAAGCAGAACATATGTTGCATACACTCCTGGTTTAAGCCAGTAATATGAGCTACCGTAATCCGCTTTGAGTAATGGATAACTTAAAAGTGACATGAGGAGAAGGAAAAGAGATATTATTATGGATTTACGCATGGATTTATGCCTCATTATGGCCACCATGAGGCGTCTAAGTCATTGGGACACTTGAAGATGTTAGTGGAGTGTCCCACATGTAGTAAAGTATAGAATTCTCCATATAACCGTATCCCGATCGCCCATAGCTAGCCAAATACACATGGATTATTCTAGGTAAGTCTGTTGCGGTAAGAGCTACTCCTTCACCCTTATTATCAACGCCAGGAAGATACACTAAGCCTTCATCGTGAACTATGAGATCGTATTCAAATCTATAGTAGACTACAAGTCCTAAATCCCTTGAATCTGTTTCCGGTAGATCTGTGTGAACCTCACATATACACGGGCATAAGGCTCTTCTAGGTGATCATATTTCCAGTCACCTTTTGCTGTTGTAATGACTAATGTGTAGTTCCCAGAGTTGCTGTTAATGTCTACGACAGGTGTTCCATGAACCGTTTCTAATGTCAAAACTAGGCATATTAAGATCACTAATAAGACCAATAAAATGCTCGTTCCCCTCACAATTCCCCTAGACATCCTCTATAAGGTCCGGTATTTTTTAACTATTTAGTTTAGAAATTGCATGTAATTTCAAGTTAGAGAAGTTTAACATAAATTATAGCTAGGTATTACAATTAGTTAACCTATCAAGATTTATACTAATAGTTAAAGCTGAGCTCTAGGCTCAAGAAATATCTTCCTCATGAAAATAGAGAAGAGAATATGGTTTAAGAATAGCTGAACATAAATGTGATTTTTCCATCTCTGGATCCGAAACGTCTAAAGAATATTAATGTTATGCTCATTGTATGAATTTTCTGGGATAACTATAAATATTCTCGGCTTGTGTAAAGTTCCAATACATGGCTTAGGGTGGTTGGATTGCCGGGGAGATTATTGGAGGATCTTTATGGTGTGATTGGTTGGGTCGAGGACCCGTATAGCGATGCAGGTAGGAGGAGATTTGAGAAAGCACTTGAGTGTTTGAAGAAGTTTGTTGAGCACTCTTGGGTTAAAGAGCTCGTCGAATCGAAGCGTGAAGTAAGGGTTTTGGAGGTGTGTAGTGGAACTGGTATTGGCGGTGTGGCTTTAGCCAAAACATTAATTGATAGAGGTGTTGAAGTCCACTTATTGATAACTGATTTGCGTAGTAGTGCTCTTAGAGTTGCAAGTGAGTGGGGTAGCAGTGTTCTCGGAGTGGATGTTGATACAAGGGTTATTGATGCACGTAAAGTACATCTTATGGGAGAAGTATTTGACATCGTTTTAATGTTCGGTTACTCCGCGCCCCACTTCAATCCCTGGGAAACAGTTAGACTACTGGCTTCAGTGAGCAGTGTTCTAGGGGATAAGGGGGTTTTCGTCGCGGAGGAATCCGATAGGAGGTACAATATATTCCTGGTTCAAGGATACAAGCACGTCTTACCTGAGCCTTCCAAGGGAGAAGTGCCCATAATAAGCGTTCACGGAGGCTACGATATTGTGAAGGGGACTGTTAGGAGATCCTACATTGATCTAACTGGAGGAAAGAAGCCTGTTACGGTGGAGACTTTTCTCTGGGGTTTAGCTGAGCTAGCTGCATTCACATGGATATTCTTCGAGGACGTCGACCTGACCCCATTGGATAGGGGAACAGCCAGCCTAATAGTTGCCAGGGAGCCTAGAAGAAGAATCCTACCGGGAGACCTGAAGGAACCAAGTATTCTAAAAGAAAGTGAACAATGTAAACATTAAACTTTTACAATAGGAGAATAATGCCCACGCATTCGCCACGTCACTTCAATAATTGGAGAATGAAGATGTTATTTCAGCAGGTAGAACAGTTTAAAAGAGGATATGTTGAAAGTATTCGCTATTAAACTTCAATAAATTTGTTTATGAACTTCTTATACCATTTCTCGTATTCTTCTGGTGTAACTATGTGTATTTCAAAGGGGGTGTATTCGCCTATTTCCTTGGCTATCATTATTCTCAACCTTATTCTATCATCAACACTCTTTGCAAGCCCTGTTACAACTAGGACATCTATATCGCTGTCAGGCCTTATATCACCTTTAACAACGCTCCCAAAGAGAAGTACTCTTGCATAAGGATCTAGCTTCTTTGCAATATTCTTGATCTTAGAGGCATAATGCTTTGGATTTTCATAGTACTTTCTCCAACACTCTATTCTCTCAATTTCCAAGTCCACTAGATCCACTATTCTCTCTCTAGGCATTCAAACACCTCCAATACTTTCCTCGAAAATTTCAACACTCTCTCAGCAATATCTCTATCATACTCTCTTGGAATGTACCTTGAGGTTATATAGGATTCCTCTAGCAGGTAGAGGATCACCATGTTGTCTTCATAGAGCTTCCTAAGCCTATCATTGTAGATTCTCATAATATTATGAAACAATCTTGTTAAGGAGTGGGTTTTCGGGTAATCACCTATCTTCCTATATAGTAAGTACTTAAGGTATAGCTGAATGAACTGTTCTATATGGAATAATACTAGATCATACTCCCCGTTCTCAAAGTTGTATTCAGCATTTCTAAGAAATGCTCTTGCACGCCTTTTCAGATGTTCTCCATAGTCTTTACTCAATGTTAAAACCTCTGTTAATTAATTCTAGTTCTCCTATAAAATATTACTTCGAAACAAAGGTTTCACCGAGCTTCCTCAAGCTGTTTTACTGTTAAGCTCCATTCTCCTTAGTCGGATATTTTTCTAAAAAATTGATGTTTAAGAAGTAATGTTATATGTGCAAAGTATGGAGGCTTACTTTTATTGTTTGGGTAAGTGTTTTTGCACTCTGTTCTTGCTTAGAATATGTGTTACCTGGTGTCCTAGTTCAACTATTTTACCCGCTATAAATCTTCTATGGCACTTCCACCACTTCGATTCAGAACACATTATTGCGGCTCTCCTGTAAGGCGATATTAGTGTGAGTAGTTTTCTAACGGCCTCCTCGAACTCCCTGGTTTCAGCATAGTTAACGTATTTCTCCCTACGGTAACCGCCTAACTCGCCTAAGTGGAAGTATTTTATTCCATGCTTCTCTAACTCTTCTCTCAGAAACTCTTTATTGAACCATGGGAACTTCCTGCTGGAGGGAAATCTCCTAACATCTACGACAACATCTATCTTAAAATACTTCAATAAGTCTATGAACTCTTCAATAGATCTATTCGAGTGACCAATAGTGTAGATTTCAGTCATTCTTGGAGTCCTAGAGTAAAATGCGATTAAACATTGCTTTAAGTTTTCGCTTGAAAACGCTTATTATTACAGAACTATTTATACTCTAATGCACCCTTAAGACTCCTGAAAGCCGAATACTGTTTGCGGAAGCGTGTGGTGGGGTGTATTTATAGTTTGAAGAGGACTTTTAAGCCAAGCCCTAAAATGAAGACAATATACTATATTTACATAGCTGGAGGACTAGCATTGGGTTACCTGTCCTGGAGCATACCCATCACTATCATGGCATTGTATTGGAGTGAGCCTGCTAGAACCATTCTCTTAACACTCTTATACACTCCATTAATTGTAATAGTAGCCTTCTTATTGTATTGGGTTCCAAGATACTATGATTCCATCAATTTCGAGTTGACTGATAGCGAGCTAATCGTTTCCAGGGGTGTTTTTTGGAGGGTTAAGAATATTGTGCCTTATAATAGGATAACGAACATAGACATAGTTCAAGGACCTATCTCCAGATTATTCAATGTTGCAACACTTAAAATACAGACAGCCGGGTATAGCGGGGCTCGGGCAGTTAAGAGTGCAGAGGCCGTTTTAGAATACTTGGAGGATTACGAGGAGATGAGAGAGTACATTTTGGGGAGAACTAGGTCAATTATTCCAGTAGCTGTTGAAGCCGGAGAGGCATCCTTGGCTAGCATAATAGTGAAACTCGAGGAAATTATAAAGATTCTTAGAGAAATTTCTAGATCCGAGAGCTGATTTGAACATGATGATATGAAGATGTATATTGACATAGCAATCAACGTTACTAATTAATATGCAAATAAGATTACGTATTTACGGGTAAAAGGCAGGGACAAGTTTAAACATAAGTATATAACAATACTCCATCCTACCAAGAGGATCTCCACAAGCCTTCTTTAAAACCGATAAAATGCATTGTCCAACTATTTCCTGCCTTACAGCTTCTACACGTCTCGAGGATAGTTCACTACGGCTTCTCTAGGCCTCTACAGATTGCCAAGGGTTTCGAAGCCAGAGGAGTTGCCGATGGATCCATGGGCCTCCATGCTTTATAAGCCTTCAAATACTGTGGGGAGACGTGGAGCTTCAGTGTGCCCCATAATATTAAGGATGAATAGTATTAAGAAACCGCAAAGATCGGAAAACAGAAGCTTTTATGAATCCTTCATTTGTCTTAGCGATATTAAAGTAGTACTGTAGTTGTTTACCTCATGGCTAGACTCAATATACTTATTACGTTTATAAGTGTACATACTGAAGAGGGGGACTATTTGATGACCTAGCGACTAATCTTAGCTATTTCAGTGTTATTGAATTCAACACTCAAGAACCCACTCGTATCTAATGAATTCCTCCAATGCACATCTACATCACAATAAGTCCTTCTTTCCATGTAAGGCTTAAATACTTAGCACGATATTTCATGTCTCCTCCATTGGGTATTATCATATTTGAAAGGCATGCATTACTGTAAATTCTGTTAAGAGTTTTAAACTCAATTCTCCATCTAATACTAAATGGTTCTTCTTCAAATTCGCATATTGAATTTTACTTGGCGTGCACTAAGTGGTACATGCATGGCGTGAGTACATCTTCACTTCCTAATCCATAATCTTTTAACTCCTACTTTGTCAAAATCCTCGTCTTCAGTTGCTATCGCTTGTAGACCGTGGCTCTCTATTGTTGCTACATGTATTGAATCCGATGGTTTAAGCCCATACTTGACTACTAGCTCTCTACTCCTTAAGTACTCGCTTAAACCTACTGGTAATACGTCAACGTAGGGTAGTACTGCTCTATCTATGAAATCTATCGTGTCTTTGAATGACACATCATACTTCCTCTTGGACACGTATATTGTCTCATCCAGGACCAATATATTAGTGTATAATAAATGATTTAACAATAATTCTAGCCAAAAATCTTCTACGAGTCTAGCTTCGTCTTCAGGCATTTTAACGTTCAAGTATACTAGCAGGCTGGCGTCAACGAAGACCTTCATTCTCAAATTCCTCTTCTAAGTATATTCTAGTTAAATCTCCTAATCTAGCCTCCCTACCACCTATTCTCCTCCTTCTCTCCCTAATCCACGTTAAGACTTCTCTCGGATCTTCCATCCCCCTCAATATTAGTTTATCATCTGCTGGTTCAAGTATTGCATATCCCCCCTCCTTAATCTTGTAGGCTTCCCTGAAAATCTTAGGTATTACTATCTGTCCTTTAGGTCCAACCTTAACTCTAAGTTTAACCAATAGTATCACCAAGTATAACCATTAGGCAAACTAATATAAACCTTATGTAAAACTGAAAATCTAAGTGCTCTCCGAGGATCATTGAAATAATTGTCGCGAGCTTGTAAATCTAGAGATTGTTGAAGCCTTATGACTGCACTAGAACTGGAATCCAAAATAACATGTTCTAAGTCAGCCATAACGTCCTTGGGGGACTAGAGCCATATAATCGTGTCTCTACCAATCTCTAGCGTATTATAAAGCTTCTATACTAAATTTTATACATAAAATTTAGTATAGAGACGTTGAAGCAATATTGCTTACAGCTAACCTGATATTCTATTTTGGCTTTGCAAAAATCCGCTACTCTTACAGTCAAAGATAATTGATCCGCTTCCCCTCATTAATCCTCATGATAATATCCACTGTAAAAGAGGTTCTATAAATGCAACTCAAATGTTTCCCTTATACTCTTTAGCCTTAAGGTAATGTGATGGCGTTATATGCTGAAAGACTTGCTAGATGCTCCACACAAAACGATTTCTTGGGATTTAACCTCCACATTTCTATTAATTTTGACATTAGCATCTCCAATATTTGAAGAGAGGACACATAGCTCTCTGCAAGTAGGTTTGTCGGAGAGATAAGTGTCAAAATCCTCATTATCAATGCTGAATTCCGTGTCCCAGATAAATGCATGTGAGCATGTTAAATATTTAAAATGTGTTTGAATGTTGCAGACGTGAAATGAGTGCTTAAAGTTAAGTGTCAACCTAGCTGGCGGGTTGTAGAGTATTTTGAGGAATTTCTGCTCTCCTAATGCATTCCGGGGGCACTCTGCGTGTTACCCTAACGTTTCTCCCGGCTACCATAATTTTCATTCCCCTAGCTCTAAGACACTCCGCGTCAACAACTATGATTGCTATCTTCCTCCCCCTCCTACTAGCTGTCTCAACAGCTTCCCTATAGCTTGTTGTTAAATGGACGAATCGTCTTTTCATGGGGAGAATGCCTTCCCTCATAATTTTCTCAACTTTTTCCGCTAGCGTTCCATGATACAAGATTTTCGATTCAACGTCTTCTTGAAGGTCTCTTTCTATGATTACTTTGATGCTGTGTCCGTATCTAGCCCTGATCTTGTTATCGGAGACCTCGAATCTTCCCTTAGGGTCCAGTGTTGCCAGCGCTATTATGTGTTCCCTTGTAACCCAGCTTAGAGAACTGTTCAAGCTTCTTATTCCACTGACTAGTTCATCTAAGTTAACCCATCCACTTCGATCTATTCTCAGCCCCGCTCTCCAAGGTTCGTGTCTTAGTAAAAGTGATAGGAGCTTGCTTAACCAAAGCCTCTTCTTCGAGTCGAGAAGCTCCTCGGCTTCTCTCCCACAGTGAAATGGTTTCTCAACGTATCTCCCGCAAATCTTACACTTATATATTGATTTAATCTCCATCAAATTCCGAGACCCACGATAACATGCTTAAAGCGACGAGCATCTACTTTACGCTCAACATCTTATTTAAGCGAAACCTCTGCATATAATTCTCGCTTTCACGCTGGATCTAGAGACCCCTGCTCAAGTACTCGTATGCTACTGCAACGTGGAATGCTGTGCCCAGGTACAGGACTTCCTCGTCTACATCGAATTTAGGATTATGATGCGGTATGTCAGTTTTCTTCTCCGGGTTACCTGTGCCCAAAGCTATGAATACGCCTGGCACTTTTTGAAGATAGTAGGCGAAGTCTTCCCCGCCCATAGTAGGCTTTAATTCTACGATGGCTTCCTCGCCAACAAGTCTCCTTGCAACACTTAAAGCCAGCTTTGTTGCTTTAGGCTCGTTCACGGTTGGCGGGGTCACGTCTTCTACTCTAATATTACATCTCACATTATATGATTTACACGTGGACTCAACTATTTCCCTAATCCTATTCCTTATCACATTTAATGTTTCATAAGTTAGAGCCCTATAGGTACCCTTCAAAACCGCCTTCCCGGGTATAACGTTAAATGCTCTCCCAGAATTGAATGCACATATGCTGACCACGCCAGCCTCCAAGGGATCAACATTCCTGCTTATAATAGTCTGCAAGTTCAAGACTATACTTGAACCAGCGACAATTGGATCAACAGCTATGTGGGGATATGCTCCATGCCCACCCTTACCAATGACCTCAATATGTATGTCTCCAGTAGCCGCAAGCACCGGTCCCTCTCTAATGCCGAAAACACTGGACTTCAAAAGGCTCCAGACGTGGATCCCGTAGATAACGTCTACCTTGGGGTCCTCTAATACTCCCTCTTCCACCATTCTCTTAGCTCCATTACCGCCCTCCTCGGCGGGTTGAAATATTAGTTTAACTTGACCCGGGATCTTGTCTCTTATTTGAGATAATATTTTTGCTGCTCCAAGCAACATTGCAACGTGTGCATCGTGGCCACAGGCATGCATGACACCTTTAACTCTAGACTTGTAAGGTACATCGTTCTCCTCCTCCAAAGGTAGAGCGTCCATGTCAGCTCTCAAAGCAATAGTCCTATCTCCAGGCTTCCCGCCCTTAATCAGCCCTACAACGCCGGTTTCAGCAATACCCTCAATAACTTTAAAACCCCAATCCCTCAGTTTCCCCGCAACTATTCTCGAAGTCCTCTTCTCCCTATAACCTAGCTCTGGATACATGTGGAAGTCTCTGCGCCAACCAATAATCTCGTCTTCAATACTCTTAGACAATTCGAGAACCTTACTGAAAACAATATCCATGTTAACACCAAACTAACATAATTTGGCTCATTTTATAAAACTATTCTCGTCTTAAAGCTGGCAGTCCATGGTCTCCACTACATTCTCGATCCCGAGTATTAGCATTGAAGTTACAAAGACATCATTTATAAATTTATTAATAATGGTCTTTCTTGAAGAAGTTTAGATAGACCTTTCTTAACGCTGTCTAAAGCATTTAACGTAAACAATGTTTTGAACTTGATATGCGATAGGGATTCCCATACATGGGGCTAATGCAAGCCTACAATCCGTAATAATAGCTGAGTTAAGTCATTTTCTACGCTCTACTAAATTAAACCATAATAGATTATAGTGTTTCCAGCAAATACATAGAGTATTTCATTCTACATTTTACCACTCCTCGGGTTCCACGCTCTCTGCGAACATCTGGTTTATCGTCAACCAGCCTCCACATTCCAAGCTTGAAATCCAACAATATTATCCCTAGAGCGCTTGCAACGTAATCACTTATAGTTACCTCTCTAACGTGGGGATCTATTATTACGTTTACTCGAACCCTTTTAGGCTCTCTATCTCCTAAGTAGAGCTCTAATACAACACTTTCCTCCACGTATGGAACACCGATATCTCCACCGCCTGTCTCAAGGCTTACTATCTTCCCCTGGATGAGAGGCCATAAACCTAGTCTTTTAGCAACTTCTAGAGGCACAACGATATCGGGGGAATATGTTTCGAAACCGCTGTTCAATAGTGCTGAAGTCGTAATAGTGTTGTCGTCTCTCAGAAGTCTTATCTTAACTCTAGCCGCCACTTTCTTCACCTTCAAAAGGTTTAAGGACTGCTATAATACCACGCTTCTTCATATAACCCAAACGCCTAGAGGGCCTAATGACTCTAATTCCCCTCCTCCTCATCTCAACGACTTCATCTGTACTCATTAAAGTACTCCTCCAAGCATACTCTAACCGACGAGTTTATTACATTTAATCACCATGCATACATCAAGCAATGTAGCATTATTCCATTACTATTTGACCTGGACCCTTATCAATTTCAACACGACTCTACGATTATGGTATTCGTGGTTGTGTGACCATTAAAATTAAGGTTTCACGGTTAAGGGCAGTATCTTCTCCTCGATGAACTTTAAGGCGTCGTCGTAGTCTATTTTCGAGAAGAACGTGATGACGCAGTTCCTTGTAACTCCAACAACCATCCCCTCTTCCGCCTCGAATACAACGTACCAGACTTTACCCAGCTTAAGGTACTCGTTGTACAGTGCGGTGTTTGCCAACTGGTCTCCGTATAGTGATAGTTTTCTAACTCCCGGAATCCTAATGTTATCGAAGAAAACTACTTTCGCAGAGTTCTTCTTCTCCTCGTAGAATGCTTTAAGATTTTCATGGGGGATAAGGGCCTCTAAGACCCCTGTTTTCCGGGCTGACAATATTGATGAGAAGAGTGATGCTATCCTGTTCGCCCTATTTTTCTTGGCTGCCACTATCAGCATTAATCTTTCTCTATACGGGTGGAATTCGAAGAGTGTTCTAAGAGATATCGGTGTCCTAAGAATCTCGCCCTTATAGTTTAGGGAGGCTATCATAGTTTCCTCCACTACACCCGTTAAACAGCCCTTATTCAACTTCAGATCGCGTATCTCCACTCCCACCTCGACCTCTCTTCCATTAACATCCTCTATTTTCATCAGCCTATAATCTTTCAGCTTAAAGGCTATCGTAGCTAGATCAACGTCTTCAACCACTTCGAAGACCTTAAAGGCCGAAACCATTTTAGTCCACCCAGACGGGTACACTGTTATAGTAATACCGGGTAACATATTTATGTATACTAAGGTAGGTTAACTGAAATGCCTGCAATGTTGAGAGAAGTAATATTAGAGGACTTCATGTCGTACAGGTATGCTAGAATCCCCTTTAAACCAGGGCTAAACATTATAACCGGTCCAAATGGTTCGGGGAAGTCAAGTATACTTCTAGGAATATCAGTTGCACTAGGGCAAACATACACTGAGAGGGGGAGAAGACTCAGCGATTTGATAAGGAGGGGGAGGAGTATTGCTAGGGTGACAGTTGTACTAGATAATAGGGTGGAGGATGATGGGAGACCTCTTCCATGGTTTAGGAGCGACGAAGTGTTCTTCACCAGGTACATTAGAAGTGATGGCCAGTACTGGCATGAGGTTAATGGTAGGAGAGTTCCTAAACTAGAGGTTTACAGGTATCTTTCTAGAATAGGTTTGAACCCGGACAACATGCTCATAATAATGCACCAGAACATGGTGGAGGAGTTCGTTTTCCTTTCACCTCAGGAAAAACTCCAGGTAGTTGAAGACGCTATAGGTTTGGGGAAGTATAGGAGGAGGATAATTGCAGCTCTCCGGAAACTAGAGCATTCCAGGGGAGAAGAGGCTAAAATAAGGGAAATGCTGTCGAAGGCCGAGGAATCACTACAGTATTGGAGCGAAATGTACAGCAGATTTCTGAAGAAGAAGAGCTTGACGTCGAAACTCCAGGAATTGGAAAGAGAGAAGGCTTGGATTAATGTTAGGGATAGGGAGAAAGAGCTTGTAGAGTTGGAGGAGAAGGTTCGAGAACTTAGGGAAACTATTTTAGGGGAGGAGAGGAAGCTTGAGGAATTCGACAACGTCTTAAGTAAGCTCAGAGAGGATATTGCTGGAGTGGAGGAGAAAATAGTTTCCGGAGTAAGCGATGTAGCGACTTACATTAAGCTTCTAAGAAATAACTGGCTTAACTACGCTGAAACATTATCAGAGGAAAAACTAGCTAAATTCAGAATTTCACTATTACAAAGGGAATTGAAGAGCCTTATTTTAGAAGAGAGGAAGTTGAAGAGGAGACTTAGAGAGTTAACGAGAAAGGCTTTAGAATACGGTGAGAGAGTTGAGAGCGATAGGAGTATTATTGAAGTAGAGGAGGAAATTAGGAGAATAGAGCTTTCAATAGCATCTATAGGAGATATACCTGGAAACGTTGTTGAAGCATATAGTAAGTATAGTTCTGTCTTCGAGGAACTGAAGAAGAGGGCTGAGGAGGCCGCCGAGAATAGGAGGAGAGCTCTAGACGAATTGGGGAAGAGGATTGAGGTTTGGAGAAGCAAGCTTGTTTCCACAATATCTAGAGTAGCAGAATCCTATAGAATATTCTTAGACAGGTTCAACGCAGTTGGAGACGTAAAATTGGTTGATTTAGACGACTTCGAGAAAGCCGGATTAGAGCTCACAGTAGGCTTTAGGGGGATGGAGCCTTCCCTTCTCGACCCGTATACTCAGAGCGGTGGGGAGAGAGCTACAGCCGTAATGTGCTTCCTACTAGCACTCCAAAACTACATAAAGTCTCCTATGAGAGCCGTAGACGAGTTCGACGTCCACATGGATCCCCAAAATAGGACTGCAATACTAGACATAATAATCGAGTTGGCCCGAAAAAACAGGGGCGTCCAGTACATAATGATAACTCCGGGGCCGTTAAGCAGGATACCGGATGACGCTAATATCATAGTTGTTCAGAAAGTTAAGGCTGCTTCAACTCCTTCAATATTGGGGGAAAATGTTGAGTAAGAATATTACAGCTAAATTGAGGAGCCTATTAGATGAACTTGTTGAAACAGTTAAGAGTACAACTGATCCATTTAAAGTAGACGTGAAGAAAATATTGGACGAATTATCAAAACTCTTACCAGCACTAAGAGACGAACACCTAGTTTTAGACTCCGAAATCCTAAGCCACATAGTTGAGGTGGTCAGGGATCAAGAAGAATGGGTTAAAAATAGGTCTTCAATGCTCGTCCTAGGACCCTTCATAGCCCTGCTTAAAATATCCTCCCTGTCCGAGCGAGAACTTGCAAGAGACTTGGCGCTATCTTGGCACCCCATAGTTGAACTCGAGCAAATAACCTTCACGGAGATCATGAGAGCTTTAAACTATCTGTCAACCAGGAAAAGCTTCAAACCAGATTTCCTTGAGCGAGGGGAATTGAAGACTGTTGGAGTAGGAGACTTGGAGAATCTAGGTATCCTATCAGAACTAGACTTACAGGAGATTCTAGACAATATTAGGCAGGAGGTTAAGAGGAGGCTTAGTGGTGGAGGAATACTAGAATACTTCGACTTCGTGAAGGGCGAGAGCATGCTTGAAACATTCATTAGAGCATACGTTATCTCCTACTTGGCAACCATGGGCGAACTAAGTATAATACATGATCCACTAAAAGAGGAGTACTATATTCTTGAAGCACCGGCAGTAGGAGAATACCAGTCTATAGTAATAGCTTTGAGAGGTGATAATTATTCCAGCTAGAATACCCTCATCTAAGATAAGGAGAGCTGCTAGGGCAATATTGTTTAAGAGCAGAAGTAAGCCGGGGGTTAAGGGGTGGGAGCTCTACAGGCTATTGGGGGAAGACTTCTTGGAAGTAGTTAAGGCACTCAACAACGTTCTCGAACCACTAGGCTTAACTGTTAAGGCTGTTGGAGAGGGGGGTGTAACCTTAAGTTTAGACGGGGAGAAAAGAGCTCTTAAGAAAGCTGTCTTCGTAGCAGTATTGAAGGAGCCTCCAACACTACAGGAGTTGAGGACTTCGGGTTGGCGCATAGACGATGTTGCAATACTTGCAACATCACTACTATACCTGACCTCCTCTAACGGCAGAGTCCATAGAAAGCAGTTGCTAGATATTCTTCACTCTAAATTCGATAAGCGTAGAGTTACCTATGTTTTAGAGAAATTGTTGAGAATGGGGTACTTGGAGGAGGAGGGAGAGAATATCGTTATTGGGTGGAGGTCTAAGATAGAAGTGGACTTCGAGAAACTAGTTGGACTGAAAACCTAGAATACTATGCTTCACTCAACCGGGACAATATGGCTTCCTGCATCTTCCTCTTCTTCTCAACCCAAAGCTTCTTCAAAAAAGAGTCGACATCCCCTGAATAATGTAGTGCTATCCTACGTATTTCTCTGAAGCTGAACCCAGCTGCTCTAGCCAATACCGCGGCAACCCCGTGCTCCCTTAACATCCTAACGCTGTCCCATAGAATTCTGCATCCCTTACCCCTCTTACGGCTTCTACACCTCCTAATCCGCGAACTCAACTCTTCTTCTCCAATAACATCGAACGCGATGTTCTTAGAGAAGCACACGGGGCACTCTATTCCCCCAAGCAACTTGGATACTTGGATACTCCACACATTACCGCAGTCTAAGCAGCCGAGAGAAATTATGTTGGATAGAATCCTTGTTTTAAATATTATATGAGAGATTATATCCCTCTTCTCCGGAAGCCTTGGCTCCATGTATCCTCCTAGGAACTTGAAGTACTCTAAGGTAAGCTTTGTGGGTCCTCTAATACTCTTAACTTCGACCTCCTCTCTCTCCAGCATTTCTACAACACTTAAAGCTCTCTCCATATCCATATCCTTGTATAGTACTTCCTTTAACGCTTCCAAATATGGGGGCGTATCTTTAAGGTATAGAACGAGATTTTCAAGGTCAGCCCTGCTAAGAGTTTTCTCCGGTTCAATGACCCCCATTCTCCTAGCTACTTGTTGAAGTCTCCACCTGAACCCCCTGCTCTCCTCAACTGCTCTATAAACTTTCTTCTTAAACTCTTCGACAGTCAGGTCTCTTAGAACGTATTCAACATCCTCCGAGCACAAGCCTTCGGCTCTCAAAATAATTCTATACGGCTTCTCCGCTACGTATACTGGTATGCCGAGGATTCCTGCTAGAGTGTGGGAGAGATATTTTCCGAGAACTCTATTGACTTTGTTACCGAAGTGTGCGTGTACAATTATGATGTTGTCTCCAGCATCTTCCACTATTATTCGCCTATCTGTTGGAACAGGGGTTCCCTTCGAGACCATATAGTATACGTTTAAAATAGCTTTCCTTAAAGTATCCTCGTTTGCACCGTACTTCGCAGACAATGTTTCAACTACTTCACTAAGGCTTAAACCGCTCTTAGCCATCTCCTCTACTAGACCCCTAATCCTGCCCACTTCCTGCGCCACATCATATGATACAGGTATTTCCTCTCCTATCCAACTAGGTATGGCACTCCTATAGTCTTCCACGGGCTTAACGTAAACTGTTTTCTCTGTTAGAGATAGTACTTCCCAGGGTCTCCCAGCCATGATGAATCTTGCCCCGGGCTCACAGTATTCTGAAACGAAGAAGTCGTCTAGGAGACCTACGACAATTTTTTCCTCCCTGTCGACAACATAATACTGTCTGACTTCCGGTATCATTGACAGCGTTTTGAAGAAGTAATCGTACGTCCTCTTACCTGCAGGCCTCACGTAGCCTCCGATCACGCTTAGTAGTCCTATACTAGATAAGAATTCTACGAGAACATTGAATTCATCCCTATCTAGATCCCTGTATGGAACTGCTTTCTTCACCAACTCGTATACTTCATCTAAAGTGTATTTTCCGGAGACGGCGAAGCCTATTATTTCATGAGCCAATACGTCTAGGGGTTTAGGGGGATACTTAGATGGTTCAACTTGTTCTCGCTTCAATAGGTTTACTAGAACTATTGCTTCCAGAGCATTATCGCTGTCTCCAACTAGAACAACGCCCCTACTCACTCTCCCAATCCCATGGCCTGACCGCCCAACTCTCTGGATAAGTCTCTTAACCTCTCTGGGGGAATTGTATTGGATTACGAAGTCTACGTAGCCTATGTCTATGCCCAGCTCCATCGAGGAAGTGCAGATAACACCCTTAATACTGCCCTCCCTAAGCATTTCCTCAATCCTAATTCTCTCAACCTGGGACAGGCTTCCATGGTGAACGTGAACTGGCAAGTCAATGTCCCATAACTTAAGTCTGCTACCAATCATCTCCGCCGTGGGTCTAGTATTCGAAAATACCAGAATACTCCTGTATTTACTCAATGCACTCTTAATGTAGCGGAGACGTGAGGCTACTTCCCTAGTAACCATCAATTTCTCAGCTAAAGCACTGTCCTCAAATATTTCATCGGGCCAGATGACGTCTACTTCAATCATTTTGGACACGGGAGTATAGATTACGCTGCACTTCCTCCCAGATCCAACAATGAACTCCGCTACTTCACCTGGATTACCTACCGTAGCAGATAATCCAATTAGCTGGAATTCTCGGCCAGCAATCCTCCTAGCCTTCTCCAACAATATTGTAAGCTGGACTCCTCTCTTACTGTCAGCAATCTCATGGACTTCGTCGACGATAATCCACTTCAATGCGGATAAGTGTTGCCTCAATACTCCTCCAACTAGGAGTAGCTGAAATGTTTCAGGAGTAGTTATCAATATGTCTGGCGGCTTGAGGGCTTGAATCCTCCTCTCAGAAGTAGACGTGTCACCGTGTCTAACAGCTATCCGTAAATCTAGTTTCAGAGACCACCATTTAAGCCTATCCAAGATATCCCTGTTAAGTGTTCTCAAAGGTGTTACATATACTGCTTTAATCCCATTGCTACCCTCCCCTAAAAGCATTGAGAGTATTGGGAGGAAAGCTGCTTCAGTCTTCCCAGTACCAGTCGGGGCAACGATTAAAACATTCTCTCCTGCAAGAATACGGGGGAAAGCTTCAGCCTGCGGGGGTGTGGGCTCCTTAAATCCTCTAGCAACCCAAAGCCTCCTAACATGGGGGTGTAGGCCGTCTAGCGCAATCAATTAATACACCAACTAGTACATCAATATGTAGTTTACAGGTTTCAACTATATTACGTTTATACCGCATAAGGAATTCGCAGTCTATCCCTTGCAAACCTGCTCCCATATCTGAAGCAAATTTTTTACATACATGACCAGCTATTCTTCAACAATCATTGAATATTTTCCGGGACTGAATTAAAATGTTCCGTGGATTCAATATTTCTTAAAGTGAAAGCTCGTTCTCTATAATATTTTGAGGAGTCAACTGTATTCGTTTCTCGGAATCGTTTCAGAACCGTTACTTCACTAATTCTTCTAGCTCAACAAGTTTATCGTAAACATCTCTCAAGTCAGCAAGCTTCCCCAGAATTTTCTTATCTAGCTTATTGCTCCACACTATGTACAACCATAACGCTTTATCTCTGTCTTCACTTGAATCCCAGAACTTCCATCCAGCTAGGTAAGTTACTATGAGTTCTTCGGGTGGATCAAGGTAAATTCGTCTCCCGTCAACATCCAATATTGTTGGCTGAATAATCCTAGAGTACTTTGTTGAGACAACATCTATTGACTTTACTGTTAGAGCCTCATAATATGGAAGATAACCTCTACCCACTTTCTCAGAGAACAATCTTAGAAAATCTTCGACAATTCTCGAAGCATCTTCACCCTCAACGATAATATCCACATCAAGAGTCCTATGAGTTCTACCAGTGTAAACTTCGACAGCAAAGCCTCCAGTAACTATTATCCTCCCCAACCCCTCCTCTTCAAGCCTACTATTAAGCCATGACAGGAATACGAGATATCTCTTAGTTTCATCAGCAATGCTTCCAAGTCTTCCCAGAATATTACCTACAAACTCCTCATACAATCTTTTAACTATACTCTCAACCTTAGCTCTCTCCTCTCTCTCCTCCAAGAAACCACCTCGACATATAGTCTAGTTGCAAAAATAGCTGTCTCCCCCAGCCTTAAAGACTCCTCAATACTCCTCCTAGTGGATCTAGGCTTCTTCCTCAGCGATAAAATTTTCTTGAAAACCTCTCTGCGAAGCCTCCGTGAAAACTCCTTGACCTCACTGTATGAAAGCTTACGTTGCACCTCTTCTCCCACAACTTAATCATTAAACCCACATATAAGGGAGTCGGAGGGATTTAGTGGCTCTGAAATCCTTATATGTGAAGAGAATAGAATTAATGTTTTGGTGAAGTAGTTTAGGCGACACTTGATCTCTAGGCGCTTTGCTTCAATAATAATTGTATTTAAAACTAGATAATTGCTTAGTTTAAGCTATATTTAAAGAATACATGCTTTCATTTAAACAATAGCTTAATATAGTGGATTGTACATCCAGATATAATGGAGGTCGCCATAGAGGTTAGCCAGTAGCTCATAAGTATAGTGGGTTAAATGTGGTTATTGTGGGAAGTATGCTGGCTTAGGCTGGCTGAAACCTATTATCCACATTTCACTCACAATGCTTGAAGAGTTTACTGGAAACCTCGGTGAAGACCTTCATAAATTTTTAAATACGTACATTAAATTTACGTTAACGACATGTATTGCATATTGAGACGACAGCAATTTTCCAATGATTCAGCTTAACGGTTTTAATCTAGCAATCAAGGGTGACTAGGAGGGTTAAGGCGACTACTAGTCAACTATCTGAATAGGCTTTACTTGATAATGTTATCTAGTGCCCCCTAGCCTCCCTTAAGACTCTTCTAAGGAAGTTTATGGATAGAGGATTACTCATTTTCATCATTCTCTCAGCATAGTCTGAGGATATATCGTCAGCTAGCTTTCTAGGCAGCCCTGCCTTGACTAGTTTTCCTCTAAGCCTCCTCTTATGCCTCCACAATCTGAGTCTTAAAGTGAGGGTTGAGAGAGATATTCTAATGCTTGCGATCAGAAAGATTATGGCGAGGTGTAGGAGGGTTGCGATAAGCCTTAGTAGTCTTCTAGTCTTCACCGCCTACACACCTAAGCCTAATCCTTCTATCACGCCCAGCTCCAACGGCCTCCACGACTCCCTTTTCCCGCAGCTTTCTCACTCTTTCAGCTATAATCCTACGGGAGGCTCTACCTCTGACCTCTCTAATCCTCCTTGTAAGCTCTGCTACACTAAGGCCTTCAGGGTGAGCTGCTAGCACTTCAACTATAGCCCTCGTAATGTCATCATATAGTCCAACAATTCTAATTCTTCTCAAGGCTGTCAGCGCTCTCCTAGATGACTCTAGCACCTTGCTTGCAGGAGCCAGTCCAAGCCCTAATAAACTAATCACAGTTTTAAGTTCTTCACGGGCTTCGCTGGGGGAGAGAAGGCGTTCTAGTTTCTCAAGTCTAGCCACGACCTCCCTCAGTAACTCTTCAAGTCTCCTAAGTCTGTTCTCAAACTCCTCCAAGATGGCATTCCTCTGATGAGGCCTTAAAGCTTATAGTGGTTTGAGAGATGAAAAGGTGTGTGGTTTTACTCTTCTTCCTCACCAAGCTTGAACACGGCCTTGGTTTTACCCTCAGATATCCTCTTTGTGAACTGCTCAACTAGTTTGTCAAGTATCATAAGGTCCTCATAATATTTCCTCGTAAGCTCAGTTACTACATCATCGGGCATCTCGGATTCCTTGAGCTTCCTGTAGAAGGTAGCCACGTTTTCCCCTATTTTCTCACCGCTCAAACTATCCATGACCTCTCTTATTAGTCCGCTGAGCAGAGGCCCTAGACCCTTTAGGAAATCGCTAATAGTATTTAAAACTCCTCTAAGCTCCTCCACATCGCTGAGTCCACGTTTCTCCTCTTTATGCGACACAGTTATTCACCGATAATATATTATGCTGATCACATATAAGTCCTTTAAAGTTCAAACGTGGCCAGCTACCATAATATGTTTATATTTTATCAGTGCATTAACAGCGGCTATTATCTCCGTGGCGGGCAAATGATTGTAGAGGAGATAATATTTTGTACAGTCTAAATACTATATGTTCTCGGTGGTGTATAATGGAGCCTTTCGCTGAAGTATTGAATGTGGGAAATGAGCTTTTATCTGGAATTGTCGTTAACACTAATGCTTCATGGATTTGTAGGAAGCTTACGCTCTTAGGATTTGAGGTTAAGAGGATTACCGTTGTCGGCGACCATATTAATGACATTGCTTCAGCTCTAAGAGAATCGTTGGCTAGGAACCCTAGGCTGATTGTTGTGACAGGTGGACTGGGTCCAACATTTGACGATGTAACAAGGGAGGCGGTGGCTGAAGCCCTTGGAAGAAGACTTGTGTTGAATGGGGAGGCTCTTGAAATGGTTAAGGAGAAATGTTTGGAGTTGGGATTAGAATTCACAGAATCCAGGAGTAGAATGGCTATGATCCCGGAGAGAGCTATTCCACTGTTTAATCCAGCAGGCATAGCTCCAGGATTTTACATTAAACTTGGTGAAACAACAATATTCGTGTTGCCAGGTGTTCCACGTGAAGTAAAGAGCATTTTCGAGAAAGTAATCGAACCAATAATAATGGCTAGTGCTCCTATGAGAGGATATGCTGAAGCATTCGTTTACGTTGAGGGAGTAACCGAGTCTACTGGAGCACCGATAATAGAGTCTATTATGAAGAGGGATCCCAGAGTATACATTAAGAGTCATCCGAGGGGATGGGAAGAAGTCTCGAAGATAATATACCATGTAATATCTTATGGTGAAGACAGGAATATGGCTGAAGAAAGCGTTGAAAATGCTGTTAGAGAGCTTATGAAGAGACTTGCTGAGAAGGGTGCTAAAATAGTTAGGAGAACTAGTTGTAAAGAATTTTCTGACGAGACTATTAGATTCAGCTAGTCCAATATTCTACGTAGAACTTTCCTCATATAATGCGTCTATGAAGTCTTCGAATAAAATATTCCATGTAATTTGCTTAGAATATTGGTATGGTGTATATTCCCAATACTATGATCATGGTTAATATTGTTGCGGGAAGCATATACCTGTAACCCTTAGTTAATGTAGTCTCGAAATAGGATGCACTGTAAATGTAGCATAAGTGTAGTGGAGACGGTATGTAGCCTAGGAGAGCCGATATATATGTAATCGACGTTTCACGGGCATCCATAGATATTATTGGCTGGAGGAGGGGGATTGATAAAACTATGCTGCTTAGAGGAGACCCCGTTATGAAGGCGAGTATGAATGGCAGTATAGCTAAAAGTAATGTAGGATTCATGTCGCCTACAAGCCCTCCTATAGCATCGGATGCTCCGCATGCGTTAAAAGCATCTTTCAAAAACATTGCCCCATATGCTGCTAAAACTATTTCAACAAGCATTCCTGAAATAAGTGCCTTCAACAAGTTCTCTGCACTAGGATTCGACAGCACTATGAGAATAATTATGCCAATTAGAACACCTATAATCATAGATAATCTTTCTATGGGAAGTGGGAAAACGTTATCTATTAGGGGAGATAAGATTACTGCCAAAATTATTGAAACAATTATGGGCATGAGTCCTCTAATAAGCAGTCCAGCATTTAAAGACTCTGTCTTTAAGCTTTTCTCTCCACCTCTAGAACCCTTAGGCAATCCCATGAGGATTCCCACCACGATCATTATGAAAACTGCAGGTGTTTGCCAAACTATCAAACTCCAAAGATCTACGCCTGCAAGGCCGGATGCAATAATTATGGTCGTGCTTAGAGGATATACTAGGAATATTATGTGGCGGAACCACACATTGAAGAACAGCTTCCTATTCCTCCTGAGACCCATGGAGTCTCCAACAACGTCCACTATTGGAGCAGACATAAGCGCCCCGCCTGGAATAGGTAGGAATCCAAGTATTGCAGGAGTAAGTGTTACCACGAGTACAGGCTTCCTGAAAAGTTTAACAAGCTCGTTTCCCAAACCCTCTAAGAGACCACTCTCCTTGTAGAGGTTCACGAAGAATACTATTAAAAAAGTTATCACAACAAGATCTATTGTTGACTTGTTAAGAGAAGTCTCTATTAAAATCCTGGAAACTAGCTCAATGCCCCCGGCCATGAAAGCCATCACTAGAGCAGACAAAAATATTACAATCCATATTGGAATGCGTAGAACTAGGAGTACTACGAGGACGGTAAATCCCACAATAGGGGCAAGCAGACTCAATACATGGCACCAGCTAAACAGAGTACTCTAGAAGTATTTTAATGAAACGCTATTGCAGGCATTAAACATTACCATCATTCTAGTCAACAATTCGATCAAACCAGCGGCTTCAAGTTAAAATTAAAAAGAGTTATGAAATATTTGATTAATCTTTCCTATTTTCTAACATATACTGTTATGAAGGCATTTGAAACAATAATATTCCTCTTAATATTGTGCTCCTCCGATACAACACCTTCCCCCAGCAATCCTCCCTCAACTATTTTAACAACTTTCTCGCAGTCTAAAGGTATAGCCTTCTTAACTCTCTCCACATCGACTTTCTCGGGGTATGGGGTTCCAACTAATACTTCAACCCTAGTATTCTTCTTTATTTTCTCAGGATCATAATCGAACATTTCGTAGAGACCGGGAATACATACTCCGTTCATAGCGAACTCCACAGCTCTTAAAACAGCTATATTAGGGTCCTCGCCAAGGTGTTCTGTCCCAAAACCTATCTCAATAATATATTTACTCCACTCACCCAAAACACGTCGCCTCTCCGAATAATACTTCTTAAAGCAAGGTAATATGTTATTTTATCTAAACTCGTACGTGATATTCTATAATAATTCTTAAGTTAAGCCCTTATTTTTATGAGCTTCCCTGAATACTTGAAATACTTCTTCGACTCTTCTCTGGAGACTACGTGGATTTCAACAGGGTAATCCCATGGGAGTCCACGGCGGGACGCCTCATCTAATATACTTTTCTTCACCCTCCTCTTCTCCCGGTCTGTTAAGTACTTGTCTATAATAACCAGTACATCTATATCGCTTAAAACAGTCAACCTGTTTTCAGCTGCTCCACCGAAAACATAGGTCTCCGAGCCGGGAATAACACTTTTAACTGCTTCAGCCAGTGTCTGCACGTACCTCCTCCAATTTTTAAGGTATTCAATTTTATACCTAGCCCATCCACACATTTTCCTCAACATCCTCCAGCAATCTTATAAATTCCTCAACAATCCTAATAGCCTCCCTAGCTTCCTCCTCGCTGAAACTTCTCAAACCATATCTAGCATCAACATATGCGTCCTCAAGCAACACTAAACCATACCTACAATCGCTAACTGTCTTAGCAATTCTCTCAGCTAATTCCCTGTAGTTCATCTCCCTAAGCCTCCCAGCCAGGTAGCCTAAAATACTCCTCACACCATGCCCCCTTATCTCCTCGCCTAGTAAGCGGAGAACAGTAGATTTCACGAAGAGCTGAAGTGCCTGTTCAGCATTGAAACAAGCTAAATCGTACTCGCCCTCCTCAAGAAGCCTCCTAGCCTCCCTCAAGAAAACCCGTGACCTCCTCTTCAACTTCTCCACAGCTTTACCGCTCAAAACATCCACCATCCCAAACATTTACTACTATGTCATCTCACGTTAAAGCCGGAATCAAGGATTTGCTACTAGCTTCTAACTTATAATTGAACTTTAAGAATTAAAGTGTTCTCCACACCATAACTCCACGGCTAGTGTTTGAGGGCTGAACAATTTTTCACAGTCAAACAGTTGTTCTAACCTAAGCTACAGTATCGCTATCGCTAAATACCTGCAAGTGCCGTGAACACTGACATGTTTAAAACATCATACGACATTAAAAGCTACGCGCTTCCCCTCCGTATAGGCGTATTGGAACATGGAGCTTTCCACAATATTAATTCTTGAATCACCGGGATTCTTGAAAGCATTATTATGCTTAGGTGAGGAGATGATACTGCATTACAAGTATCCACACGGCTAAGTTTTTCGAGTACGCTGCTCTACATGGATCAACACCACACTAGCAATTCCGAGACGAATAGTTAACCTTTAATTTTAGGCTTCTCCTAAAAGTTCCGGGAAACATGTGAAGCTATAATGGTGTGCTGAATGTGTTCTTCAAGAATTATCGAGGAAATATTATCATCTAAAACTCCCGACGGATACTATGTTATTCCAGCTAGGAAGGGGGCAAAAGAGTTCTTAGAAGAAATGGGAGAAGCCATTTTACTGTGGAGTGGCGGGGAAACAGTAATAATTAAAGTTAAATCTAGGAGCCTTGCAAAGAAAATAATAAGAATCCTAGCTAAAAACAAGCTACTACAATAAATAAACTAAAGCACATAAGGGCCCCTTGAGAAATCCCCTAAACCTCGATTCATCAATAAAATTTAAACGCCAAAATAAAATTATGCTATCGCACACAATTAATACTTCTATTTTGAATAGAAGCTACTTAAATATGCTTTAACACTCGCAATCCAATATACATATATACCTGTTTTCTTGAATCTGTTTCAATGGTGAGGTGGTTGGTTGATGGAGCTAGGCAAGTCCTAGCACTAGGCCTACTCCTAATAATGCTCTCTATTCCAAGCACAATGATGCCAGTTCTTGCATCATCAAACCATACGGGAAGCCTAATCTTCGCCGAATTCTTGGTCAGAGGAAGAGACATTCCTCAAATAATTGGGGCAAGATCTTCAAGTCTCAGAGTAGCAGTCTACCATGATGGAGAGTGGGTTGAGGGAACAATATACGTTGTTCCAAGCATTGTGAAAACGTTCATTGCACCGCTGAACCAGACTATGAAAACGCTTCTAGTCGACGGTAGTATAGGGGAGGACACCCTGCTCTACATTAGAGTTCCGACGATTATTGGGGAAGAATCCGACGAGTGGGGTTTAGAATTCGTTAAGTGCAGGCTTCATGAGAGAATATACGTTAAAGCAAGGCTACCATGCGGGGAGGTAGGCTTCTACATTTACTACGATAAGAACTCCACAACCTCAAACCTACCATACGATCCATACTGGACTCTTGAAGAAATCAGTAAAATAAGGAAGCTCACCCTCATTCAATCATCCAGCATCACTGTTGTAAGCCGCGAGGAACACTCGTCATTCGCACTAGACAGTACTTTAAGCATGGAACTAGGCTACGACATAGAGCCTTCCTCAAGACAGCTCGAAGTAGAACCATTAATAGTTATTGACGGCGGCGGGGGAGGAGGACCCACTGAGGTAGGGCAACTTGTTTACTCAATAGATTTAACGATGGGTTCATCTCCGATTAAAAAAGCTTATCCAAACACTTGGACATCTACTAACAGGTATCTGGGCTACGAGGTGGCGTTTGCCGAACTAGTTTTCAAGGCTACTGCAAGCCAGGAACCAGAGTGCCTCCACGTCCACGTCGAAGTATACTATAATGACACGGGCCAACTATATGCCTCAAAGGATTCATACTACAGTGTCTCCACCACGCCGAAACACTATTCAATGAGCCTTGCAGACATAATACCTTATACCAGTAATCGTCCAATAAGCTTGAAAATAGAGTTCAAGAGCTACGTGGACGAGGTAATAGTTTATCCAATACTATACTTAAAGAAGCTCGTATACGGGAGCCGGCCGCCGGAGCTAAAATGGTTTAACGATAGCTTAGTGAACTTCTGGTACAAGCCCAGGAACGCTTGGTTCGAAAGCGACACCATAACTTTCTACGGTGTGTCAGCTGTTCCAGGAACATTCCTAAACTCCACTTCAACAAGCATTCCAGTAGGGTTAAAAATAGACTTGACGCACTGGGATAGCAGGAGCAGTGCACCATTCCAGAAGAGGATAGACATATACTTCAACAGTGTTCGAGTATACTATGCTAGCGTGCAGGGGAAACCCCATAGTGGAGGTGGGAGAACATACTCCCTAAGCACTCTCATACCCATAGACAGCGACACAGCGTATCTAATAGTATCATCACTCAAATACAATAGAAGCATTACCGTGTCGATCGAGATTCCGGGTGTGAACGAATCCTACTCAACACTAACAATACGGGACCTAAGGATCATTGGAGAATATATGCCAGAGGTTTGGAGAAGTGGAAGCGAGTCCTTCATAGCAGAGCATACTCTAGCCAGATGCCAGCAAATGGTCTACACTGAAAACTATGCCCAATCAACTCTGCTAGGAGAGGCAACCTTGACCATAGGAGGCTCCGATTACGGCAGGTTGTTAACCGGTCAGCCTATTAACAACCTAAATGCTTACTTCGAAACCGTTGCCTCCGGTAGAGAGGTTGAGGGAGGATATGTGACCAGAATATGGGATGTTACAATGGATATTAGGGTTCCTCTTCCACAGGGAAGCGATTTCGATCCTCCTCCCTCACATAATGAGGCTGTTGAAGATCAAGCTAATGAGTGGCTAACTCAGGCTGTAATGCTTGTTGAAGAAATTTATCAATATATAAGCATAGGCCTCCTAGCTGAGGGGATACTTGGATACTCTGCATCACCCCCTGTCTCCATAGGATTATCTATAGCTGGCCACTTAATAGATCTCACGAAGAAGACTTGTCTTAGTCAGGCAACTATTTCGTGGAGTGTTGAGGGCGGTACGCTTATAATACACTATCACTACGATGCAGGTGTGCAGCCAGTTAAGTATGGCAGGTTTAGGGTGAAGATAGAGTATAGCTTCGGTAATTGTCCCGCTGGAACCACATTGAGTATCCCTGTTGATGCCTGGGTGAACTTTAATAATGGTGCTGCCAATACAGGGGTCCATGCCCTCATATATGTGAAAACACCTGACAAGCTCCCTGAACACTATGCAATCTACGGGTTGCACGGGTAAGGATGTTATGAGGAGTACATTTTCCTCCACCGATTCTAGGGCCTTCCTCCTATGTTTAACAGTAATTTTGCTTGAAGTAGTTATGGATGTTCTTGTATGCAGGCCTCTCATAATATTGTTTTTCGAGGAGAGGATGGCGTGCTATATTTTCCTGATCCCCCCACTATATCTCTTAGTATATTTTCTATGGGTTTCCTTATTGCTTGCTGTCATAGTCTACATGTATTTTAATCCTGTTATTAATTGGAGTAGTATTGTTAGGGTGGTTGAGGTAAGCCTGCTTCCAATACTCACGTTAATGCTTCCCTTCACAATGGTTTACACGGGGATTGTTTTAGGCTTTGGAAGAGAGATTCCGGAAGAAATGTTCGTGTTTGTCGTGGGATGGTCGATAGTGTTTGACTTAATAATGCTCGTATTCTTATTCCTGTACCCGCCGTTTATTGCTTCTATTGCCAGCTGCAATGTTGAGGGAGGAGTGCTGGAGGCTTTTAAGTGTGGTGTGAGAGTGTTTAGGAGAGAATGGTTCTGGCTTCTAATATCATCTATTGAGGCCGGGATTATTGGAACCATAGTATACTATGCTACCCTAGTAACCGTTGCAGACATCTTACCGACTACTGCTAGACCCATAATACCTCTCCCAGAAAACATAGAGAATGTTAGAGAAATGTCGGTTCTAGGAGAGTACGCTGTGAAGTATGATCAAGCTACTGCCGGAGCGCTAAAACTATGGGTTTACGCCAACGTCTACAGTAGGTTATCCCGCAACATAATAAGAGGGTGAGCGTTCTTCGCTTTTCAAGTCGTCGGTAAGTTAGCATATCTCCTCAAGTACTCATAGCTTCCCTTATTTACTGGGGGAACAATTATTTTACCAGGTGCTTTAGGCAATGTGCGACAAGTCTAATGATTTGAAGCTGAGGGAGAAGTGGGTTAGGGAGGATGAGGAGTTTAGGGTTATTCGTAGGCGTATGGCTGACTGGGACTATATTATGAAGCAGCCTCCCAGAGTAAGGCTGGCATTAATGGTTTATATAGAGACTGGAGACATATATATAGGGCTGCCAGGATAGCTGGCTTAAGTATTGACGAGTTTAACGATGTAAGAATTAAGGCTAGCATACCTCACATAACATGAAATTTGAAAGTCGGAACTGTGCATAATCCTTGCTAAAACATTCACATTAAGCTTACTTAAATATCCTGTAATGATTTCTTGGAGGCTAAAAGGTTTTAGACCAAGATACATGTTTCATCAATGACGTAGTGGATTGAAAGTATGTAATGATTTAAGGATTTTATGAAGTTTAAAGCAAGCATCATATTCATAACCTTTATTTCTATGGAGATAGAAGTATTCCTGGTGCTAGTATTGAGTGAGAGACGTAAACCCTTCTTCCTATTCTTCATGTTCACTGGTATGGGGGTAGGATTCATCCTAATACCTGTCTTCGGAGGGCTAAGTTTTCCCGCCGCAATGTTCATTGGTATGGGTCTAGGCTTCCTATTCGACAGTATTATTGTTGTTGAGGAGAGGAAGATGAGCGTAGAAGTGCCAGTTAGGATAGGGGGTATCATTATGATGCTCGTAGGCCTACTGATGATTATTGGTGGCAGCATAATGCTTGCTGCACCTAGGCTTCTAGAGAGGTTAATACCGTACTTTATTGGTTTGGGCTTCATTGCTGGTGGAGCATATGTTTTAGTAGCGGGCTTATCCATAGTTAAGAAAAGCTAAATTCTCCGAGAATGTTTCAGCAATTTTTTGCTACAAATAATATCACCTTATTTAACCTCATAGTCTTCAATCTTTCTTCAACTAGCTTGTCCAGCCAGTATACTGCGGTGAACTTGGAGTCTAGGAGGCTTTCAGCTCTCCGTGTCTCCTCGACTAAGATATCCCAATCTACACCTCTCTCCTTGAATTCTTTCCAGCTTTTTAAGCATAGACCAGTTAGCATAGAGGCTGCTCTGAGAACCTCTTTTTCCCTAGCCTCTCCAGTACTCTTCAATAGTAATTCTACTAGTGATGTTAACTCTGTGTTTAAGCACGCGGGGCCACCGCACTTATGATACAACATTACTTGGGCTTCTCCGACAAGATCTTTAATGTAAGCATAGTTTTGGCCGACAAGCCATGCGATGCTCGGTGGGAATACTGCTATCCTAACTGTTATATCGTACTCCTCCGCCTTCTCCTTCAACTCTTCGAGGAGTTCTTTTACTATGAGCTGTCTAATGTTCACCCATTGAATAAATGCTTCTATTAAATCAGAGCTTAAGTGTGGATATAGATGGATTTTTTCAAGCAATCTTAGTAAATTGGATCTCAGGTTCTCCGGGTTTATTCCAGATTCAACAATTCTCCTCCTACAATACTTACAGAAGCATGATAACATGCCCCGGCCGTCAAATGGACTTGGAAATCTTAGAGCATCTAATATGATGGAGTCTACATCACACTTCACTACTGCATCTTCCAAAGTATTTTTGGCTGATTCCCGTATTCTAGGATTTGATATGCACCCAGAGTTGTTGAATGCAAAAAGCATTTTAGAACCCCAAGCATCAACTATGCCTTCCTCGGCTCCCCCAGCTCTTGGAACCCAGATTAATGGTACATATTTTAATCCAGCCTCCTCCACAATCCTTTTTCTATCCAAGTCCACTGGTCCATAGACTTCTTCCACACGTATCCTCCCAGTAATCTTCTTGAAGTCTCCGTAAACGCCTTTAACGATCATCAACTATCCCCAGTTAGCGTATGTGAACTGCAATCTATTTAGGGTTTGAAGCTTGTAATCTTTATTCGGTAAGGAATTTATAGTTGGTGTCTCAAGTTTTTATTGGTGTAGCATTAATGGTTGGCCGTCTAACTCCAATGGATATAGTTAAGGGTAGACCTGAGACAATAATTGTTGAAAGCCCTGCTTTTCAGAATGGCTCTAGGATTCCAGATAAATATACTTGTAGTGGTGCAGATGTCTCTCCCCCTCTTAAAATAAGTGGCATTCCAGAGGATTCTAAAAGCCTCTTACTTGTGATGTATGATCCAGACGCTCCTATTGGAATATTCTATCACTGGACAATGTATAATATTCCAGTTAGCATAAGTGTTCTTCCCGAGGGCGTTCCAAAGGAGCCTCGGACAGATTATGGTGTTCAGGGTAGGAACGATTTCGGTTTACTGGGCTATAATGGTCCTTGTCCTCCAGTAGGCCATGGAGTCCACCGCTACTACTTCATGATAGCTGCATTGGATACACTTCTAGATCTAAGAGCTGGAGCTGGGATCAGAGATGTTTTGAGAAGTGCTAGAAACCATGTTATAGCCTATGGTGTCTACATGGGAACTTATAGTAGGTGAGATTTTTATAAATGTCTTCAATAATGCTGAATTAAATGATGTTGTAGATGAAAATGTGGATTACCTCTACTTTTTACTCTCTTTTATTTTCTCGACGGTCTTGAAGAATGCTGGCCAGAACGGATCTATTTTCGGGTATCTTAATTGCTCCTCTACTCCATTCGAATACACTATTTTCACGCCTTCTCTCACATTAGTTACTTCTCCAATTATTGACGCATCTATGTTCTTCTCTCTCAATCTTCTCAATACTTCATCCGCTTTATGACGTCTCACAGTTACTACAAGTGTTCCCTCACTTATCGACTTAAATGGGTCTATATTTATTCCAGTGAATCGGAGAATGCTTTACATACTTTCAACACTTTCTCGTCGACTACGATTTTCTCCTTATATATTCTCATACCAACATTACTTGCATCAGCGGCTTCTATGAGTGCCCTCCATAAACCGTATTCTGTTGCATCATGCATTGCAGTTGCACCGTTGCTTCTTAAACCAACGCTAGTTGCTGTCGGAGCATCTTCTACAACACTCTGCATCCAAAATATTTCTTGAGCCTCTCTGGCAAACTTTCCTCCATACATTTCTTCGAGTACTTGAGGGAATAGGACTGATAGTATTCCAGCTGTTTCAATAGCTGGACCCTTAGTCACAATATTTTTATCTCCCTCCATGGCCATCTGGGATGTTACAAAATGTTTCCCGCTGGTTACCCAATCATTGTGGCTCCTCCCAGCATAGGGTATTCGCATCCAGCATACCTACCAGTATGCCCAGTTACAATACTAACTCCAAGATTCTTCAGCTCTCTGTCCATAAACTCCCACATCACTGTAAACTCTTCATCACTCATCTTTAGGGGGAGATTCAAGTCTATGGCTAAATATTTGGGGGAACACCGCTTGTAGATACATCACTAGCTAGTATGTGAACAGCGAACCAGGCAGATCTCTTCCACCCATATTCCGGTACTATGAACACTGGATCGCTTTTAACGATCAGCACTACATCCCCTACCTCTACAACTCTGAAGTCAACGCCGTGTCTAGGCCCAACTATTATACTTGAATCGAATGCTCCTAGATTAGGATATATTACCTCATTAAAGATTTCCGGTTTAAGCTTACCCATAACGCTTATAAAATTCTCCAATTCCAAATTATAACCTCCTTATATTTGATGTCTTTCCATACAGTAATTCATTATAAATATATTTATAACAATATTATAAAATACTTACTACTTGTAGATTAATCGATAATGAACATTTTATAATAAATTGGTTAATAAATATTTAGGACATCCACTCTTAAACATCCTACAAACATCATGTAGCTTATAATGCTCATATATCCTAAGATTAATAATTGTCATCGACTATACTTTAACATAAGGGAACAGTTTAATATGGGTCTTTCATCGATTAAATATTTTATTAGAGTAAGTGTTGATTATTGTTTAAAGAGTTATTGTAATAGAGATTTCGGTGAATATTCTTATGGAAGATCGAGACTTCTAGATTGTGGAATTCATAGTTTGACCAGACTTAAGACAATAATATTCAAACTCTATAATATGTCTTGACTGTTAGTGCGGAAGTCTCTGGGAAAGCTTAAAGATGTATCATTGTATATGCTGGGGATGTGAAATGACATTTGTTAAATATATTTATTAAGTAAGCTTAAATATTTTAAATTCTTCTCCCTGAGTTCCGGAGGTGTTCAGGGATTACTAGGTTTAAAGGGGTTTCATCACTACTATTAACTACACTGCTCTGGGGCACCTCGTTTCCAGTTATTAAAATCGTTGTCTCACAAGTTGATGAGGCTACATATACGTGGGTCAGATCTATTATTGCAGTACTTGGTTTACTCCCTTACATCATCTACTATTATCGTAAATATGGTATTTCGATCAAAGAAGTTTCAGGAGGCCTTATTACTGGTATAGTTTATGCACTTGGCCTGTGGCTTCAGGGATGGGGTACAGAGTTTACTACAGCATCCAACTCAGCGTTCATAACAGGACTTAATGTTGTTTTCGTACATGTTTATGAAGCGGCTGTTAAAAGAGATTATACATTAAAAGCCCTCATATCGCTATTATTATCTATTGCTGGATTATACTTGTTAACTGAGCCTGGAGGAGGGCTTGGTTTAGGCGAAGTGTTGGTATTGATCAGTGCAGTTTTCTGGGCGGCACAGGTTATTCTTGTTAGTAAATATGGTGGTTCGAATCCAATATTGTTCTCATTCTTCGAGTCAATACCTGCAATAGGCTTCATATTAATGAGTTCAAACCGTAATCTATCGGATAACATGTTGCCTATAGCCTTACCATACCTAGCCTACCTAGGATTAATGTGCACGGATGCAGCATTCGCTCTTCAAGTCTATGGGCAGAGATGGCTGAAGCCTTATGAGGCAGCATTAATATTCATACTTGAACCAGTGTTTGCAGCATTCTTCTCAACCATAATATTAGGGGAGATGTTGGGGGTAATCGAAGTATTTGGAGCCATATTGATTATTGCCGGCATGCTTACTGCTTTAATGCCGTGGAGGCGATAGTGGTCAAATACATATAGCTAGTTCCATTAAAATAAGTGGTTTCTACATAATGTAGATCACTAGTTATCCCAAGGTTTCTCCTAGATTCTACGTAAAATCATCATCCACTGCTTAACTCATCTATTATAATAGGCATTTGTTGGAAGTAGGAGATTTAATGCTATAATTTAAACATGTCAAATAGTTTTTACGAAGATTATGATTCTAATATTTAGAACTATTGTTCTATCCATTAGTATTTTATGTTAGATTCAGCATATTGCATGATGGTGGAAAAATGGGTAAATGGAAATCTGCGGGCTTAATACTATTAATATTATTATTAATGGAGGCATCATGTTTACTGCTCGAGAAAACACTTTATGTTGAACCAAATGCTGAACAAACTCCTCCCGGACATTGGACTCCAGTGGCGACCCCTATAGTGAACAGTTTTTCTTCTAGAAGGGAAGTGGAGGATTACGTTACCTCCTCGATGATATTGTCTAGGATAATGCCGTGGTTCATCCCGGAAACATTTCATGCTCTTAAGTATGGTGCTATGCTACCCGTTCTAGAGGAGAGTACAGCTGTTTTATCCACTGAAAAACCTGAGCACTCGGTTACAAATGTCCAGGTTGAGGGGGTTGATGAAGCTGACATTGTTAAGACTGATGGAGAATACATATATGTTGCTAGGGGGAGCAGTGTTGTAATTGTGAAGGCTTATCCCCCAAGCGAGGTTAGCATCGTCCACAAGCTTAATTTCACCGGCATGGTTGAGGGAATATTTGTTGAGGGGGATAGACTTGTTGTGATAGTTGCTTCTCCAAGCATTTTCGCAGTGAGCTTGCTGAGGAATGTCCAGGGGAAAACAAATGTTTATCAAGTGATTAAAGAGTTCCCGGAGACGAGCATACTATTATACAACATCACCAACATATTCAATCCGATACTAATGAATAATATAACTGTCACAGGAAGCTATGCTACGTCCAGGCTTAGCGGAAAGTATTGTTACACTATAATAACTCAGCCATCTATAGCTGAGAATGGCACAGTTATCCTGCCTGAAATCAATGGGGTTGAAGTAGAGGCTTCTGATGTGAAATACTTTACAAGAGATTTCACATACGTCTTCACGACAATAATATCGTTGAACGTGGAGAACGGTAGCTATGGGAAAGATGTTTTCCTCACAGGGTGTTCATCCAACATTTACATGTCACATGAAAACTTGTACTTGTTTTCCAGAAAACGGGTTGATCCATATAGGTTAATGGAGAGAGTTGTCGAAGCATTGTTAGAAAATGCGCCAGATGCTTTGAGAAACAAGGTTAATGATTTAATGAATTCGCGGGAATATGATGTGGAAGGACTAGTTGAAGTAGAGAAGGCTGTTGAAGATTACATTAATTCTCTTAGTTCAGAGGAGAAGAATAGAGTGTTGAATAAAGTGTACAATGAGTTCTATGAACTATATGTGGATGAAACCACTATATACAGGTTCGCTTTAAATGGGACAAGCATTAAGGCAAGTGCTATAGGGACTATTCCAGGACACATATTAGATCAATTCTCAATAGATGAGTACAATGGATACTTGAGGGTTGCTACAACGGTTAGTAAAAATCTAAGCGGAGGATCCGAATCCATTAACAACGTTTACGTATTAAACATGGACTTGCAAATAGTTGGATGCATCGAAAACCTCGCTTTAGGAGAGAGAATATATGCTGCAAGGTTTATGGGCGATAAAATGTTCCTGGTAACATTTAGGAGAATAGATCCATTATTTGCAATAGACTTATCAGACCCGGAGAATCCTAGAGTGCTTGGAGAACTCAAAATACTAGGCTACTCCGAATACCTTCACCCGTATTTAGAAGATTATTTGATAGGTGTCGGAGTGGAAGTTGATGAGAAAGGTTTAATGCATGGCCTAAAAATAGCATTATTCAATATATCTGATATTGAAAATCCAATACTGGTCTCAAATATAACTATAGGAGATCGAATGTCTTGGACTCCAATACTAACAGACCACAAGGCTTTCACGATAAATATTGGTAAAAACTACATGTGTATTCCAGTTTATGGAGAAATTGATGGAGTCTATGTTGTTAATGTTTCTATAGAGGCTCTGGCGCTGAGAGGATTCATCAGTCATCAAGGAGCTATTAGGACACTTTATATTGGAGACTATATATACACAATTTCAAACAATATGATTAAAGTAGTTAACGATTCGAGTCTTGAAGTAGTTCACAAAGTATTCTTAAACTGAGATCTAAGAAAGATAATACTAGTAACTTTAAATTATTTCACTTAGAACCCTCAGTTAACTAATTATATTTAAGCTATGTAATGGAATATTCTTGAAGGTGATAGATTAATGGATCCTCTCGAATTATTGGGAGAGGAATACTGTTATAAGGGTGAGAGGATCTCTGTTAAAATAGTGAGGTTTAGGAAGAACTCTTCTATTATTGAGAGAGAGGTTGTTGAGTTCGGCGAGGCAGTAGCAATATTACCCATCCTGGAAGACGGGAGAATAGTTCTCATAAAGCAGTATAGGCCCGCTCTCAATAAGTGGATACTTGAGGTGCCCGCTGGCAGAGTTGAACCCGGGGAGAAACCATTCGACGCAGCTCTAAGAGAGTTAGTTGAAGAAACCGGTTATAGGGCTGGAGAAATTGAGAGAATAGCATCAGTGTGTCCAGCTCCAGGCTACAGCGACGAAATAATACACATTTATGTTGCTAGAAAACTAAAATATGTTGGCTCTAAACCTGAAGAATACGAGGCCATAGAGCGCATTGAAATGGATTTAGATAGTGCTATGGGGGAAGTCGAGAGGAGCGATTTAATCGATGCTAAAACGTTTATTTCGCTCGCAATCTTCAAGTCCAAGTACTACAAGTCATGTTCCAGGAATTAAACCGGGCAGATTATTTTAGAGTGTTTGAATAAGGATAACTCGAATAAATGACCACTATTTTAATAGCTCAACTCATATGTCATGAGGTTTTTCACATTTATTTGCGGTTACAAGCGGCATCAAGGTGAACAGAGTTTTCTTCTAAACAAATATTTCCTGTATTTAGGAAAGATTTTCATGTCTCATTAACTTAGAAATATGCCCATATTTATTATGGAATTCTAGTTCTCTCATAATCTAAAACTATCATACTCCAATCTTAGCGGCTGATTTTAAGAATAATTTTATTTTCAATAATTTTTTAAGATTTTTTCTAAAATTATTAGTTAGAGCTGATAGTATGATAGATCATATAGTCTTCCCCTATTATATTAAAAAACTCTGGCCCATATTCCTCTTCACAATGATTATTACCACAATAATACTGCCAGTGCCTCAAGCAATTGAAGTGCCCGGAGAATTGGGTCGGAGATTGAAGAGCTGTGTAGTAGATGTTAAAATACTTGATGAGAATTCACCTGAGAACTATGTTAGAGTCGAATCCTACTCAAATGAGATTAGAATATACATTAACATACTCTCATACGAGTTAAAATGTGATGAGGGAAAAAAGTATACTTACATAGATGTTCCAGGCCTAGACTACTATTATGTTCCTGGGAACCCTATCGTACCATATAAGAGGTTTTATGTTCTCGTACCAGCTAATACTGTGAATGTGAGCATTAGCCTGCAACCTATTATCGTGAAACGTTTAGAAATAGAGGAGCCTCTTGAGAAAGCCCTACCACTACAACCAGCCTACTTAGAGAAAAATATAGGAGCTAACATGTTGCAGGATGTCTATGAAAACATTGTGTGGCCCGGAAACTTATGTGAATCATTCTCGGAGCAATGGCTTGGACCATACAAGCTAATCCCATTATCAGTTTATCCAATCCAATACTACGAAGGCAATTTGACGCTTAAAATAGTCCACGTCATGAGAATTACGTTGAACATTATTAGTGGAGACGTCGTTGAAAGCGAAGCTCGTAGGCCTGAAACAAGCGTTGTCAACAAGTTCTTGAAGACAATAGCGTTAAACACGGGAGCCACTAAAATATACTACAATGAGAACAGGTATCACAACGCGGTTGAAGAAAGTTGTGGAAACAGTTATCCATACATCATCATAACTAGTGGGGACTTAGAAGAAATATTTCGGGAACTAGCTTCCTGGAGGACTGCCCTAGGATACAGGTCTAGAGTGATCACTGTTGACTGGATAAACAGCTATTTCAGTGGAGCAACGATCCAGGATAGGATAAGGAACTTCATAAAGTATGCCTACGAGAACTGGAATACCGAGTACGTTGTTCTAGGGGGAGACTACGATGTTGTACCCCCAGCATACTTCTACATGGAAGATAGCTCTAGCGACATGGAGGCTGGGGGAGGATTAAACAGGAATTACAAGGCTACTGACATGTACTATGCACTACTAGACGGGGACTGGGATCCAGATGGAGACGGGAAGCTCCTGGAATGCCCGGATACTGATGGCGATGGATATCCAGACGGGTTCATTGAGACATTACCTGACACTCTGCCCGAGGTTCTAGTTGGTAGGGTACCAACGTATCTCACTGGTTCCACAAGCATCGTTGTTGACAAAATAGTGGACTACGAGAGAAACGTTGAGGTTGACGAGTGGCTTCACAAAGTACTGCTTGCTGGAGCCATATCGAACTACGAGAACGAGGATGATAGGGGACTACTTAAAACAGATGACGCCTACCCTCTGGAATGTATTAGAGAAGACTTCTTGGATCCAATAGGCTATAATTATTTCAGATTGTACGAGGATGAGGGTCTCGATCCCTCAGAGTATCCACATGAAGCCTCATTGACCTACGGTAACTTCGAGTACCAGTTCAGCAATGGCTACTATGCTGTTTTCGAGGCTGGCCACGGCTCTCCCACAGGACACTACAGGAAGA
Source organism: Thermoproteota archaeon (assembly GCA_029258925.1). Lineage (GTDB taxonomy): Archaea > Thermoproteota > Thermoprotei_A > EX4484-217-1 > JAPDJV01 > JAPDJV01. Next base: position 39,501 of record JAPDJV010000010.1, on the reverse strand, counting down.
TTTGGGCTGAAGACGATGGCGATGACGTGCCTGAGAGCGATGAGATGGATTGGGTGGAGTTTGCTAACATATACATAAGCTTAAGTGCTGGGAATAAGACTCCCATAACTTACGTTAGTGCATGTCTTCTAGGGAAATTCGACGACCTCGATAATGAGGCATATGCCGAGTATTTGATTCAAGAAGGAGAGGGTTCCATAGCTGTCATTGCATCTTCAAGGATAAGCTACTATGTCATCGGCTGGCAACGCGGGTATGGTGGAAACCAGGGATTGATGTATCTTTTCGGAGAGAAGTTGTTCGATAATAATGTTGTAAGTGTTGGAGAAGCATTCTATGCTTCTAGAATAGCTTTTGCAATGCAGTACATGGATGTATCCGACTACGCTGACGTAAAGGACTTCCTTGAATACATTTTCTTCGGAGACCCTCTGACACCAATATGGAGGAATCCTAGGGAAATAAGCGTGGTTCATCCAGCAACCATAAATGCTAGTCAAACATCGTTCACAGTGACTGTCACCTACATGGATGATGGAAGCCCCGTTGTAAACGCTAATGTAACCGTTTTCTCAGCTGATGGCGAAGTATTCGCAGTTGCACATACTTCTGAGAGTGGTGTAGCCATAGTAAATATTTCCTCCTCCATTGAAGTCGACACGTTGAACATCACTGTTTCCGGGGTAGATATTATTCCATACTGTAGTACTATAAGTGTTAGGGGAGCGCCAATAGTTGCTGGTAAGGGTGCGGTGCACGTTTTCGACGGATACGATTTCGGCGGGTGGAGAGACCTATACTATCTCCACGTATACAATAATGAATCCCATATAACATTGAAGTTCGAATGGTATGAGCCAAGACCAAACCTATTATCCTATGATTCCAGCGGGAGCATAGTTTATGGCAGAGAAGTGGATGTTAAGATCGATGTAGACTCTGATCCTAAGAGTGGGGATGCTTTAGGCAGAGACGTGGAAGTATACGTTGAATTATTTGGCTCCTACTCTTACGGCGAGCTATATAGGTTCAACAATTATTTGAATTCATGGATTTACGTGAGTGACTTGGAAAGCGAGTACGTGGACTACGGGATCTCAATAAATGGTTCCAGAATACTGGAGTACCTTAAAATAATTCTCCCCCTAGACGAGATAGGAGTAAGAAGTTCCAACACTGTAGGAATATTCTTCGACAAAGTTGCATCAGCCTCCTACGATTATCCGCCCACGGATTACGGTTGGCTTACGGAATCACCGTACACGCTGAGTGTGGATGGAGATCCAAGCGACTGGCCTCCCACCAGCACACTCATACTCTACGACGAGGAAGATGCTATAGGAGATGATCAATACCAGGAATTTAATTCCACAGCGTTCTACTCTCTATGGGGAGACAAGATTTACCATGGAGTGGAGCTAGCCGGAATCATTGATCCATCCAGGTTCTCTAATAGTACGTGCGACGTGTACTTCGAGCTAATAATACACTACGACCTGGATGAAGACGGGCTTACGGATATTGTAGCATACTATGAGCCTGAGGGGGTCTGGGTTTACAACTATGTATATGATACCTGGCTTTACGTGGACAACGAGTCCTACGAGAACGCGTGGGTTGACTCAGAGTTCATGGAGTTCACCGTGGATCCACAGATTCTAGACATACCATACTATGATCCATCTGAGATATACGTGGAGATCGCATGGTATTGTGGAGTAGTAGTGGACAACCCCTACAGGCAGGAGGAGAGCCTAGTATATTCATTACGAGAGAAGCTAACTACCATATGTGATGTTCTAGACAATGTGTTTAATGCTTTACCGGAGCGTGCTATGTTCGTTTACGCGAACCCATATAGGATGACCAGGCCTGTCGCCGCATACGATGTTATTGCCGGTGGAATAATTTACGGTTTATGCAGCAACACGCAGAGAAACATTTTCGACGACATGATAGTGGAGGGAGATGGAGAACATGATCCAGGGAGTCTGAATATTACTGTCTCAAATAACATATTGATGGCTTTCGGAGGCCCCTTGCCGAACTGGCTTGTCAAATACTATGAGTACAACAATGCTTCTCTAATTAAATTCGCCGAGATGGAGGACAAGTATGCTTTCATAAATACTACGTCGGGGGAGATAATAGCGTTTCTAAATAAGCCCGTGGACTTCGAACACGAAGACATGTTCGTAATAGAAGTGTTCAGTGACAACTACAACAATACGATAATAATATTCTACGGATTCGAGTGGAGGGGGACATGGGCGTCGGCAATATACTTGCACTACCTAATAGATGAGAATCTACTGGACACCTTATCTAGCAGTGTAGTGGTATTCCACTGGGTTGACTCAAACAATAATTTAATGCCGGAACCGGATGAAATAGAGAGGGCATATCCATGAATTAAGCGGTGTGAACAACGTTGTCAAGAGGCTGATTGAGAGCGCTACCTGAAATAAGTCTTAGCTTAGACAATATACTCGTAAAAATGTTTAAGGATAAAAGTGGTGTGAAAGATTTAAGCTCAGGCAAAAACAACTTCATCTTAAATTAAATATTACTAGTGTTCCCCCCCAACTTTTATCACATGGAACTGGCAGTAAGGGTCTCCCATTGCTACACACCTAGTCTCCAATACTCTCACAGCAGACTCGAAGTACATTGAGAAAATCCCCCCAATGCGCCTCTAAAAATATGTGAAGCCGACTCATTAACAATATCTTTCAAGTATTCGCATTCGAATGAACCCTCTACATTCAAAACAATCTTCCCCTTTCCGACACTGGTTAGAGTCATCCTACTAATCCAGCCATGTGAAACAAATAAGGCGTTGAGCAGTTCAATGAGCATATCCACGGATGCATGATCTACTGGTGAAACATATAGTTCACACGCTTTTCGCCCAACTTCAAACCACACATCGTAGTAAAGTGCTGAAATAACGTCTCCTCCAAATCTTTTTCTTAAGCCAACGAGAAGACCTGAGATATTTGCTCTTCCAAGCATTATGATTCTTTCATCATAAAGGCCGACAACACTCCTGCAACAATAGTCGTACAGGTATCTGCCACCAAAAACGGGTTCAACGAGTTTTACATCTACAACTCCGTCTGCACTAGACAGTTCTTCAATAACATTATTAGGAGACGCGTCGGAGCCGGTGAAATCTATTGCAACAAATAATGCATTGGGACCCTTAACGTCTAGTGGAGAAGTAGCTATGTTGGCAACGTTTAGTTTATATTTCTCCAAAACTTTCGAAAGCACATCTAAAACATTAACAATGTTCTTGTTAACTATGTGGAAACCGTAGATTTTCTTATGCTTGCAGTCGGTCAAGCATATTCCAAGTATTCTAGATTCTATACTCACGAAAAATTACCCCATATTTATTTGTGGCACGTAATATTAATATGGTATTATAATAATGAATGTTATTATGATTATTTTAATAGAAGAAAATATTCGAAACAATTCCAAATTCTCGTCGGAAACAGGATACTAGTTAAGCGGACAAGTTATTAATCAAGCCTAAAATATCATTATTCTACTAAAATCATAGAATCCCATTAATACGGAAAGCCCGTTGTTTCCCAAGCCCTTGAAACTAGTTACTCAAAGATTATTGAAATTCGCATGCAATCATGTTGCATCATTATTTAGCAAATATTTTATTGAATAAAAAATATTATATTATGGATTATCGTGTTTAAGGGAGGGGTTAGTATGGGGAAAGCTACGAGAATTGCTGGAGCCATAGTTGCGGGTATTACTGGTGGATGGTTTATCATATTCTTCGGCAAGAACTTACCGTTACTCTTCGGTTTCGAGCCATCATTCCATCCCGGTGAGAACTTTCTAATGCTTTCAATTCTAGGATTCATGTTCGGATACTACGTTGGGAAGACTATTGAGAGATCCCACATACTATTCGTATTCATATCCTCACTACTAGGATACTGTGTCTCCTCAATACTACTCAACCTTCCCCCAATATTCCTCGGCGGAATGGATCCCACGTTCTCTATGGCACTCATAGTTCCATTTATCTTCTCGATATCAGCATACTTCTCAATATTCAAAGAACAGGGAGCGGCGAGAGAGTGGTATGAGAGAACGGCTGGGAAAGTGTTCTGGTACTTTTTCCTCATACACGTAGCCTATGTCTACGAATATCCTCTTGCAATGAAGCTGGTATTAATGTTAAGGGAGAAAGTGCTTGACATAGGTCTAATGGTAGGTTTCATAATATTGACTGGACTATTGTTATCTATGTTTCTAGCAATACGCTTCGCCACAAGGAGGATCTCCTTGTAAATGTAATCAAAGAGTGGCAATACCATTCAACCTACAAGTTATTTTAAGCACCTCGCCAATAAGCAGATTGTTGTCAACATCAATAAGTATTCTACCTGTTCAATAAAATATGTGCTAAGAAAATTGTGCATGTATTAAACTTGGTTCCATAGAGCAACTAATAATTGTAAAATGAGGTAAGGAGTGTTGTTTTATGGGCGATGCTGGTTAGCTTGGGTCTATCTCGGAATTCCACGGCACCGTTAAAAGAACAGTTGTTGAATTATTCTTCAAATATTTTAATCAACTCTAATATTCGTTTAGAATTATTGGACAAGTTTTCAGATTCAATGAATGTTTAAGAACAGCATATATATTATCCTTATTCTTGTTCTTTGATCAAATTATTTATATCATTCTTTGCGAATAATTTGAAGTGAGGGAGAGTTATGTGTCCTGATAGTGAAATTCGTGTAGAAGAGTATACTAACGGCATAATTGGTCCTCATACTAGAATGCTCGGTCCCGTAGCTGATGAGGGGAAGATAATTTTCGTTACTGCCCCAGGTTGCTGGGGTCCAATGATAACCCCCACTATTAGAGGTGGGCATGAAGTTGCTTTACCTGTTATTGTGGAGAATGCTGAGATAGGTGATGCTATCGTCATTAAGGTCGAGAAAATTAGGGTACTCTCAAACGCGTCTTCTTCAGGTGTAGATAAATTTGTTGATGGAGCATATACTGGTGATCCATACGTTGCCAAGAAGTGTCCTGTCTGCAGGGAGCCCTGGCCGGAGTTCAATGTTGAAGGTATAGGTATGGAGGCCATTAAATGCAAGAAGTGTGGTGCACCTGCATCCCCGTTCCGCATGGTCCACGGATATACTATTGTTCTGGGGGATAGAGTTGGCATTACTGTGGGTAGTGATATGGCTAAGAAAATAGCTGAAAAAGCCTGGGAATGGGCTGCTTTACCAAGGAATTCTAGGCAAGTTCCGGTACTTATTTTCGGTAAAGCAGACCTAGTTGGGGTACCAGCTAGAATAAGGCCTTTCCTAGGCCAACTAGGCACAACACCAGCTGTGGACATACCTGACTCACATAATGCTGGGGACTTCGGATCCTTCCTAATAGACGCACCACACCCATACTCTATAACTAGGGAACAATATGAGAGAGATCTCACAGACGGTCATCTAGATGTAGACTCTGTTCGAGAAGGAGCAATAATAATAGCTCCGGTTAAAGTTAGAGGAGGAGGCGTTTACGCAGGAGACGCGCATGCAATGCAGGGAGACGGGGAAGTCGCTGGCCACACAACGGATGTATCAGCGGAGTCTACAATAACTGTTTCAGTACTGAAAAACTTGGGTCTCGAAGGACCAATATTGTTGCCACCTGAAGAAGACTTGCCGCCGCTAGCTAAGCCCTGGAGAAAAGACGAGTGGGAAATGGTTCAGTCTCTTGCTAAAAAATACGGTGTTGAGCCTGAGCCAGTGGCACCAATACAGTTCATAGGCTCGGGTCCAACGATAAACGATGCAGCGAAGAACGGATTTGAGAGAGCTGCTAAAGTGCTTGGAATGAGTGTTGAGGAAGTGTTGAACAGGGTTACAATAACTGGAGCTGTTGAAATAGGGAGGCTTCCTGGAATAGTTCACGTAACACTTCAAGCACCCATAAGAATACTAGAGAAAATAGGATTAGCAGAAATAGCAGTAAAACAATACAAACTCCCATACTAGAAAACATATAAAACGTCAATGCTTAAAGGATTGAAAAGTAAAATATTTTTAAACAACTTCAGTGAAAACACTATAATTCCATACTTCCTTATTTTTATGAAAAGAGATAAAAGTCGCCGCTCTTATTTCCACATGATATCACACTAATTGAGCGTTGACGATGAAACGTTGTCTCTAAAGTATTTTAATCATTTTCTTAGCAAACTTCTTATAGAATTCGAATTCTCTCCACGACGCTAAGTGTATTTCAAAGGGGTGGGCTAGAGGTAGCCCCACTTCTTCGACCACTTCCGTCTTCGGATCGGAGCGCTCAAAGTTTGTTCTTGGAATATTTTCTGAGACTATGAGGATATCTATATCGCTTCCACCAGTCAACGCGTCTTCCGCCACACTTCCAATAACATATATTTCTGCATCGGGTAAACGCTTTTTTACTGCAATAGCTATTTTCTCAACCCAAATTCTCCACTCCCTTAATAGCTTTACGAGATCTCTACCTAACCTTATGTTTACGAAGGATTCGTTCAACAAGTTTCACCACTTCAAAAGAGAAGTTTACAAGCTCTCTTGCCTCCTCAATGCTGTATTCTCGTGGGACATATCTCGCTAGAATATATGAGTCTTCAAGTCTACCTATATCCCTTCTCCTATTCCCAGCAAAATCTTCGATGATGTTCTCCCCGGTTGCGATTTTGAGTGCGGCAAGAAGCTTCGATATGGAGCGTGTTCTGGGATGTTCGCCAACAAGTTCTAGTAGAACGGATTTAATGAAAAGTTGAACTCCCTGCTCTGCAAGAAATACTGCAACATCCGAAATTCCTCTCTTCCTACAAGGTGTTGTGCCTCCTCTAACATTATGTTAGCTCTCCTCTTCAAAACGTCTACTTCCTCTAAATGATTCATCAGGATTCCACCAGCACTTTACCGTGATACAATTGTGTGTGAAGAAATAAATATTTGATTACTCCCATATTGGAGAACGATTCTTACAATATTTACTGAGTTATGAGTCAGGTATTGGAAAATTGCTCTCTACGTGATGGACTGCTGAATATTGAAGTTGCTTTTACTTAGTTCTTTCTCGAAATCTTTTAGTGGAAGCTTTTTCCACTTCCTTAAGAACCTTATATTTAGGTCTAGGAGTATTCTTGCTTTCTGGTATTCCTGTAGCAGTTTTCTTATGTTTACCCTGGTTTTCTCGCTGAATTTCGGGAGGTTTTCTTGTATGAATTTTATTGTTGGCATAAGCTGGTGTCTTAATACTCTGTCTATGAAGTGTTCGAGGACATCTAGCAATGAGCCTACAGCTCTATACATTTTCCTCCTCTTAATCTTCTCGTATACCACTAGTCCGAGTCTCTCAAGTATCGTTAGACTACTGCTTACAACACCCACACTGTAACCGGTTATTTCGGCGAGGTCTCTTTGGGTTAAAGGTTCTTCGCTGAGCAATAATACTCCTAGGATTTTGCCAACTGCTTCCCCTAAGCCCCACTTATACGACAGCTTTGCCATCTTAGATATGAACTCTAGTTCTACACTGCCGAACTCTATAGGCATTTCCAGCACCTGAGGCTATTTTGCTTTTAGCAATATTTTTCTTGATCTCTCCTCAAGCTTCTTCTCCAAGTTACTCTTTATAAATGATTTAACTCTCTTATCTGCAACTCTCTTCAATAACTTGATGAGGGATTTCACGAAGATCTTCACTCCTGGACTAGTATTCTTGACGTATTCTTCTGCTGTCACCGGTAGCCACTTCATGTTGTGCTCCCAAACAGACATGTAGAGCTCCCAATGATACCACTCGGCATCTTCTATGAACCTCATCATCTTCTGCGCTGGATTCATGGGCACGTATAGTAGGGGGACTATTAGGCTCTTGTATGGTCTGAGCTTCTCGACAAGTGCTATAGTCTTCAAAACATCTTCCTCTCTTTCCCCGGGCAGGTTAACTATTAGTGTTGCGGCTGGGACAAGCCCGTTGTCCACGCTTATTGCAAAAGCTTGTTCAACTACATCCTGCCACTCCTCGGGCTTGAAGGGGTAAGGCTTGTACTCCATGTGCATTTTTATTAGCCGATGACTACCTGTCTCTATACCCGTCTGATATCCAACCCAGTTCTTCTCGTCTGCTCCTAAAATTTCTGATATGGCTCTAACTGTTCTAGGATATGCGGCTATGGATGCTAGATTTGCATGGCTGAAGCTGGAAATGACTGCTCCTGGAACCTTAGAGGCTTTCTCAAATAGTTCTACAACTTTCTTGTGTTTTACTTCAAGAGGGCTGCTGCCATACCTGAATATGTCCTCTGCATGTAGGCATATGCTCCTCTGCCCACACTTCACGTTAACCTCTATGTCTCTGAGTATGTGTTCTAGGGGTCTATGTCTAAGAGGGACTAGGGTTGGCCTGCAGAAACTACAACCTCTCCCACAACCCCTTGAAACCTCAACTATTCCACCTATAGTGCCTCCTCTTAAAACAGGTATTTCCTCGGCTTTAGGGTACTCTGTTGGGTTGACATGGATTATTTGCGGTAACTCCACGTCTTCGCCGTTTAATATTTTCGAGAATATTCTTGGCACAGCTTTCTCTCCCTCACCATACAATACGATGTCCACTCCCAGCCTAGTCATGTCCTCATATGTGAACTGCCATGCTCCGGGGCCTCCAGCTACTACGATCGCCCCCCTCCTCCTAGACTCCTGTATTATCGGGCTTGTTACGAGGGTTTTGAAGCCCCATGCCGAAATAGGTTCCTCGTGCACTATTCCCGTTGGACCTGAGAAAGCTGTTGAAGCAGGTCCCTTACCAAGGTGGTCATGTGAATGTATGCCTATAATCCTAGTGCTTCTCCCAATGGCTTTCTCCAGTTTTTCTGGTGGAGTAACGATGATTTCTTCCTCGCCGACAACACCGCTCTCAATTAATGCAGATTCGATTCTCCTAAGACCATTCGGCGCCAGCAGTGCTTCTCCTCTAGGCCCAACCGGTACAGGCTTGAAGACAAACTTCATTAATATCGTTAACGGTATGAACCCTTTTACTGGTCCTGTTGAAATGAAGCCGAAGAAGAGGCCTCCACCATAATTGCTCATCATACTCCTATCGGCTGTTAAAACCACTCTGTACCCCTGCAAACCCTAACACCTTTCTTTTTTCTGAAATTTCAGAAAAATATAAAATTTTCTTTAATAAGACCTAGAGACACAATATTGTAGTCAGTAGCAATTCTCCACACACGCATAGATACTATTTGACTATTGTAGCAACAAGCATCGGGGTTTGTGAAGAATATTGGCCTGACAAAGGATATTGTCTAAGAGTTTATTGCATCAAAACTGTTATCTTACCACATTTAAAAGCTAGGTAACTATTAAATAACGTATAGTTGGAGAAATTGGATGGTATGTAAAAACATGGAACTTATTGTTTTCTCCTTATGATCTTCCCCGGTCTTATTCCAGTATGTGCTCCCTCCTTTACAACTATTTTCCCATTAACTAGAACGTAGTTTATTCCCTTAGGTGGTCTTCTCGGCTCTATGTAATCCCCCATGTCGCTGATTTCATTGGGATCGAATATAACTATGTCAGCATAGTATCCCGGCTTTATTAGCCCCCTGTTTTCCAGCCTGAATCTCTTAGCTGATAAGCCTGTTATCTTATATATTGCCTCCTCCAATGACAATACTTTACGCTCCAAAGCATATCTTCTAATATACCTTGGGAATACGCCGTAAGTGTTTGGGTGTGGCAGGAAGTATGGTGGCTTACTCATAGACCAAGGCTTATCGTATGCAAACACATCTGTACACACTATTGCCCTGGGATGCTTAATGAACTCCTCTACTTCAACCTCGTCGCTTATTATTTTAGTCATAATCCTGGTTTCAGGGTCTTCAACTAGGATATCGAATAATTTGTCAAGTGGGTTAACATCTTCTTCACCAGCTATTTCACCAAGACTCTTACCCTTATACTTCTCCACACTACAGTCTAGTATGATTACTTTTTCAGCCCAGTACGGGTCGACTTTCGGGTTAATAAGCCACCATTTACCAGCTTTAATAGTCTCCTTTACCTCCCTCCTATAGTCTTTAGCCTTTAATAGTTGGGCTATGGCCTTTCTGGTACCAGCATCTTTAACCCACGGAGCTAAGAGGGATGCCAGGTAGGGTATTGTGAATACTCCTCCATCAGTATTTGGTATCACATCGAAGTATACGTCAACACCGCTGCTTGCAGCCTCTTCTATCACATCTAAAGTAGCTCTTATGGCTGCTAGTGCTAGGCTTCTCGGCGGTGTCGGATATATTGTGTAACCTGACATTATATGAGATATCTGCACTGGCACATTGGCTCTCCTACCTATCTCGATAGCCTCAATAATACCCTTTATTTTCTCGGGAGGCTCAAACTCTACTCTCTCCTTCCTGACACCAGTCCTCCTCCAATGGGTAGCATATATTCCATTATATTCTGATACAACTTTAGCCAATTCGACTACTTCATCTGTTGAAGCATAGCTTCCCGGCTCGTAGTCGAATCCAGTTGACAATCCGTGGGCCCCGGCCTCCACGGCCTCCCTGACGTATTCCTTCATTTCCTCCACTTCTTTTTCCGAAGCCTTCCTCTTGTAGTCTCTACCCATAACAGTTGCTCTAATAGTGTTGTGTCCAACTAGTGGAACGTAGTTAACCGATATGCCTGTCGACTCGACCTTCGTTAGAAAATCCTTGAAACTCCTCCAGTCAATCGACAACCCGTATTTCTCCCTAAACACTTTATCGACTTTATCTATGGGCTGAATGATTTCAGGATAATACTTGAATGGTTCAACATCGTCCCACACATCGTATTCCCAGAAAGAGAAAAGCCACCAGTCTTTTAGTGGTGCAGGAGAGAAACCGCAGTTGCCTCCTATAACAGTTGTTATACCCTGGACAACAGTGCTCCAAGCATTGGGATTCAGCAAAATAGTTTCATCGACATGTGAGTGAATATCTATGAATCCAGGAGCGGCAACAAGGCCTCCACCATCAATAACTATATCAGCATCCCCCTCCAACTCGTCGCCGACAGAAATTATGCGTTCGCCTTTAACAGCTATCGAACCCTTAAACCCCTTAGCCCCAGACCCGTCAATTATAAGAACGTTCTTAACAATTATATCGTAGTCTCCCAAATCAATGCACCACACAATAATTTTAAGCACTCTAGTGGGAACCACACTTATAATAGTTTCCAGCCTTCTCCTCCTCGAACCTCAACTAAATACTCTTCAACACAGCTGGAGAAATTAATGTAAGGGTTCGCTGAGAACGTTATTACATGTCATGGTTTAAGGACAATTATGTTCTACTCCATAGTTTTAACTAAATGGGAGACTAAGGATTTCATTAGAGGGTGATGTATTGTGAATTCAGGGAGCGGTCCTTACTTAGTTAAACGTAAGTTGGTGTCGAGCATAATGTTCAGCATAATAGTGATGAGCCTAGTGCTCGTAGCTGTTAACTCGACATTAGCGGAGGCATGTTTTGATCCAACTGATAAAGGTTCCATAGAAGTTGTTTTAAACAAGCCGAGCATAGTGTATGATCTGAGCATTCTGGATGGAATGACAGGTATTGTTAAGGTAGAGTACTTGTGGGGGGAAACAGCTTACCTGTACCGAAGCCACGTGGATGAAAGAGTAGTGGTGATAGTTTCTCTACAAAGACTCTTCCCTGAAGAAAGTGCGGGGAAATATATTGGCGTCCGCGTCGAGAGCCCGATCACATATTTAAACGAGACTGCTGTCAGGTATGAGGCCAGTATAGAGTTAAGAAACGAAAGCATAGACTTCGAGACTATTAGAGGAATCGCTTCGGACTTTGGATGGCATGTTGATATAGGGAATGAAGGAGGATACATTAGAGGCTACCTATGCAAGACAATAGATGATGTTAACGCAACGATTTACATGGCATCAGCCCATAATAATACTGTAATGGCTAATGTAATTGTTGAAGGCTACAGCATGGAAGCATTCAACGAAGTTAATGCGTTGCTCAGCCAAATATTTAACAAAGACATTAGCCTGGAGTTCAGGGAGCACGGAGGTAACGCCAGCGTTCCAGTACCGGAAGTCGGTGGTGAGAGACTTAGAGAAGCGCTGGAATACGAGCTTAAATGGTTAAGAGAACTCGGTGTCATAAGCGGACTAGATGATCACGATATAAGTAGGATCATGGAGGTCGCCGGTCCCGGTCTTGCCGGGTGGAATAGTAGGATAGTGTACTATAAGGGTGAATGGACACCCTATTATATGATAGACGGAGCAATGCTTCTTAGAGTATCTGGATGTGGATGGGACTATCCTCTTGAAGAAATACCTTCAGAGCCGCCCTCAACTAGTGGATCGCCAGTAGGGGAGTCAACGCAGCCTCAAGTCTTAGGAGAACTTGAGAAAATAGCTTTGCCCGTGGGAATAGCCTTAATTGTGGCATTAATAGTGGGAATTGTAGTGAGAAGAATGTAATCTCGGTGGATACCATGGGCTATAGTGTTGACAGTGAAACTATAAAAGCTTACATGAAACTGTTGAGACATGGCAAGCCTGTTGGTGTTAGGGAGGCTCAGAGAATATTAGAGTATAGTAGTCCAGGTAAAGCTCAGAGAGTGCTGGAGAAGCTAGTTAAAAGGGGTCTGGCTACTAGGAGGGATGACGGAGACTACGAGATCATTAAAAAACTACCACCTTTTTTAGCCTCATACATTGCTATAAGAGGGATAATATTACCTAGGATGATGATATACACGGCATTCACGTCAACGCTCGTAGCAACATACATACTACTATCAAAACCCCCGCTATCGACCATATTAATCCTAGTGTTAGCAACTATTCCATACTGGATAGAAACGCTGATTGACCTCAGAGACCTTAGAAAAATATGGAGCTAGATGCTTACCAGTGTGCACCTAGTATAACAATCATATTATGCTACTTGTCTCTATTTCTTAATTCTTGAATTAATTGTACATGATTTTTAACATTATTGACTTCAAGGCCGTGTTTCTTCAAGAACCCCTTGAACTCGTCATCCATAGTCAAAAATACCATATTGTTTACGGTGGCCGTTGCATAGAGTAAGTTATCTATATTATCCTTGTGTCCAAGCATTCTCAGCTTAAATGCCAGCTTCACTGCTTCAGTAGATGGATTAATCCACGTATACAGTTCGTATTCTAAAATTGAGGGTAACACGGTATTCAGTAATTTACATAAGTCTATGCCGTGGTGCTCGGCTTCTCTACACACTTTCCCTATAATTTCAGTCCACGATGCCGTCATGCAGTAAAATTTAACGTTGTTCTTTAAAGCCTGCTCCCTGAGCTCGATTATATCATTATCAGTTAATCCTAGAATCTCGATACCGAAGCTTGGAAGCAGGTATGTGGAGTCAAGTAGTACCTTAATTGTAGAGCTCATTCTGCTCTTCCTCTGATTCATATTCAAATTCTTTAACTGTAGTCTTAGCCCACTTCCTAATAGTGAGGGCTAGCGATAAGGGGTCTGGTATAAATTCCAAAATCAGTTTATTACCCTCTATTTTCATGACAACTTTATCTCCCTCATTAATGCCCATTTTCCTCATCAGTTCTTTGGGAAGGTAAATAGCACCCTTCTTCCCAACCCTTGATGTTATAATCTGACTCATACATCATAACCATGTATAAAGCATATTAGCAGAAATATAAAAGTTGCCTGGTATAATTAGCAAGCCTGACCTAAAGAGATAAACTCCACGTTATAAAATTTTATTTAGCGAGTTCATTATTCTAGAGAATACTCTAGAAGAGGCTGAAATGGTTGGGAACAAAGTGGAAGAATTACTCCTAAATGTTTAAGAATTCCTAAATTCTCTTTCCTAGAACAATCTTGACATTGTTTACATGCTCCATAAGCCACCTTCAACTACACTAGTCTTCTTCATTTAATTGTGACTATTGAAACTCGTATTCCCGGAGTTTCTGTACGAGATCTTCCACAGAGCGTGCTGTATCTGTTATTGACCCGAAAATCATCTTATCTTTCTTGTAGTCATCGTCGCCGACCAACGCTATTATTGGTTTGCCCAGTGCATACGCGTAACCCAATTCGAATCCCAGGTCACGGCCATGATTAACGAGAACTGCTACCACGATATTAGCGCTGGAAATAGCTTTAATATTAGCTTCAAACACTTCTTTCACATCACTAACTTGGGGAGTATCTCTCTGAGGCAAATATGTGGAGAAGCCTTCCTCCTCCAATAGCTTAGCCAACAAGTCGTTTAACATTTTATTCTTTAGAGGAGAGGATATGAATACCCTGGTCACATTGTTCCCCAGGGTTCAAGAATAAAAGTCCTAATATATATTTCAGACTCACGCTAAGTTTTCTGAAACACTTGGCTTACATAGTGGCCTACGAGTTTAAGATCATAATTCTTCAAAGACGATGATTAAGACCACATTTTAGATAAACTCTTTCGGGAAGCCTCGCTGAATAAAAATAGTAGAGAGTTTTATTGTTTTTCACCCTACTCTACTCTTAATCTCCTTTGTCAACTCTTCTGCTAGATCAAATCCTCCATGCGACCCGATATAGTAGCCTATTCTATCGTATACTTGTGCTGCCTCCTCCGCCATTGCTGCCAGATAGTTCACCGAGTACTCTCTACATTTCACGGGATCGTCTTTTATCTCCAATATTTTATCCAAGTACTCTTTAGATACTTTAACTCCGAGCTTAGGCATGAATTTTAGTTCTTTCAGCTTGTACACTGGTATTAGGCATAGCATTAGTGGTACGTCTATGCCAGCTCCTTTAATAGTCTTCAATAACTCCACCACAGGCTTGATATCGAATATTGCCTGGGACTCGAAGAATTCTGCACCAGCCTTGATCTTCCTCTTAATCCTTATAAGTTCTAGGCCTGCCTCAATATTTGGATCCCAGCCTGCACCAATGTGGAAGAATGGCTTGTAAGGTAGTTTCTTCCCCCTGAAGTCGACACCGTAGTCCGTCACGAGTCTAGCAAGATAGATCATTCTAACGGAGTCCAGATCGTACACTGGCCTGATAACCTTGTATGGCGAGTGTATTGTGTGGTCTCCGGTGACAAGCATTACACCGTCTACCCCAGCATACCCCACGGTCATGAACATCGATAGGAGTGCAAGCCTATTCCTATCTCTAGCAGTAATGTGTGCAATGGTTTCAACACCGAACTCTTGCTTAACCTTATAGCAGTAGACCACCGGGTCTATGTATGGCCTGGCCATTGGATTGTCTGGCACGCTAACAGCATCATACATTTCAAGAATATTCTTTCCAGGAAACATTTCAGGTAAAGGAGGCAAGTCAAGGGTATAAACTATTTTATCGTTTAAAGCTTTCTTCAAGAACTCTGCCCTAGCCTCTCTACTCTTCACTTCCAGTTTTACGAGGAAACCTTTATCCAATTTAACTTCGTCAGTTAACTTACCCTCCTTGTACAAAGCATACCATGGACATTTAACACCAACTTCACACTTACCATCCCTCATGCTCCCACAAGGCCCGTTCAACATGCCTTTAACACATTGCACACACATCACCTAAAAGACCTCTAGATATTCGTTTTGAAGAAAGTTATTTAAAGGAAGTGCCAAATCCGAAAATGCAACGCACTCATTAAAACACCCGTAGAAGTTGATTCACAATGTAGGATTTGCTATTAAAATGCAGTCTAGTAAGCTAGGTGTAGTTGTGTGAAATCTGCAGGGACAGGGCTTGGATGATGTGTGCTTCTTGAACTACCACATTTGTAGAGTTTAAATAAAAATGCGATTTATCGATAGCCAAATCATTTCCCAGTAATGTCCGTAGTTGCTTCAACTCCCCTTTCAGAAACTACTTTAACTTTAAAGTGTGTTGGTAGAGAGCTTGTAATAAACGCTGCTACGATCCTGGTCTCCCTAGGCTCAATAATGTAACCTATTTCCATAGAATCTTCCATGGGCGGTATAATAATTATATGTGCAGAGCGCGGGTAATCGCAGTTTAACTCGTCTTTACTAAAGGAAACCTCTTCGCCGCTAGAAGTTTTATCTCCGAGAACCCTACCCTCATCATCAACTATTAGAACTCTCCACCCACTTCTCAAACCCTTAATAGTGATATCTAGGCTCCTGTACACTTTAATGTAAGGTATGTACACGCAGAACGTTCCAGACTGCCCGCTCCACAAGCCTATATCCAAGTATATATATGGATTAGTGTACATTTCATTATCGAAGTTCGTGAGATAGTTCTGGTAGGTACCATTATAGTACACGTATATTCTATCCTCGTTCCTAAGAAATCTTAGAAGCCACCTACCATAAGTCTGGTAATCCTCTATCTCGTAGTCCCATTCAACTCCATCCTTATCTCTATTCTCCATGATTGCTGTCGACAATATGCTGCTGGGTGGATACCATCCGTTTATGTATACGGCTACAAACTGACTTAAAAAATGTGGATTGCCCGTTGTAGCGTACTGTGAGAAATATACTTCAACGAGATAATTGTATGGTTGTGTTCCATTCATTTTACCCGTAGCCACTTCCACAATAAATCTGCCTGAGGGTATGGATAGTGGGTCTTTTAGTCTTAGACCATACTTCTCCGTACCAGAAGTTCCAGGCCTACTTATTTTCAATATGAGCCCGTGCTGAGAGTCTACTATTATGCTACCTTCCTCTCCCTGCGAGCTTTCAAGAGTGCTTATTGTAATCCACTTCGAAGAATTGTACCCGTCTCTAAAATCCTCGTAGAATATCACTCCACTATCTTTAAGCACTATTATCTGCTCATCGCCGTCGAACTCGTATTCATCACCGCCCCATATTGGAGGCGAGAGATTTGAATAAGCTAAACTCGCTAAGCTAAAAGACTCTCCTGAACCATAGTATACTGAATTCACTTTTACTATCGTATCCCCCAAGTTTCTAACCCATATGAGAAGTAGTATGCCCTCATCAGTCTCAACTACCCTATATGCCTCTATCTTGAATTTCTCTCCGAGAACCTGTGCACCCGTCTCCGACGATGAGGTTGCTGACCCAGTGAATCCGCCAATCCAAACATAAATCATTAGTGAGGTTATCACGCTGATAAGTAACAATAATAGTATAACTGTTATTACTGATACAGATCTACTAAACTTTTTGTAACACAAGCATTCGCACCATAATAATATTTAGACTACTCTTATATGAATTTTAGGTATTAACTCCCAAAATATTAGTTATAATCTTAAAATCAGTTCTTTAATAGAAAACTTACATTTAACACACTAATCTCTTTATGGTGAGTTTAAGGAGGGGATGAGTTTAGTGATTAGCTGTACATATGAGTAATGCTTGAAACAACATTATGAATAACCATAATGTTATTGCTAAAATTGGTGAAATAACATCATTATTTAAAAACTTGGTGAAACACCATATTAGAGCAAGGTTAATCATAGAAAATTTCAGTTATATGGTTGATGAGCGCTCACTCGGCCTCACTATTAAGTAAACTATTAGTCCTATCAGGCCCGTCAACAGTACTATTAATAGCCATAGTATGGGCGTATCGCTATTTTTGTACCTTCTCTGAGCATCTCTATAGACCCACACGCTGATCAATATGTTCACTATGAACATTATTATAGCAAATATGAAGAATACTACACCAAATAGTGCAAACGTTATCATTTACCAAACCACCTGTTGGGCTTCTTCAACTATTATCTTGCACCACATATTCAAAAAGCTTTTTACCTCAATTATAAAAGCGATTTCTTCAATATCATACTCAACTTTACTAGGCTATTATTAAGCATTTTTCATCAAACTGTATGTTGATAAGTATATAGGTTTGAACTTAGTATGATAGTTTGAGGAGATATCATGAACATTATCTCTAGACTTTCTAGGAAACCCTTCTCTATTATTGGCCATAGAGGCGCGAAGGGTCTTGAACCTGAGAACACTTTGCGTAGTATAGGTAGAGCCTTAGAGATAGGTGTTGACATTGTTGAAGTCGACGTGAGGTCGACTAGAGATGGTGCACTAATACTGCTACACGACGAGGACTTTTCCAGAGTGGCTGGGACTCCTGTTAAAGCAAGGGATCTAACTTTCAAGGAGATTAGGGATGGGATTAGAGTTGATGGGGAGAATGTTCCAACACTTGAAGAAGCATTAGAGTTTGCCAATGGTAGAAGCGGGTTATTCATAGAGATCAAGGAGCCGGAGACTACGAGCAACATCATTAAATTACTTCGGAGACGCGGCCTCCCAGAATTCGTTGCACTAGTCAGCTTCCACGATGAAGCATTAATTGCTGCTAGAAGAATGGAGCCGAGCATAGTCACCGGATTAATATATTCGAGGCCTCCGGGTAGGATAATCGATGCTAAGAAAATTGGAGCTAAAATAGTGTTGCCCAGATATCCACTGGCTACAGAGAAAGCTGTTTCTTTAGCTCACAGATTAGGGTTGAAAGTTGCCGTATGGACTGTAAACGATCCCAGCATTGCCGAGAAAATGGTGGAGAGAGGAGTCGACGCTATTGCAACAGATTACCCAGATAGACTAGTTGAGCTTAGGGAGAGCTACGAGTAGAGTAGCTTGAAACTTCACATCTCAGCAAGTTAGAGTATGGTTTCCTGATAATAGTAGAGTGTTGAAATAGCGTTCATGAAGATTTAAGGTAACCAGTTATGATGAGTTCAACTATTTATCTGGAGTCTTCAAGAACATTCTCTCTTTAATAAAGTGTAAATGTATCCATCGTAGACGTCCATTTTCAATATTTTCAGCCCATGTTTGGTTAACAGTTCAATCAGCGTCCGCTCATCGATATGTACATGGTAATACCAGACCCCCTTATTCTCCCCCAAATCCACGTAGTACAAGTATTCCCCCGTAAGAGGGGGCTTTCTCCTAATTACCTTCCAGTAGCAGTAGAGAACGAAGTTACTTAGAAGCTCTCCAAGTGAAGTAAGCAGGTCTTGGTAAATCCATGTTTTGGCACTCATGTACAATATGCCTGAAGGCCTCAATATTTTTTCTAAGAGACAATAAAAGTCTGCCTCTTCTATCTGGCGGAACGTATTCGAACGCTTGGGAAACCATATTCCATTAAAAGTGTTCTCCGGGAACGGCAGCTCGAACATTGAAGCCTTCACGAAGCAAATGTTCCTGCTTCCAGAACACTTTCTCCTAGCCATGTCTAAGTTGTTGGAGGAGAGGTCAAGCGCTATAACTTCACCTACCTTCTCAGACAGCCTTAAAGTATGCCTGCCATCACTACACGCTAAATCCAATACAAGATCCTCTTCTACCGACTAAAACAGTAAAATAATTAAAGTATTCTTCTTCGAACTCGTTCTCAAACTCCCCTATCAACTCCTCCTCGTATACCCTACTTACCTCATATGGCAAAAGTATGTTACCTACTATTTCATTTAGGAAGTGTTCTCTATCCGCAATGACTCCTCTATTACCTAAACACATCTCTAAACAACTTCATGTACTTCAACCCATATGTAATACTAGATTAAAACATTAAGATCCTAAAGGAATGACCTATAGTATTCCCCGTCAATTTCCGATCAAATAATTAGTGGAACGTAGGGAATTTAAAATAGTTTGATGACCAATATCTTTAGGGAGCAATGTTGCCTCACATATTGGAAGAGGACATGCTTACTAGCTCCCACATCCACCTTGAAGGTTTAGTTTTCGAGTTTTGGAGTTGATTAAATTATGGTGGAATTCAAGATTTACGGTTATGAGAGGAGTAATGGAAGCATTGGTTTCAGGAACCACGTGCTCGTGTTGCCAACAGTTGTCTGCGCACTTCACGTGGCCAGGCAGATAGCTAACAGTGTTCCGGGAACAGTTCTGGTAGAGAACCAGCATGGGTGTTGTCAGGTTGGGGAGGATGCTGAGCAGACAACTAAAATATTGAGAAATATTGCTATACACCCCAATGTCGCGGCAGTAGTCTTAGTATCCTTAGGATGCGAAACTGTTCCCTACACTAAGATATTGAGGGAGGTAGAGGAGGCGGGGAAGCCTGTGGAACTAGTAGTTATACAGGAGGAGGGGGAGTCGGGGGCGTTGGGGAAGGGTGTTAGAGTAGCTAGGAGATTCGTGGAGTACGCGTCGAAGCAGACTAGGAGGCCTGCAGAGTTCTCAGATGTTATTGTGGGTGTGGAGTGCGGGGGTTCTGATTGGACATCTGCTATAGCGGCGAATCCCGCAGTAGGATATGTGGCTGACAGGATAATCGACTATGGTGGAACAGTAGTATTCTCTGAGACAACCGAGGTTGTTGGCGCGGAGCACATACTTGCGAGGAGAGCGAGAACTCCTGAGGTAGCAAGGAAACTCCTCTCAGTCGTTAAGAGAGTTGAAGAGAAGGCTAAGAGCCTAGGAGTGGACTTGAGGGGAGGGCAACCTACGCCTGGAAACATTAAGGGAGGTATAACGACTATAGAGGAGAAGTCTTTGGGAGCAATATATAAGGCTGGCTCAAAACCTCTTAGTGGAGTTCTAGAATACGGGGAGCATCCTCAAGGAAGAGGATTGTACTTCATGGACACGCCTGGCCAGGACGTGGAGTCAATGGTTGGAATGGTTGCTGGAGGAGCTCAAATAATATTATTCACTACTGGTAGAGGCACGCCGACAGGGAATCCGATAGCCCCAGTTCTAAAGATAACTGGTAACCCGTGGACGTATGAGAAGATGAAGGAAAGCATAGACATCAATGCTGGAACAATTGTACTGGGAGAGGAAAGTATAGAGGAGGTTGGGAGAAGAATATTCGAAGAATTGGTAAACGTATTAAACGGGAGACTGACTAAAGCGGAAACATTGGGCCACGGAGAATTCGGAATACACAAACTCTACTCAACATTCTAGCACACACTGGCAACATTTATGGAATAGTTGATGAGCCGCTAGAAGTCCTCTAAATACTATTCCAACCTCTCAATCCTATTTTATTGAAATATATTTCCAAATAAGAGAGCAGCATTCCCTGTGAAATTCTATATTTAACCCGAGTTTTCCAGCTATGAGACGAGCTTCTATCGAGGGATATGCTATTCCGTTTACACCAGCCCTTATGCTTAGCGCGTCGAGTACAATCCTATGGATACCTCCAGGTCTAGCGCATCCCAAGAGTAAAGGTGTATCCTCTTTTATGAGTCTGGCTGTAGCTATGAGTCTAGCCACTGTTATGGGGTGTGGTGGATTAACTTTCTCCATGTCAGTGCCGGGTAAGGGCATTAAGACCACTATGACCAGTGCTGCCACACTATGTTTCGACACTATTTCCATGGCTTTCCTCTCTCCTTTCAGAATACCATAGTGTAACCCTACTACTATGTGTAGGATAACTGGTATTCCATGTTCTTCCAGTAGCGTTAGGGCACGGTCTAGGTCCTCTACTTTACGGTTTAAATTGTATACTTCTCTAATAGTATCGTCTGAGCCAATTACGTCTAAAAGTACTCCATCTATACCAGTATCTGCAAGTGCTTTTATGGTCTCGTCATGCGGAATACCTGTGTGGACAAGTATTTTTAATCCAAGCTCCTCCTTAACCCTCTTTATTACTGGAATAAATGGCCGTAATGGTACGCTTCCATCTCTCAAACTCCCACCACTTATTAAACAACCAACTCCACCACCCTCTTTTACCCTAGTGCATATTTCATAGAGTTTCATGGTGTTTCGGCAGGTATCATGTTTCTTAATAGGAGTCCACGGCAGTGCTTGCAATCTAGCTCACATCTTGCCCCCGTGACCGATATAGCGGGGAACATGTAGGCCCCCACGCTTCTATGTCCCTCTACATCGTAGTGGACCATGCTTGGAGCGAAAAAGTATAGTTCCTCCCAAACTTTTCTACACGAGTCTCGAACGCCTTATGCAAGATCTTCCTAAACTCCCGGAAACTGCATGTGAGGGTGTAGTCCACCACTTTCACCGCATCAACTCCGCTCGACATCAGCTAACACCTTGAAAAAGTTTAGGACAGAGCCAAATAATTAACATGCTGAAATTTCCCTCAACTTCTAGATAGAAGGCTTTTAATTTCTCGATTAATATAGTTCTCCTGCTAGCTTAACTTGTCCATTATCGACAAGAACTACACATACTTTGCCCCATCATCTTATGATTAAATATTTTAACATTGGATCGGATTATCAGCTTACTAGTTCCATAAAGCCATATAATTTGAATACGAGTAGGTCTCCATCAAGCATTCTTGAGGTCTGCAGAACTGCTAATAACTGTGGGAACCTTTAACATTGAAGAAGTTTTGAGCATGCTGGAAGTAAAAAATTATTTGATATTTTAACACTGGGGATGGCTATTATGTTATTCACTGATTGAGAATCTGATTTGAGGTATCTCTAAGAGACCTCGCTGTGCTTTACATGCTTTCTCTATCCACTTAAGCATATTGTAGTACGCTGTTATCTTAGATGTGGTCTTCGAGTTGGGTGGTCCTGGCTTCTTCATGTAGAAGGCGTTTACCTCGTAGATTGTTCCCTTAAACCCGTTGTCCAAGGCGATTTTACCTAATCTCACTAGGTCGACTAGGTTTCCAGCTAGTGCTGGACTGTCGTTTATTCTGGCAACGACGGTGAGCTCATCTACGAATCCATTGAATGATATGTACTCTATGTTCATTGCTACGAACTTCTTGTCTCCTAAGGGTTCTAGGTAGCCTGTTGGCTTGATGTAGTGTGGAGCATCGTAGCCTAGAATACCTTCAACAATGCTGCTCTTAGTCTTCTCCTTCATGAGGTTTCTCTCAGGGATTGTGAGTGCTAGGAAGTCGGTGTTTCCGCCAATATTAAACTGTACGACATACCTTACTTTCCTGTTTCTCTCAGCTAGGTGTTCTAGGAGGTCTGAGGTTAATGGTGTAGCTCCAGTGGCGCCGTCGTCTCCGAGGATTACTCCGCCTGCCTCCTCGTACAGCTTAATAACTCCCCAATCGTTAGCTAGTGGCGTTGGTATGGCGTTAATAAATGCTGCTTTCCAGTGCTTCATGCTTAAGAGCGCTGTTGCATATGCATATGCGTGTGAAGCAGTGAGTTTACTCCTGTCATCCATCTCAATAGCTCTCCTCAACTCCTCAACGCTATTGAATGACTCTCCAGCCTCAGTTGTTATAATGTTTACTACGACGTCAACCTTCATGCTCTTCCAGTCATCCACTAGTTCACCTACAGCTTCAATAATGCTCATCCTATCTTCTAGGCCGCTGGCCTTCACTGGGAGACCCTTTAAACTATCTAAGTGTATTCCTCTTTCAACAACTATGTCCTTGAGTGTTGGAGGCAGGTTGAAGTTGTCTCCGAAAACCTTCTTTGCAATATCATACACTGTTTTTCCAACTTTATCGTCTACATCGTAGGAGGCAACTATCTCAATATCCTCTATGCTGTATGGTAGCTTGTGGTTTGCTAGAGGTATACCGTATGGTTCTATCTCTCCCCTCTTCAACCTCTCAATTCCAACTGCGAAATGTGTTCCAACCATACCCTGACCTAACAGTACCACTCTGATCATGTCGATCACCTCACAAGGTGATGAAGAGGTTATTTAGGGGGCATGCGCCCCCTCACAGGTGTAGAAGCTTTATGCAAAGCTTAATGTAATGTCAGAAATACTATAACCAGCACTTCTCAATAAGCTTTACTCTAATGTTTTGCAGCTATGATATATTTAAAAATTTCAATTAACCTAAGGAAAACGTAGGTTAAAGATAAAACTGCTATTACAAGCAGTGATTCGAAAATGTAGCCGATAAGGCTTCCAACAAACAATATGAACAACCTAACGTCTCTAGAAGCTATTAGAGGGGTTTTACCGAAGTATACTGGATGCATGCCCAAGTCCTTCTCAGCTCTACCATGAAGATAGCTAACTAGCATTGAGCCTGAAATTGCTAGGAACATTGTTGTGAAATGTAGGATTGTGGGTGTTGCAAGTGTTTTGAGCACGTATATGGATGCTCCTAGAAGCATCATGATGTCAGCTACTCTATCCAATACTGCATCCATGAATGCTCCGAAACTCGAAGTTAAACCCCTTAGCCTAGCTATTTCTCCGTCAACACCGTCAATTATGGATGCTAACTGAACTATTATACCTGCTATCACAGGATGCCCCAGAATGTATAGTGGTAGAGGTATTGCGGATATTATGAATGATATTAGGGTGGCCTGGTTCGGGGTTAACGGTATTCCTCTGGACACTATTAACTTCGAAATCCTAGTGGAAATCCTCCTATTAATCATCCTAGAAATTATCCCGTCAGTTGGCTTCCCAGACAAATCCTAGCTCACCTCTAACCCTCTCTAATACCTTCCTCCTCCTCCCACGTATTAGCTCTAAGTAGTCTATGGGAGTATCTATCTCAGTCCATAAACTCCCAGTTACATCTCCAACAACAACATCGTATCCTAGTCTTACACCAAGGTTAATAATGTCCGTAACCGTCACAGAACTCCTCTCACATACTGTGGATATTTTTTTCAGAAATCTCTTCTCCATAGCGATAACCCCCACATCAATATGCGTATACTTCCTTAGCATTTTGCCTATGCTCAGAACTCTGCCATCCATATCAACCAGTATCTTAGTTGCTTCTTCAACCTCGATGTACCCTCCTATTCTGTCTCCACCTACAGAAACACTCGCCTCCTTGGCAATTAATGTTTCAAGGACCCTCCTTGGAATACTACTTTGATATATGTGATCGCACATCGAGATTAAAAATACACTACTCGTGATGTGTGGTAGTGCAAGGATCAAACTATACCCATTACCCCATTCCGGCCTGGGGTTGGCTACGACCACTATTTCAGCCCTGCTCCTAACGGGCGCTAAAACATTGATTGCCTCATCAACATACTTCCTGGCAACAACAACTATGATCCTCTTCACACCCACGTTGATAAGGGAACTTATGGGGTACTTGATTAACGGAGTTTTTTCTATTGGAATAGCAAATTTAGGAATAGCAAATAGACTTCTAATCCTCCTACCCAAGCCTGCAGCTAACAATACTGCCTCTGCAAACATAGCAGACACCCCTCCCAAGTTCTAGGATAGGGTTTAAATACTGATTGACTCGAGCATCCTACTGTACCCAGCACACATACTCTAACTGTTTGAACACCATTCTCGTTAATTCAACACCAGTCCTCTCCGATAAGGGTCTTATGGGGAATTAGATTTTGCTGGCTATCACAATCTTCATATCATCATTCATTGCAGACGTCGTTACTGTATAGTTTTGTATGAATCCCATTAAATTTTGCTACTAATCTGGAAACGTTTTCAAGATTAGTGTTGGTTTCAATAGACATTACTGTATACGGGCTTTTTGAAAATCCATGCAATAATCCGTAGCAATTCATAAGGCTATTAGGTAATCTCTACTTTAGAACACCATTAAAATCCTTTATGCTATGTGAAACTTAACGTCTCCACTGCTAAACTAGTGTTGAACATGAGTTCTGGTGGTGTTTGAAAATTGTTGAACTTATGTTTTTAAGTGTTTTAGGAGGAACGTGGCGGTTTCCCTTAATGCTCTCTTATAGTTTGCTTCCTTAGTGAAGCCATGTCCCTCGTCTTCGAAAACAATGTACTTGACCTCTACTCCTCTGGCTCTAAGCTTTTCAACTATCTGATCGGACTCGCTCTTCACAACCCTAATATCTCTGGCACCCTGCACTATCAGTATTGGGCATCGAATGTTATCAATATAGTTTATAGGTGAACGCTCCTGGAGGAACTTAAGATCTTCCGGATCCCCTGGGTCACCCACCCATTCCTTCATATACCTCTTCCAGTATGGTGGAACAGACTTTGTGAACGTGACTAGATTGCTTGGTCCAAACCATTCAACAGCAACCTTCCAATACTGTGGGAGCCTTGTAATACAAGATAATGTTAGGAAGCCTCCGAAACTACCTCCAAAAACACCTATCCTCCCAGCATCAACCCGCGGCTGCTCAATCAAGTATTTAACTAGGTGTTCAACATCTCTTAGCTCTCCCCCGCCCCAATCCCTCCTTATCAGTTTCTGAAACGATTTTCCGTAGCCGGATGATCCTCTAAAATTGGGTAATGCCACGGCAACCCCGTTATCGACTAGGTACTGGGTGAACGCTGAATAGTAGGGTCTGCTCTGTGATTCCGGTCCTCCGTGGAGAATCAATACTATTGGAGTATTCTCCCTGACTTCCCTCGGCTTGTATATTAACGAATGTATTCTCCTCCCATCGAAGCTCTCATACCACATAGACTCCGGTTTAACGAGTTCCTCCTCAGGTATACTGCCATGGAACGTGTTTGTCACTTTCTCAAATTTCTCCTCCTCTAAATCCACCACGTATACGTTGAGGGGATGTGTTGGTTTGGAAAGCTGAATGTAGAATATGTCTCTTCCCGGAGCAGCGGAGACGTTGAATATTACTCCCTCTGGAATATCGATTTCACGTATCTTAAATGTTTCAAGGTTTAACGAGTACAGTTTTGAATATCCCTCCTCGTTAACGCTGAACAATAAGTACCTGTCTCCTATATCAGCTCTCTCAACATCCCATTTACCCTCCCAGACTATCTTATAGTTCTTCTTATCTAAATCGTAGAAGGCTAGAGCCTTGAAATCCCTGTTTTCATCGGCAACCATGAAGAACCCGTTTCTCCAGGATCCTATCGGGGTGAAAACTGCTTCACCTACGTGAGGCGTTAACTCTGTCAGCTTCCCATTCCTAAGATCAACTCTGTAAATAGTTGTATCCTCATGTATTCTGAAGTCTAATAGGAGCAGTGAATTCTCGAACCAGTAGGGGATCTGGTAGCCTCCGAAACCCTTCACGACGAGCTCTTCAGTCCCCCTATCAACGTCTTTAACGTATAAGTCGAACCTGGACTTCTCCTCCCTGTTAGCCA
The DNA here is from genome assembly GCA_029258925.1 of Thermoproteota archaeon. GTDB lineage: Archaea > Thermoproteota > Thermoprotei_A > EX4484-217-1 > JAPDJV01 > JAPDJV01. Next base: position 12,403 of record JAPDJV010000010.1, on the reverse strand, counting down.
TGTAAACGAATTTGCTGGATCCCCTAGGACTCCAACAACAATCGCTTGTGAAATGCGTGACCCCCTCCTCGAAAACCACGTCAACAAACCACTTGCTCTCAGCATCGTAGACGTGCAGCTGCCACTCCTCATTACCTTGATAATCCGATTCGAAGAGAAGCTTCATCCCGCTACGATTCCATGCGATGGGGAGAGCTCTGCGCTCAGTGAACGGTGTCACTCTCCTAGGCAATGTGTGGGGTGTGTAAATCCACAAGTTAACTTGTCCAGAAGTATCAATGCCCAGAGCCAGAGTTTCCCCGTTTGGATGCGGTGCAATCGAATAAATTTTATCGTAAGCCATAAACCTTTCCAAAGGCTTCTCCAACTAGGACCTCCTCCAACACTTTAACCAAACCACCTCCACACTTAAAGCATTAACGGGTAAAATGTTTCCCCGTTTCATCCTCATTTTTAACTATAGAATTCTCAGCGTTCTTCTCTCTTCTTCTTAGTGAAATCTTGCATCTTTCTTAAATGGAATATGAGTGTCCTGCTATCATCAACACCGGCAGACTTCATGAGCCCCGTATAGCTCATAGTTCCCTTCCTATAAGCTCTCAGAAGACTCCTCTCATGTGGTGGCCTGGAGTATCGAACATTTTCCTCAACATCGCCTATACAACACACTTAGCATATTCCACGTTTTCACAAAATATGCTCTGTGTTAAGAAGAAACCTCACCACTTAATATGTGGGACGATCCAAACACGTGGAACTTGATGATCACATGGGGTGGTTTCTCTCAAAAAGTTTCCCTAGACTGCCATCAACTCCATACTGAGTATGAATTCGTATTTAGACTGGAGCTATCATCTCAGACAGGGTATTAGATAGAATGGTTTGCACTACTTTGAGGGAAACTAAAACATGACACGTTGCACTTTAGTAGCTATTGATATGCTTGTCCACGATAATGTATAGAATATATGAGAACCTCCCTTTCATCCAAGTTCATCTTAAATATGATTCTTACATTACCTACCCTCATCCCTAAAAGCCTCTCCACTTCCCTTTTAGTTTCTTTATATCTAGTCTACTGTATGGTATAACTCCTTTTTCTAAACTGTCAAGCAATTCCTTCAGCTTCTCTATAATATGTTCCCTTTCAGATTTCTGTATTCTCTCTTCGAGAAACTTCAAGGCACTACGATAAACCTTTAGCTTCCACTCCACTCTATAAAATCCTCCTCACAATAATCTTCCGGAGAACCAGCAGTATGCTCTATTTCCCTTTGTTCTTCATCACTGATATACGGTACCAGCTCGAGCATGACCTCTAAAAAAGCCCTATGAACTTCCTCGCGAATAATTTTCCTGAGCTCTTCTAGAGGTACAGATAATGTCAATGCTTTCTTCCATGAAAACTAGGGACATTCAGACTATTAAGAATACTCCTACATATGTTTCTCTTGTTTGCAATAATCTAAATAATTTGGTGCCTACAAAAAGCTCATTGTTTGTAGACTTCCATAATTATCAGTTATCTTCGGCCTACTACCCCTTAGATCTTATAATCTTCAAGCCTTCTTCCATCGAAGACTACATCACCAAGCTTCTCTTGGAGAAACCAACCGCTTACATTTCATTATGCATTCCAGGTTCCCCTCATTCCCGAGTTGAATACTTCATCCAGACAGTTAAGGCCATAAACTGTACTAATATGTACCTCTTCTATCAAATACTCAACTGCTTTATAAAGCATTCTTGATTTGAGCCTAGAGTTCCCGGTTTGAGAATTGAAAATCCATATCTAGAAAAGGATGAAATAGTTAAGTCGTCAATAAAAATCTATTATGGTTTATTATGGACGTCTAGGCGTTCATGAAGAAATAAGTAGAGCAGAGCAAATACTATTGAGGATGGAAGCTCAGAGATCTCTACATATTCATCATTATTGAACACTGGTGGTAAACATACATTCCTCACGGTCTCTCCAAGTCCTTATCACAACTAACAATCAGCATTATTCCCGCTTGCTCTCTTTCAACAGCAAATCCCCTCCTAAAGTTCCTATCTAAAAGGGATTCGCACTTTAATATATTTGAGGCTAACGGCAACCTTAAATGTCATATGTACCCTCAGCGCGCTCCCAAGAACAATACTTTTTAGTAGTGAGGTTTAATTGGAGTTGAATTAACATAATGTTTGGTGTTATTGTGACTGGTCCTGGACCTGGAAAGTTGAAGGTTGACGCTAAGACGATACTTGTTACAGCTGAAGGATTTAGGGTGTTGGATGCGGAGGTCTACATCCACTTGAAGGGTTATTCCCTAGCCAGAGTGACCCATCTAGATATTGAAACCCCTGTCCTCAACGAGCTACTGCCCCCCAAGCATAGCATATTTCTCCCAGTAACGGGGACGGGTGAGGGCATAATGGTTCACTTCGATAGAATGATTAAAGGTGTCAAGCTACGCGTAGACAGCAAGATGCTTGCCGGAAGACTGCTGAAGTTCGGGGAGAAGACGTGGATTTACGTTGGAGGGAAAGTGGGTGGAATATTTCTGGGATTCAAGAGAGACTATGTGAGGAGACTGGAGAAAATAGCTGAAGAATTCTACGGGCTGACCCCCAAGTAATCACCTATTGCGCTATTCGCTTCATTATAATCTGGTAAAGCGTGATGCCTGTAACAAAGCACGTTATCGAAGGTTTAAGCTAATATATTGTTGACGCGGAGATTGAGTTGGTGATCCTCCTTGGTTAGCTACATGGGTGTTGAGATCGATGTTGTTAGAGGCGATATAACTGGGATCGATGTTGAAGCCATAGTTAACCCAGCTAACTCCCAGATGATCATGGGGGGCGGGGTTGCCGGGGCAATTAAGAGAGCTGGAGGCAGGGGGATAGAGGAGGAAGCTAAAAAGTATGCGCCAGTACCCGTGGGTAGAGCAGTAGCTACTGGGGAGGAAGGTTGAAAGCCAAATACGTCATCCACGCACCCACAATGGAGCAACCAGCAATGAGAACTACGCCGAGCAAGGTTAGGGCAGCCGTTAAGGCCTCACTAAACCTCTGCAGGAAGCTGGGGATCAGGGAGGTAGCGTTTCCAGGCATGGGTACTGGCGTCGGAGGCCTAGACGTTAGGGTGGCAGCCGAATTAATGATAAACGAAATAGTCGAGCACGTCAAGGAGGGGACAACACTAACCAAAATACTGCTAGTAGCCTACAATGAAAAACTCTACAAGGCATTCAAAGAAGAGTTAGAGAAGTTACTAGGGAGTAAGAAGCTTCAACCATCATAAACACATACAATACTGAAACCGATAAACCGAAGAATAAACATTCCTAGACAAAAGTGTCACAGGTAAATTACTGGTAGTGAAATACAGCAAGTTTGTCTCAATAAATGCTTGGAGGAGCTTTGTCGGATTATAATATAGGACGTTTTCTTGACAACTTGCCCCAACACCTATAGGAGAGTGGTGGATAGAGACCATCATGGAAGCTTTAAAGCTCAAAACACTTGGGAACCCTCTAAATCAAAGCCACGTGCTATTTGAGTGTTTGAACAATGCTTTCTGCTTCAAACAATCCCCTGCTATCCGCCACCTCTGAAAGTACATATCCTGTACGTCTCCAAGAATTTCTCAACGGACTCCTCCACACCATCTAAGCGGACTCTTATCTTGAGTATTGGGAATCGATGGCCTATGTGTGGGGCTTTGAAGCCCTCGCATTCCCCGGCTTCAATAATCACTGAGAGAACAGGGCTTCTTCCCTCAACTCTTAGACGCCTACCTTCAACTTCAATTACCGGCTCTATTCCCAGCCTCTTGAAAACATGGTTAACTATTTCAATGAACTACTCCAGACTCCACATCCACGACTCATATTCAAACTCCAAGCTTCTCCGCCTACCTAAGACTCCACACTACTACCTTTAACTCATGTTACGGCTAGTAGGCTGGTTTTAAACTTTAACACTGCTACAGCCTTGGTCTCGCACTCTTTAAAACTAGAATCCCATATCATCACACTAGTAAGTATACTTCATAGCATCTGGGGCCTTAAACTTTGAGGTGATGTGGGGGTTAGTGGCCTAGGGGCCAAAATTTTCATAGCTCTGGCAGCCTATTGAGACGTTACGGCTCTAAATGCTGTAGACGGGGCATTCGAGGATCTCCGCTAATACTTCTATGTATGAAGGTGATGGATCTATTATTCCTCTGGGTCTAGTATCGTATATTTCAAACTTTACTTTTGCTCTCCTAATAGCGTTTGCAAGAGTTCTAAGTTCTTCACGTATCGGCTTATTGTATAGTGGTATGTTGGCTTTCCCATCTGTTACTAGTATTGCTCTTATCGTAGCATTCCTATACTTCATTCTGAATACTCGTGCGAGCGTGAGTAGGCTCTGTAGTGCTGCTGCTAGGGGTGTTCTACCGCCTACCGGGATTTTATCGATAACCTCGTATGCTTCCTCGTATTTGCGTGTTGGTGGTACAGTTAGTGTGGCATCACGTCCTCTGAACGTTATGAGTGCTACGTAGTCTCTTCTCACATAAGAGGTTTCTATGAGTTTTCTAACAAGACCCTTAGCTATACTAACTCTCCTCTTAACAGACATGCTTCCACTGCAGTCAAGTAATATGACTATTAGTCTGGGTGTCCTGCACTTGCGAACCCTAACTCTAAAGTCTTCCCGCTCCACGGTCAACGGCAACCTTCTAATTCTTAGAGCGGCCGCGTTTACTGTGGCAAACAGGTCTAGGTCTTGCAGATGTTCCTCTCTAACCGGTATGGAGTAGGTTACTGGGTATCCGTGGCCATATCCAATAACGGTTGCTACTTCATCTCTCGCTCCCCTACCCTGTGGAAACCGTGTGTATCTGGTTCCGCCTTGAAGAGGGTTGGGGAGTTGCTGGTTGAATTCAGTAGCCTCGAACACCTTCCTCCCTTCGCCAATGACGTTGCCTGGATTATTGCGATGAATTTCCTCCTCCACGGGGTTCAAGGTGTTCCTTAAACTGTGTTCTCTCCCCCTCACATTACTGCTATCTCTGTGGGCAGTTTTTCCCCCGCGTCTACGCTCAGGTTTATTATTAGGGTTTCTCTGAGGCCGTAATTTAGGTGGTGGCTGTAGGTTGGGCCTTGGCTTCTCGAATGCTCTAGACTTCACTCTATGTAGCAGGGACAGCTCCATAGCTCTCCTAAGATCCTCTAAGCTCACCTCAGTCCTACCATCAAGTGCTGCAATAGCTTTAGCTACTTTGACAGTAACTATTTCGGCTCTATGAGTTCTAATACCCATTTCAACCACTGTCTTAGCCAGTAGCTTGAGAAGATCGTTGTCGACAGTAACGTTGGGAAGCAGCCTTCTAGCTCTAACTATCTTCTCCCTAACCTTTTCTTGCTCCGGCTCCCACTTCTTGTAGAATCCTATCGGATCCCGGTGGAACTCCTCAACTCTCTTAACTATCTCTACCCTCACATCGGGATCGTTAATAGCCTCTATTGGTATGTAGAGGCCGAATCTATCTAGGAGTTGAGGCCTCAACTCGCCTTCCTCGGGATTCATACTGCCCACTAAAATGAATTTCGCCGGATGCTTGAACGATATTCCCTCGCGCTCAACGATATTCCAGCCCAGTGCCGCAGCGTCGAGAAGTAGGTCAGCCACGTAGTCGTCTAGCAAGTTAACCTCGTCAATGTACAGTATGTTCCTGTTAGCCTCGGCCAGCAACCCAACCTGGAATGCTCTAACACCCTCGGTGAGCACTCTCTTAATGTCTATTGTTCCAACAAGTCTGTCGACAGTTATGTTCAAGGGCAGGTTAACAACCTTCATCTTCCTCATAACAACCTCAAGACTCTCGCCATGCACATACCTTGAGTAACAGTTGTCGCACATCTCCAGCGGATTGTACGGGTTACAGTTAAACGGGCATCCCTTAACAACAGGTATCTCCGGCAATACGTCGGCAAACGCTCTCACCAGTGTCGACTTACCAGTACCCTTATCGCCACTAAGCAACACGCCGCCTATAGTTGGATCCACGGCTACGGCCATTAAAGCAAGCTTAGTCTTCTCCATTCCAACTATAGCCGTGAACGGGAAGACCCTTACTCTCTCCAACTCCTCCACAGACACCTCTTTAAAGCATTTAACTGGAAATCACGGTGCTCAAATCCCTAAGATCTGACCCCCCAATCCCATCACGATAGAAATGCTTTCAAACAGTCGTGTTGCAGATAATTTAGTACTAGGAAGCCTAGGGCGTGGAACGTGGGTCATAGTGTTAACGATCAAAACAAATAGGACTGCAACTGCGGGAATCATCCAAATAAATGCCGAGTCTTTCACGGTGAATATCACAGTGCACCTCCCGAAATTTCTATACAGCGGGGGACCTCTACATTATTGTTAACACTTTTATTCATTAAGCAGTATTAACGGAGACTTATAAAAGTTTATAGCTTGACATCTTTCCAAAATATTTAACCTCACCTTAAATGATTTCGAAGCATTGAGAAGATCATCCTAGCAGTATTATGTTGACACTGCATGCCCATCTAAGTGAAGGATTAGAGTTAGCGCAAAATTCTATAGCGTAGTTTTTAATCACATTCTATGTGCTTAATTACTATTATGTATTATCATTCTTGGCTGGTCATATGGTATTGTTAATGTATTTTAATCCAGTAATACTATTATTGGCGAGAAGTAACACTTAAGAATGTGTAAACTTTCAATACTCAGCAGAGTAGGTGCCCTTCAAGACTTGCTTGAACTAGGTGATTGTTGAATGATTATCAATTTATGTGTTATATCAACTAAGACGGGCCTAGGATCATTGTTTGAGGCTGTCGACGAAATTAATAAGGAGTTGGAAAGTGTGATCGTGCCGAAAGTGTTCTACACTCATCAATTAGATGAGAGGAACAAGGATCTCATACGTGAATTCAAGGATTCTGTGCTTGACGCTGATATAGTAATTATTGACATTAGGACGCCGACCAGCTGGTTTGTTAAGGAGCTGCCTGAACTTTTGAGGAGAAGTAGGGCTAGAGTTGTTCTTCCACTAGTTGTTGGAAGCCCTGAGATCCTGAGGTATCTCAAATTAAATGGTACCACGGGTGATGCCATATTCTCGAGGATTAGGGAAGTTGACATGGATACCCAGTATTTGGAAATGTCGAAGATTTGGAGGATCATGGACCTCATCGAGAAGTCGGGGAGAATAATACCTGTTGGCCCACTAAAACATTTTAGAAACTGGGCTCTATGCATCAAGTACTGGGCTTTCCATGGGAAAAGGAATCTCAAGAACATGCTGCTCCTAATACTCAAAGAATACTTCCGAGTGAAAGTTAAATACGAGAAGCCCCTTGTCGAAATACCCCCCGGCTCCATATGGGATCCGGAGGTTGGAACGTTTAAGAATATTAATGAATATCTTGAAGCTAGTAGAGTTGACTTAACTAGGCCAACTATCGCAATACTCCTATACGCTGGCATGCACTTCGACCAATGTAAGCCTGTAGCCGAGTACATGTTTAAAGAGTTGAAGAGTAGGGGAGTCAATGTTATACCGATTATCGGAGGCTCCTCTAGAGAACTATGCAACCAGGTGGATTTTCTCAGAAGAAACTGCATGCTACAAGGTAAACCTGTCGTCGACGCCATTGTTAATCTACAATGGTTTAGAATTAATGGAGGTCCTTACGGCGGCCCCTCTGAGCCAACATACGACCTCCTCAAAGAACTGGACTGCCCACTATTCAACGGTCCAATAATGTTCATGAGGGAGGTATCTAAGTGGGAGAAGGATGAAAAAGGTGTTTCACCTATCGAAGTAGTTACAGCAGTCACACTGCCTGAAATCGACGGAGCCATTGAGCCAATTCCAATAGCTGGGCTAAGCGATGATATGAGTAAGAGAACCCTGATAATCGAGGACAGGATCAATAGGAAAATCAACAGGATACTGGGGTGGCTGAATCTTAGGAGGAAGCCTAACGCTGAGAAGAGGGTGGCAATAGTCATATACAATTATCCTCCTGGCGAGCACAATGTTGGCAGCGCATCGTATCTAGACGTTTTCGGAAGTCTTGAAGCATTGTTGAAGACTTTAAAGGAGAACAACTACGTGACCGATGTTCTAACTAGGGAGGACCTCAAAGAACTGATTACAACACACGGATTAGTGAACTCGCCTCAATGGACTCTGCCTGAGAGCACGAATGCGATCAAACTCGATGTAAGAGAATACAGTGAGCTACTTGCTAAGCTACCTGATGAAGTCGTGTCTAGAATTGTTGAGACCTGGGGTGAGGCTCCGGGAAACATAAACGTTGTCCACGACCAGTTCCTCATACCCGGCGTGATCCTCGGCAACGTGTTCATCGGTGTGCAACCGAGTAGAGGTGTTCATGAGAACACTGATAAGATATACCATAGCAAGGATCTACCGCCACACCACCAATACCTAGCCTTCTACTACTGGATTAGCGAAGTGTTCAAGGCCGACGCAGTCATCCACCTGGGAACCCATGGAACTCTAGAGTTCATGCCAGGCAAGGAAGTAGGGTTATCGGCTAAATGCTTCCCCGACACGCTGATCGGAGACTTGCCACACGTATACGTTTACCACGTAACTAACCCGTCGGAAATGACCATAGCTAAGAGAAGGAGCTATGCCTACACAATAACACATGGAACGCCTCCATACATGAAAGCAGATCTATACGAAGACTACGTAGAACTTGAAGAACTCCTCCACGAATTCGAGGAAGCAAGAGTTCAAGATCCAAGTAGGGCAAGCATCGTGGAGAAGCTGATTGAAGAGAAGTGCGAGAAGCTTAACATAGCGTATTCGAGCATCGACGAGCTCCACGACAAACTATTCGAAATGAAGAGGTCGATAGCGCCTAGAGGACTCCACGTACTGGGTGAGAAGTGGAGTGATGAGGATATTGTCGAGTACTTAACTTTTGTGCTCAGGTATGATAGAGAAGTTAAGTCGCTTAACAGGGTAATAGCTGAATCCAAGGGTCTGAACTACGATGACCTCCTCGAGAAGCCACATATTATTGTGCAGGGTAGAAGAGGCTCCGAAATCCTTGAAGAAATCGAGAGAGAGGCAAGGGAGATCGTGATTAAAGTGCTTGATGGAAGAGATGGGGAAGTCGTTAAGATGTTTCCAGGCGAGTTCAGGAGGGATATTGAAAGTATTATTGAGTTCGCAAAGGATCTTGCAAACAGGATTAGGTCAAGCAATGAGTTAGCCTCAGTGATAAACGCGCTCGACGGCAAGTATATTCAGCCAATAGTCGCCGGAGACCCTATTAGAACACCCGAAGCATTCCCGACTGGAAGCCACGGCTACGCCTTCGACCCCAGACTCATACCTAGCAAAGCAGCCTACATTAGAGGTAGGAAGATAGCTGAGGAAACTTTGAAAAAATACAGGGAGAAGCATGGGAAGTATCCTGAAACAGTAGGCGTTGTCCTATGGGGCTTCGAAACCATGGGTACGAGGGGAGAGACCGTGGGCCAAATACTCCACTACCTGGGAGTGAGGCTCGTAAGGAAGCATGGTCCGTGGAGCACGGACTTAGAGGTCATTCCACTGGAAGAACTGGGCAGACCTAGAGTAGACGTTGTGGTCACTATTTGCGGGATTTTCAGAGACACTCTACCACACTTAATAACATTAATAGATAGAGCAGTGAAGCTAGTGGCAAATCTAAATGAACCCCCGGAAATGAACTACGTGAGAAAACATGTTCTAGAAATGGAGGACACTTACGGGGAGAACTCTACTATCAGGATTTTCGGCCCCAAGGACGGAGCGTACAACACTAGGCTAACAGACATGATAGAATCGTCAGCGTGGAGGAGCGAGGAGGAGCTTGCGGACACATACATCGAGGACATGATGTATGGTTATGGAGAGAGCATCCACGCTAAAGAATTTAACGAACTGTTCAGAAACCTCCTGAACACTGTAGACTTGGTGAGCCAAGTAAGGTATGCACACGAATACGAGATAACAGACCTCGACCACTACTACGAGTTCCTAGGAGGCTTGAGGAAAGCCGTTGAAAACACTAGAGGCTCCAAAGTAGACACCATATGGATAGATACAACCTTGGAGAGAATAAAGTTTAGAGACATCGACGAAGCCATAGACCACGCGGTTAGAACTAGACTGTTAAACCCGAAGTGGATCAACGCGATGATAGAACACGGCTACGACGGCGTACGCGAAATAGCTGAAAGAGTAGAGTACGTTCTAGGGTTAGCAGCAACCACAGGTGAAGTATCCAACTGGGTTTGGAACAAAATAGCAGACAAATACGTATTTAACGATGAATTGAGAAATAAGATGCTGAAGGAAAACAAGTGGGCAGTCCATGAAATAGTTAAAAGACTGTACGAAGCATACTTGAGGGAATACTGGAAACCACGTGAAGAAGATATTGAAAAATTAAGGGAGGTCTCAAGCGAAATAGAGGGTTACCTAGAAGAGTAGTCGAGCAAAACTCCACGAACACTAACAGTTCACGCCAACAACCAAATATTTAGTCACACTCCAACCAGTACTATATGGAGCTCGAAGAGAGCAGTTACTAAGCATATGTTACATGCTATTAGGGAGCAGAGGCACACTGTATGGAGGAGGTATGGAATATAATTAATGTGGAGAACAGCACTGTTCTCGATGTAGGTGTTGGTGAGTCTACAAGAATTCTCGTCGAGAAGAATAGAAACAGTGTTGTGACATGTATAGATGAATCCTTTGAGAAGCTGAAAAGCTTCCTGTGTCGCGGCTCGTCGAACGTTATGCTAGTCTGCGCCGACGCAGCTCACCTACCGTTTCGCTCAAAGGTATTCGATACAGCTGTTCTCAGCTTCATGCTCCACGAAGTAGACCCCTGCATCCATAGGAGGATTATTGAAGAAGTTAGAAAGGTTTCCGCTGAGATCGTAATCGTAGAGCCCTCCCCCCGTGGGTGTGAAGCTTATAATGTGTATGCTGGTCTATGGCGTAAAGCCATGCATAGTATTGGCAGATTCGAAGACTATAAACCATTAACTTACTGGGTGGGCTTATTGGAAGACTGCAGTCTACAGGTCATATATGCTGAAGAATTGAAGCAGAATATTCCTTTAACTATGGAGGAAGTAGAGCATATAGTTAGAGAAAGTGTTGAGGCTTGGAAGAGGCTTGGGGTACCCGAAAACATTGTTGAAGAAATGAGGGAATTCATCAATCTTGCTAAATCAAAGGGGTTCAAATGGTCCAACCTAGCAGTGGTCATCGGGGTCTCTGGGGATCGAAGGCATGACAATGTATTTAAGCGGTTAAGATTCAAGGCTAAATACTAGAGTAGATATCATTCATGTGGGAGGCGGGTTCTTCAGGAGGATTTATGGCTTCATTGGTCTGGAGTTTCAGGCAGCTTACTGTTTAAGTTTTCTTAACAATTGCTATCCACCAGCTCTAAGAGTGGTCAACCTATATGTTTCAAGAAATTTCTCCACGGAACTCTCTGCACCATCCAGACAGATCCTTATCTTAAGAGCTGGAATCGAACGCCTTATGTACGGTGGCTTGATCTCGAGCTCTTCGGCTTCGATAATTGCTGAGAGAGTAGTGCTCCTGCCCTCAGCTCTCAAATGCTTATCTTCAACGTTTACGACTGCCTCCATGCCAAGCCTCTCGAAAACATATCTTACTGCTTGAACCAGTGACTCCAATCTCCACATCCAGGACTCGTATTCAAACTCCAAAATACTCCTTCACCCAAAGCATCGTCTACATTCAGCATAATCTATGTTATCATAACCGTATAAACTTAGTGCTGTGTTAGGCAATTCCAAGATTCTTCGGGCAACATGTTCTCTGATCTTTGTGATTAAATTGAACATAAGTTTCTAGAGGTTTTTAACAGAGTTTTCGTGTCACCTGAGTTAACTGGGGTTCTCCCGTATAGAAGAGTTCAAGTGGTTTCAACGTTTAGTCTCATCGAAGCCCTAGAGGCTTTAGGAAGTATTCGACATGCATCCTGGAGCTTTTTCAGCAGTGATTGGTTCTAGTAAGTCTTTCAAAATACTCTACTGTAACTAACCTACTCTGCATCTGCTTCGGCCTAATCGGAGCCAGCAGTTTCTAAATATCTTCCTGAATCCCTGTTTCAAAGATATTCCGATATCAGTTTCCTTGAAAACCTCTTGGATAATGCGATTATGGTTAAAACAGGTGGGCAGAAACATTAAACTGTAGCTTTTCGCATTCTTTTATATTATTTTGCTCTGGGCGATATGCTTATAGTTTGTTGCGTCAACGATTTTCGTGGACGTGCGGGTGATGGGAGCTGTGCTCCAAGCCCGTGGGGTCTAGCCCCGT
>JAPDJV010000003.1 GCA_029258925.1 Thermoproteota archaeon | reverse complement strand
AGTCTAAAGTTAAATTTGTAACATCCACGTTTCTCAGCGGATAAAAGTTTTCGAAAAACGCTTTAGACGCTAGCCCCGAAGTACCGAAGACATCGCATGTGGGACACACTAGTATGTCCTCGTAATACTCCCATCTAGTTGCATCACATGACGGCCCCCTATTCTCGAGGACAACGTCTCCCCAAACCTCGTAGTGTCTCCACCCAGTTGAACCCTTAACTGGAGGACTTGCTCTCGGCCTAGAAGCTTTGATGAAGCAGGAGCCAACAACCCCTTCCTCACTAGCCTTCTGGACAAGTTCTACCCTAGACCTGCAGGCACCTTTAACTGTTGACCCAGGTATAACAATCCTGCCGCCATACCTAACACACTCCATGTAATCGTATTCTATGAGAGAAGGATACTTCTCCACAAGCCTACTTAAATCTTCAATTGACCCACCTCTCTTCCTCCACTCATCAATAATTTCTTCAGCTCTCCTATCTATCTTCAGCCTCAGCCCTCCTGATCCAACATGCAACCAGCTCTTCGCCTCTGCCTCAACAACCAGGATGAAAGAAAACTTGTCCCCTGCCTCATCACATCTATCACTGAACATTCTCCTTGAAACACGTATCCAACCAGACATTCCCCACCCTCACAACACTACACTCCAGTTCCACCTTTCCTCCGAAACTCTCCTCAACTTGTCCAGCGCACTTTTCCACGCACCTATCAAGCCATCTATAGCTCTCCACGCATCCTCTCCCTCAACACTGCTTTCCTCAGAAGGCCATTTAACTGGAACATCTATGGGGTCAAGAGGTTGTAAGACACCGTTTAAAACACCTTTAGTAGCGTCAAATGCTTCAACAGCTATCTTCAAGTTCACGAATCTCACTCTCCCGAAACCTCTTGACTTGCTACCACCTATCTTAACGAGACCACCCTGAACCTCTCTAATGACTTCCCCTAAAAGTCCCAGAGCATAATTAGGAAGATTAGTAGCAACAAGCTTAAAACCAAACTTGGCTCCGGGCTCAACGTACTCCAAAGTGTAAAGTGATCTGGGGAGTGCCGCACCTATTCTCCTATCAATTGCAACACAAGTCCTATAACCTAGCTTGAACTCTCCCATCGTGAAACTATCTTCGAAAAACACATGGCTCAATATACCTGGTGTCCCAAAGATCAGACATAAAAGGCAAACCCATTTATTTCCTACTCTCCCATAAATTAAAGCTTTAATTTTCTTCTCTACTTCATTTAGAGTTCTAGATTCCTCGATATTGCTAAATTCTCCTCCCTTAAGACAAGACGCTCTAGGTAGTCCTGCACATACGTTTCTTAAACCATGGCTCTTACATATCCTATATGCTGAAGATCTAAAAACGCCTTTCCACGATGAACCTGGGATAAGAGGTATCTCGCTTTTCCTATTCGGATCATAAATTTTCACTATTGGTAGATCTATGGGAGAAAGCTTAGTTGCCTCTCTCCCACTTCCCACCCTTAGAGGTTCAAAGTTTTCAATAATACCTTCAATAAAGACACTTCTTATGTGCACGTGATGCCCTAGCCAATTAAAGCTCTTCACTATTTTTTCTTCCACTCTTTTAACACCTCAAACAAACTATTTGAAGAAATTAGCTTCAACTCCAAATCCTCTACTTTATATTTAGATATAGTGGCCTCTGAAATCCTCAGAATCCCGAGGCCTGTGCTCCTCATTCCACCAACATGTAAACCATGCTCTACCATGTATTGTAATAGGGATCTCAACAGTCGCGTTCTATAATCGCTCTCATCATCTAGGTCAATGTTTATGATTTCCACTCTAAAATTCCACTTAACATTTGGAGGCACGAACTCGAACGTGAATAATGCTCCATGCCTAGCTGCCTGTCTAAACCTATCAATAGCCACTCTAGTCCTAGTAGAAGTTCTAACCTCTTGGAGGGGATACGAGTCATAGACAAATATATGACTAGCTATACTTGTCTCCTTTCCTCCTCCACCAAAAATTCCACATATTACGCAAGGTTCCTTCTTTTCATCTTCTCTTCTTTTATCATCTTCACTGAATGGATTACACACATATTCCCCACTTGTCCTGGCAATGATTTCGACAAAGTTTCTCATAGCACCCTTCAGGCTTGAGCCGGGAATGTAGACCCTGTTAAAAGCGTCTCGTTCAACAACTAAATCTACTCCTCCAGGTTTAACTTCACTACTTCTTCCTACTCTTATAGATGTTTCATTCAATAATATCCCACTTATTACTGTAAATACTTTTATAGTATCAAGATCATCATATTTCATCTACTCACCCTGCCCAAATGAACTATTCCACCAACACTCATGTCAAAACACTCTCTATATAATCGCTAAAAGAGATTTTATTACACCGAGGTAATTTTGTACGCTCATCAGTCGCCTCATAGAGCCATTTGAAGAGACCAAGGGCCTCTCTCGCTTTATCTACATCGTCTCCAATAATTCTGAGCATATCAACTAATACCTTAGCAGTATTACGACCAATCTCTCCCTTTCTCCTTTGTTTGGCTATAAATAGAATTACATAGTTTACATTTTTTGTATTTTCTAAAACCTCAAGGAGCATTTCTACCTGTCTCTTACTCATTATTCTCTCTTCCTTTCCTTTGCTAACTTTCCTCTCCACATGAGCCCAGCAAGCTGCTCGTGATGCAATATCCAAAATATTAATACTTCGTTTTTCTTCCACAAAAGACACCTAACTTTATAGTTCTAAGTATTGGCTATTAATTTTTGACTATCTAATTTTATGTGCAGTGAAAGTAATAAATTGCTGGAATAAATTTAATATATATTGGTGAAACTAATTAGTCATTTAAGATTCTTCTGAAAGTTAAATTACTATAAATGAGGGTCGAATATTAGAGAGGAGTAAATTTGTAGGCTTCTCAAGTTGTCCTAGAGATTAAATTGTAATGTTTTCGTGATATGTAAGCATAGTGGTATGGTTTATTTGAGTGGAAACGTTAATGAATCTAATTGTGCCTTATTAATGTTGACTTGCCCCGTTTTCCAGAGGTCTTCAAGAGCTTAATTTATTACTTTATAATTATATTGTAAATAGCTTTCCATATTTCAATATTCAATTTTATTAGTTTCATTTTCTCTAAGTAAACATACATTATTGGTAAATTGTGTTCATGAGCTATTTCAGCTAAGGCTAATGTCATGATTTTCGTCCCGCCGGTTACATCGCACACTATATTGTATTTAGATATTTTTTCCTCCACAACTTTCTTAATTTCGGTCAAACAATGATCGTAATCATCTGGTGATACCAGTATGTAGCTTATTTTCATTCTCTTCTTAACTGTGAATTCTTCCAGTGTTTGGGAGTGTTTTTCAAGGGCTTCCCTACTGGTTGCCACGATTACTTCTAATATTTTAATTCCAGTATCTTCTAGAAGTTTTAGGGAAGTTAGTGTCACGGGCTCAGGATATTCTGGTCTCGGTAAGCCTAGAAGTCCAAGGTATAATGTTGGAGCTTTTATTCCAAACAATACTCTTAAACTTGTTATTTGTGTGGACACTATTTTAGCGTAAGTTTCATCTTTAATTCGGAACCTTTTCACGAAGCCCTTCTTCTCTAGAGAGTACAATAGTCTTCCTATGGAAGTTCTAGACATTTTTAAGTAGGGTTGAAGCATTCCAATAGAGGCGACGCAGTTTGCTTCTAATATTAAATGTAATATCCTCTTCTCTTCGTTGCTTAACATGTTTCCACATAACTATGGAAGTAAGTAAAATATTTTACTTAGCGCTAAAAACCTGAAAAATCTACTTCTAGGTTGAAGAGCTTTTTCTCTTAGTGTTGGGGTGATATTAGTTTTAGTAGTGCTTTTACCCAGTCTCTTAGTTTCACTTTCTCGTTTTTTATTTCTATTATTCCCTTGTATTCTAGGTCTTCTAGTAGTATTTTCGAGTATTTTTGTTCCAGTATGTACTTTGGTGTTGTCCCTAGTTCTCTCAGCTCTCTTGCTATGTTCAAGTATTCTTCTTTCACAGTTACTGGTATTGCTGGTATTAGTGTTGGATTGTTGAATGATTCATGCATGTAGTATGCTCCGTCTGCTCCTAGAAGCCATCCTGCTAGTGTTAGGAAGGCGTTTTCAGCCTTATACCCTGCCGTCACATTCAAGTATACTCTGTGTCCCTGTGTTTTCTTCGAGTATATTATTCTCCCCACTTTATTCAAGAGGTTTATTAGACCACGGTTAAAGCTTATCCCAAACTCCTCCACTCTTATAGGCTCGTACACCTTGAATCCTCTCTTCTTGAGGTAGTAGTATATTATTTGGGAGCATAGCTTTCCGGCACCAGTGTCAGTATGGTAAAGGTATATTTCATCAGGTTTTAGTCTAGAATATGTTTCCGAGAAGCATAGTAGTGCGTTTAGTTCTGCACTCATGAACTTCGGGTTCCACTCCACGAGTTCAAGCAGTGTGTTGAATACTGGTGACCCCTTGTATGCGTGTTTGCCTGCATCCTCGTCGAGACTGCTTCCAGGTCTAGCCCTGCTAAACTTCCACAACTCGTACTTCTCAATAACATTTAAAACATTCTCTCTGACTTCTTCAGGCATTATCTCGGGATTATTCTTCAGCTTCAACGTATTTCCCAGAATAGACGTGCCAACAGACACTATGTGAACTACGGGCATTAAACACCACCCAGCTATATTATGGAGTGTAAAGAAATAAATGCTTTCACTAAACCCCTGGTCGCCCTCTATGAAAGCTTTAGTTACAAAGTATCCCAAATATACTATTTAAATTTGAGATAACATTAGAGAGTAGGATAACCGTAGTGTTGTCAGTAGTGGGATGAAGATAGATTAGTGAACATTATGTTGACTTGAAATTTCGTGGACGCTGTTTAGAGTATTCATGATTATTCTGGGTGTGGACATATTGTTTTTGCCCATTTTGTTGGATATAGTCCTCTGCTTCTCCCCTTTATTTTTACTAGTTGTTTTTTCTTTAGTTCTGTTAGGTGGTTTAGTATTGTCTTCTCTTTTTTACCAAGTGTTTCAGCTATTTCTCTTACTGTTATTCCGGGGTTTTCCATGATTGTTTTCAGCGTTTTCTTCTTCTCCTGCGTTAGGGGGTTTCTTATGAGTTCTATTATTTGGCTTGGTATGTTTATGTGTAGTTCCATGCTTCCCTCCGGCTGTATGTATAGTTTGAATTTTTTGTTTTCTAGGAGTAGTGCTGTGTATACTGTTATTATTGTTACCCTCATCCCCCCACTTAAATCCGCTATTATTGGTTCTGGTAGTTGGTGTATTGTTTTTCTTGCTTGGAGTATTGCTTCTGCCATGTCTTGGCAGTCTAGTTCCACTAGTTTTGGTTTTCTTAGTCCTATGCTGTGTGCTCTCGCTTTCAGGCTTTCATACGCTCTTAATACTCCTCCTATTGCGGGCTTCGCTGTGAACAATATTATTTCGTCTTCCCTTGTTGCCGACGACTCGTGCAGTCTTCTTTCAATATAGTCTTCGTGGAATCCTAGTGTGAATATGAACGATCTCAACCTAGGAGGCCCCCATAATATTTTCCCAGGGTAATACTTATTGTTTCCCCGGTGGAGCGGGGAAAATAATTGTCCTCGAACCATGCTGTTCTCCACGTTTCCCTGTTTTTGTGGGGAGTATTCCGGTTTTCATGATCCTCTTAGATAATAGTTTCCTTAGAATACTTCTCCTAGGGTGTGTTTGGGTGTTGGGTGGTAGGGTTATTCTTAGGAGTATTAGGAGACTTTATTATGCTTCGACTCAGGACCCGGTGGAGGAGGATTTGAGGGGTTGGAATTGGGATAGGCCTCCTCTCAAGCCTAGAGCGTATCTTGGGCTGACTGTTTCAGAGGTTTCATCTAAGTATTGTCCTACTAGGAGGGATATTTGGCTTAGGAGGGTTTGCGGGTTCAAGTGTTCTCCGAGCAGGCAGATGGTTAATGGTAGGATTGTGCACGAAATATTCCATGAAGCAATGTGGGGTGCTTTCAGGCTTTTAACCAATGGCTTCCCCGGGTGGATGGTTTACGAGAAGCTTTCCAGGAGTGCTTGGGGGAGGATTAGGGAGATTACTGGCGGCCATGTTGAGAAGTGGATGGTTGACTTATATAAGACTCTGCTCGTAACGATTGTGTCCGAAGCAGAGGAGTCTAGGGCATTGTGTGGAGGCTTCCCCGGAGCAGGAATACTTCCCTGGCCAACTGAGCTCAGAGTAGACGGTTCACCGCTCAGCTTATCGAATTCTCTAAGAGTTGATGCTTTGGCTGAGGGTGGGATAATAGTTGAGGTGAAGCATGGTAAGCCAATGGACTTCCACATGCTCTCTCTAGCAGGCTACAGTCTAGCCTTGGAGGCAAGTCTCGAAGTACCCTTCAACTACGGGATAATAGTCTACGTTAACGGGGTTCCAGATAAGAGGCCAAACATATCCTTCAAGCCAGTATACATTTCGAACAGTCTTAGAAGATGGTTTATTGATGAGAGAGACGAGATAATAGACTTCCTATTATCGGAGGAGGAGCCCCCTAAGTGTGCTTCAATCGATAAGAATTGCCCCTACAGGGGTGTATGCTAGTTGAAGTGCCTGGTGGTCTCAGACTACGGGGTGAAGATTTCGATAAGAAAGGGGATACTGACCATTACCAGTAGGGGAGGCAGGAGGGTTGAAGCAAACCTAGTAGACCTACAGCAAATCCTGGTTTTAACAGGGGGAGTAGTCATAACGAGTAGGGCGATAAGGTGTTTGATGGAGCACGGAGTAGACGTTGTATTCGTGAACCATAGGGGGCTGCCAATAGGGAGAATCTACCCACCCTACATCAACAGGACTGTCAACACTAGGAGAATGCAGTATGAAGCATACTTGAACGGTAAAGGATTGAACATAGCTAAAAGTATTGCGGAGGCGAAGATAAGGAATCAAGCAGGCCTACTCAGGAGGTTCGCTAGGAGCACTGGAGACACTGAGCTCAGGAAGTGTGCTAGGAGAATCCTAGCTGAGTTAAAGGATCTTAGAGAAGTAAGGGGGCCATTAAAGGAGGCGAGGAAGACTATTCTAAGCATAGAGGGGAGGGCGGCCAGAATGTATTGGAGCGCTGTTTCAAGCCTCCTCCCAGGAGAAATGGGTTTCGAGTACAGAGATAAAGACGGTTTCGACCCATTCAACACCATGCTGAACTACGGCTACGGAATACTCTACTCCGAATCCTGGAAAGCACTAGTCCTGGCAGGACTAGACCCATACGCAGGATACCTCCACACAGATAGAAGCGGGAAGCCAACACTATCATTCGACTACGTTGAAATGTTCAGGTGTAGCCTAGTAGACCACACGCTGATAAAGATGGCTAGGAAGGGTTGGAGGCCTAAAATGGAGAACGGCCTACTAATAGCCTCTTCCAGAGGCGAGATAGCTAAGGAAATAATCGGGGCACTGGACAGGAAGGCCAGGTGCAGCGGTGAAACAATGACTCTGAGCAGGGCCTTAAAGAAGTATGCTTTCAAGCTAGCATCCTACATTAGGGGAGACACTAGGGAATACAAGGGCTTCGTGGAGGAATGGTAAATGCCTAGGATAATAGTTGTGTACGATGTAAGCGACAACAATAAGAGAACAAAGCTGTCAAACTACTTGAAGTCAAAGGGCTTGGTGAGAGTTCAGAGAAGCATGTTCATAGGGAGAGTAAGCTCCCAAACACTGAAAGACGTTGAGAGGGGAGCCAAGAGAATAGTGGATAGTGGAACAGACATAGTCCACATAATACCGTTAACAGCATACGGATACACCCACATGAAGGTCATAGGAAACCCGTTAAACGAGGTTGGAGAGGAGAAAACAGTTGTCATATAACGGTCCAACACCCTGGCTAATAAAACAATACTACTACTGCCCAATAATACCATGGATAATAGTGAATTATGGAGTAACGGAGCCGCCGACCGAAAGCATGAGGCAGGGAAAGGAGGCGGCATTAGAGGAGACCGGTGAGAGAGAAGTCTGTTTCAGAAGCAGGAAGCATGGTTTAACTTGCAGAGTTGACCAGGTTATTGGTGATCGGAAGAAGGGGTACACCGTGGTAGAGTATAAGAGGTTTAAGGCCAAAAGCATTTTAAAGTATAGAATGCAGTTGCTAGCATACGCTCTAATAGCCCAAGAAGTTTACGGCCGTGTGAGGAAAGCAGTGTTGGCAATGGGTGAGAGGAGGATTGTTTACGATGTGACTGAGGAAGCATTGGAGGAGGCTGAGAGGGCTTTGAGGAGGGTTGGCGAAGTGTTGGCTTCGGAGAAGCCTCCCCCAGCAAGCATTTCAAGGAAGTGTTGGTCTTGCTGGTATAGGAGGTTCTGTCCAAACTGGTAGGCTTACAGCATGCCTATGCTCTCACCCATTTTACTCACCGTTTCCGAGGTTACTACGTCCTGCATGTTTCTTGGGTTTGCGGTTAGCGTGTTGAAAAAGTGTAGATATGGCTATGTGTAGTAATGTTTATTTAGGTTGTTTTCGGTATTGTTTTGGGGGTTGCAGTGGCTAGGTATACTACTGTTAGAATTTCTATTAGAGATAAGGAGAGGCTTGAGAGGATTGCTAGGCTTCTGGGTTTTAGGAGTTTGGCTAGTGCTTTGAGGTATTTGCTTGATGTTGCTGAGAGGGAGCTTGAGGAGTATAGGGGTGACTTGAACGCTGTGCTGGCTTCTCTTAAGCATGCTGTGGATGTTGGGGAGACTAGTGGTGAGAGAGTGGACGAGTATCTTTATGGTGGGGGTCTTTGACAACGGTCGTTGATACTGGAGTGTTCTTCGCTTTTTATAGTCTGAGGGATATGCACCATTATGACTCTCTCGGAATCATTGTGCACCTTGTTGAGGGGAAGTGGGGTAGGGCGTATATTACAAGTCATGTGCTAGATGAGACTTTGAACTTGTTGAAATACAGGGTGTCTCCGGAAACGTGTAGAGCGTTTCTCGAAGCATTTGTTGATGGAGGCGTGGTTAAAGTGATTTATCCAGGGGAGGAGTTAGAGGAGGCGGCGCTCGAATTGTTTAGGGAGAACTTTTCTAGGAAAGGATTTACCTACACTGATGCCGTAACAGTGGTCGTGATGAGGGAGCTCGGTGTGAAAACCTTACTCTCGTACGATTTAAGATCTTTCTCCGGACTAGTTGAGAACATTGTTGGCGTAAACTACTGGAACTCTCTGTCGAGGAGAGAGCGGGATAGAATACTTAGACTAGTTGAGGCAATACTCAGATAACTCATCAAATGCTTCAAGCAATGTAACTCCAAGACAGAACACTACTGCTAGAAGTTTACACGTTATGGAAGGCTTCTAATGATCTCAACAGGTTCCCAAAACCATTCTTTAAAGACCTCCTCCAAGCCCCTTACACATAGATGATCAACCCTAACCATTAATTCCAATAGCTTCTCATAATCCGTCATTCTCCTCCAAGTAACTTCGAAGAGTATGCCCATAGCTAAATCCTCCCACACTCCACTAAAACTCTTCACAGATTTTCAAAACAATCCCAAAATGCTCCACTCAACTCCACCACTTATTGCTGTGAATGCTTGTCCAGTATTTGATTTCTGTGATAGGTGGGTTCATATACGTGGTTTACGTATGGTAGCTGGGGGATACTGGTGTGCCGGAGGTTCTCAGTGTTCCCAGAGTTGTTGCTGAGCGTGTTAGGAGGGAGGCTGAGAAGCTTGGTGTGAGTGTTGAGGAGTACTTGCTTGAACTAGTGTCGAGAGGTCTTGACCCTGAGAGCAAGGCTAGGGAGTACGTGGAGACAGCACTAGAGCTCCTCGAGCAGGGGAGAGAGGAGTTGGAGAAGGGTAATGTTAGGCAAGCTGCTGAGAAAACTTGGGGATCAGCAGCGCTAGCCGTCAAGGCACATGCCTACTGGAGGGAGGGGAAGAGGCTTGCCAGTCATGGAGAGCTATGGGAGTACGTGGATAGAGTGGCCGAGGAGCTGGGAGACTGGGCTAGGGACTCCTGGTACGCAGCAAGCTCTATGCACACATGCTTCTACGAGGGATGGTGCACAGCTAGACAAGTGGAGAGAGCAATTGAATCAGTGAGCAGGCTGGTCAAGACCATAGCTGAGAAGATACGTGGAAGAGAGTAGTGTTTCACCGTGCATACACAGCGTCCACGAAGTGTCATAAATTATTGTCCCAGCTCTCCATAAGCCAGCGGAACAGAGATCCATAAACCCCACGTCTCCGAAACCTCGAGGTTCAAATCCCGGGCCACACAACATACCATACTTCCGCCTAATATATAATATAAAATATAATGTAATAATATTATATTTTAATATTATATTTATTAAATTATGGTAGTTTGAATTATTGCTTGGTGTTCTGTTGGTTTTGATTGCTGATATGATAGGGGATCTGGGGGTGGTATCAATTAATATGGAGGGGTGCTGAGTGTTGTTCTTGGGTGAATGTTTCTTGAACATTGCAGATTACTAAGTGTTTAATGTTATTCTTTAGGGTAAGGCTTATTATGTTGGGTGGGTATTATGGGTGTGGGTGGTGGGAGTGGGAGAGACTGTGGAGATGGATGATAAGGGGAGGATCACCATTCCAGCTAACATTAGGAGAATAGTGGGGAGGAGGGTTTTCAGAGTGGAGCTTTTAGACAAGGATACTATTGTCTTAAGGGCTGTGGAGGATAGGCGGGATCTCGTGGAGAAAATATTGGGGATAAGGCTTGTTGGAGATAGGGAGAGGGTGTTCGTGGATGCTGCAACAGTTAAGGATTTCTATGGTGGTGTTAAGAGTTGAGGATCTTGGACGCGGATATTCTCTCCTATGCTTTATATGATGAGAGTCCTGCCCACCCCTATGCTTGGAAGGTTTTGGAGAAGGGGTTGCTGAGGGAGGTAGAGCTCTACGTTACTTATACAACCATACTTGAGACCTACAATGTTCTCTACTGGTTTTACCGCGTGAGACCATTGAGGAATCTCTTAGAAAAGCTTAAGTTAACTATTAGTGGGCTAAGCGTGGTGGGTACTTCGCTTATGGGAGTGAACATATCGTTGACCGAGAACATCCCGCTTGGCGACGGATTCTTAATAGCAACAGCTCTGGAGCACCGCATACCAATAATAGTCTCAAACGACTCCCACATAGCCAGTAAGGCTCCGAAATACGGTTTAATAGTTGAAAACCCCCTACCCAAGAAGATAAGGGAGAAATTGAGTAAGTGGGGAAGAAGCCGAGCAGAGTAAAATTCTTCATTCTCCTAGACGGAATTAAAATAGCTATCATATTTATGGGGTAAAACGATTATTTATTAAAGTTTTATTGAGGTACTCAGCTGGATGACAGTAGTAGGTAACTCTTCCTTAAAAATACCTCGCTTTCATAGAGCATGTCCAAAATACTAGCCTCATTTAAAATAACAAATGTTCTATAATACTGAGTAACTATTAGATTGAGAACCGATGTAAGGACATAGCTACAATACTATGTGGAAGCGATTAGAGAAAATCTTGTAGGAGTGTTTTCCTTGAACCCATGCCTATGGAGATACAATACGTTGCAGCAAATAACACGGGTAGTGGAAGTATGCTAGGTGAAGCCGTATTGTGTTAAAGTAATCTTGATAAGCTGATTGGAGTATAGTTTAGGTAGGTGTCTAAAGTGTCTGCAATAATCATGCCTAGGACTATTATTGAAGAGCAAGCGCCGCGCTGAGGAAAGTGGTTCGAGTATAGAGGAGGTTCTCTTAGACATGGTCACCGGAGATCTTGATCCTGTGGATAAGGCTAAGAGGTACGCTGAGGCAGCTGAGGAACTTCTGGAGCAGGCTGGAGAAGAGCTTGAAAAGGGTGATTTAAGGCAGGCTAGTGAGAAGATTTGGGGCTCAGCTACTCTAATAGTTAAAGCATATGCTTTTAGGAGAGAGAGGAAGACGCTTATAAAACACTCCCAGCTCTGGAAGTACAAGTCAATGCTAGCAGAAGAGCTCGGAGACTGGGTTATAGATGCGTGGCTGATAGCGGACTCCATGCACAAGAACTTCTATGAGGGGGTGGCGGGCGAGGAGGATGTTAGAAGGGCGCTACAACACGTGGAAAGACTTGTTGAGGCAGTGATAGGCAGGTACAGCTTAAAACAGAGCTAACACTATAATGGTCTCAAATCACTAGCTCCACCCTTACTTAAATAGTTATCGAGTTATTCGTGAACTAGAAACATGCTGATAGCTTTAAGTCGAGCCGTAGAACACGGCGGCTGAAATACTAGGCGATGAAAAATGTTCGATTCAAGCTTAACGTGTGGTTGAAGGCTCACATATAGCAGTTGGCATGGTCTGTAGCTATTTTTCCTCAATCCTCGCATCCGGATTAACCTGTTTTAGTCTAGTTTTGAGTTCTCTTAGGAGCTTGCTCATTCCGAATCTGGCGTAGCGGCCTATGGCCATGAACTTGTAGGTGCCGCTTCTGGCCTCGACTGTTAGAACCTCAACTCCAAGCCTGCTCTCTGCTCTAACTAGACGTATTGTTTTAAGAGACACCTTGACAACGCTCTTCTCCTCCTCAACTCTCTTCTTGAGGATCCTGTCTAGTATGTATTGGAGTAGGGGGCCAGCGGTGGCGCAGAGTACTGAGCCGAGCTTACCTAGGCACGCTAGCAAAAGACTGTTACTAGACAAGGCGACCACGCATACACGCTTACAGACTGCTCCCTCAAGCATTTCGACTAGAACCGGCTGGCCGTGGACATATTTCTCCACAGCCCACTGCACCAGGTCTAAAATACTTGAGTATATATTTAAAGTTGAGACTGCTCAGCGAAGGAGAATTTTGGCAGCAACGCCTCGTCTACAAGTGGACATTTGCAGTCCGAGCGTTGGGTCCGGATTTGAGGATTATTTTAGGAGCATTAGTTTCAATCTGGTGTTCTGGGTAGGCGCGTTGTTAGCCGGATGGTCGCAGACACGGTATAGAAACATTTTTATTTAGGTATCTTAGGTTTCTAGGTAGGTGTGTTACATGTGTATTGGAGTGGATTGCCAGGGCGAGGGCTGCATTTACCATGGAGATATTGGGCTACGGGGATTGCTTAATCTAGCAATACTGTCCATTATTCTCTGGAAGCCTGCCTATGGGAGCGAGATACATAGAGAGCTTAGGGAGCGTTTCGGCGTTAACGCGCCTAGGCCGCTGATATATACTTTGCTTAGGAGGATGGAGGGTAAGGGTTTGATAGTTTCAACTTGGGATGTTGAGGGGGGTGGTCCCGCTAGGAGGGTTTACAGGATTACGGGGGACGGAGTGGAGTATTTGCGTGGAGCATTGGAGAGGCTTAGGAGGGTTGTTCCCATAATAGAGTCCATAGTCAGCTTCTTGGAGGAGGGGTTGGGAGGTGCTTGAGAGTGGCTGAAGTAGTGGTGGCTGAGGGATTAACTAAGAGGTTCAACGGGTTGGTTGCCGTTAACAATGTTAGCTTCAGTGTTCGCGAGGGTGAAATATTCGGCTTCCTAGGTCCAAACGGGGCCGGTAAGACAACCACTGTCAGGATGCTCATAGGAATACTTCCCCCAGACTCTGGCAGAGCGTTCGTTCTGGGCTTCAACGTTGCAGAGAAGCCTTTGGAGGTTAGGAAGCGTATAGGTGTTGTCCCGGAAGCCGCCAACGTCTACCTCGACTTGACGGTTTGGGAGAACGTGATGTTCATGGCTGAACTATACGGTGTGCCGAGAGGTGTGAGGGAGAGCAGGGCTAGGAGCCTACTCGACTTAATGGGGCTTCTCGAGCGCAGGAACGTGAAGGCCAGGAAGCTCTCGAAGGGTTTGCGTCAACGACTGCTAATATGCATGGCTCTAGTACACGAGCCACCCCTCCTATTCCTAGACGAGCCCACAAGCGGGCTAGACGTTCAGAGCGCTAGGCAGATAAGGAGCATGCTCAGGGAGCTGAATAGGGATGAGGGTGTAACGATATTCTTGACTACGCACAACATGTGGGAAGCAGAGGAGCTGTGCCATAGAATAGCCATCATAAATCGTGGAAGGTTGGCTGCGGTCAGCACTCCAAGAGAGTTGAAGGATGCCTTCACCCGCTTACGTGTAGTGGAAGTGGAGTTTGAGGGGGA
This sequence comes from Thermoproteota archaeon, assembly GCA_029258925.1. GTDB lineage: Archaea > Thermoproteota > Thermoprotei_A > EX4484-217-1 > JAPDJV01 > JAPDJV01. The sequence continues at coordinate 90,702 of JAPDJV010000003.1, read as the reverse complement.
CTTTGACGAGGCCAAGCTTTCCGAGGCCTTGGGGTGTAGGGTGGATGTTTTCGGAGGGAAGTGCAGGGCTCGCGCAGAGGATGTGAGCGAGGCCATCTGCAACATAGTTGACTACGCTAGAACCTGTGGATTGAAGATCGTATCTCTCAACGTGGTCCAGCCGAGCCTAGAGGAAATATTCTTGGAAATAGTTGGCGGGGGTTGAGTATTCATGGTTGAATGGTTCACTAGGATATGGGCCATAGCTAAGAAGGACATAAAAATATATTATTTGAAGGGGCCCGTGGTGATATTCGGCCTCCTACTACCACTATTCCTCTACCTAGCCTACGCTTGGGGCAGAAGTATTGAGCCTGTGGAAGCAGTGGCCAGCATAATGGCCATGACAATATTCTTCACTTCGACAGCTGTTGGACCAGTCATTGCCCCGTGGGAGACGCGGTCCCGCACATTTGAAAGACTCATCTCTGCCCCCGTGAACATGGCCATGATATTGATGGGAGACGCGTTGGCTTCAACAATATTCGGGGTTGCAATAACTGTGGCGATAGCAGTGTTCAGCACTATTGCAGGAGTCTACTTGGCAGACGCCGCGCTGTTCGCGTTCAACATAGTTGCATCCGCAATATGCTTCTCGTTCCTAGGCCTACTACTATCCTCCCCGCCAGCAGACACCCCGGCAAACATAATGATGCTTTCATCACTACTGAAGTTCCCCCTAATATTCGTGAGCGGAATATTCATGCCAATAGGAAAAATGCCTGTCTCAATGAGAGCAATAGCACTACTATCCCCACTAACCTACACCACGGAACTTTTCAGGCAGAGCGTCCACGTAGAGACAACGATACCAACTCACTGGGCAATAATAGCTCTCATAACATACACGATAATATTCGCGTTAGCAGCCGTAAAACTCCACGAGAGAAGCGCACCTAAAAGACTATAGCGAATTGAATCGTACATGTTCAAAGATTGCTGCTGAAGACATGTTGAAGCATTTTCAGAAACATGCTCTTTTACAAGCAGCCACACGCACTTAACGAGAACTCCACAATTTTCCGAAATTCTTACTCCCACTTAGAGAGCTTATGCCCGTTTATAGGCTGTGGGCACTGGGAGTCATTGGATGTCTGGAGAGGGTTTATGGCCGGTTGATTTCAAGAATTTTCGACATTATGGTGGGGAGGCTTTAGGGAAGTTGCGAAACCGTTTTCAGAGACCCTTACCGAGGAGGATCGGGGACAAGTTTTTCTGGAAATTTAAATAGTTTTGAATATGTTTTGGGTTGTGGGGAAGTAGATGCGTGGCATGCTTTGGATAATAGTGTCTTTTCTACCCTGGATTTTCTACTGGTCTCTCACTCCAAGCCTGGGTTTAACAGGTGTAATAGTGGGGCTCATAGCAGCCTCAATAATATTCCTTGTAGGGTTTCTCGGAGGCAGCGTGAGCTTCATGGACTCTTTCACCCTGGCCTACATGGCTCTAGCTCTCATGGTAACGGTGTCGACGGGTGTGAGGGTTTTCGTGGAGCAGTGTGGATTCCTGGGCTACGCTGCTCTATCCCTCATGGCCATAATGTCTCTTGTTTTAGGAAACCCCTTCACGTACCAGGTTTCAAAGCGGGACTATCCTGAGACTTATTGGAGAGACCCCCTGTTCATCAAAGTGAACGTTTTGATAACCGGGGTATGGGCTCTAATATATGGAGTCAACGCTTTTCTCTCCCTGAGCAGCAACATGTTGATCGGGGTAGTTACACCCCTGGTTCTCATAGGTGTGGGGATTGCTCTCTCCATGGCGTTCCCCTCATATTATCCCCTGCGCAAGCTGAGGGAGTCATTACCAGGGTACGGAGACTGGAGGGTGAGTGTGGGTAGGGGGAGGCCTAGGGGTGAGGGAGAGTACGATGTGATAATCGTTGGCTCTGGTATTGGAGGGTTGACAGCTGGCTCCCTGCTGGCTAGAGAAGGATTCAAGGTGCTTGTCTTGGAGAGACACTATGTTCTAGGAGGATACTGCCAGTCTTTTAGGAGAGGGGGCTTTGTCTTCGATGCTGGAGTAGAGTCTATAAGTGGCTTCGGGCCGAGGGGCCCTGTGAGAAATCTTTTCGAGAGACTGGGAGTCGACTGGAGGAACCTCTTCGTTAAAACATGTGAGGAGTATATTGTTGGGGGTAGGAGGATCTCCATAGAGGGGTTTGAGGAATTCAAGCAGAAACTGCTTGAAATATGTCCTGGCGAGGCAAGTGGGATAGAAGAGTTCTTCGAGAAGGTTAGGAGAGTATACTTGGAAATATACGACGTTGCGAAATACTATGGAACACCGCTACACCCGAAGCTAATATACGAGGTTCTAGGACCCAGGAAACTCCTGGAATACCCGAGAGAATACCCAGATGCCTACGAGTGGATGAACAAGAGCTTCGGGAAAGTCTTGGACGAGTACTTCGAGGAAGAGTCCTTGAAGAAGACTCTCTCGGCTCTCACAGGCTACATAGGCGTACCCCCGGAGAAAGCGTCAGCTGCTTCAATGGCAATAATGTTCGGGTATTACATTGACGGCGGATACTATCCTAAAGGTGGAAGCCAGACCCTCGCAAACCTACTAGGCGATGTGATAAGGGGGAGCGGGGGTGACATGCTAACCATGCACCAAGCCACTCGAATACTTGTTGAGAAAGGGTGTGTTAGAGGTGTGGAGGCTAGACGAGTGGTTTTCGAGAGAGGAGAGTTCGCAGGCTTGGAGAGCGAGGCCAGGGTATTCGAGGCCCCAATAGTTGTTTACAATGGAAATGTTAAGAGGCTCTTCAATCTAGTTGAAGGGAAGTTTTTCACCGAGGAGTTCGTGAGGCAAGTAGAGGAGTTGAAGCCCTCGGTCACAGCCTTCACACTATACCTTGGAGTAGATGCTGATCTAAGCATGTACAAGCCTCTCATAAAGGACTTAGACCAAGGCATAGGAATAGTGATAAACTCCAACCTAGACCGAGAGCTCGCACCAAGAGGAATGTCAAGCCTATCCATAATAACCCTCCTCCCACCCGAAGCCTACAACTGGTTCGGTGAGAGAGGAACCGAGGAATATAGGAGGAGGAAGAAGGAGTTCGCTGAGAGACTCGTAGAGAAAGCATGCAGAATACTGCCCGAAATAAGAGGACACGTAGTCTTAATGGATGCAGCCACCCCGAAAACCTTCGAAAGATACACCCTAAACCATATGGGGGCAATATACGCCTTCGACCAGTCAATAGACTCCCCGCCCAGACCATACTTCAAAACACCAGTCAAAGGACTATACCTAGCCGGAGCCTCAACATTCCCCGGAGCAGGCATAGAAGCAGTAGTCATCTCAGGAACAATATGCGCAAACGACATAATAGGCTGGGAAAACATTCAACAACGGTAAGCATCAATTTGAGTTCAGAAGATTCTTTGAAGAAGAATAAGAGAGATAGAAGCGGAGAAAAATCTAAAAATTGGGAAAAGCCCTACCGGAAAGATGCGCGTCCAAAATCAGAAAATGGCTACTGTCCTCCTTCCACATAGCTAAACCAGTTCAATCCCATATTCAGTATTTCCCGTAACTAAGGTTCTCGAATTCGCTTAAAACCTGTGGATGATAAGAGTATTATTAGCATGAAGGTTGCTGAGCATTGTATAACCGGGTTCTCCTAGATGAAGTTAATGAGAGCTGATATTCATCGCGTTTGCCTCTTCAATGAAACTGTTATATTGTGAAGTCTGGATTTGAGTCTTTATTTAGGTAATGTTCGTGTTCTCTGATTTAATGTTTGAGTGGAATCTCTCATATGCTGTTTTACCTGTGCTGGCTGGCTTCGCTACTGCTCTCACTCTGACTATTAGGGGCTGCCTTATCTTGGTTGCCAAGCTCTTCACTAGAGCCCATCCTCTTGGGAGTACGGCTATTTTCGTTGCAACAGGGCCCATTATCTCCCTTATCCTATCTAGGTCGACGTCCTCCACTTTATGTGCTATAATGTTTTGTCCAAGCTGGGTTGTTATTGTTTTAGATATTAGGCTTGGTCTCTGAGTAGCCATGAACAGTGTTACGCCGTTTCTCGGCCCCGTCGTGGCTATGAGCTCTATTGTCTTCTTAAGCTCTCTGACCCCCTCAGATATCTCTATCCCTCCCCTCTCAGGACAGTACAGGTGCGCTTCGTCAACCACTATTATGCACCCGAAACACTCGTCCCTCAGCACTTCACCATATATTCTGGCCAAGAGTTCTCTCAGAGTTCTGAATGCTCTATCGATGTTCCTACACTTAGATAGGTCTACGTGGACTATTGTCTTAGACTTCAATTTCTCCACGAGTTCACCGATGGAAACCTTCTCCTCCTCAACTCTACCCCACTCCATAGCCTTCCACTTGCTCGCTCTAGCTAACAGTTCTCCCCTAACATCGTGCTCTCTTATCCTAGGTATTATCTTGGAGGCTATGAAGTCCGGTGTCGGAAACAGGTCCTCCTCTTCCAGCTCCATTATGGTATTGTATAGTGCTTTAGCTGCCTTACTCCTCCTATCATAGTATCCCAGCCTCCTCAACACTTCCCTAGCATACCTCTCCTTATCCCTAATGCTTTCAACACGCACCTCATCCACGTCAACATGATAGTATTCTCCGAAACCTACTGCATCAAGAAGTTCTTTCACACCGTACTCTCCATCCTTGTCAACTATCAGTATGTGTGGTTTCCCACCTCTAGACAATACTTCCCTGACGAGACTCACCAGGATTGAGAGCATTGTGGTTGTTTTACCTGTTCCAACACCTCCCACAACTAGGAGTCCCTGTCTCAAAAGTTTTGGCAGTTCTAGTTTGAGGGTTAGCTTCCAAGACGGATATATTTCTCCGAGCTCTATACTTGGCGCGGAAGGATGCAGCAGTGTTTCGAGTATGGTGCTCTTAGGCCTGTATACTGGTGTTAATGGTATTATGTGTTCTATCAGCATTAACGGCTCCTTCTCCCCGATCTCGGAGAACTCCATGATCTCCTCGTAGTAGCCTATCTGCCTAGCTCTGGCTCTAGGATAGTTTCTCGAAGAATCTATTATCGGTCTGCCCAGTCTTGCCAAGTCTTCCTCGTAGTCTCTAGCCTTCCTCCTCAAGGGGACCTCCGTTACCTGGTAGAATACTGGCGTACCGGGCTTGGAGGGGTGTTCTATGCAAACTATGTCCCCTATCTCAACTCTCCTACCCTCCTCCACGGTGAACGTTATCTCATGTGGCTCGTAGACTCCGTCCTCGGAGAAAACGTATCCCAATACTTCTTCCACTACGAGGTTGAATTCTGCCATAACCTACCACTCCCCATACCTTAATAGTGCTGGAACGATACTCGAAACCCTTCCCCCAGCACCCCCCAGTACTCTCTTAATGTAGGCGTGAAGCGCGTCCTCGTATAGTTCTCTCATGAGCTTCCTCGAAATCTTCGTCTCCTCGTCGGCCTTCATGACATGGTACGGTATACCCTCCCTAGTCCTATTGGAGTACAAGTATGATAGTATATCCTCGTATCCTGCCTCCAAGGGGCCGAAGTCTATTCTGTATGGTGCAGTTGCCTCGGTGAACCTAGCGAAAGTATACGATAAACCTGTTCTTCCAGCAAGCTCCAGCACCTCCCTGTCATGTATCAGCTCCTCCGAGACAGGTATCCTCCTAGGGGGGCAGGGACAGTATTCTCCCACGCTTAGAACCCCCGTCAAAAACATGTGGTCATATATTTTCTCGTCGATGACCCCCTCGTGGTGCAGGAAGGCTGATCTAGGCCTCTTAACAAATCCGATAACGCTGACACCTCTAGCCTCGGCTTCCCCAAGCAACCTCAACACACTCCTCTTATACCTGGTGAAAGCATGCTTCTCGTATAGTGTTCCAGTAGGCATTTTAGCTAGTGCACCATATGGCATCAATGGGCCGTCGATTACCAGCAGCTCCGGGTCGAATTCTTCTAGCGCTCTTAGAGCTGTCTCGAAAACCTTTGCTTCCCTAAGCTTGTCCAACACGCACATCACTTGGTCTAGAACTTCGAATACTACTAGGTCTCTAGGGGAGTCGGGAACTAGTTCGGGTTCACCGATAATCCTACCTGAAACCCTGTTACCCTCGAAAACAACTGCAACAGCACTGCACACGCCTAGGAAGCCAGCATTCATTGAAACGACGTTGCTGCCGCCGTCCACAACGACAACCCTACTGGGGCTCCAACTGGAAGCATTTATCCTGCCAACACTAATCCCAGCAATCTCTCTCCTATAGAAATCTGTGGAAACTATTCCACTGGCTAACGCCTCAAAGTAGTCTATGAGCATCTCTCTAAGTCTGAAGAGCAGCATGGGTGCAACAGTGATCCTCTCCTCTTCCTCCCCCACTACAAACCACCTAGACCAGTAGCCACATTAAACCATTATAAAACAACAAATATAAAAGAACACCCGAAATATGTTCCTAATAATGGGGCGGCTGGTTGCCGAAGTTTTGCTTAAATACATTCAGCAACATGTCCGCTAGTAAATTTTTAATTACCTAACCTCTCTATACTCCCTAGCTAAGGGGAAGGATCTTGCCTCCCAAGCGTTTTTCAGGAAGACAGCGCTTGTCGATACTCGATTCGGGCACTGCTCATTGGAGGTAAAATCGTTTGGCTAAGTCAAATACTAGCGTTGCTTGGAGGAACGTTCTTGGAATACTGTTCATAGCAATAGTTCTCTTACCTTCTCTCCTATCCTCAGGAAGATTTGTTCACGTAGGTGAGCATGTTTACTTAGAGAAGGTTTTCATCCTCGGGGACGTTGTTGGGGAGTTGGAGTGGATGGCTATACAGTACCGTTTGCACGGCTCAGACGTTTATGGGAGGGAGAATACTAGTATTCCCGTGGAATACAATGTTTCTGATGGAAGTCTCTTAAGCAGTATCGTGCAGCCATCTATAGTGTGTAGGGTTTCAAACCTTTACGCACTAGTATACTGCTTAACCGGGAACGAGACTTATTTGAAGTGGGCTGAAGAGGCGTTAGCATCCTTCTATAATAGAGCTGTTAATAAGACTACTTTCATTGCTGAAGCATACAATGTTACATCGGATACTGTGAAGGAGAGCTTTGTGAACACTTTGTTTGTTGACCAAGTTCAAATGATAGGAGTATACACTCTTATCCACACTCTAACAGGTAACAGCACGTACTTGAAGTGGGCTCAACGGTTCGCGGATGCAGTTTACAATTATTGCTTGAATAAGAGCACTTGGCTAACATACTACAGCGTCTATCCCGATGGGAGTATTCCTCGAGGCGGGGACTGGTGTGCTACTTGGACTATAGGTCCTCTTGCAAGAGCGCTTTCGGAACTATACATGGTTTCAGGCAACAAGACTTATGTCGAGTGGGCTGAGGAAATGCTCGTAAACTACTATAATTACGCTAGAGACCCTGAAACAGGATTACTGGCAGACGGTGTAAACTCTAGTGGTAGGAAAAACGTTAATCCTTGGAGTAATAGGTCTCTCTACGGGCACACAGGATTATTCCTCTCAGGAGTATCCATAACTTACTTAGCGAACAATAATAGTACGCTGCGGGAAATTATGGCAAGTCTAGTTGAAACATACCAAGAGCATGCTTGGAACAATACTATGGGGAGATACTATAATATTGATGTTAATGGGAGGAAGAGGAATGATTGGCTTTGGTGGACGCACATAATCGAGGGGTTGCTAGGCCACTTAACTTCAACGCTGATAGTTGGAAACGTGGAACACTTGAAGAAGATCATTAAACAGTACGACACAGTGCACAAATATTTGAGGGCGGTAATAAACAATAAAATCGTCTACATAACAGACACTCTTACAACAAACAACGAGAAATATACTTCAAGCTATGGTATGACACCCTTCACAGCCCACGTAAACCCCTACAGCATACTATACGTTTTCCTCGGAAACGAGGAGTACTTGAACTGGTTGCTCGGGGTATTTGGGAACATGAAGTACTTCTTCAGAAACGAGGAAGTTGCACCATACGGCTACGTGGGCAGAATATACTATGCTGAACCACACTACAATTTGAGCGATCGCGAACTAGTATCATCAATATCGAAGACGTTGTTTCTAGAATATACTCGTGGAACACCAATGTTCATAGCGGCAGCAATACTAAATAGAACACACTTCAAGAGAATAGGCCCCGTATGGGTATACTTGAAAACATATACTTTCAACCTAGAACAATACATATCGTTCACAAAGCTCTCCGGGAAAGTTTTGAACATAACCATTAACTCCCTGAATAAAGGTTTAGTGGAAGTAGTTGTGGACCCAGGGGACTACGGTGAGCCAGAACAGGTTTCAATAAGTGGAAGACTCTACGATAACCCTGCTCGGAACATCGATGAATACATTTCCTCAAGGGAAAACTGCTGGTACTACAGTCAAGAAAGGAACTTACTATACATTAAAGTATGTGCAAACAGTTCAATACTAATGTCTATTTCGTGGAGGGAGTACTAAGCTGACTCCAAGAACCCGCGGCCAGAGCTTAAAAAGTACAGCATTATGGGATAACAAGTCCGAGCCCTTTGTTCCTATTCAGAATTCTCGGCAACTATCAAACCATTATCTGCGGCTTAAAGAATAAGGCCGAAAGTTTTCTCGAGCACTACTAGTCCACTTAGCCATATGCTAATATGAGCTACAGTGCTGCGAATTCTAGGAAATTATAGTGGTTAATTGCAGTTCTCGGGGAACACTGCCCACTTTTAAAGTCTTAGAGAAACCCTTGAAGACTTAAGCACCAAAATAAATGTTTAAAATATTAACCCATTGCTCTCGAATACAGCGTTTTCACCAATAATTCTCCTACCGTAGTTCCTGACTTCAACAGGGCTCACCGCGCTTAACGCCTTGTTGGCGATGCTCGATGCCTCGGACATCTTCATCCTTGAAACGAAGTATCTGACAAACGGTATCTGGTTCGGTGCAACACTGAGCCTTCTAACTCCTAACCCCAATAGTATTGGTGCAACATCGGGGTCGCTTCCAGCCTCACCGCACACTCCGACAATCCTGTTCTTTGCTTCAGCAGCATCCACAACCATTTTCACTAGTCTTAGAACACTTGGATGTGCATGGTCGTATATGTGTGCAACATCTGCGTTAACTCTGTCTGCTGCAAGAGTGTACTGTGTCAGATCGTTTGTGCCGATGCTGAAGAAGTCCACGTGTTCTGCTGCAGCATCTGCTTGCAGAGCTATTGAAGGTACTTCAACCATTACACCTATTCTAGGTCTACCTACAGGGATGCCTCTGCTTTCAAGTCTGGAAGCCTCTTCTTCAACAACTTTCCTGAACTCCACTATTTCACTTATCGTTGAAATCATTGGAGCCATAATCCAAATATTCCCGTGAACAGCTGCTCTGAGCACTGCTCTAACCTGTGTTTCAAGCAGAGATCTCTCCTTAAACAATAATCTAATACCCCTTAACCCTAGGAAGGGGTTCTCTTCTCTGCGAAACTTGACGTATGGTAGGGGCTTGTCTCCGCCAACATCTAAGAGTCTTATGATCAGGGGTTTGGGTGAAATCCTGGAAGCAAGCTCCCTGTAAATACTATATTGTTCCTCCTCGCTTGGAGGACTGTCTCTCCCAATGAAGAGGAACTCCGTTCTAAGAAGGCCTACGCCATCGGATTTAAAGAATACTGCTAGCTCGAGCTCGTCGGGTGAGCCAATGTTTGCTTCAACATGGACTCTAATACCGTCAGCAGCATATGCTTCCACCTTAGAGAACTTCTCGTATAATTCCCTAATCCTCCTCCCCTTACTCAAAGCTTTCTCAACAGTCTCAGGCTTAGGGTTAACTATTATAGTGCCATCAACCCCGTCGACTACGACTAGTTCACCACCCTTAACGTGTTCGAGAAGGCTTTCCACACCCACTACCGCTGGTATACCGTAGTTTCTGGCAATAATTGCTGCGTGAGCGGTTACACCACCTCTCTCAGTAGCTATTCCAGCGACAAGCTCCTTCCTCATCTCAGCCGTTTCACTTGGGTAGAGTTCGTCTGCCACTACTACAACCATTCTACTAATATTCTTCAAGTCTGGAACAGTTGCACCGTGCACCCTAGCTATTATCCTGTTCGCTAGATCCATTAAATCGCTTCTCCTAGCTTTCATGTAAGCTGTTTTCCCGAAGAGTTCCGCAACCTCGTTGACGGTTTTCTTAACAGCATCAGCCAGGCTCAACCCTTCCCCAATAAGTTTCTCAACTAAGCCCGTGAAATTAGGGTCATCAAGTATTAGTAGTTGGGCCTCCAATATCAGTGCCTCATCCTCCCTCCCCTCGGCCCAAAGCCTCTCGACAACACCCCCAATCCACTTCCCCTCCTCTGCAACAGCCTCTCTGAAAGCTTTGAGAGGATCTTCTACCACAGCCTCCCCCGGCAACCTGTGCACTATTAGAATTGATGGTGCAACGCCTACACCGGGTGAAGCAGGTTTGCCTCTAAGCCTAACTTCAACCATCGAGGACTCCTCCAATTCAATGCACTGCCTAGTTCACTACCGAAACCACTAGATATTATAATTTATCACGTTCGTCTCGAAAACTTCAGCTAAGTGAGCCCATGGAGTTCCAAACTCCTAGCTAAGCAGGGCATCTGTAGCGTGGATAGAGCCTGGTTGTTGTTAGATCTTGAGGCAAGGTTGAACTATATGTTGAGAGGAAACTATGTCGTCTTCATGGAGTCCGCGAACATGCCTCCATGTTATTGGAGAATTCGTGGAGTGTTATGTCTCCGAAACTCAGCTAAATGCTTAAATCAAAGTTTTTCCAACAATGTTAATCGAGTAACTGGATTTGAGGAGAAGGTATTGCAGCCCTCCTTCATCTATGCTCCCAGCAGAGTACTCTACGGTATATCCATCGAGTCAGAGGAGCCATTAGTGAAGGTTTTAGGAAACCTGATGCCTATACTTGGGGAAATGAATGTAGAAGTCTTACACGTATTATCTTCAATTAGGGGTGGAAGGTGCAGGACCGTCGTATTCCTGGATTTAACGGATTCAAAAGGGGATCCCGGGAGGATTGTGGGGGAGGTGTCGAGAGCTTTTAAGGATGCACACGTCGAACCCATTAAACCCATTGCTGCCGGCATGATAGCAGACTTGAAGGGTGTTCCGCAAATACCTGGAGCACACAGAGTGATAATGTTTACTGATACAGACTTCAAGGGACTCATAAAGGGCTTAAAGGATCGTATAGGGGAGGGGGCTGCAATGGCAATCCTGTACAATCTAGGATTAGAATTGGGTAAGAGCTTCGGAGTTGGATTGAAGATCATTGGGAAGAAACTTGGAGTCCACGGTCCTAGAGAAATATTTAGGAAAATATTCATGCCATTATTCCAGATCACAGGCTTCGGCGTAGCGGAAGCGACGTACGAGAACATTAGTCCATTTCGATTAATTGTTAGAGTGGAGAAATCGTTTGAATGCGAGTTAAGCAAGGGCAGCGGGAAACCTTCATCGTTCTTTACGAGGGGACTGATGGTTGGAGTAGTGGAGGAATTATTCGGCATCTCACCCATAGTTGCAATAGAGACAGCATGCATAGCGAGGGGAGACCCGCACTGCGAGATAGTGTTCTTAAGGAGGAAGGAGGAATCCCGTAGAACATAGGAAACTATGTAAACATTTAGTATGGAAGTTCATCCTCCATTAAAATACTGCTTACAATATTTTTGTAGCTGGACACTGTGTTCTTGTATATTTGAGCAACAACAATTTTAGTCGCCTCTAGTAGGTTTCAAGAAGCTGGATTCTCGAGTAAGACATAGTTATGGACTCCACACTCTTCTCGACTCTCTCGATAATTATTCTCGCTTAAACGTTTTGACACATGCGTGAATTCCCATCAGGTATTAACTGTCTCGATAACGGCTAAGTTAAGAATGGGGTATTCTTCTTTACTCAAGTGTCTAGTGGAGAAACTAGGCAAAGGAGGTTAAATAAAGCTCAATATATAGGATATTATTGAATGTGGTGGCAATGCTAACTTTCAGAGTTAAATGGTTGAGTGCACTAGACTACAAGAAACTAGGGCTCGTAGCGGACTATATTGGATACGATAAGGATGCAGGCTTAAACGTTTACAGACTTAACCCAGCTAAGGCGGCATCAATAGGGTTAGATAGGACTATTGAAATCCTGGGCAAGCTAGGAGTATACTTGCCTGAAAACGTCAAGGAGAAAATCGGGGAGCTTGAAGGAGAGAATGTTGATACACTACTGGTCTCGGAAGGATCCGATCTAGTAGTGTATTCTGCGAACAGGAGGTTAAGGAGAGTCCTAGAGGAGAGGGGGATTGCTGTCTGGGATAGTAGGAGTGGGACTCTTAGAGCAAAACCCATGATGCTACATGAAATAATTGGGTGCGCGGGGAAGGCTGGTTCGAGGATTAAACTAGAGTTCACGGTAAACTATGCTCTAACCTATAATCCAATTCTCAAATTGGAGCTGAGGAAATACCAGAGAGAGGCGTTCGAGAAGTGGGTTGAAGCAGGATTCAGAGGGATAATTGTTTTACCGACTGGAGCCGGGAAAACCCTCGTGGGATTGAAGTGTATAGAATACTTGAAAGTGAAAACACTGATACTCGTCCCAACAATAGAACTCTTAAACCAGTGGAGGGACAAAATAGTTTCAACACTTAACCCCCCGCCCAATACGATCGGTGTTTACGGTGGTGGGAGGAGGGAGATTAGGGAGATAACCATCATGACGTACGATTCAGCCAGCATAAATCTATGGAAGTACTCAACATACTTCGGCCTAATAATAGCCGACGAATGCCACCACGCCGTGAGCCCCAGCTACATGAGAGCTCTAGAGGAATCAACAGCACCGTACAGGCTTGGCTTAACCGCGACACCTTTCAGAAGCGACGGTCTACACAAAAACTACGAGAAGATAATAGGTGGAATAGTATACACGCTATCACACGTGGAACTACAGGAGGAGGGCTATCTAGCTAAACACGTTGAAAAGAAGATATACGTAGAGCTTTCTCGAGAAGAATACGAGGAGTATAGGAGGCTGATCGAGAAGTATCTGGAATACTGTAATAGGAAGCTTAGGGGCGTAAAGGATCCTAGGGAGAGGTTTAGGAGAGTTCTGGCAATGGCTTCCAGAGATCCCGAGGCAAGAGAGGCTCTTAGAGCAAAAAATAGTGCTAGGAAGATTGCTTTGAGCGCCGACAAGAAGATAATGATCGTGGAAGAACTGCTGGAAAAACATCCGGGGGAGAAAGTGATTGTTTTCTCAAGGTACACCGACATAGTCAGAGAGATCTCGAGAAAACTACTAGTACCCATGATACTTCACGATACTCCCAGAGACGAGAGGAAGAAGTATCTTGAATTGTTCAGGAAAGGCGATGTAAGGATTATTGCTACAGCAATGGTGTTAGATGAAGGAGTAGACGTGCCAGATGCCTCGATGGCAATAGTTGTCAGCGGAACCGGGAGCTATAGAGAATACGTTCAGAGACTTGGCAGAATACTTAGGCCGAAGGAGAAGAAAGCATTGCTCTACGAGATAATCACTAAGAGAACTATAGAGCCCTCCCTAGCCAAGCGTAGGAGGAAGCCGGAGCTATTCGAGGAGGACTAGAGTTGACCTATGGTAGGAGCAATCTGAGGCTAAAGTTTAGGAGAGGCATAGCATTCCCAGAATACTTAGATGAATCAAAGCATAGGCTACTAGTTGAAGCAGTCATAGGCTTCTACGAGGAAAATGTTGGGAAAAAGTTTGGCGAAATAGATTGGGACGAGCTGAAATTGATTGTAGGATGTGACAAACTCTATAAGGGATTGAGGAAGGTTATGGAGAGATATTATAGGCCTGAAATGGAGAGCTTAAGGCAAACAGTTAACCCTAAAGTTCTGAGACTAAGAGTTTTCAAACTCGTGAACGAGCTCTACGGTGGATTCGTTCCAAGCGGTGAGAGAAGAAAGGCATTGAAGTACTTAGAGGAATTGCTGGGAGTCGAAGACTTGGAGGAAGTGTTATGGCAGGACATGGAATACGAGAAACCTCTCAAGAGAATATTCAAGCCTAGTGTTAGAGATGTTGTTGAAGCATATAATTTCGAGACAGTTGACACGATATGCATCAACTCTTCATCCCTCAAAATAGAAGTTGAGGGGCAGCCAGGGATCCTGGCCAAAATAGCCAAGGTTCTGGGTAGAACATGTAAGCACTTAGGCCTAGTATACGATGCTAGAGCTGGAGGAAACTGGATGAAAACATTAGTTGAGGGACCTAGAAGCCTATTCGGGAAGCCGACAAGGTATGGTCTAAGACTGACACTACTGCTCACAAGAATGCTTCCAATACTAGTTGAAGCAGGGAACTGGAGAGTAACTTCTAGAACACACTTCACTAGAAGAACGCTGACAATAAGAGTTCTCTCAAGCCGGCGAATGCCCTCTATAAGTCCTCCGAGAAAACTGGGAGTTCAGCCAGCGTTCGACAGCGAAGTCGAGGAGAGAATCTACTGGACGCTGAAAGCGTTAGGGTTAGAAGCTATCAGAGAGCCGGAGCCCATAGCTCTGGGAGACCTAATCTACATACCTGACTTCAAAATAGTTCACCGTGGCAGAGAATTCTACATCGAAGTCGCCGGATACTGGAGGAAAGAGTATGCTGAGAAAAAGGCGTACAAGCTTAGCGAAGTAGCCAAGCTGGGGAAGAACATAATAGTTTTAGCAGACGAAAAGCTCAAACCGTATCTTAGAAAAGTTAAGGCACCAATCATATATTATACTGTTAGGCGGGGGAGGCCAGTGTTACCATATAAGAAGCTACTTGACATCGTGAGAGGGAGATCCGAGGATGTAGGCATTCGAGGAAAGCGTTGATTTAATGAAAATCTCCGAAAATGCTTGACATCTACTGCTACAAGCCATTTTAAATTCGATTTTAACGAATTAATGTTTGCAGTCACGATATTTTAAGATGGAGAAGTTTCGTTGAAGTAACCTCCATGGGCCAAATATTGGATTGCAAAGTTGATGGAATATTTAGGGTCTTCAGAATTAAAAGAGGCGCTGTTTTCCACCTCAGAGCATCATTAATGGAAACTTACGCGTATTTATCTCCATAAATTTTTAATCAACATAATTCTCTTCAAAGTACTCCATAAGCTCGATGGTTCCAAAATCGTCTAGTTTACACGGTCAACAATGATAACCCAGAGTTCTTGAGGAATATGTGGATGCACATAGACTAGACCGTAGGAGGATACATATATTTCAACCATTTCGTATAAATATAAGATTATCCGGGTCTTCTAGAGGGGGCAAGAATGCATTTCAGTGTAAAGCTTAAGGATAGCAGGCTTCTAGGGTTACTAGTAACAACAATAATCCTCTTATCGGGATTCGTGTTATACGAGTTAAAGTATTTCAGTACACCTCTACTCTTAGGCTTCGACGGCCCGTACTATTATGTTCAAGTCTCGAACATATTGTCAACGGGACACCTCAAATACTCTGATCCCCCTCTAGCATTCTATGTTCTAGTAGGATTTGCTCTCCTACTTGGAGACGTTGTGGCTGGGATAAAAATTGGATCCATTATCATAGTCCTCATAGGAGGATACGCTGTATACTTGATCGTAGAGGAGATTACGGACCCGATTGGGGGAGTTATTGCATCTGGACTATACGCCTATTCCCCTCATCTAGCTAGAATGAGCTACGACTTAATTAAGAACGCCATGGGGATAACACCCCTACTCTTCTCACTCCTACTAACATATTTGGCTGTAAAATACGGGAAACTGCTGTTCTCAGTCTTATCGTCGCTCCTAGTAGTGGTAACAGGGTTAACACATGTGCTAGACTTCGCAGTGATTATGGTAATCACGTTATTGGAATTCGCCTATCTGGCATTAAAGAAGTGCGACGTAAAGTTCGTGGCCCCCCAAGCATTGTCGGCGATAGTTCTCTTGGCGCTTGGATTCGCTTATGCGAGCATTGTGGGAGGCGACCCGTATAAGGGTGTATCGCTGATAAGAATGATGATTCTAGGTGAATCCTCCTCTGAAATAAAACACACTATCCTACTAGCTCAACTCTCATACCCCCTCTTAATAGGTTTAGCTGGTCTAATATCTTGCTCGAAGCTTAGAATATCGGGGAGAACACTCCTACTATCATCATCAATAGTGCTCATAGCATTAAACATGCCAGTAATTCCCGCAAGCTTTCTCTGGAGGTTCAACTTAATGTCAGCAGCACTATGCCCCATAATTTTGGGAACACTTGTCGGTAACATAGGGGATAGGAGATTGAAGGTTGCACTAGCCCTGGTAGTGATAGGAGCAATAATACCGCAATACGTTTTTCAACTTGAGGCAGCTAGACCGAGCATAAGTATTGAGGAGTACCGGGAGCTAAAACAGCTTGTTTCAGAGTACTCCGATAACACGTGGTTTATTGTCCCAGACGTGAAGTTGAGGTACTGGGTTGAAACACTGACTCCTAGAGTATCGGGGAAACTGAGTGATGGAGGCATACCTGAAGAAAGCACTCCCATACTGATATGGGAGATTAGGAGAGGCATGCCTCCCTTCAGAGGAAGAATAGTTTTCAAAGGAGAACACATTGTTGCCTACGAAATACATCGCACAGCATCCTAAACATTAATGATTCGACATTTCCTCAACATCATAGTTACGCAACTATACGCTCTCAAACAACTATTTAATCCTAAATGCGGTGCTCGGGCTGAAAAATTATGTTGCATAGAGTTGTTAAGTGCTTAGCACCCTCTTCAAATACTCTCCAATTATTGCTGGAACCTGTTTCAGGGAATTCTCGTAAACTTTACTGTGAAAACCGAATTCGTGGTGTGGATATATGAGATCTGATATTACTAGCAGCGCCACCGAGCTCACATTATAATATGTTGAGAGAGCATATACTGCGGCAACCTCCATTTCAACAGCCCTACACTCCCACCTAGAATAATATTCCTCCGCCTTCCAGAAGTGTTCCCTATAGGGTGCTGTAGTTGTCCACACTCTACCCACATGCACCTTCAGCCCCCTGCTCCTAGAGGCGTTCACCATCGCCTCAACAAGCCTCCTAGAAGCCTCAACTGGTATGCCTAGGGGAATATAGTGCTGGGACAACCCGTCCTCACATATGGCTCCATAGGGGACTACGATGTCCCCGATCTCAACTCCTAGACCACCCCCTATCCCGGCGAAAACAACTTGCTTAACGCCTAAAACCAGAACCTCCTCCAATACGCCGGCCTCGCCCGCCCCAACCCCTATCCTCATAAAAGATACTCCCACACCGTTCAGAGTACGGCGGTGAATACTCCACTTCTCGCCAGGAGGATAAATCCACTTCTCCCACTCCTTCGCCCCGAAATACTCGATTAATTTTCTATGTATTGACTCTATTGGTGTGATAACTATTATTTCTCCAACATCGACCTCACTAATACCTTTACGTTTAGACTCGTAGAGAATCCAGTCTCTCGGAGTAAATACTGGACCACACCTGCCACTCATATACCATCCTCCAACGCATTGACTTAATGCCTTCTAACTTAAAAACGGGTATCGTGCTCGGGAGCTTTGATAAAGTTCGGGCTACAGCGAATATTAAGTATTTGCGTTAAGCCTGAACAGGCTTAATAGCTGGATAAAAATGATGGAGGGAATTGTAGTTCAAGGCCTACCATTTTATCTCGATGATCTAACTGGTTTGAGGAGGCTATGGATCCAGCTGCCCTCTGTCCCTATCTCTCTCCACGTGACACTCCTGCAGACTATATATGGTAATATAAGCTTCTCGTAGAGGATTGCCTCCTTGCCTCCTAGTACATGCCTTTGCCTCATTAAGTACTGTAGGCCCAGATTATCAGAATAGAAGCTCCCACTCCTTAATCACTTATAGAACTCCTTGAGCTCTTAGGTAGGGCATACCTTAATATGTAGTAAAATGGCAAACAGATTCACTATAATGAATACTTAACATATGTTTAAGTCTCGGGTCTTTTGAGAACTATGGGTGCACACAATAATCTTTATGACCTGCGGAATCTGGTGTGAAATCCAATGTGAGTAAAACATGTCAGAGATCTCTTCTAGAGTACACTATGTAAGTAGCGATGTATAATCCTATGACCGTCATCAAGGATACTGCTAAGTGGTCTAAGTAGACTTCTCTTAAAGCCTCAACCACTCCACTACCCACGATTGCCGGTAGACCCTTACCCGTCACGTAGGCGAAGGTATATGTTGGTAGATTGGAGAGGCTGACCAATGGTATTAGTGCCTGTATTTTGAAGAACTCCGCTGGATTAGATGAGGGTGAAACCGAGATGAGGAGTATTATTGTTGAAATAACTCCTAGAATAGAATATAGGATGAATGCAGCTATCATTGCTATCGAAGACTTCCTCAGCAATACTCCTAGGAGAGCAGCTAGCCCAGCATATCCTAGTGAAACTATTGTCGCTGTAACCGCTATTAAAGGCAGAACCTCGACGTCTGCTTGTGGTCCAGCAATGTAATGAGCTACACCCAGCGCTGTAATAGATGAAGTAAAATAGAATGATAACAGCATCACGGTCAACACTATTATTTTCCCCACAACAACATGCACTCTACTAACGGGCTTCGATAACAGGAGGTCAACGCTGTGGTCCTCGAGCTCCGATGCTAAGAGGTCTCCGCCGAAAAGCAAGCCTATTATCCAACTAAACGATACAGGCCCCGTTGCAACAATGATCGCAGGCTCTACTGCGGGCAGACCTATGAGTCCAGCCCACAGAGTAGGGCCTGAAACCTCTAGTCCAAGAGCTTTAACTATTATCAAGAAGAATACTGGGCTTAATGCTAGAATTGCAAGGAGTATTAAAGACTTCTTCCTCCTAATCCTACTGTACTCGTACATTGAGATAGCACGTATTCTATCGATGAAGCTGAAGCTCAACCTACCTCACCAACCTTATGAAGGCTTCCTCTAAGCTTGGAGCAAGAAGCCTTACTTCCAGCACTCTGAAACCATTTAAAACTAGAAGTCTGACAACCTCATCTCTAAGATCCTCGTCTCCCCTGAAGAAAACTCTAATCCTATTGCTAGCAACCCTCTCAGCTCTATCAACGAAGTCGAGTGTTGAAAGCAGTTTAACGGCTTCATCGGTTCTCTCCCTCAACTCTATTAGAACAGATTTTCTAACAGCGGTCTTTAACCTCAATTCCTCAACGCTTCCCTCAAACAATAGTTTACCGCCTGAAATCAAAGTGACGTTATCGCATAGATCTTCAACCTCTCTCAACATGTGAGTGCTCATGAGGATTGTCACTCCCCTTCTCGAAAGCCCTCTTATAATGTCCCTTACCTTAGCCATCCCCTCAGGATCCAGGCCTAGCATTGGCTCATCCAATATCAGCAACTTGGGGTCGTGGATTATTGCCTGAGCTATTCCAAGCCTCTGCTTCTGCCCCTTACTCAAGTGTCCAATTTTCGCCCCGATTTTCCCCTCCAACTCCACCGTCTCCAATACTTCCCTAATCCTCCTAGCTCTCTCCGCTACTGGGATCCCGTATAGAGTAGCGTATCTCTCCAGTATTTCGCCAACACCAGCCCACTCCGGTAGGCGAGGTAGCTCCGGCAAGTACCCGATGAACTTTTTAACATGGTAACCCTTGTCTACCCATACTTCTTCGCCTAAAACAGTTATTCTACCTCTATCCGGCCTCACTAAGCCGATTATTGACCTCAGCGTAGTCGTCTTACCCGCGCCATTGGGGCCGAGAAGACCGTGTATTCTCCCCTCTTCAACGTGCATTTCAAATCCGGATAATGCAAGCGTTCTGCCATAACTCTTCCACAAGTCTTCGATAACTATTACGTGAACCATTCTCTAACCTCCATTAATCCAACGCTGAACTACATATATGAGTGTAGAAATAAAAAAATTAGCTATTTACTTTAAAGTTATTTCAACTATTTCTCCGCGGGCACTAGTTCCATCAGTATACTGCGTCTCCCCGTAAACAAAGAACCACTTGCCCGGCTGGAGCTCGGCTAACTTAACAATTATCTTAGAAATCTTACTTTGAGTATACATTGGATCGTTCGGGTTGATCGTGGCCTCCATCACGTAGGCATTGAACGTTTGACCACTAATAGTTATAGTGGTAAATGTCCACGTGACAGTTCCATGCGGCCAGACTTGAGTCCCGACAATACTACTCGTAATATCAGTGTAGTGGATCAGGGGAGTTAAGCCAACTAGTATTCCCCGCCCCATCATCTTGGCAATTTGACCTGTGAAAGTCTGTTCTTCACCATCATAGCTTAAGGTTATTTTAATGCATTCTCCGCTAGACTTCGAAATCCAAAGTGTTCCATGCTGAGTGTAGTTCGTAGACACGAATATTGCTTCAACCTTATAGCACTGTTCTCCTCCTACAACTTCTTCTCCAACAATAGTGTACTCAATGCTTCCACTATAGTCTTTGGTAGTATATGTAAACTTCATGTGGCTGATACTATTGAGGACATCTCCAGGCTTCTTGAAGCCTTGGAAAGATATTTGTCCAGGGCCTGGAGTTCCTGTTGCAGGTGTAGTCGGGGTTGTTGCTGGTGTTGTGGTTTGAGGCTGAGTACCTGTGGGTGTAGGTGCTCCAGGGGGCATCATAGTGATGGCCACGTAGGCAACGGCACCTACTGCCACTACTCCAACTATTGCTATGAGTAAAATTTTTGTAGATATTGCAGGCATTTTTCTCTACCTGCTCAAGGTGGAGAACTGATTTATTATTTCTGAGTATTTTCTAAAAATTTTTCGTAGGATGTCCTGGGAAAACCTCTTGGCTTCTCCTTGGTGGAAGTTAACGAGTTAATCCATATAGTCCTAGAATAGTCTTGGTCTGAGTTGAGAGAAAAATGTAATGTTTATGTAATTACTTACTTTTTGGAAACTCTAATGAATACTCCTATGATAGCTACTAGGGCTAAAATGGCAATTATTGCTCCGACCATATCCTGCATGTACCTCATGTTTAAGCTCAGGTCCTCCATTTTTGAGAGCAGGTTCGAAGCAGTTCCAGACATTTCACTCGATACTTCAGAGACCTTGTTCATAACATCTTCTAAAGTTGAATTAACGTTCACGCTAATACCTTCAACTCTCTGCTGCAACGCCTCCAAGTCTTGTCTTGTAGCCAATTCGGGTCTATACACTACCGTTGCTCTCTTAACAGCCTTGTTCCCAGCACTATCTGCTGCCTCGAATACCATGACGTTTGCCCCCTCAACTAGGAAAACAACGATCTTGAAGGATCCATCTGCTTCAACCGGGTACTCTACCCCATTGAACCACAATTTTACTCCATCTACTACTCTTCCCTCAATGGTTATGTTGGATGAGGTGAGGAACATTCCGTCTGCAACAGTCTCCAAGACTATTATTGGCGGTGTTGTGTCAACTGTGAAAACCACTGCAACTGCTTCGCCAACGTTTCCTGAAATATCTACTCCCCTAACCTCAACCTCGTGTATTCCATCGCTTAGATCCTCCAGTACTAGAGGTGGGTAGGCCTTGAAGAACTCTCCTCCATCAATGCTGACCTCGAAGTAAGCTATGTCTGGACTTGAAGAAGTGAAGTTGACAGTCACCGTGGTAGTGTTGAATACTGCTCCACTAACAGGGCTGGTGATGATTGTTGTTGGAGCCTCTACATCCTCCAGTAAAGCCACACTTATTTCAACAGTTATTGTAGTGGTAACGCTATCCCTATTCGAGACAACTATGACCAGCGGCTCCGAGCCAACTGGGATGAATTTTACTGAAGCGCTATCCACGTCCTCGAATGCCGCTATAGCCTCGAAAGGCTTGTTGCTCAAGAACTCCGTGAACCGGCTACCGGTTAAAACGTACACGTCAGCCTTCACTCCACCTGAGAGGACATAGTAGTACTTGTAGTCGAAGTAAGCGTACAATACGTGGATCCAGCTCGGCGGATTCTGTTCTCCGCCGACAACGCTGACATTTAGGCTGATGTACTTCGATGAGACTTCCGTGGGCTCAACTACACTTACTGGGCCAGCTACTGGTGGGAGTTCTCCGTTTATGGTTACATTGAAGTAGTAGTCTCCTGCCTCCTCGATATGTGCTTCGAACATTGTGCTACCCACTCTACTCGTAACTATTATGGTGAAATTGTTGGTCCTACTTAAGCCCACATTAGGCAGCGTGCATTCGCCGTTCATGTCCGTAAAGTTGAATCCGCCAATATATGGAGCGGTATCGTAGCCGGACTCTATAGTCCAGTGGCTCCAAACCTCTACTCTGGCCCCGTCAATAGGCTTCCCGTTCAAATCCGTTACGTGGAAGTGTAGGTTTGCAAGCTTGTCCGGAGGATTATATGGAACCTTGCTTCTCCAAGGAACATCGTACATTCCATCCTCCTCCCATTCCATCGGATAGGTTCCCTGGAACCAGCTGTCATGGTATCCTCTAGGCGGGTCGAAGTAGTTCACCCAAGTACCATTTACCCCACTGCTACCGCTCGAAGCGTCGACGTGGTGCCATGAATCGTTGTACCAGAAATTGTTGAACTGGTGGTCTTCAGCTATGTCGACCACGTTTATCGTCGGTATTAGCATTGCTCTGGCAGCAACCTCATATATTATCGAGAACTCTCCACACCATATGCCAGCGTTTGGATCGGTCAGGTGGAAGTAAATATTGTACCATCCCCTAGGCTTCGGGCCGGGATGCCACCAGCTCTGAATGTCGGCTCTAAGCCAGTAGTCAACTAGGTATGCTGCCTCGTAGAGTGTTGAAGCATTCGACACTCTTTCGAACAGTGAGACATTGTAGGTTTTATCGTATGGTAGGAAGGTTCTGTAGAAGCAACCGTTATAGGTGTCTGGCCACCTCCACGGCGCGATAATGTACCTGTTAAACATGACCAAGTACTTGTAATATACTTCCCTAGGAGTCTCAAGCCACCCGCTTCCAGTCTTATATTTTAGAGTCGAATAATCTTCTTTCTCAGATATTTCAGCGTAGGGAACCTTACTGGCCATGTCATATATGCTCTCGGCATTCAATTGGTACAAGTAGCCCGCATCCTTGTCTGCTAGCATCCTAAGATTGCTAGGCCTATCACATGCAATAGTGTAGGCAACTTCGTCAACGTAGGGTTCGCTAGTATTCAATATTATTTCAGCATAGTAGTCAACGTACTTCATAGTCGTTTCAACTGTTGTAAGAGACTCTATTGCAGGATAGTATGCTGGACCCCAGAACCAGTTGGCAAGCAACATTTCCTCTGCTCCAGACTCCCAGACTTTAAACAGCATGTTGTCAGGAGACCCCTTATTCAACACTAAGTACACTCTGCCGTCTGAACATCCTATAAGCAAGTCCAGCAAGCCGTCTCCGTTCAAGTCCACTAAGTAAGGCCTTGCACCAGGCAGTTCTATGTCTGGAAGCACACCTATATTAGACCAGGTTGGATAGCCGTCTGTTAGACCAGTTGCCTTGAAGACGTGGATGCTGCTTCCATTCGTGCCAATAAACAAGTACGTTGTTCCACCTATAGTTGCTAGAGCAGGCTTAGAGTAGTTTCCAACCCAGACACCCTCGTAGTGTGGTCCTCTACCATCCCACCAGTCCTCTATCCAAGCGGGGAAATATTGGGGGTCCAGAATCCAGCTCGGGCTAGCAGGGGTCCCGTTATTGATGAAACAGTATACTAGGCCCTCGGAGCTTCCAACAGCTAAATCTAGATCTCCATCCCCATCGGCGTCGAAAGCAAATGGTACAGCATAGCCGCCCACAGCCACGCCCTCGAAGTAGTTGAAGTCGATGCTCCAGACAGGACTATCAATAGTACCAGTGTTCCTGTAGAAGACAACGCTTCCATCACCCAGCCCAACCACGATATCTACTAGGCCGTCTCCATCCATGTCCGCGAGAACCGGTGCAACATTGGTCTTGTTCGAAACAGTGATCCTATCGTACGGCTTAAACCTTGCCTCCAACCCGCTTCCAACATTCACGTAGAATGATATGGTGCCGTTTGATCCTCCGACGGCTAGATCCACTAGGCCGTCTCCGTTGAAGTCTGATGCAGAAACACTGCTATTACCTGAAGCAACCAAGTCTTCCCTCATCAACTCGTAGAATTGTCTCTCAAGTATGGGTTTGATCCAGTCCGGAACCTTGCTCAATGCTTCGTAAGCTTTTGCAGGTAGATGGGGCTTAGCTATCGGAGTCTCCATGAATACGCCCTTATCGGGATAGAAGAATACAGCGTAGTGTCCGCCCGGAGGTATGGTTACAGTAATCTCCTTTTTCTCTACAACTACTGTTCCATGAGGCTCCTCCGCGGCTACGATTATCGGGGAGGCCAGCGAAGTTGTAATAATTAGGATCATTAATATTATTGGGAAGAAATTCTTCGTACCCACTTCAAGCCACCTTAATGAAATAGTAGAATTGCTAGAGTCTTAAATTTTTCTCGAAGTAATAAAAAAGCTCGGTAATCGCTCTAATCCTGCTCTTAAGCTTGGATAGATGAAAATTTATGGTTAGAAATTTTGAGCAATCACTTTTTTGACCAAAGCCTCATGACTTCGTCTTCAACGTATACGTCGCTATATTCCTCGACTTCCCCGCTCCTCCTATGTAACCGAACTAGGTAACCCCTCCAATCCCTGACTTCGCCTATAATAGTTGCTTTAACCCCGATCTCGCCGAGTACTCTGAGAGCTTCATCCACAAGGTTTTCCGGCACGGTTGCTATGAGCACTCCCGAGCTTATCATTTTGAGAGGATCTATGTTCAACACATTGCATATAATTCGGGTTTCTCTGGAAACAGGTATTCTCTCCTCCCAAACCTCCAAGCTCTTCTTAGACGAGTACGCTATTTCAGCTAGCCCGCCTAGAACACCGCCCTCTGTGGGATCGTGCATTGAAGACGTTATTCTCCTACTAGCTAGTGCAAGAGCCTCCTTGACCACGCTAATCATCCAAATATATTCTTCACACTTCTCTAGAACCTCTCCTGAAACCCCTCTCTTCAAGAGGTCTTCTCTGAAATCCGATGAAAGTATGGCTGTACCCTCAATGCCAGCAGTCTTAGTCATTAAGATCTTGTCCCCGGGCTTTGCACCGCTAGTTCTAACAAGCTTATCTATCTCAGTCAGCCCTATGGCAGTCATTGATATTAGGGGTCTCTCGATTCCAGGAGTATACTCGCTGTGTCCTCCAACAACCATGGTTTCAAGCTCCCTTGCAGCTGAATCAACTTGAAGAGTTATCTTATTCAGTACCTCAACGCTAGTACCCTCGGGCAAGTAGAGGACTTGCAGAAGCCATCTGGGCTTAGCCCCCGCCACAGCCACATCGTTACAGGCAATGTTAACTGCAAGCCACCCCAAGTACTCTACTGCACCAGTAATCGGATCTACATGTACCACAAGTGCTCTACCGTCACCCAAGTCGATTACGGCAGCATCTTCCCCTATGGAGGGACCACCTATTACGGAGCGATCTCTTAAGCCAATTCTGGAGAGAACGTGTTTTATCAGAATGTCCGGCTTAAGCTTGTCTCTCATAGTGTAGGCACCTAGATTTAGTATGATGGAGAAGTAATATAAGTTTCCAAAGCGAACTATGCGAGACCAATATTATTAGAGTAGAAGAGTAGAGTCGAAAGTGCTCCTTAACAAGGTTCGAAGAGAACAGTAAACTTTTAAATCATATGAATACGTGTTTCACTTCAAGGTGGTCGAATGTTTTCGGGAGAGTCAGCACTAGAACTTCTCAAGAAAATAGCTTTCCCCCGCCTAGGGGGCTCGGAAGGGGAGAGGAAGGCTGCTGAAATATTGAGGAAACACTTCAGTAATCTGGGTTACGAGGTCTCAGTTGAAGAATTCGATCTGTGGACTTATAGGATAATTGAGGCGAGACTAGATGTGCTTGGGGGGAAGGGCGTCAGCGTCGAGTGTAGTGGAGTTGGTTTGTCTGCCGACACTCCTAGTGATGGTGTTGAAGGGGAACTAGTGTACGTGGAGGAATGCGGGTCTAGGTTTATGGAGAAGGCTAGGGGCAAAATATGGCTTTACTACGGTAAGCTGACAGCGGAAAACTATAGGAGGGCTTTAAGGTATAGTCCGAAAGCAATAATTCTCGTCGGAAGGAATCCCAGAAAGCTTCCATTGAAAATAAGTATTTTATCGGAGTGGTGGGAGCATGGGAGAGTACCCATAGTTGCAGTCAAATATGAGGATGCCCTAAAACTGTACTCCAAGATACCTGTAGATGTCCGCGTCACCTTGAGGCAGGAAGTATTCAAGTCTAAGTCGAGGAATATTATAGCAGTTAAGAAGGGCAAAACCTATCCGGATGAAACAATTATTGTTGGAGGACACTACGACAGCGTATTCAATGTTGTGGGAGCACACGACAATGCTGGTGGAATAGCAGTAGTGGGGGAACTGGCCAGAGTATTCTCTGAAGCCGGTGTTAAGAGGACGCTGAAGCTCGTTGCATTCGGCTCGGAGGAGATGGGGTTAGTGGGGTCTAGGAGGTTCGTTAAAGAATACAGCGAGGAGTTGAAGTCCACGAAACTATTTGTAAACATAGATGTCTGCGGGCAACCTCTCGGAACACTTTCCGCAATAGTTTCAGGTGGAGAGGACATTAAGAACGCTATTGAAGTTCTGAGCAGCGAGCTGGGGATACACGTGGATGTATCACAGGACATTTACAGTTCGGACTCTTCTACCCTCGCAGCCAAAGGAGTTCCATCAGTATCGTTTGCAAGATTCGGAGGATCATCATACTTCATACACACCATCGAAGACAGCTTAGAATACATTAGCAAGGAGGGTTTAGAATACTGCGGGGTAATAGCTGAAGAATTCCTTAAGAAAACTCTGATCCCAGACAAGTACCCGTTCTCGACAGAAATACCGGATAATATTAAAAAGAAGCTTAAAGAATACTTTGATAAAAAGCTTGGAGTAAAAATTGAATAAAATATCGTAGCAACATGGAATCCACTGCATAGGCCCCACAATGCTACTTAGAGTACCGATAATAGCCCGATGAACGTGGACCAAGCGGGGAAATGTTTAGGCTATGTTGCAGAAATTTCAATACCATAGTAGTTTGCACATAGAAATCTTGGACACAGGATCCCACTAGGTACTATAACTTCTAGCCACGACTTTTCAATCCTATTAAACTAGTAGCCCTTGATATCGGCCGTCCTAAATTCCGTCAAAAACTATGCTCAACGATCTTGCAACAATCTACGTGTAACCATAGAAAGTTTGGAAAGTCTGTATACCAAAATATTTGTAGTATTGAAGAGAATTGATAATGTTAGAGGTCAGCAGATTGAATCGCAGGATCTTAGGAAGTATTCCTAAGCTCAAAACAGCTACTGTAGCAATACTCTTCGTGGGATTAGCTGTAAGATGTTCTCTTGCACCCTATTCAGCTGGATCAGACGTGCCGCAGTTCTACGGTTTTGCACGAATATTCTTGGAACACGGGTTATCATTCTACCGGTACATGCCAGGCGAGCTCTGGCCGTATCCATGGCCCTACGCTTATCCTCCACTATGGATACTCGTCTTAAGTGTTCTCGCAATACTGGATCCAGGAGAACACGTGAAAACGTTTGATCAGGGGGGAGTATTCAGAGTTTTTGTCGACCAAAACTGGATCATGGACGTGAAGAGTATTCTAATGGGGGGAGACATATTAGCGGGGGTACTGATATATCGTATTGTAGGAGGGGGGCTTAAGGGCTTTATCTCCGTAGCATTATGGTTGTTTAACCCTATGGTAATATATGTTTCAAGTATTTACGGAATGTTCGACGTAATCCCCCTACTATTCATCCTCCTAGCCATAGAATTGTGTAGGAAGGAGAAACACGTTTTAGCTGGAGTATCCATTGGACTGGCGGCAATGTTTAAGCAGAGTGCTCTTCCAGCAGTTCTCCCATTAATATTCTACGTTGCCGGGAGGAATGGTTGGAGGTCTTCAGCTAGAATACTTGCTTCGGCAATAATAGTCTCAACCATAATAATGCTACCTTTTGCCATAGTGGGGGGCCTACCATCGATTATGTCGGCCATTCTCAAGCCGGGTTTGGAAGAAGGAATATGTTTTCCAATACAGTATTCTCATAATGGCTATTCTAGTCTAATATCGCTTCTATCTATGAGAGGAGTCGTGGACTACACATGGGTATTTAAGTACTGGCTAATATTCTTCTCTACAGCACTGATCATAGTGTGTTTACAGACTTATAAGGGAAAGTATAGTATTGTCGAAGCTACATGGCTAGGCTACGCTTCATACACGATATTCTATTGGAACATGCATGCACAGCACTTGATCCCTCTAATAGCACTCACAATACTACTCTTATTCGAGTGGGATGTTGAAAAGAGCGTAATTCTCGTCCCCCTACTAGTAGCCGAGAGCTTCTGGCCTACAATGTTTCCAGTATCGTGGTGGTTCTATGTCCACGTGGAAAAACCGAATACTGAAATAGCCAGAATGCTGTACAACTTATCTCTCAAGGCCGTGTCGGATGAGGCATATGTTGCATACGGTATAGTGTTGACGGGTTTGATTTCAACAGTGTTTTTTGGTGTTATACTAAGTAAGTTATCCAAGGAATTCATTGTGAAAAAGTTTAAATATAATTAGACAAGCCTGAAAATAAGGCAAGAAAAATGACTGACCTAGCAAAGTCTTCTAGAATAGTCGAAGACTACTTGGCGACAATATATAGACTAGAGGAAGCATACGGCTATGCTAGAACAAGCATTATTGCAAGAGAACTTGGCGTGAAACCCGGAACAGTATCGAAGATTCTAGGTAGATTGGAGGAGAAGGGGTTTGTTTTCAGAGTTAAGTATAGGGGTGTGAGGCTAACCGAGAAGGGGAGGTCTATAGCCGTGAGGATTGCAAGGAAACATAGAATTGCGGAAAAACTGTTGTCGGAAATCTTGGGACTAGACATGCTACTATCACATGACGTAGCCCACGATCTTGAGCACTCGCCAGATGAATTCTTCTTGAAGGCTGTGGAGAAAATGGGGTTGGAGGAGAGTAGACTAGATGTTGAGAACATGGCGGAAGCAGGATCACGCGGGAAACCATTGTACTACGCTACTCCTGGAAAAGAGTACATTGTATTCGAGTTCGTTGGGGAAACTAGGGATGCGCTGAAATTCTTCGTTAAAACGGGTATAAGACATGGAACAAAGATATTAGTGTGCAGTACAGGGTCTTCTGAAATGGAGGTTTCCTTGAACGGGAAATCTACAATAAGAATTCCGAGATCTTACGCCTTCCAAATAATAGTTAAAGAGGTGTGAATCAAGTGGTTCCACTAAGCAAGTTACCCCCTTACAGTAGGGGGAGGATAGTGAACATTATGGGAGGAAGAGGTCTAGTAACTAGGCTCATGCAAATGGGCTTCACTCCTGGAAGCATAGTTGAAGTCGTTAGAAACGACTACGGACCAATACTCGTGAGGGTGAGAGGGGTCACGGTCGCAATAGGTAGGGGTATGGCTAACAAAATATTTGTAGAGCCCTTACCTTAGGAAACCGCCGATTAAGGGTGGAGCCATTGGATTCGGAAGAAGATAAATGTGATATAATAGTTGCTGTTGCGGGCAACCCCAACGTAGGCAAATCCACATTATTCAATGTTCTAACGGGCGAGACAGCCCATGTAGCTAACTGGCCTGGGACAACTGTTGAAAGAAAGGAGGGTGTGAGAGAGCATTCCGGGAGGAAAATATGTTTTGTCGACTTGCCGGGGACGTATGGTATATCTGCTTCAAGCCTGGAGGAAGTTATTGCAAGAGAGTATATCATGAGCGGAGAACCCGATCTAGTAATGGTCCTAGTGGACTCAACTGTTCCAGAAAGGAGCTTGTACTTGCCGGTGCAAATACTAGAATTAACTCCAAGAGTGGTAGTTGTCTTAACTAAAATAGACATGGCCCATAGCTATGGAGTGCACATCCACGTAGATAAGTTGGAGGAAAAACTCGGCGTACCCGTTGTACCAGTTTCAGCTATAAAGAACATAGGTATAAAGGAGCTTCTGGACACGTTGATCCTAGTGGCTGAGGGGAAGAAGGGTAGGAAGAAGCCCCTTAAAATAAACTATGGTATAGTGGAGTCCTTCATAGGGGAAATAGAGAGACTCGTAGAGAAATCTAAGATATCGAAGAACATTAACCCTAGGTGGATAGCTCTAAGACTCCTTGAAGGAGACAGTAGGCTAGAGGAGAAAATTAGGAGTGCTGGTGAATTCAAGATTTTAGAGAAAGTGAGAGAAGTTAAGATGGCCGTTGAAAAAAGTATTGGAGGAAGCATCGAATCCTTCATCATAACCGCTAGATTCAACCATGTCGACAGTATTGCTAGGGAAGTCGTGGTCAGGAAGACCCAGGCTCCTAGAATAGCTTTGAGATTAGAGAAAATGCTGGAACACCACGTACTAGGCCCTATTACGAGCATGATCCTCGTTCTCGCAGCTTTCTCGATTGTATTTGCGGTCAACACAGGTTTCCCACTAAATATATTCCTTAGAGAACTAGGTTTAGTGGGGGTGGCGGAGGCCGTTGAATCTTACAGCATAAGTGGTCTCCTAGGACTACTATTCGACTATTTATCTGACTATTTCAGATCCTACATGACAGCTGCTGGCGCTCCGTACTGGACAGTGTCTCTTGTAGCAGATGGAATAATACCGGGTGTTGGAAGCATTCTAGGCTTCTTCCCCCTCATACTCTTAGCATTTGTAATGCTCGCGTTGATGGAGGATAGCGGGATAGCTCCGAGAATAGCAGTATCGCTAAACAGCTTGTTCAACAAGTTTAGTTTGACTGGGAGAGCGGTTTTCCCAGTCATGATTAGTCTTGGATGCAATGTTCCGGCAGTAATGGTTACAAGAGCCTTCCCTGAGGAAGAGGAGAGGATTCAGACAGCTCTCTCAGTACCGTTCATCCCCTGCCAGGCAAGGCTAATAGTTCTACTAGCCTTCATAACAACATACTTTGCTTCGCCAATCATCCAATCAATAGCTTTGCTCTCAATATATGGTTTAGCAATAGTTCTCTTCGCGCTGACTTCTCTCCTCATCAGGAGAATGCTGTTTAAGCTTAGAAAACCCCCTGAACTACTCTTAGAATTACCTCCAATACATACTCCTTCAATGAAAGTTGTCTGGTGGATTACTTGGGACTACTCTAAGCACTTTCTGCGGAAAGCCGGGCTAATAATATTTAGCTTAAGTGTTGCAACGTGGATGCTGATGAACACTGGCCCGGCTGGACTAATGGTGGGAGTCGAGGACAGCTATGCTAGCATCATAGGGGGAACGCTGGCTCCAATTCTAGAATTGTTCGGGTTCAGAGGAGACGTGGCGTGGATAATAGGATTCTCCCTGATAAACGGGTTCGTAGCTAAAGAGGCGATGCTCGAGTCTATAGTGTTACTCACGGGATCGGGGAGTGTGGAACAGGCTCTCGCAAAACTTGGATTGTCAGGCTCTCAAGTCATAGCTCTCATGGTGCTTGTGACAACGTACATCCCCTGTCTAGCTACTACAGCAGTAATATATCAGGAGACTGGCAGTGTTAAGAAGACAATTCTTCAAACAGTCTACATGTTGCTCCTGGCAATGCTTTCCTCCATAGCGACATATTTAATTTTGCAATCTATAGGCTTTTAAGCGGGGCCTTGGATTTGAGGAGGGATTTGATTGAAGTGTTGAAGAATATTGGTGGTGGAGCTGGTACTACGAGCAGCCTCATGAGAGTGCTGGGGTTAGACGAGAAATCTTTGAACTCGATACTGGGGTTACTGTTGTCTGAGGGACTCGTAGATGAAGTCTTCTTTGAATGCCATTCATGTGATAATTGTCCTTTCAGGGAATCTTGTGATCCGGGACTCCGTAGCGATTTGAGAAGGGTGAGAGTCTACGTTTTAACGGGTAAAGCCAGGAAACTGCTATCTGAGACAGAATGGTGAGATTTTCGTGGAGAAATCCTTTGGGATATGATCAAGCCATTATTTTGATACCGTATTTATCCGAGAGTTCCCTCTCAATTATTTCAGCAGCCTTCAACCTGTCTTGGGGAGGATACTCGGGTGTTTCAAATATGAACTCTCTTTCAAACTTACTGTAATCTAGAGTAAGGAATCTACCGTTTTCTTCAACCCACTTCCAGAAATCTGTTCTCGGGTAGGGAGTCGCTATACTGAAGTGAACGTAGTCGGGGTCAAGTCTCTCTATAAGCCTGAGTGTTTCGTGAACTGTTTCAAGAGTTTCGCCTGGAGCACCTACCATGAAGAATAGTCCGACAGCTATCCCAACATTCTTAGCCCACTTAACAGCGTCCTCCACCTGCTTTAATGTAACCCCTTCCTAAGCACGTTAATGACTCTCTGAGAACCGGACTCGACACCGAACCATATTGTCGTGCAACCGGAGTCCGCCATCGACTCGAGGAGTTCTTCGTCGACGTTGTCAACTCTAACACCATTTGGAAGACTCCACTCTCCCAACCCCTCTTCTTTAACAAGTCTACAGACCTCCAGAACTCTACGCTTATTGTAAGTGTAGACGTCGTCTAGGATCTGATCTTAGGAGCATTATACTTCTTCAGCATCCTCCATTCTTCGACAATGTTAATCGGGCTTCTAGCCCTAAATTTCCTGCCCATTATGAATCTCGTGGTGCAGAAGAGGCAGTTATACGGGCATCCCCTGCTAGTGAACATTGCTCCAATATTTTCATGGTATTGTTCAATATTCAGAATACTTCTATCCGGAAATGGTAGTTTATCAAGATCTTCTACAGGAGGCCTCTTAATAATCGGCTTCTTTAAATGCTTTCCCACAGCCGATTCCACGATCTCAGACGCAGCGTTCTCGCCCTCGCCTACCACTACTATATCAGCCACATTACGGAAGTCTTCCGGGACGAGCGTTGCATGAGGTCCCCCAACAACTATTATGGAACTTGGAGAAGCCTCCCTCACCCTCTGTATAACTTTCACGGTATTATGGTAGCTCGGTGTAGTCGAGGTCAAAGCTATTATTTCGGGATTTTCCGAGGAAACATCGTCAACTAGTCCATTGACTTTCGTGAAATCCAAGTCGTAGAACTTTACACTACATCCGTAAATTCTGAAAGCTGAGGATAAGTAGAGTAGTCCTAAAGGTGGGAAAGCACCCTTCTTCTCCTCCTCGCAAGACTCAACGCTTCTAGGCTTAACGAGGTATACTAGAACCATGAGATCTCCACTCCAACTAGGAGTTCCACCCATATACTTATAGGCTGTGCTCATCCTTTAGTGTAGGTTAGGGACTTCAAATAATGTTGGAAGCAGACTACTTAAAAGACTTCATGGCTGAATGGTTTATCGGGATAGCTGGCTTCAAATTATTAGAATATAGAATGTGGGGTAGAGACCACGGCCACCCGGCTAGAATATTTTACCCTGCACGTATGCTCGAGGAATACTTGAAACACTTGGAGGAAGACTTAGCTCTACGGAAACCAGCATACCAATCCGTGAACTACTTCACAGGGGTTCATCCTAAGCCGGGGACTGTTATTGCTCTAGAGAAGATTTTCTTAGACCTGGACTATCCTAGGAACATAGATGTTGCATGTAGAGAGGCTGCAAAACTACTTGACCACCTTTCATCATATTGTAGACCGCTAGTAGTGTTCAGCGGGCTTAAAGGATACCACCTATACGTGTTTCTTCCAAGGCCTATTGAGGGATCAAAGGTTTTCCTAAAGAAGCTTTTAATGTCTCTTCTAGGCGAACTGGGTATAACGGGTTTAAGTTTAAGATCTCTAGATGAAAGATCAGCAGTAGACGTTTCAAGATTGTCAAGAATCCCCTATACGATCCACGATAAATCTGGGAGAACAGTTTTCCCAGTAGACGAGAACATGAAGCCCATAAGTCCGGAATCATTTGATCTGAGAGAATACTTCTCTAACCCTGTTCCGGAGAAAATAGTTGAGAAAGTACTAATGGGTTTAAGGGAGTTATGTAGAGGAGAATATTCTTGGATAAAACTTGTTGAGAAGCCGTCGCTTCTAAAGAAGATTTTAAGAGGTGTCTCGGGATTCGAGAGGTTGACGGCGTTGAGGGCTTTAGCAGAATATTACAAGTATTTTGAGAGAGCAAGCTATCGGGAGTGTCTCAATAAGATTTCTTTGTGGAACAGGAAGAACGTTCCCCCTCTCCCAGCGGAAGAGGTCGAGAAAATCGTCAGTGAAATATACTTGGAGGAGAGAGACCGCTAATAGTAGTCTTCAAATTTTACGTTATTGAATGCCAACCAGTACATCACGGCCTCAGGCATGGTCATCTCTATCCTCATCTAGCACTTCTTCAAGCACCTTCTTAACGTGTTCAATCAAGTATCCTTCTTCTCCCGGGAAACCGGCGAAAGCCAGCTTACCCTTAACCTCCAGTACGGGAACGTCGAAGTCCACGTTTTCCCTAATAGCTTCAATAGAGATACCGTACTCGTTCTCAAGTAATTCCTTGACTTCCAGCAACCACTGGAATATCGTGTACGCGTAGTAGTCTTCGTCTCTCCCGTAAACGATAATTCTGATATTTCTTCGCTCCAATTTTTTCTCCTCAACACGGTGTCCACTCATTTCCTTAAAGTCTTTGCGTTAATGAATGTGCTAGAAATCATAGATTTCACTAATAATCCTAAAGTAGATTAATGTTTGCGTTAAATTTTTTATAGAATTTTTCAATCAACATTTAGATAGCATTATGGGAGAAACTCGATGATGTGAGGGTCCTCCTATCTGAAACGTGATGATTGGAGACCTCTCTGACCTCATAAGCAAGAACATTAATCCTAATTGTTGTGAACGATTAACATAATATTCTATAATCTTCCGTTCAATAGTTCCACATACCTCCAATAACTCTCCTCAAATAATAGAACATCCAAGCTGTCTCCAAGTAATCCACTGGACTTGAGTATCGAGAGAGCTTTATGTGGGTCGAGCCTGTTTGCTAGAACGTGGTATGCAGCTTTAAATGCAAGCTTGTCTTCAATTCGGAGCCTACCTGTCTTAACCTTATTATCTTTTATGACAAGACTCATTATTAACATCAGTTCATCGTAATCTCTGTTCATTCATTGGTCCTCCAATCCTTCATAACTGTTATAATCTTTGAGCTACACACTAATATACGTATCGTGGACACCACATTGATTAGAGGCAGTCCATCTATGTACTCTATTAGTACGCGTGCCCTGAGGATTATTGTGGGAAGTAGACCTGTTGAAGTATTGGAGAACGTCCCAGTTGAGGAAGTATTCGAGTTGATTGTAAACGGCGAACACTTTAGAACGCTCTATGCAACCCCCACTATGATAAGAGAGCTTGCTGTGGGAAACATTTTCTCAATGGGTGTGGTCAGTTGCTCGTCTGAAATACGAAGTGTGGAGTTGGAGGGTAATAGGATATTCGTGAAGACTATGGAGTCGAGTAGTAATGTTGCGAGAAAATGGAAGCACACCGTAGACCACTCCATAAACCCTGCGACCATAATCTCGTGTATTAGGAGACTACTCAAATTGTCGGAGACGTTTAAGGCTACTGGAGGAGTCCACGTTGCAGCCCTCTTCGACTACTCCGGAGAACTGAAAACTTGGGCCGAAGATGTTGGGAGAAATAATGCTGTAGACAAAGTTATAGGATATGCTTTGCTGAGGGGCCTGGAGACAGGTAGCCTGTGGCTTGCTCTCTCGGGAAGAATAACGTGTAGCATTTTATTGAAGGCCTTAAGAGCGGAAATAAAGCTTGTTGCAAGTAAGGGTGCTCCAACAAGTCTTGCCATCTCCCTAGCTTCTAGAGGGGGCGTAACGATCATAGGTTTTGCCAGAGGCGACAGGTTAAACGTTTATTCTTGCCCAAGCAGAATAATTATTCACTAGGTATAAAAGTTATTTATTCGCTAGGTATAAATATGCTTATAAGGCAACCCTCTTCGAAGAGACCCGATTACTGTTCCGGTGGGTGATTTAATGGTTTTCCCGTATATACTGTCAAATTATGCTGTATCTAAGGGAAGAGAGCTCGTAGGCTTTCACGTTCTAATAGAAAACGAACTGGGAGTACTAGACGAGGTAATAGACGTTTTCAGAGACCACAATGTGAAGCCTTATTCTCTAACAGTTTCAGTTGCAGACCCCCTAGCGAACATAGCGGTATTTTACGTTATAGCAGACTTGGGAGGCAAAATGGGCTTAGTGAAGCGGATTAAAGAGGACATAACCGCTCTGGAGAGAGTTAAGGAAGTCAAAGTTGTTGAACCCATGCCTGAAGAAGTCATAGTTAACGAGCACCTCTACCCACTTGTCATGGCTGATAAGGAGGGCATATTTCTCGGCAAAGACGAGCTCCTCGGATTACTCGTTGAAAGCAGGAAAGTATTTGGCTACGAAAGTATTTCAGCAATATTGTACCACATAGGCTATACTTCCGGGAGGACTCTTGGAAAACTATTCTTACAAGAGATTGGAACAACGGAGCCTGCGAGAGCCCTAAATTTCCTTTTGAGGAGAGTCTGTGCAATGAGCTTGATGAGGGGGGAAATAGCTTCTACGTCTAGAAATAACATAAGAGTACGTGTTCTCGATCAATGGGAGTGCAGAGTTCTAAAAGGCCATGTGGTAGACAAGGCTACATCACACTTCACAAGAGGTTACATAG
Source organism: Thermoproteota archaeon (assembly GCA_029258925.1). Classification (GTDB taxonomy): domain Archaea; phylum Thermoproteota; class Thermoprotei_A; order EX4484-217-1; family JAPDJV01; genus JAPDJV01. The sequence goes on along the minus strand of JAPDJV010000003.1, from coordinate 53,806 downwards.
CAGGCTTCCTAGATGTCGTCCTTGGGGAGGAGGGGAGGGTTAAGGTTGTGGAGTCTAAGTGCATTAATCTAGGTGATAAATACTGTGAACTACTGATATTATGGTGAAGAAACGCTGATGATGTGAAGGAGTCATAGAGCTGAGAGTATCATAGAGAAGTGGAGAATACCTACGTAAGCTACGAACACTACTAGAGTACCTGTTAAAACAACTAATAATATCTTGACCCTTTCCCCTCCAAATCTACATAAAATAAGCGACAATACAGTATATACTATTGTTAGAATAATTCTGTTTTCAAGAGTGAAACCCAGTGATTCCGTTGCGACAAGGCTTGCAGGAGCAACTATTTCAAGTATTTCAGTAAAAGCACAATCGACTAACATTAATGTTGTGAAGAGAGCTAGTAGTAGAAGTATTAGGAGCATTCTATCCCCTACTACAGGTTCACTATGATCATGGTGGTCAATCCCATTATAGTCTTAACCCATTTCCCTCTTAAATCTGTTTCAAAAGTCTTCCCTGCCTCTACAATCCTTCTGGCAATTCCCGTAGGGATATCAGCATATACTATAATAGGTTTGCCCGAGTCCTCCATGATCCTCCAATATCTCTTAACATCTCCTTCAACAATCGTTGTTCGCTCATTAACGAACTCTCCAGCTACGTTCTTGCCCCCGGTAACAGCATTCTCCATGAACAGTATTGCAACACGTGTTGTATTCAAGTAGGAGTCTATCATGCTGTACCCAGCTATTCTTAAGTGTAGTTTAAGCGAAGACTCATCTATTTTCCTAGAAGTAGTTATAATTCTTATGATGAACGGGTCAATGCAGTCCCTGCTAAACCCCGCTTCCGGAACTATTAGGGGAGTTAAGTAGGCTGATGAAAGAGCTATAGCCTCTACATCTCTAACGCTAACACCAGTGTAGTCAGCAATCCCTTCAATAATCCGATAAACATCTTCTGAGGGGAAGCCGAGGGCTCTGAGATTTCCACTTGGAAGCCCTCTGCTAAGGTCGGCAGGAATTCTCTCCCTAAATCCCTCCGTAAACCCGAGAACCCTGTACCTAAATCTCTTCTTAACGAAACCTATGAGCTTTTTAGCTTCGTCGGATCCTATAGGTTTGAAAACGTGGAGTATGCCCTTCAAGTTTTTCAATAAGTAAAGATAGTCGACTAGGGATATTTTCTTCAACATAGACCCCTCTACGACCTCAATAGAATAATACATGACGTTATTAGATTATATAGTTTACACAGTGTTCCAACATCTGAAACAGCCTATTCTAAAGAATAGAGTAATTAAATGGGACTCGCTATATGAATTGACATCCCGATTTAGGGAGGCGCCGTTATGGGAATTATAAAGATATGTAAAGTTGTGAATAGGTTTAAGCTTAACGTGGCAGTATACTCCGTCAAACCTTCTAGGAAGATCCGCAGTACTCAAACTAGTGGCTGGAAAAATGTTGGGGTGATGGAATACATATACTACCATCATAGATGTCCGCGCTGTCTCCGCGGCGTTATTGGCGGCAGCGCTCTCTTGAGGATACCGCAATGTTCCCTCTTTATGTATAGTATTCAAGGTAGCTAGTGCTCGAGCACAGGTATCGTCATTTCACTCCTAACATTGCGACCAGCTTCTCCTCTCTTATCCCAGTTAATTTAGAGAAGTATTTTATGAGAGCTGAGAACAGCTTCTCCTCAAGCACCTTAGACCTAGCTGACCTCAACACTTCTAAAACCTTCTCTCTTGCTCTTCCAATAATCCTATCGGGCTCCCTCGCTTCCACGGTTGTAGTATCCACTAGCATTGGAATATAGTGTTCTCTCCTATACCATTTTAAAGTGTGTTTTTCAGTTAAATAGTGCATTTTACCAGTAACTACTCTCTTCATAACATCCAATGCAATAGTTTCATCGGCAATCTCGAACCCACGGAGTATTCTAGAAGCGACTTCAATAACTTCCGAGTCCAACAATATTTTCTCAATACTCAGAACACTCTCGTATTCAAGCATACCTGGACCGGATGCAACGTTGACTCCTGTTAAGAGAGCTATTAGAGCGCCCATTAATGTCTCCATCCCAGCCTGGTAATCTAAGGTCTTGGAGTCCGAGAGGCACAGGTAGGCGTGGCACGGTAATCCTAGGAAACCACATATTCCAATGTATGCGGCAGTCAGAAGTATTGCTTCAGGTGCCGCTATCCTACTTGTCCCATACCTCATATCGAATAGGCTTGGACTCCCCCCGTATATGACTGGCGTACCGGGGTTAACGGTTTCAGCCATGACTATTCCACTTAGAACCTCTGCATGGTGTTGGATAAGGCTTCCAGCTATTGTTGCAGGACCCGTCGCACCTATTTGGGGCATTGAAATTATTTCTGCAGGCATAGCTGTCCTAGCCAAATCCAGCAAGTTCTGGCACGTGGTATAGCTCCACTTCAATGGCGGGGAGGGGCAGACGTCGAATATTGCCATAGGCTTATCCGCGTAGTCTTCTCTCAAAATGCTTAATGCTTTAAGCATGTTAATCAATCCTTCATCGGAGAATGCTCCCGTGACAATCGGTTTACTGGAAAACGCGAGGATTGGTAGAAGCCTTATTGAATCCCTGTGCTCGATAGGCACATCTACCGGTATTACTGCTGTACTCTGCAATTTTATTGAACTCAGGTTTTCAACTATTAAAGCTATGTTTACGAGGTCTCTGAGTGCTGGTGGTCTTGGAGTAGTGGAGTTATAGTCTAATATTTTCACTGCAGCGCTTCCGGGAGCAAACAGTGTCTCCCCTCCTGGCCTAAGCTCCGCATATTTTGCTCCGTCTCTATCGTATATTGTTATAGTCTTTGGAGCTCTCTCCAACGCGTCCTCAACAATCCTCCTAGGAATCCTAGCTCTCCTCCCATCAACTAAGGCACCTGCTTCCTCGAGGGATCTGAGCCCCTCCTTATTGTCTATGAAGACGCCCACGTCTTCTAAGAGTTTTATCGATGCATTGTGTATTTTCAGGAATTCTTCTTCAGACATAATTCTCAGTTTAGGCCTAGGCACTCCCCTCTTCACCCAGCAACATTCTAACTTTTCTAACTGCTTCAAACGCGTCTCTCCCGTAAGCATCTGCACCTATCTGCCTGGCCCAATCCTCTGTTACAGGTGCACCTCCAACTATCACCTTGAACTTATCCCTTAATCCCTTCTTCTCTAGAATTTCAATGACTTTCCTTTGCTCAACCATGGTTGTCGACATGAGAGCGCTTAAACCTATGATCTTAGCCCCGTGTTTTAGAGCTTCTTCAACGAATTTTTCTGCTGGAACATTCACTCCGAGATCTACTACATTGTACCCTGCTATTCTAAGCATTGTTGCAACGAGGTTTTTCCCGAGTTCATGAATGTCTCCGGCAACGGTTCCTATGATAATTGTTGCTCTCCCCCCAGTTTCATCCGTTTTTAGAAGAGGTTTTACGACATTGAATGCTGCTTTAAATGCTTCCGCGGCCATCATTAGTTCCGGTATGAAGTATTCTCCCACTTCATAGAGTTCTCCGGCTTTATTCATTGCAGGTGTGAGCGCTTCTTCAATTATCCTCTTGGGGTCCACTCTAAGCTCGGCGAGCCTGGTGACAATATTCTCTGCACCCTCATCATCCCCCTCTAACACTCTATTTCTCAACTCTCTAAGCAATTTCTCAATTTCTTCCCGACTCACCTACCTCATCCCGCTAGCTGATTTTAATAGGTCTTAAAAATAAGCTTTGCACCCACGTTTTCTCCCACTCTCCCAATTCAGCTAGATTCAGGTAGAATGCTTTCCTAGAAACCTCCTCCCCCACCCTTCTGCACTCGCCATTCAGCATTATTGCTTTAGCTCCAATTCCAGCAGCGTTCCCCACCACAATTACCTTGTCTCTCCCAACGTCTGGTAGGAGACCTATTCTAATGGCGTGTTCAACGTTTATCGAGGATCCGAAGCTCCCTGCAACCACCACGTAGTCTAATGCATTGGTTCCTGCCTTTTCCAATATTGTCCTCCATCCCGCTGCTATAGCAGCCTTAGCTTTCTGGAGTTCTCTTACGTCAAGCTGTGTTAAACTGAGAGTTTCTCCATCACGCGACCGGTATACAGTAATTCTTTTCAGGCCCGTAGAGTCAACATCGAAGCCTTCGACAATCCTCCCCCCCTCATCTATATAGTTTTTCTCGAGGAGACATGCTAGGAGGCTTATCAACGCGGATCCAGTGAGTCCAACGGGGTTCTCTATGCTCGGCTCTAAGATTATCTCACCCCTACTGGAGACCCTGGCTTTCCTGAACGCTCTATCAACAACCCTGGCTCCTATAGAAATGTGTGCTCCCTCTACTGCTGGACCAGCTGGGGCAGAAGTTACGAGAATTCTCCTCCAATCCTCTATTAGAACTATCTCAGTGTTCGTGCCGACGTCAAGTATTAGTATTTTCCCATTTAACCCGAGCTTCCACACCAAAACAATGTCGGCTACAGCATCTGAACCCACAAATCCAGCTACTCCGGGAGGCATGTAGATTAAAGTGTTTTCAAGGAGATTGAACCCAACGGTCTTTCCTCTCAATAGGACGGGGCTTGCTAGAATAGGTTGATAAGGGTGTTTTGCAAGCGTTTCCACCGGTAAACCTAGGAGAATGTTGGTCATGACGTTGTTTCCTACAATAACCGAGGCAACGATGTCTTTTGGATTCAAGCCTTCACGACTACACGTCTTCAACGCAACACTCTCTATACCAGCTATTGCCCTCTCTCTAAGCTCTATTAAGCCCTTCGGCTCCAATGCTCTCATAATTCTCGTCACAACGTCGTCGCCAAAGTCTATCTGGGGGTTTATAACGTAGCTTTCGCCCAGGCTCTCTCCCGTCTCCAAGTCCACAAGGTATCCTGCTATCTTAGTTGTACCCAAATCCACGGCTAGGCCGAGATTTCTCGAACGATTCTCCCTTAACCCAATGATCCTTCCACTCCAATCCACCAACACTCTAACATTTTTACTCTTGACATTAGCCAGCTTCAATACTGCACCGTCTACATGAATCGTTCCACCAGCTTCTTCAAGCAATACTTTAGACAGTGGTGCCTCGAATACCCCATTCAACCTCACTTCAATAGCTCTAATTATAGGGTCGCGGAACTCTATTGTGGGCTCTATTCCTGAAACAGTAATCTTATGTTCTTCATGCGGTTTCAGAATCTCTACGACTGTATCCCCGATCACCTTGGCTTGACAAGATAGTCTAAACCTGCTTCCACCTAAGAGCACTCTCTCGTTCCCGGAGGGTTCGGATAATCCGTCTACGATGACCCTAACCCTGCACCTACCACAGAAACCTAGGCCTCCGCAGGGAGTAGGGAATTCTGGGATGACAGCTTTGATTGCATCTGCTAGAACAGTGTTCTCCTCCACATCAACCTCGATATTCATAGGCAGTATCTTCAGTTTAGGCAACTATCTACCTCTCCAAGAAGTCTTGCTCGAACAATTTTAATGCTTCAACAATAACCTTTAGTTTTCTAATGGAAACCATGTATTCCCTCTCCTCGTCTCCGTAGAATCCTCTAAGTGCCATGAAGCCGCAGTCCGGTTTGACGAAGAACAGTCTGCTGCCATATTTCTCCCATGCTCTAACAATATTGTCGTAAACTTCCTTAACACTCTCCACCTCGGGCCTTCTGGAAGACACTACTCCGACTGAAACATATTTGTTGTAGGATTCCAACTCTTCTAGACTGTAGGCCTCGTAGTTTTCTGGAGTATCGCAGTATTCATGGTCTAGTAGCGATGCTTCTGATGTTGAGAGCAGTATCTTTGTCAGTAGTGGCGGTATTCTACCGCAAACGTGGATTCCTCTAATTCTCGAAGTAGACTTACCTAGAACCATGTCGATGAGCATCGTTAGTTCTTCGACACTGTAGTTGAACAATATCCTTCTACGTCCAACAATAATGCTCAGCACAGGCTCATCTACGACTGTGACACTGTATCCAAGTGAAGATATTTTTTCGACAACTCTGCTAACGTAGGATCCCATGAACTCTAAGGTAAACTTCTTATTTGAGAGCATGCTGTTCAAAATACCGTGTTCTGAGCCGCTCCCCGGTGCTATGCGGCTTGCTAGAGTTAGAGGACCTGTAATGCTGAGCCTTAAACCCTCAAATCCCTCCTTAAAACGGGGTGCAATAACATATTCTCTGAACCAGTCTATTGGGGGTTCAAGGGATTCGAATTCCTGCTTAACCACGTAGTATTCTCCACTCGAGCCTCTAGCGAGGAAACCTTCATCGACTAGCGGATCTAGGAATATCTCTATGAATCCTCTGAGCTGGGGTGTAGCCGGGTAGTCTATTCCAACTTCCTCCAAATCCTCTAGGACTCTGAGCACGTTTCTCTCACTATAAGTTAAGGGGAAGCTTCCCACGGTGCTAGAACATATTCTACTCAAGTCGATCACTGCCCGCCTCAAGTAATCTGACGATGATTTGAGCTATATCAGGGAGTAACTATAGCATCATTAATATATTAGTTTCCCCGATACTCCTTAACGGTGAAAAAGTAGTGGAAGTGAAGTGCCCTAAATGTGGCATGGTGTTTGACGTCTCGTATGCTAGGGTCACTTCGTGTGGGGGCTGTCCCTACGCTACATTCGGGAACTGCGGGTACATTAGGTGTCCTAGATGTGGCCACGAGTTCCCGTCTTCTGTCGCATCTCTTCAACACAAATTGTTTTAAATCCTCGTTCACCGGGGAATCCTTAAATCTCTCCAGCCCATTAGGTTAAGCAAGTTTTAAGAGATTATGGAGTAAGATGGGCTTGGCTAGGTGCCGTATAGGAGTAGATGTGGGTGGGACATTCACCGACGTAACGGTACTCAACTGCGAGAACGGGGATTTGAGAATAGTTAAGATTCTAACAGATGTTGACGAGCCGTGGAGGAGTATTATTGCATGCATTGAATTAGGGGGAATAGAGCTTAGAAGTGTCGAGCACATAGTTCATGCAACAACCCTCGGCTCAAACCTTCTCCTAGGCCAGGTAGGCCTAGTTAAGCCTAGAATAGCCCTAATAACTACGAAGGGTTTTAGAGACGTTTTTGAGATTGGAAGACAGAACAGGCCAAGCCTCTACAACTTGTTCTTCGAGAAGCCCAAGCCCCTTGTACCTAGGAACATGAGGTTTGAAGTTGAGGAGAGGATTTCAACTGAAGGAGAAATAATTAAGCCTTTGGACGTCGAGGGTTTAAGGAGGATTGCTAGGAAAATAAAGGGGTTAGTGGATGTAGTTGCAATAGTCTTCTTACACAGCTACGTAAACCCGGTGCACGAGAGAGAGGCTAGGAGAATACTCGTCGAGGAAGGTGTATCAGCGGAAATAATCTTATCTTCCGAAGTAGACCCGCATCCAGGAGAGTATGAGAGAACAAGTACAACAGTGGTTAACGCGTACTTGAAGCCTCTTCTCTCAAATTACTTGGAGAAGCTTTTAGGGGAGCTCGGAGAGAAGGGTTTCAACTCTAAAATACTTGTTATGCAGAGTAGCGGTGGTCTAACTAATATTAGTAGAGCTGTTGAAACCCCCGTAGCATTCATAGAGTCGGGGCCAGCTGCCGGGGCGATAGCTGTTGCATACTACTCTAATATGTACGGCCACGAGCTATCAATGGGCTTCGACATGGGTGGAACAACTGCTAAAGCATCTATGATAGTGGAGGGAGACCCGCTCATAACATTAGACTACGAGGTCGGTGGGAAGGTTCATAGTGGTAGGATTGTGAAGGGTTCAGGGTATCCTGTAAGGTATCCTTTCATAGACCTGGCTGAAGTAAGTGCTGGCGGGGGGAGCATAGCTTGGATCGATGAAGGCGGCACTCTGAGAGTTGGCCCCATGAGCGCCGGGTCAAGTCCTGGACCGGCTTGTTATGGCAGGGGAGGTGTTGAACCGACTATAACGGATGCAAACCTTGTTCTAGGAAGGCTTTCAAGGATTCTCGCGGGAGGAGAAATAGTTGCGGATGAAAGTTTAGCGAGGAAAGCTATTGGCAAAATCGCATCTAAGCTCTCTCTAAGCATAGAGGAAGCAGCATACGGAATAATAAAGATAGCCAATACTTTAATGTCGAAAGCTCTTAGAATTGTGAGTATTGAAAGGGGGATCGACCCTAGGAAGGCAACGCTCTACGCTTTCGGAGGTGCAGGCCCGCTACATGCAGCTGAGATAGCAGTTGAGCTGGGTGTTAGAGAAATAATTGTTCCCAAAAATCCGGGCGCATTCTCTGCATTCGGCCTCCTAGTTGCAGACTATAGAGTTGACCTGTCTGCACCCTACCTGAAGCCACTACGCGAGGAGAGCTTGCTCGAGGTCGCGGAACTATTGGAGAAACTTTCAATGCGAGGTACTAAAGCGGTTTTGGAGGAGGGCGCGTCTGAATCAAATATTAAGGTTGTGGGGATGCTTGACTTGAGGTATAGAGGTGAGAGGAGCAGTTTAACAATTCCATACGTAGAAAACTACAATGCCCTTCTCGACGTCTTCCACAGAAAACACTTGGAGACGTATGGCTTCCGCTCTGAGGAGGAAGAGGTTATAGTCGACACCGTGAAGGTCACGGTAATCGGGATTACAGATAAGCCTGTTATGCCTAGGAGAAGGGTTGAGGAGCATAGACCTGTTGCAACAGGTTTTAGGAGAATATTTGACGGCTACAACTGGATTGACTCATCAGTTTACTCTAGAAGCATGTTGAAGCCGGGAGCATTATTGAAGGGCCCCTCAATAATAGAATCTTACGATTCAACAATATATGTCCCCGAGGGCTTTACGGCCGTGGTGGACGAGTACGAGAGTATTCGGATCACCTGCAGATAGGTGGAAGCAATGTCCGTTGATAAAGTGACTGTTGAAGTTATTAGAAACGCTTGTATTTTCATAGCTGAGGAAATGGGGATTGTTTTAAGGAGAACAGCCTACTCGCCCAACATAAAGGATAGACTGGACATGAGTTGTGCAATATTTTCTAGTAGAGGGGAACTAGTTGCTCAGGCAGAACATATTCCAGTACACTTAGGCAGTATGACGGTCTGTGTAGAGAATACTCTTAAGTATCTTGATGAGAAAGGTGTTTCGTTGAGTGAGGGAGACGTAGTAATAGTGAATGATCCATATATTGCTGGAACTCACTTAAACGACATAACCCTGATAAAACCATTCTACTTTAAAGGAGAGCTCGCTGGATTCATAGTGAATAAAGCCCATCACGTTGATGTGGGTGGGAAGACTCCTGGAAGCATAAATCCCATGGCTAAGAGCTTGTACGAGGAAGGCGTTGTCATAGAGCCCGTTAAAATAGTTGAGAAAGGAGAGTTGAACAGGCGGGTACTAGAGGAACTACTTGGAAACGTCAGGGTTCCGGAATATACTAAGGGGGACATAAAAGCACAGCTTGCCTCGCTTAATGTTGGAGAGAGGAGGATGGAGGAGATCTTCAATAAGTATGGTTACTCCACGGTTATTGAAGCATGGAGTATGGTGTTAGATTACGGAGAGAGGTATCTCCTAGAAAAATTAAGGAAAGTGCGTGGTGGAACGTATAGCGCGGTTGACTTCCTCGAATACGGGGAGGAACTGCTTAAATTAAAGTGTACTCTCAATATTTCAAGCAACATGATAATAATAGATTTCAAAGGCTCGTCGAAGCAGGTTGATGCACCAATAAATGCAGTCTACGGGGTAACGTATTCTGCCTCATGTTATGCAGTGAAATCCATCTTAGACCCGGATCTACCGATGAACCATGGGATTTTGAGGAGGCTTAGAGTAGAAGCATCTCTAGGCTCAATAGTGAACCCCATTAAGCCAGCACCTGTTGCAGCAGGAAACCTTGAAACCTCTCAGAGAATAGTGGACGTAATACATCTTGCATTCTCTAAGTGCCTGCCGGGAAGAGTTCCAGCAGCCCCCCACGGAAGCATGAACAACGTGATGATAGGAGGGGTATTTGATGGGAAGAAATGGGCTTTCTACGAGACTATTGGTGGAGGCATGGGTGGGAGGCCGGGGAGAGAAGGGGTTGACGGAGTACACGTTAACATGACGAACACTCTGAATACTCCAATAGAAATAGCTGAAAGAGAATATCCCATACTGTTTCTAGAATATTCTCTGAGGGAAAACTCGTGCGGCCATGGAGAATATAGAGGCGGCTTGGGTATTAGAAGGGTTTTCACTATTAGGAGGGGGAGAGCTATCTTCAGTCTAGTAGCAAGCAGAATTAAGACGAAGCCTTGGGGATTAATGGGTGGAGGTCCTGGGAAGCCAGGAGAACACTATGTTTTGAAGAAAGATGGTAGGAGAATATCGTTGAAGGGGAACGACGTAGTGGAGTTAGAGCCTGGAGACGTGGTCTACATACGCACTCCAGGTGGGGGAGGTTATGGTCGTCCGGAGAATAGGAGTAGGGAACTTGTTCTAAGAGACGTTGAAGAAGGGAGAATAAGTCTTGAAGAAGCACGTATACATTACGGTCTCTAATATCGATTTACAAAATTCTTTAACTGGAGGAATAAACTAGTTTTCTCTCAATTAAAGTATTTATGATTTAAGAGAAGCATTTAATATTTTCCGGGAAAAATAGTTATTGGATGATTAAGTTACGCACGTCTGAGCTCGAGATGATGAGAAAGGATGGCTATGACACTTAGTGGGATTTCAGGGAAAATCTTGGTTTCAGAGCTCGCCACATAGTTAAGAGAAGATTCTTGGATAGTGTTCATCATGTTGCTGGAGAACTGTTGCTGGTTATAGGTGGGAGCTCGAATATTTGGCTTCAATAATGGGGATTGTAGCAAGTTGACGTAAGAGACAATAATTCTTAGCTTTAGAAGTCTCTTCGTTTCCGTAGCTCCCCTACAAAAACTACGTACATGTTATCTGACTTACAATTGTCACAAGTCTGCTCTATATGATGGAAATTTAGTTGTATGTAAGTTTGTACAAGTGATTCATGTATTACTTGATTTCTGGCTTACTCTGTAATTTAGTGACTTTATGTAGGACTTCTTGGGCTTCACGTATTTTATTAACGTATAGTATTTTTATGAAGTTGCTTGTGAAGGGATCTTCTATTTCCTCGAGTATTGGACAAACAGATCTCCTTAAAATTATTAGGTGTAGTTGTAGGGAATATTGTATTAAAGTACAGTACTCCACTAATTCCCTAAACTCTTTTTCTCCAACAACATTCTTAGTGCCGATTTCCAGCATTTTCCCCTTAAAATTCATGTACTCCGCTATTGCATGAGGCTCTAAGTGGTTCCGTGGAATCATTACTGGTTCGCTATGATTCATTGTTCTACAAGTGAGCATGTATAATCCTATTGTCTTAGAAATGTCTTCTCCAACACATTCCAGTAGCATGAGTGTTCTAAGGTCTTCAATGGTTTTGATTCCATAATCTATTGCACTGTAAATGAGTTTTGCTTCACCTAGAGATGCGAGTAGAAGCATCTCTGTTTCTTTGACAATATTATTGCGCATTTTACAACAGTACCATGTATAGATTTAAGAGAAATCGTCCAAAAATCTTTCTCTTAAGGAGGATATGTGGACTTGAGTATTTAAATGTGTCCAATTTTATGGTAGGAAGTTGACAATAGATTATTCGCGCTTCATCTTCTTCCACAATTCTTCATATGGAGATTCGAGCCAAAAATCCTTCCCGCATTTCGGACATATGAGAATAGGTGGTCTAATCCTTTCCTCTCTTTCAACTTCATAGTCTACTGCGTAGAGAACACTCTCGTATATCAATGTGTAATCTTTTGCTTCGCTCACGTTCCCGCAGTGAGGACACTTTATTTCCAAGATTCCCCCAGTAACAGTTTGGGATTTTAGTTAATTTAAGTTTCCGGGAAGCATATTGACTGGGGCCAGCGATTCGAGGAAAACATTTAATGTGTAATTGCATTAGATTACTATTGTAGTGATGTAAATGGCAGTGTACTTGAAGAATCCTCCTAGAATAAAAGTTCTGGAGGCTCTTGGAAGCATAGCAGACGAGAGGATTCACCTGGGGGAGAGAGGGTATGCTAAAGTATTGTCGTCTACAGGTGAGAGATCATATAATGTTTGGGTTGAGCCTGATGGCATAAACGTTTACAGCGATGACAATGGAACAAGGTATAGGAAGTATGTGGGTTATCCCATAATAGCAATCCTGATGCTTCAGGGGAGACTTCCATTTAACGAGAAAATAGCTTCAGCTCTAAGGGGAATACCTTGGAAAAAGTTGAATGAGAAATATAAGAATTACAGAATTGTCGAGAACATAGTTAAGAATATTGCTAAGAAGAAGGGTGTTGATCCAGTTGAAATAGATTTGTTTGTCGAGAGAGTTCTAAGCGAACTGGAGAAAATAAGGCTTCAACTAGTTGATAAGCTGCCTGAGAAAACCATTCAGAGAGGCTTAGAGAAGTGGTTCTAAGAGTTTATTGAAGCACCGGTTCCATGGAGACACTTATCGATGTTTAAAGAACTCTGTTCAAAACCAATAAGTTTTCACCAATTAACTTTATTAGCTTCTTCAATATTTTATTAATGAGTTTAAGGAGCTGTAGGGTCATGGATCCGCTGAGCCTGCTGGGACTCGTTTCAGTAACAGTCTTCTTAGGATTTACTGGAATGTATTTCTACAAGAAGACGAGAATACCGGATGTGATATGGCTTCTAATTTTCGGCATACTCATGGGACCAGGCCTACACGTTTACAGTCAGTCAACTTTCGCATCCCTCTCTCCAATAATGAGCGCGATAGCACTAACAATAATATTGTTTGAGGCCGGTATAACTATAGATATTTACAGCTTCATTAGAACGCTACCTAAGAGCCTCCTTCTCTCCACTATGACGTTCATCCCATCGGTAACGCTAATAGGCATCTCCCTCCACTTGATAAGCAGTGGCGGGATAAGCATCTTACACGGTCTCCTCTTAGGCTCGATTGTTGGAGGCACTAGCACTGTATCAATCATAGCCATACTAGCTAATCTAGAAATGCTCGGAGTCGACATAGAGAACGTTAAAAGGATTTTAACTCTGGAATCCGTTATAAGTGATCCACTGTGTATTGTAACAGCCATAATGATAATAAAGTTCATGACAGTGCCTGCCCTCCCTCCCTTAGAGGGGGTGGGGGACATTGTTAAGACTATTAGCACAGGTTTCCTAATAGGGTTTATTGCAGGATTTGCATGGATATTCATTTTAAGCAGGTTCAGGAAGATGATAAAATACGATTATATTCTCTCAATAGCACTACTATTCATAACGTACGTCTTCGCAGAAGTATTCGGAGTAGAGGGAAGCGGCATAATGGCTGCCCTAATGTTCGGCTTAGTTCTAGGCAACTCTACTTCGATAAGTAAAATGCTTATGTTGAAAGAGGAATTGGAGGTTGATAGGGAGAAACTCGTGGAATTTCATGAAGAAATAACGTTTCTCATAAAATCCTTCTTCTTCGTGTTCCTAGGCATCATTGTCCAAGTGGGCTTAGAGTACGTTATTTACGGAATAACAGCTTTCATCATAATACAATGTGTTAGATGGATTGTTAGCATAGTGTTCTCCAGAATATTTAGTTTAACGAAGTTGGAGAAGGATGTCATAGGCGTAGTATGTCCAAACGGGCTTGCAGCAGCAGTAATAAGCCAGCTACCATTAATATATGGCATACCTGGTGCAGAGCTCTACCCCAATACAGTATTCATAATTATTATTGGAACAGTCCTGTGGGCTTCATTCGTTGGCTCCTATTTCATTAAGAAGAATATAACTTGAAGTGCTGTGAGGATTTTCTTATCGAGGCTTTATGATGGGGCTCAGAGCTCTCTTAAATCCTTCGTCCACCGCCCACAACATGGAGTATACTCTATCGACATTTCCCTCAGCATCGTAGAAAACCACATCGTCCCCCCCAACTCTAATAGTATAAGTTAGGTATCCTCTTCTCTTCTCCACTACAGTGGTTTTTTCTGATAGGAAGTTTTTCCCAATCACTTCCTCCAAGAACATTCTACAGGAAATAGCTTCCCTCCTAGCTCTTTCTTTAGAAGGATCCTCGTTCAACTCGTGTTTAACAATACTTGGGAAACTCAGCAGATATATGAGCCTCTTCTTGCCGAGTCTACCTGCCCTTCTAATGCCCTCCACGGTTATGAATTTGTTGAGGTGATTGTATAGTTTTACTAGGCTTCTAAAAACAAATTTCCCCTCTAAGCCAGTGTCTGGAAGGACTAGAGCACCTCTACCAGCATTCTTTAATGGAGTCACATTTCTCTTGATTAGAAGAACGTTTCTCTCACATTTACCCAGTTTACCCCAGAAAAAAGTGTCTACCACTATTTCCTTCACGTTTATACCTTTCCTCAATTCTAATGTAACACATGGTATTGCTATCTTAAACATTCTCAATAGACATCAGCCAACTACATTATTTAATACTTTATTTAAATTTCATTTTCAATTACTCTAGATAATATGGTTTCTCCTTTAATTAGACATTTGAACTCTTGATATTGAGGGGGTTATATTTTTTAAATTTTTCCTATTTATTATCATGTTAGAAATACTTTTAAGAAATCCCCTTTTTGTGGTACTACAAAGGTGGTTGTATGGTGGGATATAAGAGAGCAATTTCCAAAATGATGGCCGTAATATTAATTGTAGTAATTGTGGTTGCTGCTGTTGCTGCATACTTCCTCCTAGTACCACCTGTTCCTTCTCCTACTGCTACAAGCCCCACTACCCCAACAACCCCTATTACTCCCACGACTCCCACTACTCCTACGACCCCTACTACTCCAACTGCTCCAGGCGTCCCCGGTAAATACATTGTTGTAGCATACGAGAATCAGACTATGATTCCAAGAGATGAGGTCGTGCCATGGTCGACAATTAACCCCGGATTCCTAAGAGACCCAGTTCTAGATGCAATGATAATGGCGGGCAGATACACCACGGATCCGACGATAAGAGAGATACTTTATAAGGCTATTCAGAAAGTTTCAAACTATGATCTATCCCTAATATGGCTTGTACAAACTAAGGCTGTGAGAGTTTACTGGGAGTGGCTTGAAAACATTTACTTCCATCCATCGTTCTTCTTCAAAGCAAACGAGATATCCAAGAATCCGAGCGCACCTAACCCAGACATGTTGATCATAGGTGAGACTGAAGAGGGACACACTCTAGATCCAGCTGTAACCTATTGGGGCTTTGACTGGCGTATAATCCACCAGATCTACGACACTCTAGTAACATACGAGAGAGAGGAGACCCAGTACGTTGTACCAAGTCTTGCAGTTGCATGGGCTCATACAGAAGACGTTTCCGAATGGTACTTTGTTATTAGGGGCGACGTGGTATTCTACGATCCGTGGGATAACAGGACAATTCCATTGACTGCGGAGGACGTGGTGTACTCGTTTAGGAGAGTAGTGTTAATGCACCAGGATCCCGTATGGCTCATAAGCACTTTCATAGACGTTAACGCGTCGGAGGTAGTGGATGTAAGCGACTTCGAAAACATACTGTCCCAAGGACTACCAACAGAGTTTAAGGGAAGCAGCACGACCGTTACCTCCTTAGACGAGCTACTATCGTTCTTCAACTACACTGGAAACATTGCGGGAGTCGTCAAGTTGAAGCTAACGTTCCCATATGCCGCTATACTGCCAGTCCTGGCAACGAAGACTGCTAGCATAGTGTCTAAGACTTTCGTCGAAGACCACGGTGGAGTTGTTCCAGGCGAAGAGAACGATTTCATGTATGAACATCCATGTGGAACAGGTCCATACTACTTAGTTAAGTGGGAGCACAACCAGTACTATGAGCTAAGGGCGAACCCATATTATTGGGGTGAGAAGAAGCCTACAATAGAGAGGATATTGATAAAGCTGATACCTGAGGACGCCACGAGGATAATGGAGTTGAAGAGAGGAGACCTGGATTACGCTGTTATCCCACCATCACTAGTGGGCGAAGTCCAAGGTGTGACGCTGGATAACTGGAATCTAATAGTGTACACTCCCGACACTTTCATAATAATGTTTGCCGTCGTGAACTGTGAGAGATACCCATTCAATATAACTGAGGTAAGGCAGGCTCTTGCATGGGCAACTCCATACGACCAGATAATAGCTGGACCATACAATAACCTTGCAATCCAAGCGTTCGGAGTAATACCTAAGGGAATGTTCGGCTACCAGGATGACGACTTAAACAAGTACACGTTTAATCTAACGAAGGCGCAGGAATTGCTGAATAAGGCTGGAATAGATCCATCTCAAATATCGTTCACAATACTACTGCCGGAGGGATACACTGAGATAGAGCAGGAGGCAACGATACTTCAAGCAGCTTGGAGCCAGCTAGGATTCCATGTGGATATACAAATATTGTCGAGGCCAGTGTATAACGATAAAATGATGTCAGGAGACTTCGACATACACTTAATAGGCTGGGGTCCAGACTACATTGACCCAGACGATTATGCTGGCCCGCTTCAGTGCGGCGGGTACAATTACGATAAGGTTGTAGCATACCTTGTTAATACTTGGGATGAAGTGGGACAATACGTCGACCTAAACGCCGCCACTATAGTGACGTATAAGGATTGGACTATAGTGGTTGGGCCACTTAAAGCATAATGGTGAGACAATGAAGTCAAATATTTCATGAATTTTTCTTTCACACGTTCTTCAACTAAGTTCTAAAGGTGATGATTTGTGGCCGAACTAAAATATTATCTCGTAAGAAGGATGATAACGTTCATACCCACAGTATTAGGGGTACTCGTATTAGTATTCATAATATCCCACATGATACCCGCAGACCCCGCTAGGCTTTGGGCTGGCGGGGAGAAGGCTAAGCCTGAAGTGGTTGAGGCCATTAGGAAGAAGTATCATCTCGATGAACCATATCACATCCAATTCATGCTGTACTTAAATGACTTGTTGAAGGGTGATTGGGGTAAGAGTCCTGTGACTAAGAGAAGCGTGTTTGAAGACATAGCAAACTACTTCCCTGCAACACTAGAGTTGGCTCTAGTTTCATCTATACTTCTCCTCATAATGGGCATTCCCCTGGGGATAGTTTCTGCTTTGAAGAGAGACACTATTATAGATCACATTGTGAGAATTGTAGCTCTCATAGGCGTCTCGATGCCAGTGTTCTGGCTCGCAATAATGCTTCAATGGGTATTCTACTACACATTAAATATTCTCCCAGCTACTGGTAGAGGTGTTGCCCCTCAAGTCTCGTATACAGGATTATATTTACTAGATAGCATTTTATGTGGAGACTTTAATGCGTTCACGGCAAACCTGTCTCACATAATACTTCCAGCATTCACTCTTTCCTTCATAGGGATTGGAGTAATAGCTAGAATAACGAGGGGTGCTATTCTAGATGTTTTGTCAGCGGACTTCGTCGAGTTCAGCATAGCGAAGGGTCTAACCAAGTTGCAACTGTACAAGCACATACTCAAGAATGCTCTCATACCGGTCATAACAGTATTTGGCCTACAATTCGGTGCTCTCCTAAGTGGGGCAGTTATAACGGAAACAGTGTTCTCATGGCCGGGGATAGGCTCGTATACTGTTAAGGCGATTAACAGCCTTGATTTTCCAGCCATAATGGGTTCGACACTCATAATAGCATTAATATACATCATCACCAACCTCATCGTAGACATTTTCTATGCAGTGATAGATCCAAGAATAAGATTCTAAATTATGGTGAATATGTGGTGGGGGTCGGGAATCGTGAGGGGATTAAGGGGCTTGAAGCCTAGGGAGATTATTCGGAATTGGAAGGAGAGGAACAAGTCTAGAATTAGAGAATGGAAGCTCATGTACGAGGCATTTAAGAGAAGCCCCCTAGCGGTAATAGGTGCAATTCTCTCGGTAAGCTTCATAATTTTGGGAATAATAGGACCATACATAACACCCTACGATCCATGTGCAATAAACTTTGAAACAATGATTCAGGAAAAACTCCAGCCACCTAGCCTACAACACTTGTTCGGTACAGACGAGTTCGGCAGAGACATGTTTAGCAGAGTGCTAGCTGGAGCAAGGACTTCTCTTCAAGTGGCAATAGCAGTAATGGTCATTGCTGTGCCTCTAGGGTTAATACTAGGCTTAGTTGCGGGATACTACGGTGGTGTAATAGATGAAATAATAATGAGGATTACGGACATTTTCCTAGCGTTCCCCGGTCTAGTTCTCGCAATAGCTTTCAGCGTCGTCTTGGGGGCTGGAATAGAGTCTGCAATGATAGCTATATCCTTAGTGTGGTGGCCCGGATACGTTAGAGTTGTAAGAGGCCAAACTCTCTCGGTTAAGGAAAACCTGTATATTGAGGCGGCTAAGGCGATAGGTGTTAGCACTAGGAAGATTATGCTTAGACACATACTTCCAAACATAATAACGCCGATAATAGTCCTCGCAACACTTGACTTCGGAAGTGTAATACTCGTTGCAGCGGCTCTCTCGTTCATAGGCTTAGGAGCACAGCCCCCGATACCTGAGTGGGGTAGGCTTGTTGCAGATGGAAGGAAATACTTCCCGCAGAGATGGTGGTACACTTTCTTCCCTGGTGTAGCAATATTCTTCTCGGTATTGGGGTGGAATCTTCTCGGGGATGGATTGAGAGACGTACTTGATCCAAGGTATAGGAGGAAACTGGAATTTGAGAAGGAGATAAAGGTGTAGGATATGGCAGATAACACATTGCTGAACGTTGAGGAATTAAAAGTATACTTCTACACGTATGCTGGTGTAGTTAAAGCTGTAGATGGAGTCTCATTTGATGTTAGGAGAGGAGAAGTTTTCAGCATAGTTGGGGAAACTGGTAGCGGTAAGAGTGTGACGTCTAGAGCTCTAACACGCCTAATACCTTCCCCCGGGAGAATAGTTGGGGGAAGAATACTGTTCGAGGGGAAGAATCTTCTCGAAATGCCGGAGGAAGAATTGAGGAAGATCAGGGGGAAAGACATAGCGTACATATTCCAAGACCCATCTTCAAGCCTAGACCCCCTCTTCACATCGGGCTACCAGATAGCTGAGACTATGACTGTTCACGCAACAGCTGACTGGAAGAATGCTTGGAAAAGAGTTATTGAAATACTTAAAGACGTAGCTATGCCGGATCCCCATAAAAGAGCCAAGAGCTATCCCCACGAGTTAAGCGGGGGCATGAAGCAAAGAGTCGTAATAGGAATATCCGTGTCAAATAAGCCGAAGCTCATAATAGCTGACGAGCCCACGACAGCTCTAGACGTTTCTGTTCAAGCCCAAATACTGAAGTTACTACTAGATCTTAGGAAGAAATATGATACTACGGTAATGTTGATAACACATAATCTGGGAGTAGTGGCAGAGGTAAGCGATAGAGTACTAGTAATGTATGCTGGAAGAGTAGCTGAGATAGCCGACGTATATAGTCTATTCGGAGAACCACTACACCCGTACACCATAGGATTGCTTAAAGCTGTCCCGAACCCCCTGAAGAGAATTGAGAGAATAGAGCCAATACCGGGTAGTGTTCCAGACATGATAAACGTCCCAAGCGGGTGCAGGTTTCATCCGAGGTGTCCGAAAGCCATGGATATTTGTAAGAGGGAGCAACCACCCCTAGTTCAAATTAGGGGAGGAAGAAGTGTTGCATGTTGGCTCTATGCTGAGAAAAATAGTTGAAGGTGTAAACAGTGAGTAAGGGGAATGGTGATATTTTACTTAGAGTAGAGGAATTGAAAAAGTGGTTTCCAGTTAAAAAACTCGTGTTCACAGTAGGACACGTTAGGGCAGTTGATGGAGTAACGTTTAACATTAGGAGAGGGGAGACTCTAGGCATAGTTGGGGAGAGCGGGTGCGGCAAGACAACCCTTGGAAGACTAGTTCTTAAGCTTCTGAAACCAGATTCGGGAAAAATAATGTTCGATGGCATAGACGTAAACACTTTGAATGGTAAAAGACTTCTAGAGTTTAGGAGAAGAGCACAAATAGTCTTCCAGGATCCCTATTCCTCCCTAAATCCCAGGATGACTGTTCTAGAAATATTAAAGGAACCCATCGAAACCCACAAGATGAATGTTGGCTCTATTGAGGACTACGTAGTCGACCTTCTTGAAAGAGTTGGGTTGAGAAGAGACCACTTATACAGGTATCCCCACGAGTTCAGCGGTGGACAGAGGCAGAGAATAGCCATTGCCAGAGCGTTGTCGCTGAAGCCGGAGTTCATGGTATTAGATGAACCAACATCGGCTCTAGACGTTTCTGTTCAAGCCCAAATACTTAACATGCTCAAAAAATTCCAGGAAGAAGAGAGGCTTACATACATGTTCATAACCCACGACCTGGGAGTAGTCAAGTATATGAGTCATAGAATAGCCGTCATGTATTTGGGTAAAATAGTTGAGCTTGGACCGGCAGACGAGTTATTTGAAGAACCCCTTCACCCATACACTAAGGCGCTTCTATCATCGATACCAATACCGGACCCCATCATAACTAGGAAAAGAGAGAGAATAATATTGAGGGGGGAGCCTCCGAGCCCAATAAACTTGCCTAAAGGATGTAGGTTCCACCCAAGATGCCCATACGCTATGGAAGTATGCAAGAAGGAGGAGCCGGCGCTCGAGAGAATAAGCGGAGAACACTTTGCCGCATGCTGGCTTGTATCAGGGAAGTAAGTTTCTGGAGGACAGACTTATTTCCCACCACTCCACTAAATAATCTAAAGGGATTTCTATGAAGTTCGGTAAAGATGTAGGCTTCATACTTAGGAAGCTGATTAAAGGTTACATGGTGTACTTCTCTAGGGGGGCATTGAACTCCGATGGGAGGAGGCTATTCGAGGAAGCTGCTAGAATGATAGTTTACGAACATCCCGAACTAAAGCCACTAATATCGAAAGCTAGGAGAAACCCTACTCTCGAAAATATTTTGAAGATCGCTGAAAGAGTTCTTGGAGGCGAAGCTAGAGTGTTACTAGCTTCAGCAATTAATGGACCCTACTATTATTATAGAGATTATGAGGAGAAGTTCATAGTAGGGAGGGGGAGTTGAAGGTTCTCAGAGAAGTCCCTGAGAAGCTGATTCCCCTAAGCAGGAGCTTCTTCAATAGAAATGCCGTAGTAGTGGCAAGAGAAGTTCTGGGAATGATCCTTGTTAGAAGAATCGGGAACACTGTTATAGCTGGGGAAATAATTGAAGCAGAAGCGTATAGGGGGAGAGATGATCCAGCAAGCCACGCCTATAAGAGGAGGAAGGGAAGTGAAATAATGTTTGGACCACCTGGCCACGCATACATCTATATAGCGTACGGGATTCATCACTTATTAAACATAACAGCCGAGCCCCCCGGCATGCCGGGAGGAGTATTAATAAGGTCTATAAGAGTGGTATCCCATCCTTCGGAGAGCCTAGTGGGGAGAGCTGTGAGAGGGCCGGCGAGAGTCACAACATTGTTGAAGGTAGACATGAAATTATTTGGAATAGACATGACTAAACCTGGCCCACTATACGTTTGCAAAGGCAGTAGAGTTCCAGACGAGTATGTTGGTGTCTCAAGTAGGATAGGGATATCTAAGGGTGTTGAGAAGCCTTGGAGATTCTACGATAAGAGATATTTTAGAAAATGAGTTAGCCTTCTAAGAAACCTATAAAAGAATTTCACCCGTAATCCTCCCACAATATTTTAGGTTAAC
Organism: Thermoproteota archaeon; assembly: GCA_029258925.1. Lineage (GTDB taxonomy): Archaea > Thermoproteota > Thermoprotei_A > EX4484-217-1 > JAPDJV01 > JAPDJV01. The sequence goes on along the minus strand of JAPDJV010000003.1, from coordinate 32,005 downwards.
TTTCTCCTGTACAATATTGTTGCAGACCATAGTAGTGCTGGTAGTGGCAGAGTTAACAGTAATGGGAGTTCAAGTATTCTAAAAACACTCAAACTAATTGTTTGAGCATCGATGACATCGTACGCGTAGCCTAAAACGAGTTGCCCAATGGCTCTTCCAATGTTGCCTGTAGCATTAAGTAATCCTATGACTGTTGCCGCTTTTAGAAAGTGTGTGGCATATTTTCTGGAAAGCGGGTTAAAGGATTTGACAGCTACACCTATGAGTATGAGGCTAATGCATACAGTGGCCAGAGTATTGAATAATAATAGTATGGGAGCTATTATTGAGATGCCGAACACTAATATTAGTGTGTTGTTCTCGGAGTATCTATCAGAGAACCAGCTGACCGCGAAACTCGCTATAACACCAATAAACCCTGTGATGCCTAATATTAGTGCTGTTTCACTCCTACTCAACACTAGCGTCTCCCTAAAGTAAACGTAGGCAAAATCTCCTGAAACAATAGCACTCATGTACATGACGGTGAAGCCAGCAATTAGTATTGAAAGCAGTAAGCTACTATGAACATCTACGCTACTGGCACCGAAGGATCCCGTGTTTGCCTCGACACTCTCCTCCTCTTTAAAATCCTCTTTCAAGTATGAGATCGACCCCAACACTGATGAGATAGCTGAGGTAATGAACATCAACGAGGATATTGAGAGAATTGTTAGAGCAGGCATGTTTGCCATAAAAGAGTAAATTAGGTCTCCTGCGAACAATCCGATCGAGCCTAAAGCAAAATACGTTGCAAGAATTCTTCCACGCCACTTAATTGGACTTATCGATGCAACAACGAATTGTATAGTAGGCCACGTAAATCCGTTAAGAGCACCCTGCATTAACCTCAAAACTATTGCCTCGATCCATGATGAAATATATGCATATAATACTGTTATTAACCCGTTGATAGTGAATCCCAGCAAAACTATGAGTACAATGGCCCTCTTAACTTTATCAACAATTCTCCCAGCAATTACCGAAGACAGCGCTCTAGCTAGTAGAAAAGCTATTGTGAGCAAGCTTACTTCAATCATCGAACTATATAGAGTCTCCCGCACATAGTAGGCGACTACTGGCATGGATAAGCGGAAAGCCGCTGTCCCAGCTATAGACGCCACTAGGAAAGGTAGAACTATCCAAACAGAGCTTCTTGCGGAATTAATCGCAGACACCTCTCATAGACCAATCCTTTAACGCAGATATTAAAAATAAATGTATTCACACGAGCTTGCTTCATAATAAGCATGGAAAAGTTAGAACAATTCCAGTCTGCAACACTATATTAGGAAATATATAATACATAAGTTTATAATAGTTTATATTTTTTAGTTTGAGAATGCAACTTGCAGAGTTGAATCCTAAATGATTGATATTAAAGATTTGGATAGAGCAATAGTAAGTGTTATAGAGAAAGTTAGGCCAAGTGTCGTACATATTGCAACGGTGAAAGTAATATATGACCAAGCATTCGAGATAACTCCTGTTAGGGGAGCTGGTTCAGGATTTATAATATCCGAGGAAGGCCTAGTTTTGACAAACCACCATGTAGTCGAGAAATCTAGAGGTGTTGAAGTATTTCTCTCCGATGGAAGGAATTTTAAGGGGAGTGTTGTTGCCACAGACAAATTTTCCGATCTAGCTCTAATAAGAATAGAGGCATCAAACTTGAAACCATTGGAACTGGGAGATAGCGAGTCTCTTAAGGTTGGACAACTAGTCTTCGCTATCGGAAGCCCTCTTGGAATTTGGGGGGAGCCAACTGTTACAATGGGTGTTGTCAGCGCTAAGAATAGAAGCATAAAGACCAAGTACGGCATCATTGAGGGCCTTATTCAAACAGATGCTGCAGTGAATCCGGGAAACAGCGGTGGCCCGCTCGTAGACTTGGAGGGTAAAGCTGTGGGAGTGGTAAGCGCTATGCTACCATATGCTAGAGGCATAGGCTTCGCAATTCCAATATCTTATGTCAAGAAAATGCTCGATTTAATAGAGAAATATGGGAGAGTTATTAAGCCCTGGATAGGGATCCACGGTAAAGCCTTGACACCTGAAATAGCAAAATACTACGGGCTTCCAGTAGATAAGGGCGTTCTAATAGTAAGCGTTGTTAGAGGGGGACCGGCAAGTATTGCAGGTGTAGTTAGGGGAGACATAATAGTTGAGGCTGGAGGTAGGAAAATAGAGTCTGTTAGGGAGCTTAAGGAGGTAATAGAGAATGTGGGTATTGGAGGAATGCTGCCGGTGAAAGTAGTCAGGGGGAATAGGGTGCTGGAGGGAGAAATTGAAGTAGGTGGACTAGAGGGATAGCACGCTAACATGCGGATGGAGAGCATCGAAGTATAGGAGTTTTAGCTATAACCATAATCTCTTTAAGTTTCCAGTAGCATACTAGGAGTTGGTGGTAACCATTATAGAAGTCTACGATTTCGGTGTTATGGTTATTAATGGGAAGAAGTATACAAGCGACCTCATAATAGCTCCTGGAAAAATAGTTGAGAATTGGTGGAGAGTTGAGGGACACAGCCTATGCCTCAAGGACTTAGAAGAAGTATTAGATGAAAAATTCGAGTATCTTGTTGTCGGAACAGGGTACTATGGGTTAATGAAGGTTAAGAGAGAAGTATACGAGGAAATGGGGAAGAGAGGCGTGAAAATACTAGCCAAGCCTACTCGTGAAGCGGTAAACGAGTTCAATAAACTTGTTAAAGAAGGCAGGAGCGTTGTAGGAGCATTCCACTTAACATGCTGAAAACATTATAAATTAGAGCAGGTAAACGCTGAGGACTTTTTAACGGAAACTACATGGCTTCACAGGGTTTTAAGCAACAGTCTCCCCGCACTGGTTCCCAAGTGCTCTCCCTTCTCCACCGTTATCTCCCCGTTCACTATTACATATTCTATGCCCTTAGGATAAGAGTGTGGCTCCTCGTATGTGGCAGTATCCTCTATTTTCCCGAAATTGAATATTAGCAGATCCGCCTTAAACCCTGGTCTAAGAAGTCCTCTATCAATTAGCCCGATTCTAGTGGCTGGCGCGCTAGTCATCTTCCTTACAGCTTCCTCAAGAGTCAACAACTTGCGTTCTCTAACGTAGTATCGCAGTATTTTGGGATATGTTCCGTAGAATCTTGGATGCGGATATCCTTCCCCATACACTACGACAAGTGAATCCGTGCTAATCATAGAAACCGGATGCTTTATTATGAGCTCCATGTCTTCTCTAGAAATTCCGTGAACTATGACGTATGTTCCTCCACGATCCTTTTCAATGAGCTCAAACATTACATCGTAAGGGTTTTGACCGGTTTTCTCGGATATCTCCTTCAAACTTAAACCTTCATATTCTGGACAAGTGACTGAATGGGCTATGACAATTCCACTTAGGCCAGCATGATACATTAAGTTCTCCCATTCACCGAGGTCTTCTTCAAGGCATTTGACAACTTTCTCCCTGTACTCAATACTGCTGAGTTTCCTTATGGTCTCCTCTATTCCGTTCTCTCTCGCCCATGGAGGTAGAAGGGCGAAGAGGGAGGTCATTCCAGCTGTATACGGGTATACGTCCACCGTAACATTTACTCCGTTCTCCCTATAATGATCTATTAACCCCAGCGTTACCCTGGCTTTCCCCCTATTCCTAGCACCTAGAACCTTGTGGTGTGCTATTTGAACTGGTATCAGGGCTCTTCTACCTATTTCTATAGCTTCTAAAACAGCGTCTACTACAAGATCCGACTCGTTTCTTATGTGAGTCGCATATATGCCTCCATGTCTTGAAGCAACTTTAGCTAGCTCCACTATTTCCTCTGTCTTACCGTAGACTCCGGGGCTATAGATGAGTCCACTGCTGAGGCCGAAGGCTCCTGCAAGCATAGCGTTCTCCACGCACTTCTTCATCGCTTCCATTTCTCTCTCTGTAGGCTCTCTGTTTTCAAATCCCATAATGGTGGCTCTGATAGTATTGTAGCCTACTAGAGGAGCCAGGTTTATGCTTTTAGGTAAACTGTTCAATGCGTCCAGGTATTCTTTAAAGCTGGACCACTTGAAGGGTATAATGCGTGAGTAGGGCTTCCAAATCTCCTCAACAGGTTTACGTTTATCTACTATTGGTGCTGGAGTAGCTCCACAGTTTCCTATAACCACCGTGGTTATGCCTTGTAATACTAGGTTTTTTGCTTGGGGGTCCAGAAATATCGTTATATCGGAGTGGTTGTGTATGTCCACTATTCCAGGAGCCACTATTAAGCCCGTGGCATCTACTTCCTTCTCTCCTCTTAAACCACTTAGGTCCCCAATTTTCACTATAGTGTCTCCACTAATAGCTATGTCAGCTCTGTATGCTGGATTACCTGTTCCATCTACAATTATGCCTCCTCGAACTATTATGTCGAATACCATTTCAAACACCTAAACTAGCGTCCTGCCCTAAGCCTGGGGTTTATTACCTCCTCTATTGCGTAGCCTAGTGAGGCGAATCCGAATACAACTAGTGCTATACATAAGCCTGGAGGCACAATCCACCACCATGCTCCGAAACTAAATGCTCCAGTCCTAAACGCCCAGTGTAACATTATCCCCCAGCTCTTCTTCGTTGGATCACCTAACCCTAGGAAGCTTAGGGATGCCTCAGCTATCATTGCCTCCCCGACCATCAGCACTGCTATTGCAACCATCACTGGCGCTATGTTGGGGAGCACATGTCTGAACATTATGTGGAGTCCCCCCGCACCTAGAGCTCTAGATGCTTCAACATATAACCTATTCTTTATTGAAAGAACTTGCGCTCTGACCATTCTAGCAACTGGAGGCCAACTCATCACGGTTATTACGAGCACTATTGTGAAGAATCCTGGCCCCATGAAAACTGAGAGCACCAGCATTAAGGGGAGTGCGGGGAGCAGTAGGAATACGTCTGTTATCCCTGTTAGAGTACGGTCGAAGACTCCTCCTAGGAAACCTGCCAGTAAGCCGACTACAGTTCCTATTATTGTTGAGGCTACTGCCGCTACTACACCTATCATTAGCGAAAGTCTTGCACCATATAATAGTTCGCTCAGCAAGTCCTGTCCCATATCGTTTGTTCCAAGCAGGTGGTCGGGTGAAGGCTTACTGAACGGTCTGCCAGTTATCTTCCATGGATTGTAGGGGGATATGTAGGGTGCAAGGATCGCTATGCTCACGAAGAACATTAGTATTATGAAGCCTATCAACCCCCAAGGTCTTCTCAGTACTTCGATTATTGTTGTGAGAAAACCCATCCTATGCCTCATGTGCCTTCACTCTCGGATCCAGCATTGTATATAATATTTCGGCTATGAACGTGGTGATTAAAGTTACAGCTGATATTATGAAGAATGCTCCTAGGATCAGAGGGTAATCGTGGTTCATGACGGCACTATATATTAAGAGCCCTACTCCAGGATAGGAGAAAACAGTTTCGGTAACCACGGCTCCGCCCATAATGGATCCAATGTCTATGGCTAACATTGTTATCACTGGCAGGAGAGCGTTTCTCGCAGCATGCTCGAACATTATCTTCCTATCGCTTAAACCCTTAGCTTTAGCAGTAACTATGTAATCCTCGGTTACTACATCAACCATGCTATTCCTCATAACCATAAGGTATTTGGCTGTGAAGAAGGGTATTATCGCCATTAATGGGAGGGCTAGGTGTCTGAGCACATCGTAGGCGTAGTCCAGGAAACTATCGTATTTGGCTCCCGGCTGAATAGCACCTCCAGTCGGAAATATGTTGTAGTAGTAGGATAAGAATAGCAGGAGTATCATGCCTGTCCAGAAAACGGGCATGCTCCTAACGAATAGTACACTGAAGACCACGGAGTAATCTGTGATCTTACCCCTCCTCCAAGCCGCAAATATTCCTAGACAAGTCCCCAGTATGAAGGAGATGGCCAGTGCTGAACCAACTAGGAGAATAGACCACGTTATCCTCTCCGCTATAACTTTGAAAACGCTTTCCTGGTACATGAAGGAGTACCCGAAGTCCAAGTGAAGTATTGTTCTCTCCAGGAAATCTAGGTACTGGTCGGGGAATATGGGTTTGTCTAGTCCGAACTTGGCCATTAGCTCGGACCTTATTTCAGGGGGGACTCGAGGATCCTCAACCAAGTAGTCTATTGGGAGCCCAGGAGCTAGCCTGGGGATTAGGAATATGAGAGTGAGTATTATAAATAATATTATGATTCTATACGAGAGTTTTACTATTATTAACCTCAGGACACCAGTCATAGGTCATCATCTACACTATAATTAAATAGAAAAAGGTATGTTCGAGATGCTATCACTTGCGCCTCAAAACTATGAACGCCACAACAGCTATAATGATAACGGCTACCACTCCCACTCCTATCCACTCTAATGGCACTCCAGCCGCTGGCGCAGTCTCTTCTGTCGGCGTTGTTCCGGTGGCCGGTGTTGTCGCAGTAGCTGGTGTTGTTGGAGTTGCTGGCTGCAGATTCAAGTAGCTCCAGAAGTTTCCTGGCGGGAATATTGTTGAAGTAACCCATCCAGTTACCTTGTCAACTCTGTACATGTATGCTTCGTGTATGTGTACTAGCGACAAGTATGGTATGTCCTGTGCAACCTTCTCCTGCATCTCCCAAAGCAACTGTCTACGGCGCTCAATGTTAACCTCTGCTCTCTGCTGCTCTAAGAGGGCATCTACCTCAGAGTTCTTGTATTCAGCTGTATTGAACCCGTTCACCACCGCACCCGAGGAGTGCAGTATCAGGTACCAGTCATCAGGCTCCGAAAGCCATATTCCTATAACTATTAGGTCGAAATCGTGGCTTAGAAACGTTGAAACCACAGTCCTGTGATCTAATACATCGACATTCACTTTAACACCGATCTCATTCCACCAGTCTCTCACAAGCTCGGCTATCCTTATTCTATCCGGGTATATTGATGATGCGAGCATGCTGAACTCTAGTTTAGTTCCATTAGGAGTCTCCCTAATACCGTCGCCATCCCTGTCGATGAAGTTCAGCGAATCCAATATGCTCTTAGCCGTATCCAAGTTGAACGGGTAGAGTACTTCCTTTTCCAGTCCAGGCTTATACCAGTTTTCAGGCATTTCCCCGAAGACAGGTGGCATTGTACCCAGGCTTCCCGGGTCAGCGTGGCCATTATAGACTATGTCTATAATGGCGCTTACGTTAATGGCGTATAGAAGTGCCTCTCTGAACTCCTTTATGCTGAACGGGTACTTCCAGAGGGGACAAGTTATGTACTGGAAGTACACTGGCTTCCTGAAGTGAAGTCTTAGAGCAGGATTCGCGTTGACCTTTTCCTCGGCCTGAGATATTAGGTGTGGTGGTATGAACAGGTTGTTCATAGCATCTATTTCGCCCTTATCGACAGCCATGTAGGCTGCGTCGGAACTCTGATAGATCTTAAATATTACTCCATCTATTTTAGGTGCTCCAGCCCAGTAATCCTTGTTTGCAGCAAGCTTAACATAGTCTCCTGCAACCCTCTCAACCCACTTGAAAGGTCCCGTTCCAATGGGATTCTCGAAATTGGAGTAGGTGAACGGATCCTCCACGTTCTCCCATTTCGCTTTCTGAACTATGTATACGAAGGAAAGTGCTGGAGCGAACGCTGCGTATGGATAGTTCAGGTAAACTCTAACAGTGTAGTCATCGATTAGTTCCGTTCTATTTATTGCTTCGAAAACGTTTGACCTTGACGGAAACCTTTTCTCAACTATCAAGTTCAACGTGAAAGCCACATCCTCCGCTGTAAGAGGTGTTCCATCATGCCACTTCACGTTCCTCCTAATGTGGAATGTCCAAACAGTGCCGTTTTCACTTATATCAACGCTCTCCGCAAGCCATGGAATGAATGAGCCGTTAGGAGCCTGTCTGAAGAGAGTGTCGTAAACGAGCTCCATAACATTAGACTCGTCTATGAGGGTTTGCATGAACGGGTTCATGGTTATGAGGTCTGATCTCAAAGACGCAAGTACGTAGACTTCCTGCTCCTCAGCTCTAATCGGTATAGCAGGTGATATTATTGGAAGCACTAAAACCAGTATTGACGCTAAAACCATGAACATCTTAATTTTGTTCTCCATTATCAACATACCTCACATTACGCTCTGTGACACTTGCGAAACAAGGCTCTGATACTAATATAAAAAGATTACTTTTAGTAGTGTAAAAAATTTTTAATAAATGTTTAAATGAAATTTCTTATTTAACCGTTTAGGATACCGTTATTAAGAGGGAAATTTTTCCAACCACGCTCAAAATCTCAAGCCCGTCAAGGTATCAGTTGGACTATTAGAAAAATATAGATTTATAACGTGTTCCTAGGATTCTCAAAATATAACTAAGCGTCTCCTAAGAGCTTACTTAAAGTAGAGGAGGATATTATGGTTGTTAAATGTAGAATTGTTGTTGGTGGGGAGGGGGCTAGGAGGGCTAGAGAAGGAGGAACAATAATATTCAATAAGTGGGTTAGGAAAGTTGAGGGTTCTCCCAGTCCAGGTGATCTAGTAGAGGTCGTAGACGATAGAGGGGAGATTATTGGTTACGGTCTCTACGAGGAGATAGGTCCAACTGCTATTAGAATGATGTTCCACTATGAACACCCACTTGATCTATGGGAAGCCCTTGTAATGAGGTTTGAGAGAGCCCTCGGGAAAAGGAAGATTACTAAGTACTATGAAACCGGCTTCTACAGACTCATTAATAGTGATGGAGACATGATGCCCGGCCTCATAGTGGACGTGTATAATGACATAGCTGTAATACAGTCCTCGAGTCAAGCATTTGACACTATACTGGAGAGCATTGTAGACGCATTGTTGGAAGTCTTGGGGGGAGAGCTGGCTGTTTACAATAAGAGTGTTCAGAGAAGTAGGAGGGATATAGGTCTCCCCCTAGTTAGTGGGTTTCTTAAGGGAAGTAAAGGGGGGACCGTCATCCGTGAAGGTGGAGCATTGTTTTACGTCGACGTTGTGAAAGGCCAGAAAACAGGATTCTTCCTTGACCAAAGAGAGAATAGGATTGAAATAGAGAGTCTGGTTGAAGCAAATAGCAGAATCTTAGACATATTTTCCTATACAGGGGGCTTCGGCATACACGCATTTATAGGAGGGGGAAGGGAGGTAGTGTTCATCGAAGAAGATCCTCACGCAATAAATATTTTGAAAAAGAACCTCAAGTTAAACGGTGCTGAGGGTAAGGTAATAGAGGGTGATGCATGGGGAGCTCTGAGAAATCTAATATCTAGCGGAGAACTATTCGACGTAGTTATAGTTGATCCCCCAGCCTTTATTCAATCGAAGGAAAACTATGCTAAAGGGATTCAAGCATACCAGTACATCTACAAGTATTCGCTAAAACTATTGAAGCCTGGAGGCCTAGTATTCTTAAGTAGCTGCAGCTACTTCCTGGGAAGAAAAGAATTCGTGAAACTGATCCATAGAGTCCTAACGGATTTAGGGAGGGAGTATTCATTTCTGGGTTCAATAAGGGGATGCGCTAAAGATCATACTCAACACGCACCAAGCACTTATTTAGAGTACTTGAAAGCGGTGTACGCTGTAGTTTATTGAAGAAAAATTTATTAGCATATGCACACAATTCTTCTATAACGGTGGACTTATGTGAAAATAGGTTTTCCAACGGGCAGCAATAAAGGTCTTGAGGCAAAAGTATACGAGCACTTCGGCAGAGCACCCTACTTCACTATAGTTTCAGTAGAGGGTAATAGGATTGTTGACGTCGAGGTTTTAGAGAACATCGCTAGAGAGAGCCATGAGCCGGGCACTATACCTAGAATGCTTGCAGATAGGGGTGTAAACATTGTTGTTACTGCTGGGATAGGTTGGAGAGCAAGGGAGAACTTCAATAAGATGGGTATAAAAGTGTTGACGGGAGCAAAGGGCTACGTTAAGGATGTTTTAACGTATTTAATATCCCACCTCACTTAATAGAGGATCAAATATTCTCGGGGAGCACGTCTAAGCCCCTTGGTAGCGGCCTCTACGCTGCTATGATGCTTTATCTCATAGTTTTCTCCCTTATAGTCCTTATTACAGGTATCCTACACGCACAAATCCTCCTCTTAGTTGACAAAACTATTGAAACCATGTATATTGCTGATGCAACTAATCCCATTGTAGGACTACTCGGCAAATTGAATACTATAGATAAGAGCATTCCTAGGAGAACCGATGCTACAGCAAATAGCATTGATAAGCCTATCATTCTCTCCATGTCGTGGGAGAATTCGTATGCCGATGCTGCTGGGGCAACTATGAATACTACTGCAAGTATTGAGCCAACTATCTTTAACTCCACCACGCACGTGAGCGCTATTAACATTATCATTAAGTAATTGTAGAAGCTGGTGTTTAAGCCCATGGCCTGGGCAGCCTCCATGTCAAATGTTATGAACTTGAATTCCTTGTAGAATAAGACCACTCCAATAATTACTGCAAGGGAGTAAGATGACAGCAAAATTATGTCACTATCGGTTACTCCTAGGACTTCCCCAATTAGATACGTGTATGCTGTTGTAGTATATTCTCTTGTCAATGATAGGCTTAGGGCTGCTAGAGCAGATGAGAAGCCGAATGAGACACCTAGAACAATATCCATTCTAACTCCGCCGTGCTCGCTCGAGTAAGCTGTTATAAGAGCAAACAACATGCTTAAAGCTAGTGCTCCGAGAAGGGGCTCATATTTCATTGCGAATGCTAGGAGTGCCCCAGCCAGGCTTGCATGGGCTATGGAAGCCCCCATCGTAGAGAGGCCTCTCAGGACAGTGAAAGACCCTATTACCGCGGAAACTATTGCTGCCAGTAGGGCTGCTATTACTGCTTTAACTATGAATGGGGCAAACATTATTTCAAGCATGGGAATCTCCTCCGAGGACGAAGCAGGTCTCCCCTACTCTAACAATGTCAACGCTCCTATTGTAGGCTTCTGATAGAACTTCTCTGCTAAGTATTTTATTTGGCCTTCCAAATCCCACTACACGCTTGTTAAGTAGCAATATGTAATCGGCCAGCTCTAGTATTGGGTTCAAGTCGTGGGTTACCATTACCACGCCTGTGCCCCTATCGGCCATTTCTCTTAGAACGCCGAGGATGACGTTTTGGCTTAAAGCGTCCACACCGGACAGCGGCTCGTCTAAGAGCAATAGTTTAGGGTTAGATGCTAGAGCTCTAGCAATCAAAACTCTCTGTTGCTGTCCCCCCGATAAATGGGAGAATGCCTCGTCCCAGTGCTCCTCTAATCCGACGAGCTCAAGAGCTTTTTTAGCAGCCTCTATATCCTCTTTTGTGAAGAGTCTACCTAGACCTGTTTTAGTAGTTCTACCCATTAATACGACGTCTTTGACGAGCATGGGCATTGAAGGATCTATTCTCTCCCTCTGAGGAACATATCCGACGAGCTTTCTAACACGTAAAGGATTCTTTAAGACGTTTATGCCTAAAACCACTATTTTCCCCTCAATAGGTTTTAGGAGGCCGAGTAACGTTTTTAGCAGGGTTGTTTTACCGGCTCCGTTAGGTCCAGCAACTACTAGGAAAGACGGCTCCTCTACTTTAAATGAAATTTTCATTAAAGCAGGTTCTCCATTATATGCTACCGTAACGTTTTCCAATAATATTACCGGCCTCATCTTCTCACCAATATAATCGTTTCTACTCCTAGTAGTAGGAGTAGTATTATGTAAGATGCCATTAATATGTTAATGTTTATCGACTGAGTTGAATTATAGTTACCTTCTCTTCCAACAATAATACTGCTAGTAATACTCGTCACAGTGTACTTTATGAACTCTATGTAAGTATCGTTACCGTTAAACATTATTGCATAGGCATATGCCACTGGAACACCAGTCTCCCTGGAAACCATTTCAGCAATTCTTCCCTCATCTCCTGTTCTCTGAGATACCAATACGAGTATTATTGATGGCTTCTCCTTTTTCACCTTCTCCACAATATTGTTCAACTCCGTCGAGCTTGGAAGCTTGCCCTCTCCTCTTATTATAGTTGCTATAACTGTTAGCCCCATTGCCTCAGCTATCGGCTGGAAGTGTGCTCCACCTAAAACTATTTTCTCCCCCCTTACACCATTCATCATAGTATACTCGTTTATCCAATCGATCAACCTCTTTATCTTAGACTTGAATTCTCTGAGTCTAGCATAATAGTAATCCGAGTGGGCCGGATCAAGATATGCTAGTCTACCAGCTATCTTATCTGCTATTATTACAGCATTTTCGGGATACAGCCAGAGGTAATGTGGATTATCGTCTCTTACTGTAATGCCCCCGCTCACCCAGTCCTCCCATGAAAGCCTTACTCTTCCACTATCTGCTGGAAGCTCTCCCAGAAAGCTCTCTTTCCCAACAGCAATAAATAGATCACATTTCCTAATAAGATCCATGTCTGAGGGACTTAGTGTGAATTGATGGGGATCGCTTGTAGGAGGTACCAGGTAGTATACTTCAACGTATTCTCCTCCAACCTCTCTCGCTATAGAAGCTAGTGGGGGAATTGTAGCCACCACAATTATCTTACCCGAGCCACTATTATTACCTTCAACTATGGACGTAGCTATTTGTGTCCGCACGAATAATACTATGATCAACATTAAGCATGCTATCTTCCTCATAACTCGAAGCACCCGCGTGATCCATATCTACTGTAATCCTTAAGGAACTTTATATAAATTGTCTTATAGCGCTAATGCTATATATCGGCAATGAGATATCGTGTTATGGGAGCGCTGTGAAGAGGCTTACAAGGGATGATACTTAGGTGAATGGAGAACCCGCGGCTGAGCGCTCGCAGCTGTCCAACGCTTTTTATAAGGTTTTGTTACGCATTGAGGAAACCTATTTATAGCTCATTTCACCCACTTAGGTGGGGAGGACGACTAGAGGGTACGCAATGAAATTAGCGGGCTGGGAGAAAATACTTGTAGACGTATATAAGGCAGGTAAACTCCCCCTTAAAGTCGAATACTATGGTAAGTCCTCTTATCACAGGTACTATTATTATGATTTAAACTGGAAGCTTCTGTCAGACCTAATTAAGAAGGATCTTGTCAAAGTTGTTTCCGATAAAAGCTTCCATTGCAGAACATACTATGCTCTCCTAACAGAGGAGGGAGAGGTGGAAGCTACTGGAATCTTTAAGGAGCTCTTTAAATCTGTCAGCTCCTCCTACGAGGAGATAGTTTCGAAGTATTCTCCCAAACTGATTAGGACGATAGTGTTGGGTGCGAGGAGGGAGGACGACAGAATCCACATACCTCTAGTTGAATACTACTACGACTTTAAGTACTCTAGTATAGATGAGCTTTCAACACTTCTAGGTAAGGTTGAGGAAGAAATATTCTCAAAAATATTCCCCAAATCTCGAGAATCCCTCAGGGAATCTAATGATAGGAGTGGGATAAGACTTATCGTGGGTCGCAGAGAGGACATATTGAATAGTATTGTCTACAGTAAGGAATGCGTTAACATATTGCTGTCGAGATTGCTGTTATTAACATCAAAGAAAATCTTCAAGAAAGCCGTTAGCCTAGGCGAGGAATTAGAGAGTATAGGACTCTCCATAATGATACCAGTTTTAAATAGTGTTGGAGAGTATTGTTGGCGATCATTTGTAATCCCCCCGCTAATAACAACGTCGTTAATATCGTTAACAGACAAAGTTGACATGAGATACGAGCTCTTCAGATTAGGAGAAATACTCATAATACTTAAAGCGTATAGATATGGAATAAAAATGGAGAACTTGGAGAGAATATGTAAAGTATCCGGAATACCTCTGAAACTCGTGGAGTATTCTATTGAAATACTAAGTATTCAGGGTGTTACATCGGAATTCAATAAATCTACTTCACCTAAGAGCCCGGCATTCCACGTAAAAGACAAGTATAGGGCACATGAAATAGTCGAGGAGGCATTTAAGTGTATTGAAGAGGAGATCATAAACAGGGTACGTGGGGATTAAACCTTAAGCAAGTTAAAGCTCCAGCAATATCCGTATAACCTTAAACCGTTAATATGTTACTGTAGGAGAGATATTCAGTAGCATGGAGGTATGCTCTACTTGAAGCTTGTACCATGGGTTCCAACGCCGCAATCCATAATAATAGACATATTGAAGACAGCTGGATTGAAGAGAGGCGAGGTACTCTACGATCTGGGTTGCGGAGACGGCAGGGTTGTTATAGTAGCGGTGAAACATTTTGGCGCTAAAGCTGTGGGGGTAGAAATTGATGAGCAGCTTGCAATGAGAGCTGTCGAAAACATTAAGAAGGAGGGTATTGAGGAGAAGGCTGAAATAATAGTTGAAGACATGTTCAACGTCAATGTTTCTAAAGCAGACGTCGTATACATGTATCTTTTAACTAGAGTAAACGAGATGTTGAAGAAGAAGCTTGAAAGAGAGTTGAAGGAGGGGTCGAGAGTAATAACATTGGACTTCTCTATCCCAGGGTGGACACCGATATTATCGAAGAAATTATGGGATGGAGTAACGTTTAGAACAGTAAACCTATATGTTATCGGCGTGTCCGACAAGAAGAGTATTGAAAGAAGAATAAATGTTAGAAACTTCTCCTACACTTAGCTCAATTACATCGACGGAAGTTCATGTAGTCGAGTAATTCTATAGGAGTCCTGAGGCTACTGCTATTTCTGCAAGCTTCTTCGAGAAAACTGTCTCGAGGATTCTAGAAGGACTCCCTATAGCATCCTCTATTTCCACAGTATACGGGATACTACCTAAATATTTTATACCATATTTTTCAGCCAACTTAATTCCTTCCCCGGATTCTCTTAAAACCATGTTTTCGATTAAACCTATAACGGGCTGCCTTAACTCCTTCAAGAACTTAATGGTTCTCTCAACAGTTAGAAGAGAGAGTTTTGATGGTGTTGTCACTAGTATGAACTCGCATCTCCTAACAAGTCTAACGATATCCGCTATCTCGTCTCCAATACCGGGAGGAGCATCTATTATTAAGTAGTCCAGTTTACCCCATCGAGTGACCGAGAGGAGTTCTATGAAAACATTTGATATTTCCTCTCCTCTAAGTGGTGCTGGCTCGTCTCCAATATAATATGCTATTGTCATGAACTTTACTCCGTTGAGACGGGGAGGTACAATGCCATATTCCTCCAAGGGCTCTATGTCAGTTGCCCCCAGTATGATGTGGCATGAGGGTCCATGGAAGTCTAGGTCGAGTAATCCGATCTCCTTACCCCTCGACGATAACAGTAATGATAGAGTTGCTGATACAAGACTTTTACCTACTCCACCCTTCCCGCTTGCAACAGTAATGATCCTCTTAACTTCTCTAAGTCTTTCACCTATAATGTACGTTCTCGGATCAATCAAGCTCTTCACCTTCAATCTTAATGTATTCTATCCAAACCCCTCTACCTGAAGTCACCTCGTAGTCTGGGCTACCGCACTTAGGGCACTTTACGAAAACGTGTATTATTTCCGGGATGAAATGAATTGCCTCAGCCTCCTCTTCACCCAGATTACTCTTCAAGCTGCTGAAAGACCATTCGAAACCACAGTTCCTGCACTTAAACCTGGCCTCCCCCCTATCAATAACGATTTTTGCATCTTCTAGTATAGTGTTTCTAGATAGCATCGTTATGGCCTCTCTGAATATGTCTTCTTCAACCTGCTGAAGTTCTCCCAGAACTACTTTGACTTCAATAACTCTTCCACTCTTCTCCCTAACTATCTCCTCAACAGCTCTAATAACCGCCTCTGCAAGAGCCCACTCATGCATCATTCATCATCTATTTGAATTTGACTGGAATCCTATAAAGTAAGCTTAAATTAATATCTAACTCTAGTGAACCTAGTCGTCTTAGACGAGTGACCATGGCTCTACATTAATTAATTACTTTTAATCACCTCTTAACAAAAAAGAATATTAAATATTGAAATCTGCTCTATGTGAGTAGCTAGTTGTCGAGACTAACGGTAATGGGAGTTGATGTAGCTTTATGGAGAGTGATGTTAAGAGAAATGTTAGTGTGCTAGCAATCTTCGGCTTCATTAGGGGAATTTGTGTAAGTATATTTCAAACATTATTCCCACTATACTTATTGGAGCTAGGCTATAGTATAGAATCTCTGGGAATTATAGCGACTGTTTCCAGTATGATAGCAGGTTTCGCCCTGCTGTTCATAGGAGTATTAATGGATCATGTTGGGAGGAAACCTATAATAGTTATAACAGCAATAACGTTGTCGGCGTGCCTAATAATAGTTCCACTAACAGAATCCTATGAAATACTGCTTTTAGCATATATTCTCTACTACTTCTCCTTCATTGTTTCCCTCCCTGCAAGAGGGGCTCTCTTGGCGGATTCCGTTGAGTTAAATGTCATGGGTGAGGCAACAGGGGTTGTTTCAACAGGGTTCCTCATTGGAAGAACATTTACACCGTATTTAGCTGGTGTTGGAGCAGACACGTTAGGCTACTTCTACGTGTTTGTAGGGGGATTCATTATAGCCATCATTGGAGTTATTGTAGTCTCTCTTTTCATAGTTGAATCAAAGAACAGGACCATTGTTCCACCTAGGAGTAGAAGCTATTTGAAGAACATGATATTCTACGAGAAGAAGCTTATGTGGTTATACTTGTTCACCTGTATTGACAGGTTTGCGTGGCTTCTATGGGTTCCACTATTAAACGCGTACCTGAAAGACGTATTCGACATGAGTGGAGGCGAAGTTGGAGGCTACAATACTATAGCAAACATAACTATGTCGATATCTCAATATAGACTAGGTAAGCTCATCGATAGAATAGGGTATGTTAAAGGATTGTTGATCTCTGAAATCACGGGTTTCATAGCATCAATTATAATTGGGCTATCTCCAACAAGAGCGTTTCTTGCATTAGGTTTCATATTAATTGGGCTATCGGTCACCCTTTGGGTACCATCATATAATGCTGCACTAGCATTAAGCTCTCCTCCCAGCGACAGGGGCAAGGTGTTCAGTAGTATCAATGCGATGAGAACCATAGGATCTATTCCAGCTCCCTGGATAGGTGGTGAAATATATGAGGAAATAGGTGCTTCATCCCCCTTCATATGCTCTTCTGCGATCCTAATAGTAAACTCCATATTATTGTTCAAGCTGTGTAGAAGGACAACTATCGATGGAAGTAGCATGTGTCAGCCTATGGGGAATCTTAGTAGGAGTCTCTAATTTTTGTCAAATTCAAAAATCTTGAAACACGAAATTAATATATGGGTTAGGCTAGAATACATTCAAAAGTAAAAATTTTTGTTGGAGGATTTTACTTGTCCGTCGACGTGAAAACAAAATTTGAGATGATACGCAAATACGTTAGAATGGCTCACGAAACAGACTACATAATGCCAATTTGGCTACCATTTCTCCCCGTACTACTTGGCATTGTTGCAATATTCTTGATGATTCCAGCAGCAATCTTCGGCGGAATGGGTCCCCGGAGAATGGGACTAGGACTTGGCTTAGCCATGGGAGGCATGATAGGGATAATCGTAATGGTAGGGGTAATTGCTGAAGTAATTAACCTCTACGTCCTATACAAGTGGATTGCGAGAAGAAATCAGCACTTTAAGAGAACTCATAGTCTATACAGGGAGATCGTGGAATTTATTAAAGGTATTAGTGGAGAGAAGGTTCCATCGAAGATGTATTCGTTAGAGGGGACTTTAAGAGAGATGGAGGGTGATGAGGTTGAGAAGTCTCCAGTGATATGGATAGTGTTGTATCTACTACTCCCAATAATAATATTCTACGTATACCACTTCCTAAACAAGGACTTCCATAAGCATGAGAGAAGGGAGTCATCGATTGCTGAAGACCTTAACTCTATTCTAGCGGAGCTAGGAGTTCAGACAATGTTCTCTAAACCAAGATTCGACGCGGTACCCGATAGAAGCACCGTGATCTACCTAGTTCTAACAATAGTAACGCTAGGCATATTCGGCTTATACTGGGTCTACACTTTAACTAAAGACCCTAACGAACACTTCATGGCTCATAAGATGTGGGAGGAAGACTTGCTTAGAAGTCTGGAGACTTTAGTGAAGTGATGTCAAAAAACTTAAACAAATTACTCCATGATTTTTTAATTCCTTGAGGAAACCGAGAGCACTAGATGTCAGGTTTTACCTTAAACTGACCTAGTATGTCTTGAAATACTTGTGAAAATAGTGTCTAGGAGTTCTCCATCGTTCTCCTTCAATGCTTTGAGCACTGTGAGATATGGGACGTAAATCCCCTTCACTTTATACAATCTTAAACACGTCAACTTTATCAGCACCTCCACTCCCCCCTCCCCGCCCAGAGCTATTGATAGAGCATCGTATATTCTCCTAGGCTCGTTTAAGAGGATGTCGAGTACTTCTTCGTCGCTTTGCACATTCAAAGTCTTCTTCAAATGGAAGCATGTCACTGTTAGCGTAGTCTTGCCAAGGAGTTCCTCTAAAATCTTTTGAAAACTGCTTAAAACTACTTCGTTTACTTTCACTACCAATCGACCCTCAGCCCCTCCCTACTTAAAGTTACGATAGCTGACCTCTTGGATGGTAGGAAAGCCCCGACTATTTTCTCTGCAAGAATACATCTGAAAACCTCATCCCTCCTCTTCTCCAAGCTCAGCTTGAACACGTTGTCGAATAGTTCTAGGAATGCTCTGAAAGCTCTTTCAGACAGTAGGCCTTCAGTCAAACTTGAAACCATGACACTTTTAACCGATCTATTAATGTTTAAGTATTCCTTCAACTGCCAATAAAAGTCGTTAAAGTCTATGTTTAAAACATAATTTTGGATCCCCTCCCACACTATAATTGACGGTGTAAACTCCCTATATATTCCTGAGAGTATTCTATGTAGTCTCGCAGGCGTGAGATCATGGTGGTCTACGTATACTACTCGTAGCTTCTCCAACACTTTATCCAAGTCTTCCATAATCCATCTTAGTTGACTTAAAATTGCTTCTTCTCTTCTCATCATGCTAATATAGGAGACTTTCTCCCCGTTCAAGGTACATTTACATGCTATTGAAAGCAGTATCCAAGACTTGCCTGAGCCCGGAGGGCCGTAAATTAATGTGCTGGATCCCCTCTTTAATCCTCCCGCTAGAACTTTATCTAGGCCATCTATACCTGTAGGAACGTGTTCTCCAGTAGTTAGAGAAGGCGCTGAGAGGGGTCTGTGCCACGTTGCAATATGTATTCCATGTTCCTCGAATATTTCGAAGTCTAGTTTGTTGTAGAGAACCTCCTTACCTCTACTTTTCAATATCTTCATGACCCTCCTCAATACCCCGCTTCTAGTCAAAGAATACTCTAGTCGTATTATGTAGTCTGCTATGAAGTCTACCGAGTAAAGACGTGTCTTCTCCTCTAATGGGATGTCACCCGTTAAAATAAGTAGTCTGCCTCCTAGTTTAGATAGCCTCATGAATGTGTTGTGGAATAAAACTCTCGCTCTCAACGGATCCCCCATGAGGGTTATTGGTGTGAGCGGATCCAAAACCACAACTTTTGCATCAATGTCCTCGGCCGAAGTGATTATATAGTCTACGAGGTCCTCTATTAACTCTTTAACTCCCATAGTAGGCATGCTTACGTACTTGATCAATCCTCTTCTCTCCAATTCCTCGAAGTCTAACCCAAGTCTAGCCATATTCTCGTAAAACTCGTGCTTCAGTTCAGTGAACGAGACATAGAGGCATGGAACTCCATACTTTACTGCAATATTGTGTACTATGGTTGCTGAAAGTATTGTTTTCCCGGAGCCTGGGGGGCCAATTATTAAAATTATGTCTCCTCTCTTAAAACCACCACCGAGTAAACAATCTAGTTCATCTATGCCTGTGGATACTATTTTCTCCATTATTATTGCACCAGAAGTCTTAAACGCTCCACCCGTCTAGTAATTAATGGTTTTTTGTCCTAATATATTTTTCCAGAGAGGTAAATCTCTCAAAAATCAATATCAATTCCTGCATTTAACTTATGGAACATTAAGTGGAGAAATATTCTTCCTCCACTAATAGAATTTCCCTTATAACACCGAAACCCCTCTCTTCTCTTCTCTCCAGTTCCCTTAACCTAAACACGCCCTCCCTCTTAATTTCCTTCTTTGATGGCTCACTGCTTCTATATATTCCATAAGCTATTAACTCTACTTCAATTAATTCCTCTAAGCTTTCATCGTTGCTCAAAGGGTTCATCCTCTATTAAATCAATTAATTAATTCGAATATAAGATTATCTCCTTGCAAATTTAATTAACCATTTCAATAATGTTTTAACTCGTTTATACGCTAGAAAACGCTCAACGGAATTAATGACGTTTATTTTTTACATCAGTGTTTCAGCATGCTATGTTACTCTTAGTTGATAGTGGCCGTGGTGCTTCGGCGATAAACTGGTGAATGCCTTGAAAAAATCGCTGGAAAACTCGCCTAAGGAAAGGATGGTTTCTGAATATTGTGTGAGGACCTTGAAGATCGACTTAAGTAGGGACAACAATTTGTGAACCATAACCGCCTAGGAATACACTATTACATCTACCATTCTCTTTTCATTTACATCGAACAAGCCTTTATCTGTTAATCTCAAGTGGGGTATGACGGGGAGTGCGAGAAGAGTTAGTGTCATGAACGGGTTAATTATATTAGATCCTAGATCCCTGCATGCTTCAATTATTTTCTTGAGTTTTCCAGCAACGTTTTCATAGTGGTCATCACTTATTAGGCCTGCTATCGGTAGTTCTAAGTATGCTTTCACTTGGGCATCTTCGACTACAACTAGGCCTCCTCCTATTGAAACTATAGTGTTCACCGCCTTACTCATGTCTCCGGGCGATGCTCCAACAACTATTATGTTGTGGGAGTCGTGTGCTATTGATGAGGCTATTGCCCCCCTCTTTATTCCAAGACCTTTAACTAAGCCTAAGCCTATTCTCCCCGAATAAGTGTGTCTCTCAACTACTGCAGCTATCATTATGTTTTTGTCTAGATCCGGCAAGACCACATGGTTTTTCACAGCAACTTCTTCAATTATCTTATCTGTGAGGGTTTTAGTTGGATGTACTCCTATAATTCTTGCTTTAACATATCCCTCTGCAATGGGAGCCCTTATCTGGAAGTCTTCTGGCACCAGTCTTCTGGGCACTCTTATAGTATCATAGAATTCCGGGGGGTATCTGTACTTTCTCCACTTGTCTACTCTGGGTAGAACGCATCCCTTCTCGGCTACAAGTTCTCCGTTGAAAAAGGTTTTCTCTATTTCCATAGTCTCCAACCTCTTTATTAAAAGGATGTCAGCGAACCTGCCAGGAGCTATTCCACCTAAAATATGGTCTAAGTGGAATCTTGTTGCAGTATTTATTGTTGCCATTTGAATCGCTTTGACAGGGTCTACTCCTAGTTCCACAACTCTTCTCACAGCAGTATCCATGTGTCCTTCAACCATTATATCCAAGCTATGCTTGTCATCAGTGCATAACAGTATTCTTGAAGTATCCACGTTTTTCTGAATTAGAAATGATATTATTTCCTCAAGGTCTCTCCAAGCACTCCCCTCTCTAACCATTACATACATTCCTCTCCTAAGCTTCTCCAGCGCCTCTTCCCCACTAGTGCTTTCATGGCAAGATGTTATCCCAGCCGAAATATATGCGCACAACTCTTTTCCTGATAGTAGGGGTGCATGCCCGTCTACTACGTATTTCCTATTCAAGGCTTCAACCACTTTATCTAATACATCACCGCACGCGAGGACACCTACGTAGTCCATTACCTCCCCTAAGCCATACGTTGCTTCAATTTCCTCTAGTAGTGCCGAGACTTCTGGGGAATCTATTTTCATGTGGGGGGAATCTATTTCCGAGGATGGAACACATGAAGGTATTCCTATGAAAACTCTTAGAGGAACGTTTCTTGCCTCCTCCGCAACAGCTTTAACACCTTTAACTCCCATGACGTTAGCTATTTCATGGGGATCAATGAACACTCCTGTTGTTCCATGCGGAAGTATCGCTCTAGCGAACTCGTAGAGGGTTAGCATGCTGCTCTCGAAGTGTAGGTGAGCATCTAGGAATCCGGGGGCAGCATAATATCCCCTCCCATCAACAACTATGGTTCTAGCATTCTTCAGGCTCTCTGCTTCCCCAACTAAAACTATTCTCCCGCCTTTAATAGCTATGTCAACACATTCCTCTATCTCACCAGTATAGACGTTTACCAAGTTACAGTCCTCTACTACCAGATCCGCTTTTAGCTCTCCCTGAGCTGCCTTAATTAACTCCTCTAACAGGCTTCTCGTGGGATCATAATACTCGTTCTTTCTCCTCATTCAAAACTACCTCTCACTAGATCGCTTCAACTGTAATAGTGTGTCTCTTATTGAAAGAACTGGCTTTACACCTAGGTCTTTAAGTTTTTCAGTCAATAGGAGTACGTCAGGTAGCACCAGCTTGCACATTTCAATAACATTGCTCCTACAGAGAATATTCATTGGAGGACCGTCGCCGACTATTTTGCCGGAATGCATAACTATTAGCCTATTTGCATATTCTAGTACTTGTGGAACGCTGTGTGTTATAACTATAACAGTGTTTCCATCGAGCGTATACTCGTACAGTACTCTGAGTATGTGTTCCACGAGTTTAT
The DNA here is from genome assembly GCA_029258925.1 of Thermoproteota archaeon. GTDB lineage: Archaea > Thermoproteota > Thermoprotei_A > EX4484-217-1 > JAPDJV01 > JAPDJV01. The sequence goes on along the minus strand of JAPDJV010000003.1, from coordinate 9,247 downwards.
TGTCTTGCCCGGTGGTGGGCTCATCTACTATCAGTACTCTAGGTTTCAAAGCTAAAACTGCTGCTAAGGCAAGTCTCCTTCTCTCACCTTTACTCAAGAAGAATGGGTGTTCTCCTTCAAGCCCGTTTAAACCCATAACATCTATGGCCCACTTAACCCTCCTCTTTACATCTTCCATGGGGAGACCTAGAATCCTTGGCCCGTAGGACACTTCGTCTAGAACTCTCTGTGTGAAAATCTGGTGGTCTGGATTCTGGAAAACATACGCGATTTTCTGCACTAGTGTTTTCCTTGGAATATTGTGTACGCTCACTCCTTCAACACTGACGTAGCCTGAAGAAGGCTTAATTAAACCAGCCATTACTTTAGATAATGTTGTCTTACCGCTTCCATTGGGTCCAAGGATTGCAATGAATTCTCCTAGGCCGATTCTAATGGATACTCCTCTCAGAGCAGTAATATTATTCGGATAAGTGTGGTAAACATTCTCTAAGATAACGTAGGGTTCCTTCGGCTTCACACAATGTTCGAGAACTCTTTCTAAGCCATCTACTCTAATGCTCCCCCCTCTAATAGCATTTCTAAAAGAGTTCTCTGCCTCCTCCAAGCTTATGGGGGTGGGAGTTATGCCAAGTCTCTCGGCTAGGACAGCGTATTGTAGTGGGCGCACTCCGTGCTCTTCTAGAAGCCTAGGTTTCCTCAAAGCTCCTGGAACACTATCATAGTAGACTATGGTTCCGCCGTCAATTATTGCAATGTTGTCTGCAAGCCTAGCTAAAGCCTCTGTTTCATGTTCAACAACTATTATAGTTATAGGCAGTTTTCTCCTTATATTAGCTATAGCGCTCAGAACCTCCCTCTTCCCCTCAGGATCTAGGTCGCTTGTGGGCTCGTCCAACACTAGTATTTCCGGTTGTACTGCTAGGGCACTAGCTATTGCAACTCTCTGCTTCTCTCCTCCACTCAGTTCTAAGGGGTTTCTGTTTAGGAAGGACTCGTCTAATCCTACTAGTTGTAGGCTCCACTTAATCCTCTTCCTAGCCTCCTCCCCTAGTATTCCCTTAGCCTCTAACCCTAAAGCTATTTCTTCCTCAACACTTGTCATCACGAACTGTGTTTCAGGGTCTTCGAATACTAAGGTTACTTTGCTAGCTATTTCGGAAACATCTGCTTTAGAGACTTCCAGGCCGCTTACAACAACGTTACCTTCGAAATCTCCTGGAAGCCTCTGAGGTATTATTCCGTTAAAGCATAGGCACAGCGTTGTCTTCCCAGCTCCGCTTGGACCAGTTATCCAAAGCATTTCTCCTCTGCGGACGGAGAGACTTATCCTATTCAAAGCATACTTTCTAGAACCCTTATACCTCCACTTCAAGCCCTCAATGTGGACAGCTATGTCATGGTTCAAAGGGATATCACCCCAGTGCTCCAGGAAACGTATAGGAGCAATAGCGATATTGTCAACATCATAGCTACTGCATCTATCTTCCTCAAACTATACACCCTGTATCCCCTCCTACGTTTGAAACCCAGCTTAACTCCCTTAGCTTCGAGAGCCATGCTGAACTCATAGCTCCTCTTAATCATCAACATTATTAGAGGGACTAGGCTCGTAGAATAAATCTTAAACTTCTCTATTATCGACGCCTTCTCGACATCTACTCCTCTAGCCATAAGGGCTTCTCTAACAATCCTATAGTCTTCCACGAACAGTGCTATTCCCCTCAAGAATATTGCCATAGCTATGCTGATCGCCGATGGAACTCCTATACTCCTTAAACCCCATACAAGATCTCTATCGCTTATCGTCGTGAATAGCAGTATGCTTGATAAGACCATTGCGAGCATCCTAAATATAAACGTTAAACTGTACTCTAATGCTTTATCTGTTAAAGCAATCTTCCACTCCCACACCCCCTTCTCGGTTCCAACCCTTAGAATCGTTACTTCCCAATAAGTTACATTTCCGGGAGTATAAGTGAACACAGTGAATCCCAAGACTATGAAGCATAGGATACTCAGTACAACAACTAAATACCTTCCAATAGCCCTTATGGGGGTTTTAGATATGAGGAGGAGTATTAGACAGGTTGAAGCTAATATGAGGCTTGAAGTAATTGTATTAGCAAATGCCGCCCCAATAGCAAGACACATTATTACTAATAGTCTTGTTACAACATGAAGTCTTGTGAATACGCTTTCTTCAACTCTTAACCCTATAATGTTGTGGAATATGCTCTCGGGCAACTCTGTTCTTCCCCGCGTCTTCAAAATAATGTTATTGTATGGTGAATGTTACTATCTAAGTGTTTCCAGCCTAAGCCCACCAGCCTTCAACATATATCGGCGTCTTCTTTATGAAAGACGTTAATTCTACTAGTAGAGCTGTTCCTATGACCGATAAAACTATTAGATCTCCAATAGCCCAGCCAGTGAATATTGTCCAGAAGAGGCTTTCCGGGAGAGGCGGAGGGAAGTTGAATATTGTCAGCGAACCCGCACCCCACCATCCTGAAACAATGCTTGGCAAAATTATTCCGCCGACAATGTACGTGCCCCAAGTCTTCGGGTCGCCCACGAACAGCCCCATTATTACGCCCGCGGATGCAAGAGCTATTCCAATATAGTAGCATGTGACGTAAAATGTTGTGAATGGCTCTCCATAGCTTGCTCCAAGAGTTGCCTGAATGGCTATGCCTAGGATCAGGATTACTGCTCCGAGAATCAGTATGGGTCTGAAGAATTTTACAGCCCACTCCCTCTTAACCGTGAAGTCCGGGTCAACTTTAAGGAATTTGAAGAATAGTAGTGGTATCAGTGCTTCCAACAAGTCTGCTAGCGCCCAAACTGCGCTCACTATAGGAGAATAGCCGTTGGGATATAGGCCTAGGAAGAAGCAACTAATGTACCCTGCTAGAACACCCCACATCCCCATCCATATTGCTAGTGGGACATAGATTGCTGCTGCAACGTAGAGCGCCGACACTCCTGGAGCCCCTAGAACCGGGAATATTAGGCTAGATACGACTCCGAGGACATAGCTTACTGCTGTTGCTAGGGCAAACATCACTACATGCATCCAAGTGACTTTACGCCTAGCACTCAAATTATATCACCAATTGACACCAGCGTTTCCAAGAATATAACTTTACTCTTGCAGAGGCTAAATGAAATTTATTTGATTGAAAATATGTAGACAAATGTAGAAATACAATGATAATACCCTCTTCATAATTTTTAAATACATGATTAAATGTAGGTCAAATTCTCCAGTCTCCCACACTTTCCAGACATACTAAAATAACGACCAGAGGAATATTGTTAAGTGTGAAAAGGCTTCGAGGTTTGATTACATTTAAATACGTGTTATTTTTTTCTATTAGATAGTAACACTTAGGTGTTGTGTTATGGAGCAAAAAACTCTCATTTTACTAGCTCTCATTGCAATCTCATGCATTATGGTAGGGTCTGCAGTGGGATTCAGCTATGGAGTAATGTCTGCTCCAACTAAAACAGTTACAACACCTACACCACTAATAGTTCCAACGCCTACACCCACGCCCACACCAATAATAGTGAAGGAAAACTATACTGTAGTAATAGATGATCTTGGTAGAGTAGTTCAGGTACCCAGGAACGTGGAGAGAGTTATTTCAACGTCGTCAGGCATAGTGGAAATAATATATGCCTTAGGATGCGGAGAAAAGCTTGTCGGAGTAGACGCCTACTCGAAGTTCCCGCCTCAAGTTGAGAACGTGACGGAGGTATATGGTAGGGAAGGATTAAACTTGGAGATAGCTTTAAGCCTCAATCCACAAGTGGCTTTTGCCTGGTGGTACCAGAAATCTAAGCTAGAACAACTAGAGCAATATATCCCAGTAATATACGTTAACCCGCGTAGCGTGGACGATGTTTTGAAGACTATAAAGCTCATTGGAGTAGTATTGGGGGTTGAGGATAGAGCCGACAATTTAACGGAGTACATGTCTAACTACATAGATCTAGTCGAGGACAGAGTTGGAGGATTGTCCGAGGAGAATAAGACTACCATATACTATGAACTAGGAGATTTGGGTAAAACTGTTGGATACGGTACTTTCACAAACGAGCTTATAACTATGGCGGGAGGCATTAACATAGCGCTGAAAGCCAGCACGGAAAGATATCCTAGACTCACATCGGAGTACATTATTCAAGAAGACCCGGATGTAATAGTGGTTATAAGCTGGGGTAAAAGCATAGATGAAGTTATCAGCAGACCTGGCTGGGACAGTATTAAGGCGGTTGTGGAGAACAGGGTCTATACGATTGAGAGCGGCTGGGTTACATGCAGCCCCAGACTGATACTTGGACTACTGCAATTCGCAAAATGGCTTCACCCCGACTTATTCCAGGATATCAGCGTTGAAAGCGTGATGGCAGAGCTCTACTCAACGTATTATGGTGTAACTAGCTGAGGTGTCGAGCAATGGCTTACCCCTGGAAGGCATCTAAAGCGTTTTTCTTTAAAATAACCTATTCTCCCAGCCTTAAGAGAATACATGTCTACAGTTTCGGCTGCAACATGAACTGTACCTGGTGTTATTATAGGCTGAAACCTCCTCGAGCTGAGAGGAGGATTGACCCGGAGAAAGTGAAGGAAGTATTAAAGAGTCTCGTGGAGAAGGGGGCGGAAAGAGTGAACTTTCTTGGAGGAGAACCAACCATAAACCCTGACCTACCTGACGTGGTTGGCTATGCTGAGAAGATCGGTTTAAGAGTAAAGTTAATAACTAATGGAAGCATCATGCCACCTAAAGGCATCCACGAAGCCAACGTGGGGATAAAAGCTGTATCAGACGAGTTAATGGTCAAATATGCTGGTCACCCCGCTAAAACAGTACTCGAAAACTTCAAAGCAATGTACGAGAGAGGAGTTAAGCTCGATGTCAGCACAATAATGATTCCGGAATTAACCGAGAACGAAATATTGAAGCTCGCCAAGTTCCTCGGGGAAATCGACAGAAACATTCCACTACATATAATAGGCTACGTACCTGTTCCAGGAGCCCCGTGGAGGAAGCCCAGCGTGGAGGAGGTTAGAAGTATCGCCCTAAAGGCTTCAAAATACCTCAATAAGGTTACCTGGTCTAGACTGGAGCCCCACCAAATAAAGTATGTGAGCGTGAGGATTCTCTAATGCCAGGTAAAGCATTATCAAAGTTTCTAGCACTCTTTTTCATAGTATCACTACTCATAATTATTTGCACGTGTATTGGACCGACAATAAATTTCGAGAAATCCTTCATGATACTCTTTGGAAGGGGGTCAAGTAGTAGAGAGAGGGCAATAATCTTCGACGTGAGGTTTCCAAGAGTACTACTAGCAGTCGTTATAGGAATGGCTTTAGCGGCCTCCGGTGCAGCATTACAGGGATTATTTAGGAACCCTCTTGCAAGCCCGTACATTCTAGGTGTTTCATCCGGCTCAGCCTTCGGAGCAGCTCTAGCAATAATAATAGGGTTAACGTCTTCTCTCGCAATACAGGCCTGGGCTTTCACAATAGGTTTCCTAGCAACACTGATAGCAATGTTCTTGTCGAGGGGGGCGAGTAAGACATCGCTTCTCCTGGCTGGAGTGGCAATGAGCTCCCTCTTCTCGGCTCTAACATCTCTCTCAATGTATTATGCTGGAGAAAAATTGGAGCTTATAGTTTCATGGATTCTCGGAAGCCTTGCAACATCTGACTGGACCAAATTTAACTGCATAACGCCTCCAGTAATATTTTCGTCAATAATCCTGGTTTTCTACGGGTGGAGGATAAATGTTTTAACTTTGGGAGACGAACAGGCGAAGGCTATGGGCATTAGCCCGGAGATCGTTAGATTAATCGTGGCATTACTTTCAGCTCTATCAGTCGCGTCAGCAGTCTCCGTTTCTGGGACAATAGCCTTCATAGGCTTGATAACACCTCACATAGCTAGAGCAATTTTCGGACACGACTACAGGATGCTAATACCATCATCAGCACTGCTAGGGGGGATAATACTCCTATGCTCAGACACTCTTACTAGAACTCTTAGAGCACCAGTTGAGCTACCAGTGGGAGTATTAACTTCTTTGATGGGAGCCCCCTTCTTCCTATACCTTGTTTGGAGGGGGAGGCTGTGGGAGTACTGAGAGTAGAGGGCGTTGAGTACAGGTATCCTAACTCGAGTTTCAGTCTCTACATTGAGGATTTCCACAGTGAATCGAAGAGTATATGTGGTATTCTAGGTCCCAATGGAGCCGGTAAAAGCACTCTACTTAAAATAATTGCTGGCATACTGAAGCCTAGAAGGGGGAGGGTGCTTCTAGACGGCTTGGACATCTTAAGAGTTGACATGAAGACTAGGGCTAGAATGATATCTTATATAGGTCAAAACGAGGCCGGTGTTTCAACACCTTTCACAGCACTACAAATCGTTTTGATGGGTAGGACTCCATGGATAAATCCTTGGATAGGGCCTACTAGTAGAGACGTTGAAATCTCCATGGAAGCCCTGAAGAGACTTGGAGCAGTGGATCTTGCCCACAGACCTTTCTCGAGTCTAAGTGGAGGGGAGAGGCAGAGAGTGCTATTAGCTAGGGCAATAGTTAGTAACCCAAAAATAATGCTATTAGATGAGCCCCTAAGCAACCTAGACCCCCGCTACAGACTTGAAGCAATAAGATTGCTTAGAGAAGTGGCTAGGGAGATAGATGCGGTGTGCTTGGTTACTCTCCACGACATGGTAACAGCGTCAATGATGTGCGACTACATACTTCTCGTGAAGAGTGGGAGGATCGTGGCTTATGGTAGTGCAGAAGATGTTCTATGTGAAGAAAACGTTTTGAAAACGTACGATGTGAGAGCTGTTAAGGTGAGAGTTAGTAGCCAGCAACTAATAATCCCCTTCGACCTAGCTGAATAAAGGACTACTTAATTAAAATGCACCCCGGAATACAAGTATTGGCTGAGACAACTAAATACAATTAATAGCTGGCGATCCGAGCAAACTCGAATCACTGAATATATATTACATAGCATCATATTGATCTTGACGGGTGAAGCATTTGATGAATTCTACGATAAGGTTTGGAACGGATGGGTGGAGGGGTCGAATGGATGTTGACTTCAACGAAGAGAACGTTAGGCTCGTTTCAAGAGCTATAGGAGCCTACGTTAACGAAGTGGAGGATCCAAGTCGAGGCATAATAGTTGGGTACGATACCAGATTGAATAGTAGGAGGTTTGCTTGGATCGCCGCAGAAGAGATTTCAAGACTAGGCATACCAGTTCTAGTGGTACAGGAACCCACTCCAACACCCGTCGTAGCGTACCACGTGTCGAGGCTTAAGACGAGCGGGGCAATAATGATAACTGCAAGCCACAACCCCCCGGAATACAATGGAATAAAGTTTATCCCAAAATACGCTGGTCCAGCTACAACCGATATAACCAAGTGGATTGAAAGTAGGATTAGAGGGGAGCAAAAGCCTCCATTGGAGACTGCTGGGAAAGGCAGCATAGGATTATTTGATCCTAAACCGGAGTATTTTAGGCACTTGAAGAAACTCGTGAACTTAAAGAAGATTAGCGGACTAAGAATAGTATACGACCCAATGTACGGCTGCGGCTTAGGATATGTGGACGAATTGCTTAGAGAGGCTGGTGCAAGCGTTACAACCATACATGGCGAGAGAGATCCATCGTTTAAAGGGTTAACCCCGGAGCCAATACTACCCCATCTAGGAGACCTCGTGATAGAAGTCAGAAAACAAAACGCAGATCTCGGTTTAGCAAATGATGGCGACGCCGACAGGTTTGGAATAGTGGAATTTGAGCCCGGATTCATGCATCCAAACACCGTTCTACCTACTATAGCATGGTACTTGCTCGAGAAGAGAAGGCTCAAGGGGTCTATTGTGAGAAGTATAGCTACAACACACCTAATAGACAGGATTGCATGGGACTACGGAGTGGTAGTCTGTGAAACACCGGTCGGATTCAAGTGGATAGCGGAGTTTATGGTTAGCGGAAACGTTATCTTAGGGTGCGAGGAGAGCGGGGGTCTAAGTATTATGGGACATATTCCGGATAAGGATGGCATACTAGCCTGCCTCCTCCTAGCGGAAATTAGAGGTGAGACTTGTAAGAGAATTAATGACATAGTGGAGGAGCTTTGGAGAGAATATGGGAGACGCTACTATGAGAGAATGGATATTAAAATGCGAGTTGAGCAGAGAGACAAAGTAATTAATGAATTGAAGTAGAGAATTATTGAAACGCAGGGAGTCAACGATCTAGTTGTTGAGAGCGTGATATTGATGGATGGAGTGAAGCTGGTGTTCTCCGATGAAAGCTGGATTCTAGTTAGACCTAGTGGCACAGAGCCGCTGATAAGAATATATATTGAAGCCTCATCAGCTAAATCGTTAAACACCATTAAAAAATATGTTAAGGAGAAAATTCTATTAAACACTCAATAAATATTTGGACGAAAGACTACGCAACCTTTTTAAAACTCGCCTAGATCCAATAACGTACACCCATACCTCTGCTAGATCAATGTCTCGAATGATCGTGAGATGATATATTCAATAGTTCCATTAAAGAAATCCGATCAAATACCATTAATCACCCCTTTAAAAGAAGGATCACAGGTTTTACACTGTTATTTTCATACATAGGTAGAAAATTTAAGTCTCGGAATAGAATAACATATTGCCCCGCTACTCACACCGCTTGAGACCCCTTAGGGGGGATGGATATGATAGCGGGCGGTCAAGCGGGGCACAGCTCCACTCTTCCAACAATAATGAATTTATCTCATGAATTTCAAGATTAGGTGAATACTATTCCACGGCCTTTCAGCTAACTGAATATCTAGATTACTTTAAGTGGAGGCGGCCATGTTGTGGAGTATTGATTAGCTAGAGTTATATATTGGAAAGCTGTAGCACCCTTAGATCTTAAAGCTCCTGTTCCAAGTTGCCCTACGTACTTGAATATCAATTGCTGTATTTAAATGGAACACTATCAAATAATCGTCAAACCGCATAGCAGAATTAACTTGGCAACGTTTCCCATATCATCGCTTTCACACTCTTTGAAGAAGGGTATGATTTCGATCCTCTAACTTAATTTCTAAATGAGTACGCTAGTAAAATTTCTTGAAAGAAATTCCCTTATATTAATGTAGTTAGTTGGCATAATTTAAAGGAATGCGGGATTATTGATGATAAT
>JAPDJV010000001.1 GCA_029258925.1 Thermoproteota archaeon | reverse complement strand
GCTGGTTTTAAGGCTATGACTGCTACTAGTGGTCCTGGGTTTAGCTTGATGCAGGAGGCAATAGGACTAGCAACAATAACAGAAACACCAATAGTAATAACAAACATAATGAGAGCAGGGCCTGGAACAGGTCAGGCAACAAAATCTGCACAAGGGGATTTAATGCAGGCTAGGTGGGGGAGACATGGGGATCAAGCAATAGTTGTACTATCGCCCTCTTCTCCAAGAGAATGCCTAACTCTCACAGTGAAAGCCTTCAATATAGCCGAGAAATTGAGGACGCCAGTGGTGTTATTATCTGATGAACTTATCGCCCATACTATGGAGACTATAGTGGTTCCCAGTGAAGTAGAGATTGTCGAAAGACCTAAACCCAGTAGCTTCCGTGTTCCTCCTTTCCACTCAGAAGATCCTAGAATTGCTCCCCCAATGCCACCCTTGGGGGAGGGCTTCAACGTCATTGTTACAGCCTCCACTCACGATGAATGGGGCTTTAGAAGAACTCAAAATAGAGAAGTACACGAGAGGCTCGTGAGGAGAATAGTGTCAAAAATAATGTTAAATGCCGATTGGATATATGAATGCGAGGTTTACGGGGAGCCTAATGCAAAAATAGGTATAATAGCTTTTGGCTCGATGGCCAGGACAAGCATGGAAGCACTTAGAATTCTCCAAGAATATAGAGTTAAGGCAAAGTTGATGAAATTAAAGTGTCTGTGGCCGTTACGGGAGGATGAATTGAAGAATTTCATGGAGAGCCTTGAAAAAGTATTCGTACCTGAAATGAATTTAGGCCAACTAGTTCTTGATATTGAAAGGCTTGCTCCAGTTGGAGTGGAAGTCGTACCCATAAATAAGATTGGTGGAGGAGAGCCCATTTACCCCGAGGAAATAGTGGGGAGGATATTGAATGTATGCTCCTACTGAAATTATTGTTCGAAACTTTCTTAGAGAAAACATACTTCCAACAGCATTTTGTCCGGGATGTGGAAACGGGATTATTATGAGGGCTATTTCAGATGCCGTATACCAGCTTGGATATAGCAACTTCATGAAGTTCATCTTCGTTAGCAGTATAGGATGTTCGGGTTGGATTCCGAATCCCTATTTCAAGGCCGACTCTATTCACGTGTTACATGGTAGAGCAATACCTGTTGCGGCAGGGATCAAGCTGTGTAGGCCTGATTTGAACGTGATTGTTATAGGTGGAGATGGAGACTTGGCTGGGATAGGTCTAGGACATTTAATTCACGCAGCTAGGAGAAACTTTGACCTCTTAACTATAATGGTGAACAACATGGTCTTCGCAATGACAGGAGGGCAGACATCGTCTACGAGTCCATTTGGACTCAAAACGCCTAGCTCGCCATATGGAAATATAGATAAACCCCTTAATGTATGTAAGTTGATTATGTCAACTGGAGCAAACTACGTAGCTAGATGGACTGTTGCTCACTATTTCCCCATGAGAACATCAATTATGGAGGCCTTAAAGATCGAGGGCTTCAGATTTATAGAAGTTATAAGTACTTGTGCTACTCGCATCGCGAGAGCAATAAATGCGTCGCCTGGAGAGATGATAAAGAAGCTTTCGCGGGAGTATTCGATCGGAGGATTGGAGGATACTACTTCTATAGGAGTTTTCGTAAAGAAGAATGATCCGGGCTTTTTAAGGAGGTGTGGGAGAATATGAGTGTCCAGGAGCACACGTTAAAGATTAGAGTATTTGGAATTGGGGGACAAGGTATACGGTTCTCTCTCAAAACTTTAGGTTATGCAGCTACAATAGAGGGCAAATATGCTTCGACATATTCTTCTTATGGTGCTGAAGTTAGGGGAGGGCCTGTGCTAGGAGATATAGTGATTTCAGAGGAGGATATAGTGAACCCCTACTTTAAACACCCCAATGTAGCTTACATAATACATTCTAAATCTAATTTCAGCAACATTAATCTTAAACATGTGAACATATGCATAGCCGATAATACTTTACGGCAAATATTGCCTGCAACTGGTAATAGAATATTTTTACCAATTCTGGAGAACGCCTATGACGTAGGAGGCCTACAATATTCTTCGATTATAGCTATTTCAACACTATGTGTAGTAGGAGTAGTATCTAAAGACTCTCTGCTATCGTCTTTAAAGTCCCTGGGAAAACTTGATGAAGGAAACATTATGGCAATTGAGAGAGGAATTCAAATGTCCATGGAGCACAACATAAGAGAATTATGGAAATATTAGACTATAAAATGCTTTATTAATACATTTCATTTGAATTTAAACGCTACAGAGCGTTTTGGGCATTTTAGGTCAAATCCGTGAGGAACATTAAATTAAAATTTACAGTAATATTCAGGATTAGTGTTGATTAAGAATAAAATTAAATATCACTTAAAAACTATTTAATGTGGACGAGACGGCCAGAGGGCCCGTAGCTCAGCCTGGATAGAGCGACGGACAGCTGGTCGACCCCTCTCCCACATCATTTTTAATAAATCGTAGTTCCCTCCACTCTAAACGATTAGCAATATTTTTGCTCATAACAGCATAGCTGATTACCAAAACACTAAGACTTTAGATAGAAAACATTAAGGTTACAAAATTCGAAGCCGACCACACTCATTCTATCGTAATGATTAACGTAGAGACTCCCTTAAAATTAGAAATCCCCTCCACTATTTCCTTGTTAAAGTATGTAACCTGCTATTTCATCTAGTTTTCTTACCCTGAACCATATTTCAAAAATAAAAATACTTGATAATTTAACTAACCCATATATTACATAAAGTTTTTAAATCAATAAATCATATATCTCCCTCGGGGTCGACCAGCTAGTCGAGGCTCTTAACCCGTAGGTCCCGGGTTCAAATCCCGGCGGGCCCGCCACATCATCTTCATATAAAATTCTCGGGGACTGGCAATTTATCTCGTGGTGCTATATGGAAATTCATAGAGGAATACGTGTCCTTCCAGGAAGGCCGGTTGTCTACTTGACTGACTACGATACACTAGTTGTTTCAGATCTTCATCTAGGATTTGAAGAATCTGCAATGAGCGAGGGGTTGTTTCTTCCAAAAATTCAATTTACCAAGATATCTAATTGTATAATTGAATCAATTAAAGATACTGGAGCCTCCAGAGTGATCCTGAATGGAGACATTAAAAATGATTTTTCTAAATTAACTCGCCAAGAAAGGGGGGAAATAAGAGAGCTTGTGGCTAAGATAAGGAGCAATGATTGTGAGATAGTTTTCGTAAGAGGAAACCATGACAATTATTTGGGGATAATTGCCTCAGCTTTAAGTATTGGATATGTCGACAGCCTTCAACTAGGCGAGATACTAGTAATTCATGGTCATCAAGAGATAGGTGAAAAGCTAGACGATGTTGACACTATAATAATAGGTCACGAACATCCTAGTATTTCAATTCGAGACGATGTAGGTTACGTAGCAAAATTCTCCTGTCTAGTAAAGATGCCTTTAGCCATTGGGAAAACATTGATAGTTCTTCCAGCGCTAAGTGTTTACATGGCAGGTAACAACATTTCACTGGATAAAGAAAACTATTTATCTCCAATAATAAGGAAGTTTGGTTTGATAAATGAGGCTATACCCTTTATCGTAGACGAGGATATAGGAGTCTTCGAGCTACCTAAACTTTCCCTATTAATGCCTTCACTAAAAGTTTAAGACTGGCAATATTAGTTTCACAAAACACCTTACCAAACTTAAGATAATTTTAAAATATCACTAATTCCAAAACTTACAGGGATGACCCCATAACTAAACAGTAGTGTGAGTTCGGTGAAAGTATTGATGACAAAACGATGTATTTCAATAATTCCACTAATCAAAATACTTTTACTACTTCAATTAGGAGACATTATAACAACATATTATGTTTTATCTCTTGGTGGCGAGGAAAATAATCCATTGATGAAGAATATCGTTGAATCCCCTATTGGTATTGTAGTGAAGCTGTTATGGGTTCTCTCTACATGTCTTATTTCAATAAATTTATATAACCAATTTAAGAAGTTAATGCTCTATCTATTAGTATTTCTCAACGTTTTTTACTCGTTCATAGTGCTAAATAATGCCTTAAACATAATAGTACTCTTAGAGGGAAAATAGTTTAAAGAAGCTTTATAAGCTATCGGAGGGTTTATAAAGTATTAATAAAAAGGAGTATTTAAGCTAGTCCTTGTAGGGGGATTATTATGGCTCGAAAACCTACGCTAAGAGTTGAGAACATAGTTTCCACAGTCTCCTTAGATCAGGCACTAGATTTATATGCTATTGAGAGAAGTGTTCCCGGAGTAGAGTATAATCCGGAACAGTTTCCAGGTCTTGTTTTCAGACTAGACAGACCTAAAGTTACTGCATTAATATTCAAATCAGGCAAAATGGTTGTAACCGGAGCTAAAAGTGTTGACGAACTGGTTAAAGCAGTTAAAAAAATCATAAAATCCCTCAGAAACCATGGAATTATAATTACTGGAAGACCTAAGGTACAAGTTCAAAACATTGTCGCTTCGGCTAACCTGGGAGTAGAGGTCAACTTGGAGAAAGCAGCTTTTCTACTGGAAAATTGCATGTATGAGCCTGAACAGTTTCCAGGATTAATATATAGAATGGATGATCCTAAAGTTGTTCTACTAATATTTAGTTCAGGCAAAATGGTTATAACCGGAGCTAAAAAGGAGGAGGAAATATACAAGGCTGTTCTAAACATCTTCAAAAAACTTAAAAATCTGGAGTGTCTAAGACTCGAGGAAGAATATTTATAGGTAATTGCAAGTCAAAACTCTTTCAATAATATTATTTAATTATTTAGCGACGGTGACCGTAGCTTGATACTAAGTGATTTTGATCTATGGAATTACATTAGGAGTAAAAGGCTCTATATCGAACCCTTCGATGAAAGTATTGTGAGAGAAAATGGAGTAGACCTGAGATTGGGGAGACAGGTAGCGAGACTTAAGAAGGTTGATAAAATACTGGACTTAGATGCGGGATACGAGCCCGAAGAATACTATGAAATAAAGGAAGTAGACGAAATCATAATTAGACCCTCAGAAAGATTGTTGCTTCATACAGTAGAATACATAAAACTTCCACTAGACCTAATGGCATTCGTCAACTTGAGGAGTACATATGCACGTCTTGGATTGATGATACCTCCAACAATAGTTGATGCAAACTTTGAAGGACAATTAACAATAGAGCTTATAGGTGGGCCATTCCCAGTCAAGATTAAGACGGGAAAGAGATTTATTCACTTAGTATTTGCGAAGCTCACAAGTCCCGTTGTTAATCCTTATTCAGGGAAGTATCAGGGGCAGAGAGGTGTGACTCTACCTAGGTAAGAGTAACATTTGTGGGATAGTAGTAAGAACATGAAACTATCACTATTTAATTCAGATGGATAAAATTAATTTACAGAAAACAATATTACCCCCAGTATATAATATTACTTATGGTGTTATACTTGCGAAGTCCTATATCCTACATGGTCTGCCCAAAATGTCAGAATATGATGGTCACCATTAGCAATAAGTGGGTGTGTAAAGTATGCGGATACACCTATAAACATCTCACTAGAAGGAGTACGAGGAATAAACTTAAGGAAATCGCTAAGCATAGAGTGGTTTGAGACTTTAAGAATATATCTCCTTCTATAAATAATCATGTTGTAATTTAATTTGAAGAAGAAACCTGCACCCTGAGCGTGCTTACAAGCTTCCTTGCTGCATCCACATACTCTGATACATCAGATACTACTTTATTCTCAAGTTCATTCATATCGAGTATCTTGTAAATGTACTTAGGTCTGCCCGCTCTTCTAATCGATACCTCTCTTACTCTTGCTATTAACCCTGCTCTTAAAAGCCTCAAAAGACTTCGACTAACACTACTTCTATTCAAGCTAAGTTCTTCAGCTAGTTCATCAACAGTGCAGTTGCCCTTCTTTATCAGGTATCTTAGTATTATAATATCTATTTCACTTAGTTGATAGACAAATCTAAATAAATCTATCATTGATACGCTTCTTCCGGATGAGAGTCTTACTTTTACGTTTTCAAGTCCATCTATCCCGACCATTCCTCTGCCACCTTAAGCATCTTTAACTCAGTTAATATTGATTTATATCTGTTCTAGTTTTTATGGAAGATCCCTTTTTAAATTTTTCTTCTCCCTATTGAGAAAATTTATAGGAGTAATTTAGAACTAACATATGCATCTTTAATTCGTAATTGAATTCCCAAAAATCCTGCTAAATCACTTATTGAATTGGTTTAAGTGCCATGCTGGAATACACGCAATAAAAGAAAGAAAAAAGTTAAGTTATTTTCTTCCCAATATAACAGCTGCAATAGCGACTATTATTATCACTATTGCTATTACTCCTATTATTAGTGTCCAGTCTACTCCTGGTGGTGGAGCTGGGGTTGTAGGCGTGGTCGGCGTAGTCGGAGTCGTAGGAGTCGTGGGTGTAGTCGGGGTTGTTGGTGTTGTGGTAACCGGTATTCTTGTACCCTTTAATCCCACTGCCCATAACACTAGGTTTGTTATGAATGTGGGTCCATCTAGTGCTGTCTCATGGTATTCCGTCTCCCACATTCCATGATAGTGGTCTATTGGAGACTCTCCACTAACTATCACAATGTTCTCCTTATCTGGGAATATTTCTGCAGCTAATAAAACGAATCTTCCTGTCTCTCCAACTTCGTGCACTGGTGAGGGTGGTTCATTGTATAGTGCTATTTCGCCTCCCTCACTAGTCCAGGCAATTCTATAAACGTTCTCCGGCTTCTGAGTGTCGTTTTCTATTGCGAGCCACTCACCATTCTTGTATGCTATCACTGGTGCCGGTCCATGGAATAATACAGGTTTAGCCACATTGTCTGCGAGGAATTCTAGTGGGCTATCAGGCTCTATTAGGCCAGCTACCCTATAGCTTGCTTGGCAATTACTCTGAGTATCTTTTACTTCGTCAAGATCCACTCTTAGTACGCTTCCAACTGCCTCAGCTATTCTATTTGCTTGCAGTGTTCTGACGAACTCGTTTATATTATAATCTGCGTCTCCACATAGCCAAAGTGTTTTTCCTCCATCATTGAACCACTGCTGGATTGCAGCTATTTCATCGTCTGTGAAGTTCATGTAGTAGTCTACTTGGACGACTAGAAGCATATCTGCACCACTAATATCATCATAAGTTATGGTCTCGTTGAAAACTAGCCAGTCGACTTCCGTAATATTGTCCATCATCCAGGCTAGGAACTTATCCATGCCAGCCATACCCTTAGCGAAAACAGCTACAACCGGTTTCTCCTGCCCCTCTGCTAGCGGTAATGTCGGTAATGCCAGTATTGCTGTAGCTATAATTAAGGAGATAATTATTGTCACTAAGTATCTTCTATTCATGCTATATCAACCCCTTCAAAAATCGGTATCTATAATATTCCTTAATAAATTTCTTGCCCGATCAAATATATGAATATTGAATAAACCAATGCAATCGGTATTCATGTCTTTATCGTGTAATATGCGGCAAAGTTAAAATATTTCTAATAGTCTGGATAAAACCTTTATGTGGGAAACCATAATTTGGATTATCGGTGAAAGGACTTGACCTCCAAAACGTACTTAGCAGCACTAATTATCGTAGTGATAGCTATAGGAGTAATAATAGGAGTATACTTCATGCTCCCCAAACCATCGCCTGAGAAAGCACCTGTAAAATTGAGGGTAATAACTAGGCATCCGAGCGACATAACAATGAAAGCTAAACAAAGGTTCCTAGAGAGTAACATAGCTAAGGAGTACAACATTATTGACGTAGAGTTCCTAGACGTTGGTCCTACCCTCTGGATCGACGTCATAAAGTCTTCGGGAGAAAAACCTGGGAAGGAAATAGATGTAGCATGGGGAGGAGGCCCCACTCTCTTCGATACATTACTGGAAGCCGGACTACTCTCTCCTCTAAATTCAAGTCTAGTCATTGAGGCAGCGCAGGACATACCGGACGAGATCTCTGGAGCCTCCATGAAGAGGATTGTTGATGGGAAGATCATGTGGATTGCTGCAGCCATATCCTCATTTGGTTTTACAATTAACAAGGATGTCCTCCAGGAATATAATCTGACGGAGCCGGATGAATGGAGAGACCTGGCAGGTGTAGAATACGGCTTAATGCTTCCTCAATATGGAGTTGGCGTCGCTGATCCAACAACCTCTACTAGTAACACGAGAATGTATGAAATAATATTACAGGCATACGGGTGGGAGGAGGGTTGGAAGATCATAACGTTAATGGCAGCTAATTCGAGGATTTTTACGGAAAGCGGTGCCGTAAGGGATGCTGTTATTAGGGGAGACATTGGCGTAGGCATTACCATAGATTTCTACGGCTATACTGCCCAAGTGGAGAAACCAGATACCTGCAAGTACGTGCTTCCGAATGATGGTTCAATAGTTAACGGGGATCCAATAGCCCTCCTAAAAACATCTAAACACCCTGAAGAGGCTCAAGCGTTTATAGCGTGGGTGCTTAGCGTTGAAGGACAAAAAGTTTGGCTCGACCCTGATATAAATAGACTTCCGGCAAATCCCAAAGTCTTCTTAACGGATGAGGGAAAGCAGAGGCAGGATCTTTATGCTTCATATAATGCTACTTTGGAGAGTGCCGTGATACCTTTCAGCGACGAAGAAGCACTATCATATGAGACTGCAATGCAAATATTCTGGCATACAGTCCTAGGAGAAGAGTCGATGCATTATAAGCTTTCAACTGCGTGGAAGGAGCTAACAAAAGCATTTGTTGAAGGTAGGATAAGCGAGGCGGAATTCAATAACTTAGTTGATAAACTCACTAATCCTTTAATGCTGGAATTTACCGATCCCATAACTGGTAGTACAGTTGTGTTCACTAAGGAATATGCCCAAAGCATAAATCAGAAAATAAAGAGCGATCCAGAGTTCTATGCCAATATTGTCGATGCATGGAGGGATGCAGCAGAAAAAAGATATAACTTCGTAATTAATCAACTAGCAAGTAGTTGATGAGGGAGTAGTTAGGGAGTTGAACATTCAGAATATCCTAAGGAAGCTGAGGAGAGAGCTAGATTGGCTGACCATAGTACAGCTAGCAATATCTCTGTCAATAATATTTATTTTTCTAATACTACCAGTATTTCTCTTAGTAGTTAATTCATTCTATAGTGGAGGTACTATAACATTCAAGTGGTTCGAAAGGGTATTAACTAGTAGAGAATACGTCTCCTTAGAGCCTCTGGGCGGAGCCTTATTTAAAATTGAGAGAACAGGGGCAGGCGTACTTCTATTCATAATGGAAGGATATGATTACGGCATAATATTAAACTCTATTCTAGTGGCCCTCTTCGTAACCATCTTCGCATCAATTATAGGCCTCATCTCGGCACTTATAATAGCTAGATACGAGTTCCCGGGTAAAAACATCTTCAGAATACTAATCCTAGTACCTCTCTTAGCAACGCCTTTCGTGAACGCCTTCGTTGTCGGGAAAGTCTTGGGGAGACAGGGCGTTCTAAACTTTATTCTCCGCGACATCCTAGGACTTCCCTACACCTTTATCGTGGGAGGATTAGTTGGAATTGTAATAATTCAGACACTGAGTTTTTTCCCAATAATATACTTAAACATGCTTTCTTCCCTAATCAACATAGATCCTTCCATGGAGGAACAAGCTGAAAATCTAGGTGCCAGAGGTTTCACGCTCTTCAGAACAATAACCTTCCCCCTCTCCCTACCCGGCTTAGCAGCTGGGGCAACAATAGTGTTCATATTTAGTCTAGAAGACCTAGGCGCACCAATAGCTTTGAAGGGAGCATTTGCAGACGATTTAGCTGGAAGAGTAATATCGTATAGGATATACCAGAACATCATATCTACTCAAGGGGGGATACTGAAAATAGATCCTACAACATACGCTCTCTCAGTAATAATGTTATTATTTGCTGCAATAGGGTTCATAGCGATTAAAAAGTATGTTAGCCTTAAAACTTATGCCATGTTAAGCAAGGGGGGTAGGTGGAGTCCTAGAGTTAGAAAGTTGTCATGGAAAGGCTTGATCTTAGTATACATGTTCCTAGTTCCAGTAGTTATAATAGCTTCATTCCCCCAGGCAGGTGTGGTTTTACTAGCAGTAACCGATTGGGCTACTTCCGGAGCATTTCCGTCAACCACCACCATGAAAAACCTCATGGCTCTCGTAGAGGAACCTGACATAGTAAGAGCTATTGGAAATAGTTTAACTTATTCGGCTGCAGCGGTTTTCGTCATAGTACTAGTTGGTACGAGCACAGCCTATGTAGTAGCAAGAAAGAGGCTTCCAGGTATAGATATACTAGACATAATAGTTACTATACCGATCGCTGTGCCAGGGATAATAGTTGCAGTAGGATACTTCATATTGTTTAGTCAAGGAATATTTTCCGGAACACCCTTCGACATATTCGAGAATCCAGGCCTACTTTTAATATTCTCGTATACTGTTAGGAGGCTGCCTTTCACAGCTAGAGCCGTTTTTGCTGGACTACAGCAGACTCATGTAAGTCTTGAAGAGGCTTCTCTAAGCCTTGGAGCATCAAGAGTTCAAACATTCGCCAGAATAGTTATACCTCTCATAGCTGCAAATATTATTGGAGGAGGAATACTTTCATTCGTGTACTGTATGAGTGAAGTAAGTACTAGCATAACCTTGGCCTCATTTAGACCTGAACAGGGCCCAATAACCCATTACATGAGCTCCATTATTGGAGGGGGGAAAGTGGGCGTCATATCATATGCTGCCTCGCTAGGAGTATTATTGATGACAGCTCAAATAATATCTATGGCCGTATCTAATTGGATATTGAAGCAGAGGGTAGCGTTTTTAGGAGTGTGATATAATGGTTAATGTTAGACTCGACAACGTTGTGAAAGTCTTTGATAAAGTGATTGCGGCAGACCATATAACGTTGACGATAAAACATGGAGAGTTCTTTACATTTCTAGGCCCAAGCGGTTGTGGTAAGACAACTACGCTGAGAATTATAGCTGGACTGGAGTATCCTGATGAGGGAAGAATATACTTCGATGAAGAAGATGTAACAGAGTATCCTCCATACATGAGAGATACCGGAATGGTCTTCCAAAACTATGCTCTCTGGCCGCACATGACAGTCTTTGATAATATAGCCTATGGACTAAAAATAAGGAGACTGCCCATGAACGAGATAAAGGAGAGAGTGTATAGAGTACTTGATTTAGTGAAGTTGAGAGGTCTTGAAAACAGATATCCTACGCAACTTAGTGGAGGACAGCAGCAGAGAGTTGCATTAGCTAGAGCACTAATCGTTAAACCCAAGGTCTTATTATTGGACGAGCCTCTTAGCAATTTAGATGCAAAACTACGCATTGAAATGAGAGAAGAAATAAAGAGATTACAGCGCGAACTGGGAATAACAACAATCTACGTTACACACGATCAAGAGGAGGCAATGGTGATTTCAGATAGAGTAGCAATCATGAGGCAGGGGAGAATAATGCAGATAGGACATCCTAGAGAAGTATATAAGAGGCCGGCAAACCTATTCGTCGCAAGCTTTATGGGAAGATGCACTATTCTAAAGGGAATTGTTAGGAGGAGTGGTGAAATAACAGAGCTATCTGTTGATGGTGTAAAAATACTAGGAGTTCCATCAGCGACCGATATGAATATAAGAGAGGGGTCGCTAGCAGTGGCCATTCTCAGACCCGAAGAATTTGAACTAGTTAAGCCTCATACCCCCTCAAACGAATTTGAGGGAGTAGTTGAGTGGAGTGCCTTCACAGGTCCGTATACTCAGCTCAGGGTGAAAGTCTCGGATAAAATAAAAATCCTATTAGATATTGACCCCGATTCTCAGATCAAAGTTGGGTCAACAATCAAATGCTATATACCTTATAGCGATACAATAATTCTCCCATTTGAAGAGGGGAGAGAAATAACATACATGGAGGAAAGTTAAAAGACCTTATAATGTTAAGGAATTGACCTTCCAGCTGAATTTTAGAACCACTAGTTCCATCCATTATGGACATACCATAAAATACGGAACCATATACATTACAAGGCATTGCTAGAAGGATTGCAGGTAGCATATACTATTCCCAAGGGAACATTCAAGACATCACCTATCGCGGCAAGCTAGGATTTCATTAACTATAGACGGTAAAGTTACCGAAGGATAAGCCACTCTGATATCTGAACTACTTTAGGCACGAGCCCCTCTTCCTGCTTCGGGTTTTCATCAGCCCATTGGAGAGGATGTCAGGGCTCTACGTGCCACTTAAACCCCTTCGTCTGCTTTAATCCCTTTAAAGCAAGTTCCATGGAACACCACACATCGCGTGTAGTAGAGTAGCTAAGCATAGGGCAGGGCAACCACGAGAACGCTATTGCCAAGAGTAGTAACATTAATATTTGAAGAAGTTAGCATGTAGGTTCTGGTGGTAACATGCCGAGCGATAATAAGAGAATTCTGGTAGTGATCCTCGCCATGTTACTCTTGGTACTACCTATAATATCCTCAGCTACCCCAGGGAGGGCATTATCTATTTCCTATTATGCATCAAAGCCTGTTAAATACCCTCTCCCTTCAATGCCTGAAGCTGTAGTTATGGGAGGTTTGCTTAACGTAACTATTAAAGCGTCGATTAATGCGACTGGGTGGTCGATATCACTAATATCTGAAATGTGTAGTTCAGGTTTAGAAGTATATTCTTCAACATACAATAATGAGACGGGTGAGTGGATAATATCTTCGAGGGTACCTAGTGGAGTATTGAGAGAAGGATTATACGATTTGAATGTAGAATATGTTGATGAAGGGGAGGCAAAGTCTTGTTATCAGCCTCACAGCGTGTGGGTTATTGAGAAGTATCCGGAAATGCTAGAAATAGCATTAGTAAGCGACATACATTTCCCTGGAGGAACTAAGTATGCCGCTGAAGTAGCTAACTTCTTGAATTTAATAGACCCCGATATCATCATGTTGCCAGGCGACGTTGTCGATACTGGCACTCTCATGAGTGGATGGATGGATTTCAACAACTTCCTGTTATCTCTCAAAGATCCATTATACGTGGGACCTGGAAACCATGACCATGCAGGTGATGGAGGCAAAAACTATGGGAAAATAGTTGGCCCGTTCAATTACAGCGTAATTATAGGAAACTTCCTCATCATAACACTGGACTCCGGCTACGAGGGATATGTAAGCATGGATCAATTGAATTGGGCGGAGAAAGTTCTGGCATCACATCCCAATAAGACTAAAATAATACAATTCCACCATCCACTATTCTCGAGATCTGCAAAGGAAAGAGGATGGCTTTATAGAGTTCATGGACCCCAGGACTATGACAATCTTAGAGGCCAAGGCCTAATATATTATAGTTGGGAGAACAGGGAGGAGGGCAGGAAAATATTTGAGCTAGTTCTAGAATATGACGTTAGACTAATATTAAGCGGGCACATTCATACGGATTTAAACGTGGTTGTGGAGGATGACAGGGGATTAAGACACTACTTCATTACAAGCGCCACTATCGCACCTGCGAAATATAAGGGCGAGATTAGGGGTATAAAGCTGATAAAATTGTGGAGTAATGGGACTATAGATGAGTCAACCCTATACTATGATGAGGTTGGAATAGGAAGATATCCTAACTCTATACCCATAGATTCAGGAGAGCAAGTGACTCCCTACAAGCTTGGATTCGTAGAGTATTACTACGTGAATAATGATGGAACCCACTATAATGTAGCCTTCAAAGCGAAGAACGAGTTGCTTCAGACTTTTAGTGACATAAGGGTTATTTTCAAGATCCCAGCAGATAAAGGGATAGATGAGTACACTTGGCTTCCATCAACACCGTCCTACGAGCTGGTGACTGCTGGAAACATAACATACGTGGTATTAAAGAATATAGTGCTTCCGGCAAACTCCTCCATAAAATACCTCCTGGTTTCAGAAGCGGACCAGGAACCCCCAAGCATAGTAATAAAGGATTGTATTGTTGGAGAGAGTTGGATTAAAGTATTCGTGGAAGCTGAGGACGATGGTTGGGGAGTCGACAACGTATCCGTGGAATACATGGTGAATGGAGAAGGTCCTCTCAGTCCCAAATTAATGGATCTAATTAGTGTTAGTGGAAATAGCTTAGAATATGTTGCTTGGATCGAGAGGACAGAGAACATGCTGTCTATTACGATTCATGCGAGCGTCACAGATTTCGCTGGAAACAGTAATGAATCTGAGAAGACTCTTCAAATAGTTACACCCACAACTCCTACAACTCCAACCACACCCACGACTCCGACTACGCCGACCACGCCTACAACTCCAACCACGCCTACAACCCCAGCTCCACCACCAGGAGTAGACTGGACACTAATAATAGGAGTAATAGCAATAGTGATGGTAGCTGCCGTAATCATTATATTAGTTAGGAGGAGATAGCATTAACTCGCTTAGTGAGCATAGCGTAAAAAGGCTTTTTTACTATTTTTTAAAGTTAGGGAAGAGCTATTATTATAGTGGTCTAACGCTATATATGGAGGTTGCAGGTGATTGCCTGGGCGTGTAGCTTTAGTTATTGATGATAGATTGACTGCAATATCTTTCGCACCTCATCCATTAAAAAGCAAGCTTATGAAACGATACAAGATATTAATGGAATTGCTGGAAAAGACAAGTTTGATTGAGAGAGTAGACTTTGTGAAACCTGAAGTCGCTAATGAGATTATTTTAAGAGAAGCACATCACTTAGATTACATAGATTTCATCAAGATGGCAAATGCAATTGGAATAGGCTATGTTGATAAAGGAGAAACCCCCATATATAGAGGAATGTTCGAAGACTCGCTTTACATTGTAGGCGCAACTATGACTGCTGGAAGTATCGTCGTTAGCGGGAAATATGATCACGTTTTTAATCCAAACGGAGGCCACTGTCATGCAAAATATCTCTGTGCATCAAACTATAATATTTTCAACGATGTAGCAATTCTAGCTAAAACTCTGTTTAGGAAGTATAAGTGGAGAATACTCATACTTGACATTAGTGGTACTCATGCAGATGGAACCCAGGAAATATTATATAGTGATCCGATATTGAAGATATCCATTCACAGAAGAGACAGGATTTATGGTTCAGCGAGAGGCGGATTTTATGAAATTGGCGACGGTAGAGGGTATGGATACAATATTAATATACCTCTTCCATATGAAATAGGAGACGACTGCTTTATCGAAGTTTTCGACGAATTGGTTGTACCAATAGTTGAATCGTTTAGGCCTCAAATAATAATCTTCGTTGCAGGTCAAGGAGGAAACATGAACGACCCCATAGTTGGCTGGGAGCTCACCTATTACTCTTACATTAACATAGCTAAAAAGGTCCATGAACTATCGCACAAGTATTCTGCTGGAAGACTCATTTGTCTAGGTGGAGATGGACTAAACCCATGGTCCACTGCCATGGGATGGCTGTTCACACTAGCTGAACTATGTAAACCTCTTCCAGAAGAGTTGGAGGAAAACATTAATGCAATTATAGGGAGATGGGAGCCTACAACAACTAATCCAGCTATATATAAAAAAGTTAGATACATAATGGTAAAGATAAAGAACTTGATAAGGGAGATAATGGGCTATGGATAGTCAAGTTGATGTGAAAAGGGAGCTAGAGAAATTACACGAAGCAATTAAGAATTGCAAGAAATGCAACTTATATAAAAGTAGGAAGAACTCGGTTCCTGGAGAGGGTCCGGCAAATGCAAAAATAATGATTATAGGGGAGGCGCCTGGAGAGAAAGAAGATGAAATGGGTAGACCATTTGTTGGAGCGGCAGGTAAACTACTTACAAATCTATTAGAGGAGAGAGGTTTAAAGCGAAGTCAAGTTTTCATAACGAACATCCTTAAATGTAGGCCTCCCGGAAACAGGGATCCAGCTCCACAAGAAGTAGAGGCGTGCAAGGACTACTTGATTAAGCAAATAAAAATAATAAAGCCTAAGATAATTGTTACCCTAGGCAGGCATGCTACTAGTTTTATTCTAAACAGTATTGGAGTAGGCTTCAAATCCATGAGGAAAAGCCACGGGAGAATAATTAAAGGCGACTTGTACGGAGTGCCCGTAATCATCTTCGTGACATATCATCCCGCAGCAGCTCTTTATAATCCAAGGCTTAAGAAAAATTTGGAAGCAGACTTCGACATTCTTAAGAAAGTGGTAGACGAGAATATTAAGCAAGTGAGTAAGAGGAGGACTTTAGAAGACTTCTTCTATAATATCTAAAAATACCTGGTAGTCCTCCTCTAGATTGTTCAGGTTATAATTCTCATTTTCTCGAATTTTATCCATGGAGCTATCAAGAAGTCCACTTGTCTTGTCTCCTTAGATAAAGCCTCTATATCCTTGATTATATTATATATGTTTCCTGCCATCATAACGTTTTTAACAGGTTTCAGTTCTCCTTCTCTTATAAGCCAAGCAGGTGTTGCAACAACGCTAAATTCCCCTGTCTCCGGATTACTGCTGTGAGCTCCTTGTAATCCGTCTACTAGAAGAGAACCATTGCTCTCACTAAGCATTTCCTCTTTACTCCAATCACCTGGCAGTATGATCGCGTTTAGAGGAGCTATTTGAGGAGGCTTTATGTAGCGGCTAAAGCTACTCCTTAAGGCATTAGCAGTATTCTTTAAGTTAATTTTATGTGCGTAGTAATTGTCTGTTAAAAATCCCTTTAACTCTCCCTCCCCAACTATGATCGTTCTTCTCGTTCTAGCTCCCTCATCGTCGAAGCTCCACGAGTTAAGACCTCCTGGAAGACTTCCATCGTCTAGTATTGTGAGCTTCTCAGATGCTATGGGCTTCCCTATTTTGTTGATTAAAGGACTCCTACCTTTAACAACATTGTCTGCTTTCAAGGCTTCGAATAGAGTATACTTTAACAAGTAGTAAAGTGCCTTTTCAGTCATTATAACAGGCATTTGTCTTACCCTAATGCTAATGGGATTTAAACACGACAGTGCCTTCTCACCAACAGATCTGCCAATTTTTCCAGGGGAAATAGTCATCATCCTACTATAATCGTACTCCGAAACTACTGGAGTGGCCATGCCTGCTTCGTGGACAACAGCTCCCATGCCAACACCTATAATAGTTCCATGATCAATATTGTATATGCCGTTTGTATTGACAATAGCTTTAGTCTCCTTTAATGCAAGGACTTTACCGTTCACTACAACAACTCTCTTATCAATACTTATGGCTGAATCCAATGCTTCAAGCGCCATTTCAACTATTTTTGATGAACCGATAGTATCTATCTTACTATCGAATATTTTAGGTATTGGAGGATACTTTTCATCGGGTTCCTTGAATCCAAGCCAGTCTTGAATAGTCTTGGAAGCTTTCGCGAGCTTAATGCCATTTCTAACGATTTCGTCGAGAGACTCTAAGCTCAGATTACTACAATATACGAACCCCATTTTCCCCTCAACCAATATTCTGAGCCCTACACCTTCATCGTGAAGTGAAGACACATCTGAGAACTCGTTCATTTTAATATGGGCAATACATCCCCTTCCCCTCCAAACATATGCTTCAACCTCTTCTGCTCCCATCGAAAGAGCTCTCTTGACACATATTGAAGCTATTTCAAGTAGGCCTGGTTTCCTCTCCATTAAGCCTCACCTCCCACCATGATCTCTCTTACTCTAATATGGGGACCACCGTCGGAGACAAATGCAAGCTGCCCCTTACCACATCTGCCATATTCCAGTTCGAAGTCCTTAGCGATAGCGTCTATAAGAGATAGGGTTTCGAGAGTGTTTCCGCAAATACTCATATTCCTCACAGGATCTCCTACTTCTCCATTCACTATTTCATAGGCCTCTTGGATTCCAACCTGGAATGTTCCATCCAAGTTTGCTTGTCCTCCTCTAAAGCTCTTTAAATAGTATCCAAATTTTATTCCCTCAAAAAGCTCCTCTACTTCATGACTACCCGGCTCTATGATAGTGTTCCTCATTCTTATTATCGGCTTAAACCTATAGTTCTCGGCTCTAGCATTACCAGTAGGTCTCGTCCCCGTCATTAAGGCTGTTTCCCTACTATGCATTAACCCCTTTATTACCCCGTTCTTTATCAAATATACTTTAATCGCTTCAACCCCCTCATCATCATACTTCATCGTACCGAATCCTCCAGGTATAGTGGGGTCATCGATTATTGTCAACTCCTCCGACCCTATTTTCGAGCCCACTCTATCCATAATTATGGAGCCGGATAAAGCTAGGTCTGCTTCAGCCAAATGCCCGAATGCCTCGTGTGCAAAAACTCCAACAACGTTCGGCGCCATAACTACAGGCATTCTTCCACCTTTAGGTGTCTTAGCGCCTAGCTGCTTTACTACTCTCTCTGCAACACGTGATCCAAGCTCGTATGGATCATTATTTTTGAATATAGTGTATCCTTCAATACTACCCAGCTCTTCTCTTGCAGATGTAGCAATGTCTACTTCTCTCCCTGAAATCCACACGTACAACCATACAATGTTTTGTTCCTGTTCTATGAATCTCTCCTCGCTAGAGTAGTACTGTTTATTGGTTTTCAAATCCATATACTTCACAGTCACCGACTTAATGGAACTACTGTATCCGAATGCTCCCTTACATATATTCAGCAAGTCGTTAACTTTTTCTTCAGGACTGATATCGCTTGGGTCAACTCTCAAATAAGCTTGAATCCTATCAGTTCTACTAGATAGCTCGTAGAACCCTTTTTTCCCACCAACTCTTTTAGAAGACAATTTAGCTATTTTTAAAGCATTCAATGCAGCATTACTTATATCTCTATAGTTAATTTTAGAACAAACACAGTGACCTACATGATTATTGTATAATACTCTGATGAATGCTCCTTCATCAACGCCCATACCTAAGTACTCGACTACATCATTTCTAATTTCGAAATAGTTTTTCACCGATCTCTCCAATCTTATATCAATAAAGGATGCCCCCTCCCTCATAACTAGGTCGATTACTTTTCTCATTTCATCTATATAATCCATTATTACACCCGGAACCATTTTAGAACTCATAACTTAAATTTCCTTTCATACATGAGGATTACTGAACGTTATGTTCCAAAATTAATATTAACGGAGAAAAATATATACTAAGAAAAATTTGGGGAGGGTAAAGCGTGGAGAACGATGAAGAAATTAAAATACTATTGGAAAAATATGTTAAGAAAATACTCACTAAGTCCACTAGACCACCGGCCGTTAGGAAAGTAAAGGATGCCGTAATACATGTTAATAGCGAAGAGGAATTCTACGAAATCTTAAAAACTAATAAAATCGTTGTTGCAGAATTCTCTGCATCCTGGTGTGGTCCATGCTATGTATATGCACCCATATTTGAACAAGTAGCTAAGAATGTTGCAGGGAAGGCTGTTTTCGTGAAAATAGATGTAGATGCAACTCCTATAGTAGCTCAAAGATTTTACGTGATGAGCGTTCCAACGACAATAATATTCGTTAATGGAAAACCTGTTCAAAGAATTGTCGGTGTTATTCCAGAAGATAGACTCCAATACTACGTGGAGACCTATTTAAGCTAACTCATCACTAAATTAAGGCAGAAGTACAGGATTTTTATGCCGCTTTGGAAAAATTTAGTAATAGATATGGAATAGAGTTAGAGAAAACTTTGAGGGAAAATGTGTAACTCCAACCCAAAACTACTCCAAGAATCTTTCGAAAATAGCCTATCTCCATATAAACATTACGTAATGTTAGAAGGAGTTTTTACTACCATGTGTAAAACTTTCCTCTACTCTACTTAACCACAGTTTTTTCAATATGTAGAAACATGATGTTAAAACTATGAATAAGAACAGCCCGATCGAGATATTTATGTTGCAACTAGCTATCAAAATTATTGATGATATTATCCCCAATATTGGGGTAAGGGAGAATAGTGGCGCTTTAAATAACTTCTCACCTCCATTGAAGCTCAACGCTTTAGATGGGGTAGTTTTGAGCTTTATGTAACTTAAGTCAACTAGTGCAAAACATAGTAGAAACACAATGCTCGAGAAAGCTCCCAGTGTTTCAATAATTTCCTCGGATTTTCCAAATAACAATATGATGAATGCTATTACGATGAATGTTCCCAATAGTGACATTGTCGGAGTTCCATGTCTCCTCGATATTTTAGAAAAGCTTCTAGGTGCATCACCTTGCCTCCCCATAGCGTAGAGTACCCTTGATGCTGCGAAAACCGCCGAGTTAAGGGCTGAAGAAGTCGCTATCAATGCTCCAATTATTATAACCATGTACATCCAGGGACCTATGGCCTCGCTGGTTGCTACAGCTATTGCTGTCTCCGTTAAACCCTTGCCAATCCAATAGTCCTGTAATCCTACGAGTGCTACTACAACGCCTATGTATATTGTTGTAGTGATGATTATTGATAGAATAATTGCTTTGGGCAGATTTCTCCTAGGGTCCTTTAACTCCTCGGAGGTAGTTGAAATAATGTCGTAGCCCTGGAATGCTATGAATATTTGGGAGCTTGCAATTAACGTTGCTAGAATACCATTAGAGAAGAAGTTTTCAAAAGCATTTAACTTAATTTTAGGAAGACTTAGTAGAGCAAATAATATTAGTATTAATATTTTTCCCACGACAATTACTCGCTGAGTTCTACTCGAGCTCTTTGTTCCAACAATATTTAGAGCCGTAAAGAGGACAGCTATTGCCAACGCCATGCTCCATATATCTCCTTCGACGAGCAGGCTTAAGAAAGCCCCGAAGCCAAAAGCGTAGAAAGCTGCTGAAATAGTGTAGGCTGCCCAAAGAAGCCATCCTGAAAGGAATCCTAAATATCCGCTGAAAACTCTCTTAATGAAACTATATCCTCCGCCTGCTTCTGGGAACATTGATGAAAGCTCAGCGTATACTAGACCTGTGAAGGAGGCGACTAAGCCGCATAAAAGGAATGATAAAATAGCTGATGGACCTGCCACTTCTATAGCATAGCCTGACAATACGAATATTCCTGCTCCAATCATACCCCCAATTCCATATATTACTGCATCAAATAGTCCCATGACTCTTTTTAACTCTCTCCCTTCTTCGATGTTCTCCATGGCAGCCACCTCCTCCTAAACGGGCACTTTAATTGCGTATGAACTCTATATTTAATATTAGAACTTAAATTTTTATCTTCTAAACGTATTTTTTGTGAAAAATGTGTAGGATTTAAAATACTTAATAATTATTTTAAATTATGTAAACGGATCTATGATCTAAACCATGTTTTAATGCACTAAGACAATTTAATATTTCCAAACTTAATCTAATCGTTGATAGGTGGAGAAATTGAATGCCGTAAGAGAATATTTGCTTAAGCTGAGAGGTAAGAGAGTGGTCTTCATTCTCGTAGGCAACGAGCTTAGAGGAGATGATGGCTTAGGTCCCCTCATATATAGAATTCTGAATTTAAAAGATGAAACTGTTATAAATGCTGGCATGGCCCCAGAAAACTTCATTCATAGAATATGCGATATGTCACCCCAAGTAGTGGTCTTCGTCGACTCTATTGACGCCGGGCTTGAGCCCGGATCAATAATTATTGGAGACCTCCTAGAATTGGAGAAGAAGCTGTCGATTCTAACAACACATTCTCTCCCTCTATCATTAATTGCAAACTTTATCGAGTCTTTCGTGCAGAAGAAAGTAGAATTTGTTTTGATAGGCGTTCAAGCCAGGACTCTCGATATTGGCGCTGAGATGAGCTTGGAGGTTGTTGACGCAGCTAAAATTATAGCGAAAGCCATTAGCGACTTTATTGCTTCTAACAAAAATTGCTTCTAATAAAAGAGGTAAAATGTAAAAAGTGGTCTCTTACATTCCTAGAAGAATATTTATTGTCTGATATATGTATGTGAATAGCAGCCCTGGTAGAATACCTATTAATATCAATAGCACTGCTAGTAGAACCATGGAACCAGACATGGCAAGCGGCGCCTCTTTAACTTCATCCACGCTACCCGCCTCAGGCTTCCTTCTCCAGAAAACGTATAGCCAGAATCTTAACATGTATGCTGCGCTAAACACTGTTGCGAGTGCCAGCAATCCCGCTATCAATTTAGCATAAGTTATGTTAGACATGGCAGCTCCTATAATCATCATTATCTCTCCCCAGAATACTGGGAAAGGTGGCGCGCCGGCAATGCTGAACGACGAAACAAATCCTGCGAAACCGGTTGCAGGCATCTTATGTAAGAGCATGCCCATCTCAGTTATGTCTCTCTTATGTGTCTGATGCATTACCGATCCACTTACAAGGAAGAGGAGTCCCTTACTCCACGAGTGCGCAACTAGATGGAATAGTACTCCCGCTAAGGCCAAAACTCCCCCTGGGTCGAGAGGACCCTGCCCCGATACGTATGGCGCTAGAGCTGCTGCTCCAACACCTAGACCTGCAATCATGTATCCTGCTTGACTAACACTTGAGTACGCGACAAGTCTCTTAATGTCGGTCTCTCTTAAAGCCAGAAATCCGCCGTAAATAGCTGAAGTTATGCCGAGTATTGCTAACCATTGGAGTACTGTTGGAACATTCTCCAACCCCATTACTGGGACAACAAATGTTTGAATACCTATTCTATATATTGCGTAAGCTCCTGTCTCGATGATTATCCCGCTAAGCAAAGCTGACATGGGTGCTGGAGCTTCGCCGTGAGCGTCTGGAAGCCATGTGTAAAATGGGAAGGCACCTAACTTTACAATGAAACCTATCACTACCAATGTGAATGGTAGAACCCAGATATTCTTCCACTCTTCTGAAACTGCTGCAGCCTGGGCCATCTGGAATATGTCTAGATTACCCAGTAATGTAGCATAGGCTATCGCTATGCCCACTAAAGTTACTAGTGCTCCTGCGTGAGTGAATATGAAGAACTTGAATGCGACTTTCTTAGGATCTCTATAGCCCCATTCTCCTATTATAAAGTATGACGGCAGTAGCATGAATTCCCAGAATATGTAGAACAGTATCAGGTTTGACGATAGGAACACTCCTAAGAGCCCTGTCAATAGCATCAGCATTATAGCATAATACGACGGCTTACTTCTGCCTATGTACGCCTCCGAGTATATCATTGATAGAGCAAAGAGTATCAGCGTAGCCATCGACATTAAGTAGCTTACTCCGTCAACGAAGAACCCTGCTTCAAAGTATCCTCCAACGGGACTAGGCATCCACGCCTTATATACCTCCCTGTAGAGTGGCTGATTGGTTGCAAACCCTATTGTTAAAAGTAGTAGGCTAACGATAGATGCTAGCAAACATACTATACAACCTGCTTTACCACTCTTCTTCGAGACGAAGTAGGCTAACGGCGCCGAGATTGCGGGTATTATTATTGAAGGTAAAATTGTTACGCCTATCATTGCCTACCAGACCTCCTTAGCTCCATTAAAGTAGACACACACTTTTTACCACCTAACACACTAATATATTGATTTCTCACACAATTATTCAATACCATAATCCATCACCTATGGTATTGGGGGTATGAATAGTGTTGGGACACATCCTGCAAGGACTATTATTGAGACGAGAACTATTAATGGGACAAGCGGGGTTACACAGATCTCCTCCCTTTCCATTTTCTCTGATTTCTCTAGTGTTGCTCTTTGTACAACTCTCAGCATATACGCTGCGCATACAACGAAGAATAATGTAGCTGTAATTGCTAGCAGAATACTCACCACCTCTCTGCTAGCTGTCAGAAATGATAGCATCATTAATTTAGCGATGAATCCTGAAAGCGGTGGGACACCTGCAACCGATAAGATTGATATTAGCAACAGTAGTGTTAGTAGAGGTACCCTGGCAACTGCCCCCCTAATAGTGTCTAAGCTCTTTATACCTACTTCCTCCATTACCCCCATTAAAGCTAAACTCGTGGTTAATGACATTATGCTGAATACTATGAAATATGCTGCTGGGGCAGCATACACCATTCCAGCTCCAGTGAATATGTTGGTCTTCGAGTAAACTATGTACGAGATTAATAGCAGAACATATCCAGCATCAGCTATACTACTATATCCCAGAAGTCTTCTGATAGCGTTCTGGCTTAGCGCTGACAGCTCGCCAATACTTATTGATAAGACAGAGAATACTGCTAAAATTACGAATGCCGGGGTGAGAGCGTAGAATACTGGCCCTATAGGCACTCTAGAATATGCTGATAGTACTCTTAGTAGAAGCCATAAGCCAGCTGTATCCTCTAGAGAGAAGACAAATGCAGCGGAACATGCTCTCGTCCCTGAATACACGTCTGGGAGCCACATGTGGAATGGTGCTAACCCTACTTCGACACCTATCCCCGAAACCATGAATGCTAGGCTTAGAAGAGCTATGTCGGCTCCTACTTCATCCACACTTCCAAGTATGTCAGTTAATGTTGAGAGATTTAGTGATGCGAGAGTGGGAACGATTTGTGCAACAGACACGTAGAGTAAGCCTATGCCTAGGAAGAACATAGTGCTCCCAAGTAGACTCATAAATAACATTTTTATTACCGCCTCAGTGCTCGTCGCGTAATCTCTATCATATAGAATACCTACTATTGATACCACGAGAGCTTCCCAGAATATGGCTATCATGATCAGATTGTTTGAGTAGAAGACGCCTAGTGTAGAACCAGCTGCAGCGAGCATTGAAGCATATGTTAGTGTATTTGGCTGCTTCTCGAATAGTATTGCATGGAACATTATCATATTTGATATGAAGATTCCCATGAGAGCTACATATAGTGTCATAATATTCAACAGAATGGCGTCTCCACCTAAACCTTTAACTCCAAAACCTAAAGTATATCCCGGAGCTCTGTATACCTCCCTAAATAGATCGTAGAATATTATGTAAGATGCTATGTAAGTTAAAGCACATACTATAAGAGACCCCTTTTTCCCCAAGACACTTTTCGTAGAGTATAGTACTCCAGCTGCGATGAAGAATATTGATATTTGAAGCATTATTTCAAGCAATATTTGACCTCCATCCATGTCTACCACCCGTAAACCACTATTATTAACATAATTATTAGGCCTAGGGTGAATGCGGTGAGGTACCTGGCTATCTTACCAGTGTGGCTTTTAGTCATCCATAAACCTGCTCTAATGGCTGAGATAGCTATTACATCGTTAATCCTGTCTATTAAAATGTCTAGTCCCTTAGCAATAGCACTTAGTGCTAACGTTAGTAACGCCAGTCCCATATTTAAGCCGTCAAGAGCTCTATCCACAACTTTCAAGATGAAAGCTAAACCATATACAACTCCGCCCACGATAACCTTGTTATAGAAGTCGTCGAAGTAGTATCCTTTCTCCAATACTTTTCTAAGCACCACAACAGTCTTATACTTCATTATATCGCTTGGAGACTTTATGTAATAGGAGGAATAGAATATTCCTAAGCCTATTCCAATCATAGTCAGACTTGTTATTAGCGTAATGGCTTCTACGTGGAATAATGGTATTTCACCTATTTCCGGAAGTGCCTTGGAAATATACATGAAGGATATTGGACTCAAAAAGCACATTGCGGAAAGTATTATTAGAGGTAGAGCCATGACTATTGGAGCCTCGTGAGGGTGATGCTTGGCTACGTAATCGGTTTCCGGCCTCAGTATCGTGTAGTAGAACATTCTAGCTGTATATAGCGCCGTTAATAGAGCGCCTGTTAGACTTAATATTGCAAGTAAGGGATTCTCACCTAAAGCCTCCATCGACAAGTGTATTATTGCATCTTTACTCCAGAACCCGTTTAATGGAGGTATGCCCATTAAACTTAAGCCACCTATTAGAAGGCCTATGCTAGTAATTGGCATCCTCTTCCATAGGCCTCCCATAAGCCTCATGTCTCTTGTTTCAAGAGCATGTATTATACTTCCTGCGGATAGGAAGAGGAGAGCTTTGAAGAATGCATGGCTTGACAGGTGGTATAGGCCTGAAAACAGGGCGTGTGTCGACTCAACAAATCCTGCAAGTCCTAAACCTAGGAACATGTAACCTAGCTGGCTAATAGTGGAGTATGCTAGGACTCTTTTAATGTCGTTGGAGACGACAGCCATGGTTGCAGCAACAAGGGCTGTAATTGCGCCTATAATAGCTGTTGTCTCCAAGAACGGAAACACGCTATGACTGGCTATATGCCCATAGAATACTGTAAGTGTTTCAAGCCTTGCCACAAGATACACTCCTGCTTTAACCATTGTCGCTGCATGTATGAGAGCTGAAACAGTTGTAGGTCCTTCCATAGCATCCGGAAGCCATACATGTAATGGTAGCTGTGCGCTCTTGCCTATCGCTCCACCCAATGAGAGTAGGAGTATTAGAGTCAGCGTGCTACTAGGCAATCTAGCAAAGGCTTCTGGAAGCTGGCTATAGCTTAGTGTTCCGGTATTTAGATATGCTAGTGCTATTCCAACTAGCAACATTGCATCGCCCACTCTGGTGACTATGAATGCTTTTATCCCGGCTCTAGAAGCCTCGGGTTTATCGTACCAATGTGCTATTAGAGAACATGAGCATAAACCGACTATCTCCCAAAACAAGTATAGTAGCACTAGATTCCCGGCTAGCACTACCCCAAGCATGCCTCCTATGAACAACAGGATGAAAGCATAATATCTCCCATAGCCTTCATCACCGTGCATATATCCCAGTGAGAATACGATTACTAGGAACCCTATGAAGGATACTATGAAAACCATTAGAGCGGAGAGGAAGTCGACGAAAAGCTCTGCTTTAATGAAGGGTGCAGCCGAGAACACTCCTGGCCATATGCTAGGACAAACAACTCTCTCCTCTCCAAGTCCTAAGTACTCCAATATTAGCATAGTTGAGACTCCCAGAGTAACCAGTCCGCTGACAATAGAGAATAATTCCACAACTCTGCTCCCGTACTTTCTCAATATTAATGGGACTGGAGAGGATAGTATTGGGATTAATACAGCTAGCCAAGCTAGATAATCTACTCCAATCTCCATTTTTTCACCCCTTTAACTCGTCCAGTTTATTCAAATCTGTTAAACCAGTTCTCCTAAACAAGACCAGTAGTAACGCTATGGCTACTGCCAGTACTGCTGCATCCACTCCAATAAGTATAGAGCCAACGGCCTCCCCAGATTTGAGTCCTGCTAGAGCGTATGGTGAGAGCACGAGTATTCCTATAACTCCGGTAAGAATTAAGTCCAGTGAGGCTATCATTCTGGCACCAGTTGGCCTACTCATGAGGATATAGATTCCCACAGTTATCATCACGAAACAAGATAGGAATAATGACTCGATCAATCTTCATCACCTTCCAACACCTTTTTTATTCCGAATGCAGCTGCAAGAACAACTATACCCTGAAGTAACAGCATGTACATGAATGTCTCGCTCACCGGGTTAATTAGAGGATATGTCGGGGCTATGCTCCTGGATAGTAAAGGTATTGTTAAGACCAGTAATAGTAACATTACTAGAGACAGTATTGCTGCGTGTGCATGCAGTGTTATGGGCTCGTCTAATCCTATCCCCGCGGATGTGAGAAGTATAACCGTTATTAATCCCGCAACCAACCCTAATTGAACTAAAGCGATGATATATAGGTCTAGAATAGCGTACCCTACTGAGAGAAATGCCATAGCTATTGAAGCAGCTATAATAGACCTACTATCACTTCTGGAAGTAGCAAAATATATTGAGAGACCTATTATACATATTGACACAATCCATATGAGCACATCTATCATTTCCTTACACCCCTAGGCCTTGGCTTCACCTCTTCGGGCTTTGGCTCTAATATTAATTTAAATGGATCTGGAGTTGAGAGCTCATAAACAGGTGTCATAGAAATTGCTTTAACTGGGCAACTATCTGCGCACTGATAGCAGAAAGTACACCTATATAAGTGGAACACAGGCACGCTTCTATTGGCATGCTCATATTTCTTCATCTCTATCGCTCCCGAGGGGCAATCCCTAGAACATAAGCCGCAACCAATACATTTGTCGACATCGAGCTTCATGACACCCCTAAATCCATCTGGAATAACTGGCTTCTCAAATGGGTACTGCTCGGTGAACGGCCTCTTAAGTAGGTTCGATAGTACTTTCTCCACTATCTTAGGTTTTAGACCCATGGGAATAAGCCTCCCTTAACTATTATTGCTATTGAGAGTATGAATATTGAGAGTGGTATTACGTAGGTCCAGAAAGCCTCTAAAACTTGGTCTATTCGGAGACGGGCTGTTACACACTTTATTAAGACGAGCTCGAAGATTACGAGAAGGGTTTCCGCGAGAACTATTATGAAGTTTAATGCAGCTTCCAACGGGCTTCTTGGATTCCACGTTAATCCTAGGAATGTGACTCCTATTAGGGATCCCGCCAGCAATATCTGCATGTCTCTCGCAAGATCGTAGAAGGCAAGCCTTCTCCCAGAGATTTCGACAAAGTATCCTGCAACTATTTCCTGTTCTGCGTGGGGTATGCTGAATGGGTTTTCCTCGAGCTCAGCTTGCTCAACCAATATTACTAAGCCTAGAGAAAGTGCCCAGACTGGTATTAGCCAGGGGTTGGCCAGTAAGCTAGGCCATAACTTATGCGATATGGTGGAGATACTTAGGCTATTGGTTATGACGGCGGGAACTAGGAGGAGAATGAATAGAGGTATGTCGAATGCGAGGTACTGTGAAATAGCTCTTACAGCCCCAACAACGCTATACGGGTTCTTGGAGAACCATCCAATTGCATACAGTAATCCCGAGCTTATACCTGTAAGTAATATTACAAGTATTAGGTCTCCTTCAAAGCTCACAAGGGAAAAGCCTAGCCAAGGTATAACGAATAGCGCTGCTATGAATAGAGCTGGGAGTATTATGAGAGTTCCATTTATCAGAGCGTTATCGGCATACTTTAATTCAATTTCCTCCTTGAATAAAAGTTTCACGAAGTCTGCTAGAGGCTGTAAGAGTCCGTGCGGTCCAGTGTATGTTGGGCCAAGCCTGTTCTCAAATCTTGCTGCAAGTTTTCTAACGTACCATTCAGTAAACAATGCCAGTAGGAAGAGGTATGCGAAGCCTGGGAACACTAGTGTTTGTGTAATGAATATTAATAATTCTAGTGGAGTCACGGTTTACTCCCCCTGGAGAATTTTCTTGTAATCTCTCTACTACTTAACATAAAGCTTTTACCACTACGTAGATCTACTATTGTGTGCCGGTCCTCACAGGCAAAACAGGGGTCTATGCTTCCAAGTATTACGGGTATGTCTGCTATTCTCTCACCTTTAAACATTATAGTGGCTCCCAAGATGTTTGCGAAAGTGGGGGTTCTAACTTTGAGTCTATAGGGTTTAAATCCGCCTTTACTGTAAAGATGATATACTAATTCTCCTCTGGGAGCCTCTGTTTTTGCAAATGCCTCTGCTTCAGGCAATCTTCTCACTAAAGGCCTCCTTATCTCTCCTTGGGGAAGGTTGTCGAGAGCGTAGAGTATTATATTTATTGACTCAAGTATTTCATCAACTCTAACCATATATCTTGCCCAAGAATCGCATGTATCGTAGGTTACCACGTTAAACGGTATATCACCGTAGACTTCATAGGGGTCGTCTTTTCTCACATCCGATTTTACACCTGAACCTCTCAGAACAGGTCCTACAACACAGTATTTCAGCGCATCTCTTGGTTTAAGTATTCCTACCCCCATGGTTCTCCTAGTTATGGTGGGATCTTCCATCCAAGTTTTCTTATACTCCTTCCACTCCTCTTCAACCTTAAGCAGGACCTTCCTTATCTTATCCGCTTTATCAGAGTCTATGTCTCTCCTAACTCCACCAATAGTATTATATGCTGAAATCACTCTATTGCCTGTGATCAACTCCACTAAGTCCATTATCTTCTCCCTGTCTCTCCATATGAGCATGAATAGTGTTGTAAACCCCATAAGTTCTGCTACAGCACCCAAAAGGAGCATGTGACTATGGAGACGGTTTAATTCAGCCACTATGACTCTTAGATATTTTGCTCTCGGAGGAACATCAATGTCTCCAGCTCTCTCGATAACATTTACATATGTTAGAGTGTGGGCTACATTACATATTCCACATATTCTTTCAGATAGGTAAATATTTTGAACATGTGTTTTCTGCTCAAATAACTTCTCAATACCCCTATGAACATAGCCTATTCTAGGTATCGCCTCTATCACTTTCTCCCCATCAACGTGGAATCTGAACATTTCGGGTTCATGTAGTGCCGGATGTTGCGGGCCGAATATTAATTCTATAATTGACATGTTATGGCGCCTCCAGTAGTATTAAATCTTGTAATCTTTTCTTAGAGGGAACTCTTTTTTCATACCCTCCGGGAGTATGAATGGTTTCTTTAGGATAGGATTCCCCTTGAACACTATCCCAAGTAAATCATATACTTCACACTCGTGGAAAAGAGCTCCTGGAATAATGTCTGAGATGCTGGTAATCTCCGGGTTATCTCTAGGTAAATCCACTTTCAGCGTGTAATTGCAACTCTCCGGGAGAACCCATATGTTGTATGCAACCTCCATCCTATCGATCCAATCCACACCAGTTATACAACTTAAGTAAACTTGTCCATCATGCAGTTCCACCATTTTCTTAACTACATCTCTCAGTTTATCCTTACTTATTTTAACATAGACTCTCCTAGCTCTCTCCGCGACTATTTCTTGTTCGCTGAATAACTCCTTTACACTCTTCAATCTTCTCCCCTCTCTATTTTCTCAAACAGCTTAGCAAATCCAAGGATTATAGCCTCTGGTCTAGGCGGGCATCCGGGCACGTAGACGTCTACCGGTATTGCCTTGTATACCCCATCGAGAGTTGAATACGAGCCGTGGAACACGCTTCCCCAAGTAGTACAAGTGCCTACGGCTATCACATATTTAGGCTCAGGCATTTGCTCATATATTCTCTTAAGTCTGGGCTCCTGCTGCTTCGTAACAGGACCTGTTACAACCAGTATGTCAGCATGTCTAGGACTAGCCTTAATCTTAATACCAAACCTCTCGACGTCAAAGCGAGGTGTCAAGGCGGCTAGTATCTCTATGTCACATGCGTTACACGAACCTGAGTTAAAGTGAAGTATCCATGGCGACCTCCTAAGGCTCCATCTTATTATTTTACCTAGAAAACTGCTCATTCCATCACCTTGAGGTCAGCATTAGAGCAGCTAGGGCTATTATTGCCAGATATATTGGAAGAATACTTGTCCAGGGAATATTTAGAATGAAATATACGCCTACGAGTAGAGGAGAGAGTTCTATGAGTAAGAAGAATGATACAAACCTGATATATCTAAGCCTAATATTACTCTTTATAGGATAACCTTTCTCTCCACAGGCATAAACATCAATTTTATCAGGGCTAGCAACCTTCTTGGTATACCAAGAAGGTACCACGTATAAGGCGGCTAGAAAGCATATGATTATGGGGATAGCTAGGAGGGGCGTCATCGCTAATCATCCCAACAATTAACAGTCAGAGTAGTGATATTCTGACTAGTCTAAAAATTTTTCGTAACATCGCTAACATTAACTTTAAACATTTGAGAACAACTATATATGATAATGTGTGGGGTAGAATTGAATTAGGGGGATATTATGCGTGTTCTAATACTTGCAGCAAATGGTGTTGAAGACCTCGAACTGTACTATCCCTACCTCAGACTCCTAGAAGAAGGCGTAGATGTGGATGTAGCTGCTCCAGAAAAAGGTGTAATCAAATGTAAGTATGGCTACCAGTTTAAAGTAGACCTAAGCATCAATGACGTAAAACCAGAGGAATATGATGGATTAATATTACCGGGAGGAAAAGCTCCTGAAAGAATAAGGATATACGCTAAGACAATTGAAATAGTAAAGCACTTCTCTAATACAGGCAAACCTATTGGAGCAATCTGCCATGGACCACAAGTCCTAATATCCGCGGGCATTATTAAGGGGAGAAGAGTAACATGCTACATAGGTATAAGAGACGATGTGATAGTAGCAGGCGGAAAGTATGAAGATAAGGAAGTAGTAGTCGACGGGAATATCGTCACATCTAGAAATCCATTCGACCTCCCATACTTCATGAGGGAGTTCATAAAACTCCTTAAGAAAACATAAAGCTATGCGAAACCAAAATATAATCAAAACATCATCTCTCATTTTTATGAGAAATAGCATTATTTTAAAGTAAACTTGCGTAAGACATTTAAATTTTTATACCTGTGTAACAAACATAACAGGTTGTTAGATAAAAAACAATAATTAAAATTTCCCACAGATTAATCACAAGAAGAGAGCCGGAGAAAAGAGTATGGACTGGGTTTTGGAACACGCTAAAAGAACTATAAAGATAAGCGTGCTGAAAAAACTAATAAAAGAGTATCTCCGATACAGGCAGCCCCATTTATGGGCTAGATTGAAGAGGGAAATAGCCGACATAGCTACTTCAATAATATTGGCCTGGGTAGGACATGAAAAGATAAGGGGAATATACTACACTGACTTAGTTGGAGGAGAAAATGCAGCAACGTCGCCGTTCTATGGTAGAGATGTAGATATAATAGTTTGGGTTGAAAAGGATACTAACATCGATATAGAGAGGCTTGAAGAAGTAATAGATGCGGCTCTATCGAAGCTCTTTGAAAGATATTTGGGAGTCAATTACCATGAACTAACAGGTCCCTGCATTTTAGAGTTGCATGTAGTGAGAGATCCTAGGAGAGAACCTTATGGAAACCTCATATTCAGCTATTTCACACCTGCAATACCCATATGGGTAAGGAAGAGGAATGCTGGAGATGTTGAGAAATTTAGAGAGACATAATAGTTCACTTTCTTAGGAAATCCCTGTAGTCATAACCAAACTCGTTACATAGTTTCTTAAACATTAAAAGAACTTCAATAGCTCTCCTCCGAACATCTCTGGCTCTCTCATGAACATATGTTTGACTAGCTAAAGACACAATATAGTCTTCAACACCTGGAACTCCTATTGAGGAAATCCTCAGATAGGCCTCCAATATTGGGTCAACCACCCTTCTATATATGAACTCTAAGATGAGCCGTGTGCAAGTATCAGGATGTTTTTCACAGATCTTAATGAAATCGCTGAGATTAAGGCATGAACCGAAAATATCAGGATACGCAGACGCTGAGTATTCGATAAGTTCTTCTTCTAAGCCTGGGTTATCCCTAATAGTCCTCTCCAGAACACTAATTATCTTCTGTATTTTTTCGACTTTTCTCTTGGGCATTCTAGCACCTTCAAAATTGAAGTTAGTCGCAGAATATTATATTTTTGCTCTTAATTCTAGAGCGCCATAGAAACCCATACTTTATGCTATGATACAGGCACCATTATATTAAATATAGTGAATTATGGTTCCTAGGTGAAAAACATCATGGAAAGTACTTAAACAAGTGATCTCTAGAACTAGCATAGCATTGTTATTCAAGAAGCCTCAACAAACTGCTTTGGATTTTATAATAAACTTATTACATTTGTTGTAATTCTTTAATCCCCTTAGAGCTTATTATATAGGCTGAAGGGAGGAGGACAAGGGAATGAATTTGAACGATGACAAACGCAGTGAACTGTGATGAATTGGAAGATTCCTCAGCAGTCTCCACAAATTATCTGAACTATTTTAAAATAATCTAATTTATTAGTAATAGTTTAAGATAACTATATGTGATAACTATGATGGATCTCTAAAATACGCATAGGTGCATGTGATTGGAGCACGTTAAAGGCTATGCTATAGTTGTAGACGATAAAATTGTTTTTGTCGAATACGTTCCCCTAGAATATCTAGAATCCTACAGTAGAGAACTTAGATCATCTGGTCACTTCATTAGGAGGATTAAAGTGTTGAAAAACAAGGCCCTCATAATCCATGAATTAGGTAAGTCTGCATACAGAAGTCTTGATGAATGGATGCGGTTTTAAACTATAATAGGAGAGGACTGTGGACTATAATATATTGGGTAAGTCAAGATAAGACACTAGGCTAACTCCCTTCAACGATAAGTTCTCCTCTAATACTCCATATGCTTCCATATCGAACTTTTCGAGAATCCAAGATATGCGCCTCAAAGTTTCTGTAAACCTTTTCTGGTCAGCCAGCCTGCTTCCAGTGTGTCTGAGTCCATGTTTATAGTAGATGCTGACGTTTCCCGAGACATCGAATCCCAATAGAACTACTTTTCTACAGTGAAACTTGCATGCTAAGTAAACCGCGGCATCAAGATCGCTGTTTGCATCGTATTTTGCAACGGAATCGTAGAATACTATGGGTCCTATGCACTTCTTAAAAAACCTCAACACTTTCTCAGTACCCTCCATTTTCCTCCTCAATACGATTATTGAGCCCTGTTTTCCAACATGTATTAGATCATTGATGTCGGCATCAAG
Source organism: Thermoproteota archaeon (assembly GCA_029258925.1). GTDB lineage: Archaea > Thermoproteota > Thermoprotei_A > EX4484-217-1 > JAPDJV01 > JAPDJV01. The sequence goes on along the minus strand of JAPDJV010000001.1, from coordinate 89,504 downwards.
ATCAGATACTACTACATCAGGGACTATATTTGAGGAGGCAAGGGCTATAGCCGCTCCATCAACCGCAATAATCTTGCATATTTCAAATAACCTCAGCTTCCATGCAACTTTGACTGCAGCTGGCAAGGGTCTCCCTACACTAAAAACTATCACAGGAAACCCTGTTAAGATTGTCCTCAAAAGAAAAAGTGACTCTCTCCTCACATATTTTCTGTAGCTTTTCCTTCCTTCACATCCATCTAATATTTCTGAATCGTTAGTGAAACTAATTAAATCCCACATTTCTCTCACTTACATAATTCGAGTGGTAGATGAGCTAGGAACTAATATAATAATGTTTTCAAAGTGACTGAGAAATCCTCCGGAACATAAAGCTTAGAGCAGAGATCCGGTCAGTTCAGTCGTCTGGTGCATTAAATATATAGCGTTCAAATGGAACTTGTGAGGGTATAAGGAAGTGAGCATTATAAAAATAGGTGTTTTACTAAGACTCCTCTACATTGTAAGCGAGTAGAAATTGAATTCGCCCTCAGCAGCCGATCTAAGCAACTTCTTTAAGTCTTCTATGGAGGGTTTTCTCGGATTACTTCTAATAGTTGGGTCTCTCATTATGTCCCTAACTATATCGTCAATGTTCCTATTTAAATCATCTTCATGTTCCTCTAATAAGTCGTCTATTGATGGTATTGCAAGCCTCTCATTCAATCTATTTAAGTAGAATATTAACTCTACTATTAAGTCCTCCATTGTTGAGGCTTCAAGTCCTATTATCGTTGCTATTTCAGCATATTTTTCTTCAGCTGAAATAGCGTTGAAGTCAATGACATATGGTAGGAGACTTGCATTGAGTAAACCATGCGGGTAACCGTATCTTGCTCCTAAAACATGTGATATCGAATGTGCTAGACCTGTACCCTTCTGGGAAAATGCGAGACCTGCGTACATGTTTGCTAAATGCATCATTTTCCTAGCTTCTAGGTTATCGCCGTTAGCATATGCTTTGGGCAGATTCTCTACAGCAATGTCTACTGCTCTTATAGCACAGTACTCTGCGAAATCGTTGTTTTTGATCCCAACGTAGGCTTCAATGGCATGAGTTAAGGCGTCCATACCTGAATAAGCTGTTATATCTTTAGGCATAGTAATTGTTAATTGCGGGTCGAATATCGCTACATCCGGGCAAAGCTTATAGTCTAAAATTGGCATTTTCACCCTTCTCTCATCATCTCTTATCACAGCTGCCCTACTCACACTACTACCAGTTCCACTGGTTGTCTCGGCTGCAATCAACAATGCTTTGCTCCTTAGAGTAGGGAGAGTGAAAGGATTCTCGTAAAATCTCCTAAGTTCTGATACCACCTCCAGTTCTGGATGCTCGTAGAATATCCATGAAGCCTTAGCCGCATCAATAACTGATCCCCCACCCACCGCTAGTATTGTTTTAGGCGAGTACTTTATCATCTGTTTTGACAGCTCCTCTACAACCTCCATGTTTGGCTCACCACTTGGAATACCGACTACTTGGTAATCGAATCCCCTCTCCTCCAGTACTGGTTCAACCATTTTCGAAACTATTTCCCTAGTCCTTCTCCCTCCTGTAACAATTAATATGGGGCTCTCAGCGTACTTGGAAACCTCCATTACGGCATTCTCGCCAAATACTATTGTTCTAGGACTATGGATCCAAAACATTAACTACACCTTCTAGATCCTAATTACTGCAGATAAGATAGCGTTCTTTCCTATTATATTTAGCTTAGGCTATCTATTAAATCACATAACTCCTTGAACGGACACTTACTGCACTTAACTCCTCTCCTTACATCCTTTATCCAGGAACTTTGCACAGTTCTCTTGTAGTCTTCTATGACCTCGAAGAGCCAAGAAACATTTTCGGTGTTAAAGGGTACCTCTACCTCCCTGTCAATATACCTAATTTTTAGGACAATATTCTTACCCTTCAATTTGTGAAGAATTAATCCATAGGCTAGAATCTGAGCTTTATCACTATCCCAAGCATCTCCCCACTTAGGCGCTCTATAGCTTTTCACTTCAACCACGGAAATCTCGTCCTCTTTCTCCAAGTATCCGTCTGGTCTCCCCCTCAAAACAATGTTTCCGCCTAACTCTATTTCCAAAAGCTCTTCTCTTCTATAACCCCTGAGCTTCAAGATCTCAAAAAACACGTGATATATTCTTCCTAAAATCATTCTAATCCTCTGTTTCAAAGAGGGCTTAAATATAGTTTCAAATACGGTAATTCTTGGACAATATACATGAGAGTGTAGCTTGCTCGGTAGAACCTTAAATTTCTCCTCAGCTACCATAATCCGACTCCTCGTAGATCCTCAATTTCAACCTTAACGAATTTACTTCTTAAGCTTTTATAGCTCAGAGTTTAAAACACCACAATGTTTCATGTAAATTTAAATAAGGGAATTTTGATAGTAGTAGCAGGCTGGAGTTTGGGGGAAGTTTTTCGTATGAAAAACTTCTCTTAAATTCCAGTTTAAGTAAAAATTGGATGTGTAAAAATTGTCCAAAAGTAGCAGAATATTAAGAATAATGGATCTAAAACCTGGAATGGATAGAGTAAGTGTAAAAGTAAGAGTTTTGGAAGCGCACTCGCCCAAAACGGTTCAAACAAGAAGAGGTCCTAGAACTCTGTCAGAGGCAATAATTGGAGATGAAAGCGGCAGAGTCAAAGTGACTTTATGGGGTCAAAAAGCAGGTCAATTAGTAGAAGGAAAAGCCGTTATTATAGAAAACGCCTTCGTAACATCATATAGGGGAGAATCACAACTAAACGTGGGCAAATTTGGTAAAATCACTGAAATAAGCGGCGACGATGTGCCAGAAATAGAGGATATTCCGGAAAATGTTCCAAGAGCCCCTCCAAGATTCAGAAAACCAAGGTTCTAGAATTTTCCAGGAGGGACTTATATGAATATTTCAGAGGACACAGACATCGGTGAAACTAAGCCCACCAGAGTAGGAGTTGGAGGACAAGCAGATGAAGAGAGCTTCGTTGTAATGGTGTCTGACGATAGAGCATTTAAACTCTCACCTGGGGCATTCTATGTGTGGGCCCTATGCGACGGAGAGCACACAGTATCTCAGATAATAGATGATATATGTAGTGAGACAGGGCTTGCTAGGTCTGATGTAGAAGAGCCCGTGATCACAATAATTAAAACTCTTGCCGAAAACGGTCTAGTAAATATCGAGAAACCTAGCGTGGGATAGAGAAGAACTTCTGAGATCCTGGAGCTAAATAATAGGTCGGAAGAATCTTCGAATTTATTATTATAACTAAAATACAATAGGAGTCATTTGGAAAAATCAAGAATCTTCAATCTAAGCATTTTTATCTTATTATTTTTATCTTATTGCTAGAGAATAAATATAGCATAATTGCATCCCTTACAGCTTCACTGATACTACCATAGCATCCCGTCCTCACTAGGGTTTCAAGATCATCCGCAAGATCATCCTCAACAATAACCATTAACCATGGCATGAGAAGCACTCTCCGATAAACTAGTCTATCTACTAAGCACTATACTTTAAAATTCTAAGATAAATAATTAGCTGTAGTGGTTGCCCGTGCCCGTTAGTTTGGCACTTCAGGTACTTATGATACCTGTATTTACTTCGGGCACGGATTCATCCCACCTTTTCTTGCCCCTAGCCCGCCTACGGGAGCACCTGCGCGCTACTTCGGCACTCCCATCGGCGAACTAGAGGCCTGCCTCGTCCCTCCTCTACGCCTCATCAGCTCATCGGCTCCGTAATTTATATTTAGGTGTTTTGCCTTATATATGTTTTGGTGGTTATATGGTTAAGTGGACAGTAAATATTGATGAGGAGCTTGATAGGAAGTTTAGAGAGACTGTATTCAAAGTGAAAGGGTATCGTAGAGGTGCATTAAAGGAAGCTTTAGAGGAGGCGATTAAGCTATGGTTGAAGAAGTACGGGAACCAGAGTTAACACACATAACGATAACTGGTAGGATAATACCATTGGATAATAATAGCTGCATGGAGCTAGTACTTCTAGCACATAGGTTTAGGAGAGCATTAGTTAAAGCAATTAAAATGCATGCTAAAGGAATAGGTAGAAACACCATAGTCAAAGAAATAACCAAAGAGCTAAACCTTGGCTATGCTGACACTATCTATAAATTAGCTAAGCTAGTAGTAGAGGGGACGAGACATAACGGCTCAAACCCGTTGAGGATAAGGATAAGGAAGATATTCATGGCAAGTAGGGGATTTGCAGCAAATAAAGGTAACCGCAACATAAGGTTGTTATCATCAAATGAGATACAAGTCAATATTTCTTGGAAGGGATGGGTTAAGTATAGAGTGTTGTTTGGTGAACGATACATTCCTCTAGTGAATGAGCTTGTAGAGAGGGCATTATCCAAGAAGCTAAGCTATACCGCTAAGATAGTATTTAGGAATGGTAAGGTATATCTCCACATATCTGTTCCAGTTGAACTATACCTAAAGTACTTCAGCATAGGGAAAGCTAATGGTGATTTAATAGCTAGCTTCGACCTTAATAGCGATAGGATAAACATGGTCATAGTGGATAAACACGGCATTATAAGGGATGTTAGGACAGAGTGGTTTCCAGAAGTAACATCGCATGGTTTCCCTAGGAGTAAAGCTCATACTATGAGGTTACAGGCACTCACTAGACTACTTCATTACTCTTATCGCCATGGTGCAAGGATAGTATTGTTTGAGGACTTGGATAGGATTAAAAGACGTAAATACACTAAGAATAGAACAGCTAACCGTAAAATAACACGGTTCCCGAAGAAAAGGCTACTGGAACATGCTATAATCATGGCTTTGAAATACGGGTTTAAAATATACTTGGTAAACCCAGCATACACGTCAAAACTAGGAGAAAAACTGAGAAGGAAGCTAGGGCTTGACAGACACACGGCATCGGCATATATACTAGCACTTAAATACTTAGGAGTAATCAAAGTATTGATAAGTAGCTATAGTAGCCAAAGAAGCTAAAGTATCATCAATGATTAAATAGTCTTTGCTATCATCTTCTCAATAGTTTAGAGCTTTTTACGTAACTATTCCAAACAGCTTCCATCAATATTCCCCGTATACCCTTACTTTCAAGTAACTGTACGCCTTCAATAGTTGCGCCTGCTGGTGTTGAAACTTTCTCAACAAGCTTCTCCGTTGACTCCAATAATTTCACGTGTTCCGCTGTTCCAGCAACTACTTTACATGTTATTCTTAACGCCAGCTTCTTGGGAAGCCCCATTCTAACACCTGCTAGTGAGAGCCCGTCGATTATCATCGCTATGAATGCTGGTCCGCAACCGGATAGAGCTGTGATAGCATCCATTAATGCCTCTTCGACAACTACTACTTCTCCGACTGCTGAGAATAGCTTCTTAGTGAAGTTGATGTCTTCTTCGCTGGCCAGCTTGCCTCCGCACACTGCACTAATGGCCGCCTCCACTGCCACGTTTATGTTAGGCATAACTCTTACAACTCTAGCGCCGGGTAGTAGCTTCTCGAGAATAGATGTTGATACTCCAGCTAGAATAGATATTACAAGCTTGTTTTTAACGTGTCCGCCTATCTTCTTTGCTAGACTCTCAATATCTCCAGGTTTCACAGCTAGCAAAATAGCATCCCCAGCTTTTACTGCGTCGAGCTCCGAGGCTGCTGTGTCTAATCCTAGTTTTCCAGCTACACTCATTTTTTCATCAACTATATCAAACACTGTTATCGATTCTACAACTTTCTTCCTGAGAAAGGACTTGGCAAGCGCTCCTCCCATTTTGCCAAATCCTATTATAGAAAGTCTCAACTAATTTAACACCTCATATTGAGGATAGTATATTATTTTATTTTTATTTCTTTATTTTTCTTATATTAAGATCTCAATGGCTTAAATCTTCCCTTTAAATTCTCTTCTCACTCTTAATCCATCTGAGACAACCCAGTAGACTCCGTCCTCTCTAACCTCCATCTTCCATACTGGGAGCTCGTGTTTTACTTTTTCTACAAGATCCTTCATCACATTGTACACGTTCTTCCTACTCACTCCCGCTACGAGAATGTATAGAACGGGCTCTCCAGGCTTAAATGAGCCTATTCTATGGTATATTCTCACATCTCCTATGCCATCACTGTTTAAGGCCTCCTCCGCTAGCTCCCTTATCTTCTTCTCGGCCAAGTTTGGAATGCACTCGTATTTTAATTCAAGAACTTTCTTTCCCTCGACTACCCCTTTTACGACCCCTATGTATACCATGATTGCTCCGTAACCTTCACCTCCTAAACTTATCATCTCCTCCAGTTCAGACGATATATTGATTTTTTTATCGTAGATTATTTTAGCCTTCATTTTAGCCACCTGAGAATCCAGGTGCTATTTCGACAACTGCCTCTCCTCTTATTGTGTAGTCTTCTCCAACGATTTCCCCGTTAACTATTATCACAGGCTTATATTTCTCCATAGTCTCCCCTAACTTCTCGACTCTAGACAAGTACTCCAGAAGCTCTCTAACACTAAGCTCATTGCCTACTTTCAATACCTTCTCTCCTACGCCAATCGCATCCCTGTACATGGCGTAGAATTTCAAGACGATCTTAGGCGACATGCATTTCCTCAACCCTATTGACACGGGTTTCACCACATATATTTGATAGTTAATATTTAAATGTAAATTCTAAGAGTCCAATGCTGGTGATGTGTGGTGATTACAGCAGCGTCTCTCTATAGTGGGGGGAAAGATAGCTGTTTCGCATTACATTGGGCTATCCTCCACGGAGTAGATGTCAAGTGCTTGATCACTGTTAGACCTAGTAGAGAGGATTCATGGCTATTCCACTATCCAACAACGCACTTGGTAGGGTTGCACTCGAAGGTATTAGGCATTCCCTTGGAAACATTCTATTCCAGCGGTTTGAAGTATAAAGAGGAAGAGGAATTGCATTCGGTACTAGGTAATGTGATAGAGAAATATAAGATCAATTCCATAGTTACTGGTGCTCTTCTAAGCGATTATCAGAGGATGATAATAAATAATGTTGCTGAAGAACTAGGGCTAAGGGTGCTCTCTCCCCTGTGGAGAATTCCTCAAGACAAATATATGCGCCTACTTGTGGAAATAGGATTTAAATTCATTATAACGACTATAGCCTGCATGGGAATACCCCCCACGTTGCTTGGAAGAGAGTTGTCAAGGAGAGATGTAGAACTCATAATAGAGAGAGCTAAGAAATACGGGTTTAACCCTGCATTCGAGGGTGGTGAGGCGGAAACCTTCGTACTAGATGCCCCCTTATTTGAGAAAAGCATATTCTTGAAGGGTAGACCCGTAAAAATCGAGGAATATTGCTGGAGGCTTGAGGTTATTGATGCAGGTATTAAATAGGGTTCACGATTTTGCAAAAATATGAACCCACGGCCTCCTAATCGAGTAAGTTCATCCTCTTAGAAAGCTCTCCAAGCCTTATTCTACCCCTGCTCCCATATCCTATTCTACTAGCGAACTCCGCTTTCTTCCCAGGATTCCAATTCTTAATAGGCCTATAGTATCCCACTATCCTACTCCACCAATCCACTTCTTCGGATCCACACTTAGGACACTCGCTGAATATGCCTGGGGAACTCCATCCACATTTAATGCAGACCGTTATTGCTGGCGTTATACTGAAGTACACTATCTTGTAGGATTTAGAAATGTTGTACACCATCTTCATCAAAGCCTCTGGATCCATGGCCTCGTACATGTGCATATGCATCATTACTCCTCCAGTAAACAAGTGTTGCACTTGAGCCTCCAGCTCTATTCTCTTCGGGAGGGGGAGATCAGCATAGTATGGTATGATACTATTGCTATAGAAGGGTTCACCCCCAACTATTGGAATGAAGAACTCGCCCAACTCAACAAATTTCCTATACATCCTATAGTCTAGGAGGGCTAGCCTATACGATGCTCCTTCTCCCGGAACCTCCTCAATATTGTACATTACATGATCCTCTGCCTCAAACTCCCTGACTTTTTTATGCATGTACTCCAAGGCCTCCTTCATCACATTAATTGCATCCCTAATACTCGACCTATTTAGCTCTATCCATAGTTGAGGGTCTCCGATAAAGTTTGCAGCAAATTCCGGCAATCCTAGAACACCAATAGTATTGTAGTGGTAGGAGTATGTGCCTAAGTATGTTCTAGTTATGGGTAACTCTATGGGTTTATTTTTGAGGATTTTCTCAAGCCTCCTCCTTTTATTCATTAAATGGGCTCTTGCTACATCCATATAGTAGTCGAGTAAATCGTGCAACAAGTTGATATTACCCCTGGCTTCAAAGCCTATCCTCGGCATGTTCAGTGTTGCAACACCTATGCTACCCGTTTCATCGGGAATGCTCCAAACCCCACCTAAGTGCCTCGTGGAAACACTATCTACATCTTTGAGTGGGAGGGAGAGCAGGCCGCCGCCGTTCATCAACAAAAGCTTAGTTTTGTCTATAGTAAGTCTGCAGCACATAGCGTAAGCCATATCTGGATCAAATGCTCCGCTCTGGGCGTTTAGGAAGTAGAAGCTTCCCTTGGTTGCAGTCAGCTTGAATATCTCGTAGGTTAGGTCACCCCACCTCCTCCCACTCCAATCAAACCTATCAGTAATCATAACAGTAGGAATAGGAAAAGTAAACGGCTGCCCGGCTGCATCCCCCTCCTCCAACACTCTTATAAGCGCCTTTGATACTATTATTGCCTCGTCCACGAAATCCCCTAGTTTTCCGATGGCCTTCCCCCCAACGTAGGCTTCATCATCTAAAGTGGTCTTGACCGTGTCAAGAAGGATAGTGAAGTTTGTGAAAGGGGTTTGAGCCCCTATTCTCGATGGAAAGTTAAGGTTGTATACGAGTCTCTGTACTTGTTGTTCAACCCTCTTAACGTCTCTAACCAAACAGTCTGCACTAACAAATGCTCCCAAGTAAAGGTCTACACCACTAAATGCTTGGGCGCCAGCCCACTCATGTTGAGATGACATTAGGAAGTTTGCTACATGGTCTACTGCTGAGTCTAGATGTTTAGCAGGTCTAGCTCTGATAGTATGGGTTACTAGACCTATTTTGAAGAGCTTCTGCATGCTCCATCCAGCACAATAACCTATCCATGCGGCAAAGGGTAGGTCATGTAAGTGTATCCAACCATTTTCGTGGAAACTCGCCTCACTCTCGTAAACTATTTGAGAATACTTCTTCATAGCCTCCTGAGCTACGTAGTGGAATAGGCCTGTGAAGGTCTTGTTGGTATTTGCATTTTCCCTCACAAGCCAATTGCTTTCACCAATGTATTCCTCTACCAGCTTCACGACGTCCACAGTCGTCTTTTTACCCACGGAGTTTCCACCTCTCGTAATAGTCTATCTTTACTGCTAGTTAGAAAAATGTTTTCTTATATTGCTAAAACGGTAATACTCATCATGGTCAAAAATGAAAAGTTTAATGTAGGCGTAAGCTCGAGGAAATCGTGTTAAATTTTTATATCATGTAATTTAATAAATCCAATGGGATTAAAGTAGGTAATTCAAGGTGCTCATACTCATGACTAATAATACCTTTACTAAGGTTAGAGAAGTTTTCAAGAACGGTGCTCCGGGAGAAAAAGTTTTGCTCAGAGGATGGGTTCATAGGAAAATGGAGGTCAAAAACAGAGTATTCCTAGTCTTAAGAGATTCGACAGGCACTATTCAATGCGTTGTTCATAAAGATAGTGTTCCGGAAAGCGTATGGAGTAAAGCCAAGGCCATAACTAGAGAGAGTAGCTTCATAGTTGAAGGAGTGGTGAAACCGGATAAAAGGGCTCCAGGAGGCTTGGAAATAACTGTTTCAAACATCGAAATAGTGGGGATTTCAAGCATCTTTCCAATATTTGGTAGAGAAAGCGTTGAGTACTTACTAGATAACAGACATTTATGGATTAGATCGAGGAAGCTTACGGCAGTATTTAAAGTGAAACACACGGTGCTCGATGCCTGCAGAGAGTTCTTTTTGAAGAGAGGGTGGTGGGAGGTCACACCGCCAATAATTACTATGTCTGCATGTGAGGGCGGAGCTACACTATTTGAATTAAACTACTTTGGGGAAAAAGCATACTTAAGCCAAAGTGCACAGCTTTACCTCGAAGTACTCATATACTCTCTTGAAAAAGTCTGGGCAATAACGCCGTCATTTAGAGCTGAGAAGTCGAGGACTAGGAGACATTTATCCGAGTATACCCATCTGGAGGCAGAGGCCTCATGGTATAACATGGAGGACATGATGAGGGTAACAGAGGATCTCATACACCACGTGGTTAAGAGAGTTCTAGAGGAGAGACTGGAAGAACTAGAATTTCTCGGACGTAAAACAGAGTTGCTCGAAGACTTGAAGCCACCTTTCCCCAGAATAACTTATGACGAGGCGATAGATGTATTGAGAAGACAGGGGCTTCCCATAGATTGGGGTGAAGATTTAGGTGCAGACGAGGAGAGGAAGTTAACGGAGAACTTCGACACACCGTTCTTCATAACGCTTTTCCCGAAGAAAATAAAAGCATTCTACATGAAATTGTGTCCAAGCAACCCGGAGCTAGTTTTAGGCTTTGACATGTTGGCTCCCGAGGGTTATGGGGAGATTATTGGTGGTAGTCAAAGGGAGGATGACTACGATAACCTATTGGCTAGAATCATTGAGGCGGGCTTAAATCCCGAAGAATACAAATGGTACTTGGACTTAAGGAAATATGGAAGTGTTCCTCATTCAGGCTTCGGCTTAGGAGTGGAAAGACTTGTCATGTGGATTACGGGCCTAGATCATATAAGAGACGCGACTCCATTCCCCAGATTCAGGGAGAGAGCATATCCATAACTTCACACATAATCATAATAAATTATGTTAGCCTCCCGATATTGTTGGGAGAATAGATATAGTGTCACCATCGTTAACGCTAGCGTCAATAGTCGACCCCGTTCCGCCCTTCAGTATTATTACGCTTCCTCCCTCAAATGCGTCCTTGCGAGCTGTCTCTACAACTCTTTCAACAAGTTTCTTGCTCACTTTCTCTAAAACTTCAATAATTTTGGATCCAGCTTCTACTTCTACCTCTACAACCTTCTTATTACCAACGTAATCTCTGAACTCTCCTAAGAGCTCTACTTTAACTCTAATACGCATAGAACATCACTTCAACACGCTTTTTATAAGTGTATGAAACTACGCGTATTTAAAGGATAATGAGTGGCAATAATAGTGATGGCCAGCTGACGCTAACAACGGAATTGCGTATTGAGAGAATGAAACCCCCAATATAGGCAACTATGAAGTCAACTGTTACCTCTTCTAAGAATTCCACGTCTAGCAATAAGGTACCTCTGCATTCTCTCGTCCACGACTAATACTTTCAAAAGCTCAGGATACCCGACTAGTTTTACAAGTTTGTCAGGAACCCCCCTCACATTGGAGAGTGAAGCCCTCAATCTGTCCTCGACAGACACTATTCCCCTCTCCTCCAACATTTTCACAGCTCTCTCAACGTCCCTAAAGGAGACGCTCTCCTCGGGCTCTCCGAGAGTTACTCTCAGAGCAATCATCTCACTCAGTAACTCGCTTTGCCAGAGAACTCCGTAAAATAAACCTAATACTCTGATCGCATCCCCGGCAATCCCCTCTGTGCTTTCGGGGATCGCCTTTAGGAATTCCAGTAGCTTCTTCAAAGCATCTCGCCCAACTCTATATACGTAATTAACCATTACATATATATTATTATGTTGTTATGGAGTGCTATTTCAATAGAAGAAATTAGATTTTTGCAAACGTTTTGCAGGATTATCGGTAAATTCGAATATGAAATTTTAAATTTAAATCATAAACTTATACAATAAAAATATAAGGACGACAAAGTACAAAATATGATAAATATGTAGTTTGAATTAGATTTAAGGTGATTCGACATGATATTATCGAGAAAGTATGTCATAATGGTGTTGATAGTTGTAATATTGCTCACTCTATCGTCGATGGCTTATCCGGCAACAGCTAGAATATCTCTGGGCACTAGTACAACGTTGCCCCAACCTAAGGAGGAGGAAGCAATTACATCATTGAAGTCTGATATGAGAGTCGACTCCATACTATTAGACTACGTTCTAGGGAAGATTTCCCCCGAAAACAGGATATTCGTGGACTCCATGGGGAGGCCTAGGATATTCGTGTTAGCTGAGAACAGCGCCTTAGAGAGTTTACTAGAATTGGTTCAAGAGGGTGTCCTGGAGATATTGTGGGTTCTGCCTTTACCGAAGAGAATGTTATTGGCCTCCTGCCTCTTGGAAAAAGATGTCGGAGCGCTATCGGAGCTTCTCGGAGTAAACGGTTTAATCAAGGTTTCAGCAGATTACGCACTAGCATATGGGAAGTCTAAGAAGATTGTTTTCGCCGAGACAGGAAGCATAATTGCAACAACGCCTAATGCTAGTCTGACTCCTCCACTCGAAGACGAGGCAACTCCTGCTATAACATCATATGTTGCAACTAGGATTATGGGTGCTCCAGAAGCGTGGGATTTAGGGTATAAGGGAGAAAACATTACGATAGCCATAGTTGACACCGGTGTAGACTACGCCGTTCCAAACCTAGTACACTCGGTGAGCGTAGACGAGTACGGTAGTTTGAAGGCATTCGACGCGGATGAACTTGGCTTAACAATTCTGTACAGACTATCTCCTTCGAGAGTCTACGAGAACGCCAGTGGAACATACCTGGCAGTGAAAGGAGCATGGTACTCGTTCCTCTCATACACGGGAGGCTTCGTCGAATTACAGATGGAATCCGATATCGAGGTAACGGGGAAAGTTAACGCATCCACACCAGTAAGCTTTGGAATATTTCTAGCAACAATACCGGGCTCATACTACATTTACATAATTCCAGTTACAGTGGTTGCAGTTGACTCAGACATCGACGGGGTATTTGACACCGTTTACGCAGACCTGTCTACAGCAGCCTTCATCTATGGCATGTACGTTACAGTATATGAAGGAATGTACGTTTGGTGGCTAGATCCTTCTCTAATGGACTTCTCAATAGTCGACGAGCCTGCTCTGGTACTCGACCAAAACGATCCGACTAAGGCCATTGCGGCAAGAGATTTCGATGGAGACGGGAGATTCGATTTCAGTATAGGGGCTATGGGTGCTCCATTCGCCGACATTCAAGGCGCCATTAGATTCATGTATGGTTTAGGAGAGCTGGTTTATCCAGGACTCGACAGTGAGGGTAGGTGGGTCAACTTCGCACTAGACTACTACGGTCACGGAACCGGATGCGCTGGCTCCGCTGCCGGAGACGATAATACAACCTTCTACATGTACTTCGTATCTAACGGAACATGGATTGAAACCACCCTTCCTGGAATTGCTCCGAAGGCTAAAGTGATGAGTGTTGTCTCATTATGGATGGGAAACGTTGTCGAGGGATGGCTTTACGCTTCAGGCTTCGACCCAATATCCCAAGTAATAGACTTATTCGGGGTGCAAGTAGTATTAAGCTTGTGGTACTATACTGGCAACCATAAAGCTGACGTAATAAGTAATAGCTGGGGGATAAGCTCCGACGTCCTAGACTACTTTGGCAAGCTCTTCGGAATGGACATATTAAGCCTTGTGGAAACGTTTCTAAGCATACCTGGGTCAGCATGGAATATAACAGACTTCACAGACCCGTATTATCCAGGCGTTCTGCCACTACTTGACTGGATGATGATGTTCGAAGAATATAATGGAACTCTATTCACTCACGCTGTGGGCAATGGAGGCCCCTCTTATGGAACAGCAAATACTGGCCCACTGGGCTTCATGGCTGTTCAAGTAGGTGCCTCAACAACATATCATTGGAGACCCTTCTTCAGTATCGAGCCAGAGGGCTACTACGACCAGATAATACCTTGGAGCAATAGGGGGCCATTTGTAACAGGTCAGCCATCACCAGACGTCGTCTCCATAGGTGCATTCGCCTTCGCCTCGGCACCAATATCTTCAGGAGGAGTCTTCGGTGTTCCCAGCGGAGAATACGCGTACCAGCTGTTCGGAGGAACAAGCCAGGCCACGCCGTACACAGCTGGAGCTGCAGCAATAGTCATTGAAGCATATAAGGAAAAGTATGGTGTGACCCCGTATCCAGCACTAGTCAAGTCATTCCTCATGGCTGGAGCAGACGACTTAGGGTACGATGCTTTCTCGCAGGGTGCGGGAAGAATAAATGTCAGAAAGGCTGTTGAAGTTGTTGAGTGCACAAACAATAGATTCGCTGTCCTTGGCACAGAGCTCTTCGAGAAGTTAGCTTGGAGAATCCTTGGAACACCTCCAGCCACGCCACCAGAAGACTCTATAGTCTACCCAGCCCTATACTTCGAGGGAACTACTGTAGATCCGATTAATGAAACAGTCAGCCTAAAAGTATACGGGAACACTACAATCGATAACTATGAGGCCGTTAAAATAGTTAAATACTACGAGTCAACGTGTTCGCTAACATTTAGCCCTGCGACAATAGATGAAGTAGCAAACTATACGAGTGAACCATACTACTACGTGTGGTTTAAGCCGGAAATACTGTTCCCAGACGTGACTCCTGAAATAGTTGCTAATGCAACATATGTTAGGATCATAGCGTATACCGATGCACTAACATCGCTCCAGAACATACTGGGAATATATTTCGCTATGTGGAATTGGACCGATTACGATGGCGACGGTATTGCGGACAATAGGAGTGAAGTCCACCTAGTGAATAGAGACACGAATATAGGGAACATATTGACGGTGGAGGTAGGGTATCCTGCAAAATACAAGAATCCGCTTATAGGATTCTTCCTCGGAGCATTCAAATACGCTACTCAAAACATAACATTTAACATAGTACTGCAGTTCTATAACTGCGTGGAAGATGAGTCCTTCACGATAGTGCCCAAAGTAGAGGATGGAGTTACAAAGTACTTTAACGTTACCTTGGACTTCAACGTTTCGAAGCCAGGATTCTATGAGAGATACCTAGTGTTCTCAAACAGCGACCATAAGCAATTAGTGCCAGTGGTGATAAACATTGTTGAAATACTTGGAGTAAATGATTCATCGTATTATTCCGGAATGTTTGAGGACCAAGACGAGCCCTTTGAAAACTTCTACGTAATGCTTGGATACAATTGGTACTGGAGGCCTGAGGTAGGAGAGTGGAGAATATTCTACGTTAAAGTAGAGGACTCCACGAGCAGACCTGCATGGCTAAACATATCGGCTAGCTGGAACGACCCGCTTACATTCGGCTACATACAAGTCTACGATGCCGAGACAGGGGACTACGTGATCTCCGGTTACACAGGCTACATTTTCGAAGGACTATATCTCCCACCAGCAATGCCATGTTATGGAACCAATATCAGTGCACCTATAGTAACAAATAGAACATACATAGTCATAGTCCACATACCACTCATAGGAGGCTTCTTAACGCTCCCAGAATACTATTCGATATCATTCAACGTCTCGTTAAGAGAGGAGCCAATAGTGCAGTTGCTCAAGGCAACTAAGATAGCTTCAGCCGACAGCTACGAGGCGTCGTTTACCTGGATATACATTGCGCCTGAAGGAATTTCGAGTATTAAGGCAGTAACTGATGTAGGAGTCGAAGCAGAGGTCTTCATAATTCCAATAAACAATGTAATAGGGTACATAATAGCAGAGATGAACACGCTATCATTAGCCGAGGGCTTCAGATCAATTAAACTGGACGTTGAAACAGCATTCGCAGAAACCTCTCGTGAAGTATACTTCATAGTCGACAGGTCTCCGCCTAAAACACAATGTACAATCGACAGCAACATTTGGACAGGAGGAAATGCAACTTTCGCCGTTGTAGTAGAAGACTACACGCCAATTAGTGGGACGATAGTGTTATCCGAACTCGAAGACATATACGGCGAATCACGCGACATCTTCACCATATCCTGGGAATTAGACTTAGATTCTTACATAGAGTCTGGAGGCACAGTGGTGAACGTTGAAAGCCAGATAACGCCTAACGTACCTGGAATCGAAGAGCAAGTGGAGGTAGAGGCAACATACAGTATTGTGGGAGACGGATTGCTCAGAATTGTATTCAATGTGGTAGTGCTCGACGGGGCCTGGGACATCATTCCAGATGGAAAACTGGTTGTATCATCTCAGTGCAACGACTACATTGGTAATTACGTGGAAAGCATTTCCGACACTATAATACTGGACACGAAGCCTCCAGAAATAGAGGTCTATGGAATACCTGAGGTCACTTCAGGAGACTTCGAGATCACAGGTGAAATAATCGATGCGCAGCCATGGGAAGTAGAGCTCTACATAGACAATCAGCTAGTGAACACCACGATGCCGGTTTCGATCAGGACTCCCGTAGAAGTTTACGATACTATCAGCCCAAAGGATGTGTACAAGATGTATTCTATGAGCTTAATGATAGGCGAGACCACTTCAGTCGTCCTGGAATGGGATGATCCAACAGTAGACCTAGACCTATACGTTTTAGATGAAGACTTCAACGTCATAGGATATTCCGTAGGCACGACAACATACGAGGAAGTTGACTTCGTTGCCACCTACACTGGAACATATTATATAGTAGTGGACTATTATAGTGGAGATGCAACCACAGAATATTACCTTGTAGCCAATGCTATGAAATATGGAGCATTCGTCTTCTACGTCAATACTACTGGACTGGACGAGGGCAAACATGAAATCTCGATTAAGGGATTCGACCAGGTTGGAAGATATACCTGGTACAATACAACGTTTACGCTCGACAGAACACCTCCATGCCTCAACATCGAAATGGAGGAGGCTCCGGTAACTGAGGGCTACTATAACAGCAACTTCAACATATCAATATACACGTCAGACGCGATGTTGTCTGAGGTCGATGTTTATCTAGATGGCATACTAGTAAAGTACTACATACCCGCTGCTACGGAGGTCGCAGACACCATAGTAATTAATGTAACAGATCTATGGGAGGGACAGCACAACATAACTATTATAGCATGGGATGCAGCAGGCCTCGTTAATACTTGGACTGGAACGTTCATAGTTGACTACTCTAGTCCAACAGTGCTTCCATGGCTAGGTGAGTACTACGTTTCAAATAGCATAAACATATCGTTCAACGTATACGATAGCATTGGATTAATGAGGGTAGAAGCCTACTTAGATAGCGAAGACTATCTTATAGCAGTGTTCAACATCACCGATCTAACGGAGTACGAGGACTTTTTAATAGTTGATACATCCAGTATTCCAGACGGAGACCACGTTGTCATATTCAAAGTATTCGATTTAGCTGGGAACGTTGAAAACGCTAGTGTGAGCTTTGTGTCAGATAACACGCCTCCAACAGTGGACTTAGAGGCTGCCACAGAGTATGCATTAAACAACATACCTGTTAGGATCGAGGCATCGGATAGCATTGGAATATTACATGTCACAGTCCTCCTGAACGGAGAGATTATAGGAGAATGGGAGATATCTGAGCAGGCAAGTTTTGTAGCAGACTTAAATGTCAACGTTACAGCTCTAGGTGAAGGAGCTTACGAAATAAGGGCTATGGTATTCGACGTGGTTGGACACAGCTCGGATGCTGTTGTTCAAGTAATAGTGGACAGAACCGCGCCCTCCGCGACAGCAATAGTGCCATCTGGAGTACAAAACAACACGTTTAACATGGAAATTGTTGCATCAGACAACGTTGGACTAGCTCATGTTGTGGTTAGAGTGGACGGTAGAGAAGTATTAAACGTCGCCTTCGAGGAGAACGTAACTGTATACAGTACTACTATAACTGTTGTTGTAGCAGACCTAGATGATGGAAGCCACGTAGTTGAAGTAGAAGCATCAGATTTGGTAGGTTTAAGGACCATATCATCGGCCACGTTCGTAACCGACAAGTCAAGGCCTTCAATCACCATAGTTCCAGCCAGGCTGGATAAACCCATTGCAGGCTCAATAACCTTCACGCTCCAGGCAAGTGACAACATAGAACTGAAATCTATGGAAGCATACATAGATGGAAGCTTGCTTGCCACTTGGAATCTCACAGGACTCTACGATGAGAAGGTGCTCACAATAGATACTACAGGTTTGAGCGATGGAAACCACACGCTGGCTATTAGGGTCATCGATGAAGCAGGGAACGTTGTTAGAAGAGAATTATCGTTTACTTCAGACAATACTGCTCCAACAGCTTCAATAGAGTGTGCTGTAGCTGGACAGGAAGTTACTGCTCCAGCTACACTAAACTTCACCTGGTCTACTGACGTAGTTAAAGCACGCCTCATAATGACGCTGCCCTCAGGAGACGTCACGGAAATAGATGTATCGAATGTAGATCACATGACGGTAGACTTCACTAAAATGGGTGACGGCACATACACCTTCAAGCTCGTAGTTACAGATGCTGCAGGGAACACTGGTGAAAGCAGTCCAGTGAGCATAATCAACGCTTACAACTCCCACCAGGCAGATCAGGCAAGGCAATCAGGTACCACGATGGGTGGAGCAGTAGGAGCTGTAATAGGCCTAGTGGTTGGAGCAGCAGTATTGACGTTTATTATGAGGAGGAAATAGATAAACAGACAATAACCTAAATTTAATTTATTTTTTAAGAAAAACTTCTAGTATAAACACGGCGGTATTACGATTCTCGAATGTTTGTTAGGAGAATAATAGGTTCTTCAAGAACCATATGGTTGGAAGCAATATTACAGAAAACCTCGCTACATCAAATAATGTTCCCGTAAGTAGCGGACTACCATAATGGTAGTAGCATATCGTATTTACTTGGGAAACCATTATGGAAGCGAGAACTGAAGAATCCATGAGTACTACGAAATTTAATATTATTCTCCTCCCCAATCTAGTTCTCTCATCTCCCGTAATCCTAACAGGTTTACTCAAGAATATCAGTAAGATGAGGCCCGTGAAGTATAGTACAAACCCTACCAATACGCTTCTAGTAAAATAGTCCCAGTTATCTAATAGCTGTATCGGCCTACCCTCTACGTCAAAAGACATTGGGACTCCTACGCTACTGTACGATGATAAGTAAGCTGAGAGGATAACAAAAACTATACTTAAGACTGTGAAGACGGTGAAGAACTTTCTTGACAATTCTCTCGACGGCCTAGGGATTCTGGGCCCAGTCACCTTCTTTTTCTTTAATGCTTTCTCCTCGGATATCCTTGAGGCGTGGATGATCGAGGCTATTAATGATACTGGTACGCAGAAAAAGGAGGTTATTAACGACATCATGGGATCCTCAATGTAAATGGATAATGTGGCGAGAAGAATTCCAGTAAAGAAGATGTGTGCTCCAATTATAGTGTTCGCTTTTTTCCATGCATCATCCACTAGTATCCCTTTCCCCACCCTCATTTTAATCCAGAACCTGGGGCTCCTCGGAAATCCCCCTAAGCACATCACACCTATAGTCAACATTACAATACCGATAATTAGTCCAGTAAACTCCAATTTTCCAGGCCCCTCTTCAAATACTATGCAGGACTTGAATTCGTAACCTTTTGCTTTAAAGTAGTAATGAGCAACTTACATTTATTAATGTTTCAGAGAAATATTTCTATAGGCCAGATTCAATCAAAGACCTTAAGTACTGCTAAGAAGAGTGGTCGAATTGTCCATGAAAATGCCTAAAAGATTTGATTTTAGAGCAATAGAGGAAAAGTGGTTAAAAAAATGGGAGGAGTGGGGAGTTTATAGATTTGACAGAGAAGACAGAGATAAACCAACATATTGCATAAACACGCCACCCCCCTACCCTAGCGGAGAATTTCATGTAGGAAACGCCTTAAACCACTCTTACATAGACTTCGTTGCAAGATATAAGAGAATGAGAGGATACAACGTTCTCTTCCCCCAAGGATGGGATTGCCACGGTCTTCCAACGGAGGTTAGGGTGGAGAGAGCTATTGGAAAATCGAAGAGCGAAGTACCTAAGGAATACTTCTACAAGCTATGTGTTGAATTCACCAAGAACTGGATTAAGCCGATGAAGGAGGCTATTAGGAGGCTTGGATGTAGTATTGACTGGACCTCGGAATACGAGACGATGAACCCAGATTACTGGAGGAGAACACAGCTAAGCTTCATAGAAATGTACAGAAAGGGTCTGGCTTATAGGGGAGTTCACCCAGTACACTGGTGTCCAAGATGTGAAACAGCTTTAGCCGAAGCAGAAGTCGAGTATAGAGCTGAGAGAAGACACCTAGTTTATTTCAAGTTTAAACTTGAGGAGGGAGGGGAGATCACTGTTGCTTCAACTAGACCGGAACTTCTAGTATCATGTGTCTCACTTCTCGTGCATCCAGAGGACAACCGGTATAAGAACCTGATAGGGAAGAAAGCCATTGTACCATTATATAATAGAGTGATACCGATAATTGGTGATAGAGACGTTGATCCGGAGTTTGGCACAGGAGTCGTAATGGTCTGCACCTATGGCGACAAAACTGACGTAAGATGGCAGAAAAAACACGGTCTCCCAATAATAAAGGGTGTAGACGAGAAGGGTAGAATGACTGATAACGCGTTGGAGGATCTAAGGGGTCTAACTATAGTGGAGGCTAGGGAGAAAACAATCCTTAAGTTAAGAGAAGAAGGTCTATACGTGAAAGAGGAGGGCATAGTGAGTAATATTGGTACGTGCTGGAGATGCCACACTCCTGTAGAAATAATACCCAAGGAGCAATGGTTCGTGAAGACTATTGAACTAAGAGAGGAGATAAGGAAGGCAGCAGACCAAATAAAATGGGTGCCCGAGTACGCTAAGAAAAGATTACTCGACTGGGTTGAAAGCGTTGACTGGGATTGGCCTATAAGTAGGCAAAGAATCTTCGCCACACCCTTCCCAGTATGGTACTGTAAAAACGGGCACATCATAGTTGCTGATCCAAGCTGGCTTCCAATAGACCCTAGAAGAGACAAGCCTCCAATAGACAAATGTCCTCAGTGCGGCGGAGAAATATATCCTGAAACAGACGTAATGGACACTTGGATGGATTCCAGTATTACAGCAGCGGTACATGCTGGATGGCCAGACAACGTCGATGAAAGGCTGTTCCCAGCAGACCTCCAGCCAAACGGTTACGACATAATAAGGTCTTGGGACTACTATCTCATAGTTAGAGGTGTAGCATTATTCGGGAAACCACAGTTTAAAGTCGCTTTGATAAACGGCATGGTCAGGGGAACTGATGGCAGAATGATGCATAAGAGTTATGGAAACTACGTGAGTCTAACAGAGGTTTTAGACAAGTACGGCGCAGACGCGTTCAGACTGTGGGCTGCCACATCTGCCGCAACAGGCCAGGACGTTAGATTCAACTGGCAACTAGTCGATTATTGTTGGAGATTTCTGGTGAAAGTGTGGAATGCTGCAAGACTAATTTCAATAGCTCTAGAAGACTATACTCCCTCAAAGAGCGTTAAGGTGGAGTTAAGGGATGTAGACCATTGGATTCTATCCCTCCTAGACGAGACAATTGAAGCAATTACGGATGCATTCGAAAAATTCGATTTCCAAAGAGCAGGCTCAACAATAATAGACTTCTTCTGGCACAAACTATGCGACCACTACTTGGAAGCAGTGAAATACAGGATTGCAGGGAAAGACGGGGAGTACAGGGAAGGAGCACAGTTCACGTTATACCATGTCCTGCTAAACACCTTGAGAATGCTCTCGGTTTTCGCACCCTTCATAACAGAGGAGATATACCACATACTCTACTCCAAACATGAGCCATGGAAAAGCATAACGATAGCTGAATGGCCTGAACCCATGAGAATAGCTAATAAAGACAGGGCTAAAGCAGGTGAACTAATAATAGATGTGATAGCCTCTATTAGGAGAGTAAAGCATGACATGAAGATCGCGCTCAGCGCTCCAATAAGCAGCGTAACGATATATGCTGGTCCACTAAAGGAGATTGTTGAGAGGGGATTGGAGGATATTAAGGGAACTTTAAGAATCAAAGAATTGATAGTAGAGGATGAAGGTAGGGGAGAACACGAGGTTGTAGACCATCCGGAGATAACGTTCAGCATATTGCCTTGAACCACGTTGCTAAAACAATTATTCCCATTTCCATCGAACAAAGTCATCCGGTTTTCTCCATTGGAATATAAATGGTACACGAACCTGCAATTCTAGATATTTGAATTTCATCTTCGAATATGGATACTAGAAGAGGCGGCTTGCATTCCTCTGGGACATCTATTTTCAATCCCTCAACCCTGATCCTGACTCCTCCTGGAATAACTATAATGGTGTCCGTATCTTCCACCATAATGTTATCTGCTATCAATATACCTGCAACTCTACGCATGTTATCACCACTTATATAATATTGAACTAAGATACTTATAAATCTCAAAATACTTGACTTAATATGAAATATTATCATTATCGTGCTTTTCAAATCTGAAACGTGGATTAGGAAATCTCACGAGTTTCATGTGATCTAAACTTTCTAAATTACTTAACAAAGCTGTTTATGCAGCTTTCTGTGAACAACTCTTAGAAGCCAACTAAGGTAAAACTATATACTTATAGATTTATATCTAGTATCCGACCTCTATGAGAGCATTTACTTGCGCAATAATATTGCTCGCACTCTTAATAGTTCCAGTGGTGCTTAAAGCTGTAGAATTTAACATAGTTCCAGACATGAAAAGTTTCTCAAAGCCCGTAGTTGCAGTATACTATTATCCGTGGTATGGTGGAGGGCTAGGTAACCGCCATTGGAATGGGGATAATGATACAGTTGTTGTAGACAAACCTCTCAAGGGATATTATTCTTCAATGAATGAAACTGTAGTCAGGTGGCAACTGGAGATCATGAAGAGAATAGGTATAGATGTACTCTTTGTCAGCTGGTGGGGTCCTTGGAGCTATGAGGATAATGCCAGTAGGACACTATTCAACCTATTAGAAGAATATGGATTGAAGGCGGCATTGATGGTAGAGAGGGGAGCGGTAGAGAAATTTAATGTTAGCTATGTGCTTAATTATATTTGGAATAATTATGTCGAAAACTATAATCACTCCTACTACATATTCGAAGGCAAACCTCTCTTACTAATATGGGTTGAAGCTTCAAATATTATCGGCAGAGTAGTTGATGCAAGATTTAATATTAGAGTTGTTGGGAGAGAATGGAGTTACGTGGATTTCTCCAATAAGATATGTGTCGACGGCTATGTCAGTGTTGCACCCAGATACGACGAATACTTCCTGGCTTTGGCGGGGGCTAGTGGGAGGAATGCTTCTAGGAGGGTCGACCCCGACTTAACTCTCGGAGTGTATGTTAGAGAGTGGATGAACGTTGTTCATATGGTGAACAATATTAAAATTGTTGCAATAACTTCGTGGAACGAATACCATGAGAGGACTATGATCGAGCCGCACTACGATTACTACAATAAGTGTGACCCATATTATCTTCTAAGAGTCACGTGGGCTTTCATCAGGAGGCTGAAGGGAGGAGCAGTATTGTCGAGTTGGGTGGCCGACTGGGATATGGCTAGGAAATATCTTGAATCACACTATGTTGACAATATTGGTTTACTCTACGAGTCCGATGACAAATCGGGAAGGTCGAGGATATATATTGCAGCAGACAACCTGCTTGCTTCTAGAGCACTTGAAGTATTAGGCTCGGAGCTAGGGGACAGAATCACTGGTTTGCTCTCCGCTAAATATGCTAACGGATATAACAATCACCACGAGGTACTTCTAGGAGTGAAGCCTCATTGGCGGGGGAATACTCCTTTAATGGGTGAAAATGAGATATTAGAGACCATAGACGGGTACACCATTATCTTCGAAAATCATAGTGATCTCTCGAAACCCTTCAAAGACTATGTTGCTTACGCGGACCTTGTTGCCCTAAGAATTCTTAGGGAATTTATGGATTCCTCTGTTGATAGTGCGAAGACATTATGGGAGAAACTTCTCTGCTTATACGATGGACGGGGATTCAGAGACAAAGCATTCTACGTTAACCAAGCATATGATACGTTTAAGCTGGCTTTACTATATTATTCATGGAGGTCTCTCTGTGTAGTAGACAACGCATATTCATCAAAGTACTCCCAGCTAATAGAAAACATTAGCCTGATGATAGCGTTCATGCAGGATCCAGCTACAGGAGGCTTTAGAACACAATATAGTCCAAGTCCTTGGACAGCGGGGACTTCGTGGTCTACATGTAATGTTGAAACTACAAGCATTATAGTACTAGCCTACCTATCTGAATACCCTGAGAGAATAGTACATGTAGAGCCTAAAGGCAGCATGAAAGTGGAGATAACAACATCGCCTAAAATGGGTTTGAATGAAGACGTAGTTAGAATGATAATAGGGTTTCTATTACTGGCAGTACCAGTACTCTTACTCTTATTTAAACCAAGACGTATCCATCAATCTCGCTAATTCAAGAACATTTAAGAAGGCTTTAATGGGTCCTCATTAATATTTGAAGTCCTCGAGTACAGCCTCCCGAAGGCTTCTCTTAACATTTATTTTCCTGGTAAAGTTTTCTTCTATTTGCCTCCAACATGTTCAAAGGCTGCCCCATGTATTCTGCTGCGGATAGTATTCTGGCTCCCATAATCGAGGCAGTGTCGAGTACTTCACTAATCCTATTCTTATATTCCAGATCCCTAAGCAGATGGTGGTCTAGAACAATGGTTTTAGTTCCGTTCATAATTATCTTCCTTAAGTTTTCAATGCTTTGCTTCAAGCTTTCAAAACTATACCTATATCCGAGCATGTATGTCATTGGCCCGTCTATTATCGCCATGTCTGGCTTCTCTGCTAATATGAATTCAACTTGTTCTCCGAGGACAGGCCCCTCGACATCCGATGAAAACACTAATTTCTGCTCTCCGTCAGATATCGATACCTCTACGACATACCCCAATTTATTGTTAGAGCCGTGTGGAACAGGTTTAGAGAATTTTATGGCAGTGTCGCCTATGCTTAGAGTCCTGGAGTCAGCGATCTCTATTTTCCTAGCTATGGGCTTGATGAGGTTAATGAACCTTCTAGCCCTAATTTTCTGACTTAGATTGATTTTTCTCTCGGGGTCCTTAATGTAAACCGTTTTCCCCTTATAGATCTCTATCGGTACTAGGCGGCCTGGGTCGTGGTGGTCGTAGTGGTAGTGTGTTATAATTATTACGTCTGCCTCCCTAGCTCTATCAGCGATAATTTCACAAAGCTCTACCAGTCTTCTCAGCTCTAACTCGTGTGGAGGATAACCGTATCTTCTAGGTGCAAGTGCGGCTGCTGGATCAATATGTATTGTCAAGTCTTTTGTTCTAATAATGGTTGACTGCGATCTAACACCCATGCTATCGAAGGCCAAGAACTCTACATCCACTCCTTCCCCCTCCCCGTGGACTCGTGTGAACAGTATCCTCCTCCACGATATATAGGTTTAAGGACCGATGGAAGCTCTAATCCCTGTAGAATGGCTTCGAACAGTTACGTATTTGATGGGAGAATTTAGATGTAGGCATGGAATTAAGCAACCATAAAATAGTGTCGTGTAGGTAAACATTTTAGTAGGGAACGACTCCAGTAGTGTGGGTTAGCTTATGGAAGATATTGTTTATAAAGGTAAAATAGTGCATGGTAATACGACTGTTTTAGCAACAGTCACTATCAGCAACGGTATTATAACTGGTGTTTATGGTCCTCTTCACAGCGTTCAAGGACAAGTTGAACTAGATTTCACCGAGGAGAACAAGTATGTTCTGATACCTGGAGTAATCGACATACACGCTCATTTAATGGGGTTGAAATATTCGTATAAGGAGGATGGGGAATCGGGTCTAAGCGCAGCGGGGTCTGGGGGGATCGTTGTAGTAGTGGATTCCCCGAATACTCTTCCCCAAGTAAAATCTGTTTCAGTGTTAGAGGAGAAATTGAAGTCTTATGTTAGGGAAAACGCTCCGGAATATTATTGTTACGCTGGAGTACCTGACAGCGTCGAGGAGGCATGGATGCTTGCAAAACACTGCAGAGTACTGGGATTCGAGGTAATCCCAGAGGACCTAGAGAACATCGACATGATTTCAAACATCGCTAAAATAGTTGCTTCAACGGGGAAGATCATAGTCTTCAACAGTGCTCAAATGAGAAGTTCTGAGGAACGCTGCGAGGCAGGATTTAGGTGGATTGATAGAAGTATTAAGGTTGAAAGAGAGTACATTAAGAGAGTTTTAGAGATAACTGAGGACACTGGAGTAAGAGTCCACTTTACTCACATGACTTGTAGAAGCGGAGTACTGTTAGCTAAAATAGGTGGTGCAACCGTAGATACTTCACCCCACTACTTACTCCTCGACTGTGACCACGAGAAATCTATGAAGTGTTTAGCTAAAGTAGATCCACCCCTAAGACCCGAGGATATAGTTGAAGGACTGGTTGAAGCCTTAATTGAGGGATGGATTGATGCAATAACAAGCAACCACACTCCCCACAGCGTAGATGAGAAATCGTTAGAATTTAATAAGTGTCCGCCGGGTATTCCGGGTCTAGAAACTTTAATACCGTTAATGTGGACATTTGTCGAATACGGGGTTATATCGATTAAAGAATTCGTTAACTTAACTAGTAGGGGACCAGCCGAAATCCTAGGACTTAAAGGGTATGGTAGTATTACTCCAGGTTCACCTGCATCTCTCACAATAATCAACATTGGAGAGGAGTTCACGATAAACCCGGCTGAATTCAAATCCAAAGCGAAGTACTCTCCATTTAAAGGATTAAGACTTAAGGGTAAGCCTAGTTTAACTATCGTTAAAGGAAACATAGTATTCTCAGAGGACGAATTGAACTGTATTTAATCAACTAAATAAAAATTATCGAGAATGCGAGCAGAGCCAAATACTAATATTTAGAATTATTTAATTAAAAGACTTCTCTCCTCATTAAAACTTAAATATGACCCTTAAGGCTAAACCAAAGTAAAGAATTTGGTGGGAAGGTAGAGGAATATTGAGTTATTCGAGGAGGGCAATTAGTAAAATTCATGCATTAATTGCAGTAGTTATTATAGTTGCCATAGCTGTTCCAATAATATTCTTCATATATCCACATCTAATGCCATCTCCAACCCCACAAATACAATATAAGAAGACTCTAGTAATAGCTATCCCAGAAGAACCTGAAGGACTAGACATCCAACAAGTTTCATGGGCAAACGAAATCCACGACCTAATATATCAGCCCCTAGTAGTATTCGACGAAAACATGAACATGGTATGCGACCTGGCTGTTTCATGGGAAGTAACGGATAACGGTAAATCGATAATATTCCACTTGCCACAAGACGCTCAATTCTCCAGCGGAAACCCCATAACAGCCCAAGTAATAAAGGACTCTATTGAAAGATATAGGCAGATAAGTCCCTACGCCGAGGACTTCGCAGTAGTATCATCAATAGAAATAATAGACGACTACACTGTCAAACTAGTGTGCGAGGAGCCACCAGCATATTTATGGGCTGTTCTAATAACTGTTTACGGAGCTCCTGTCGACGTTGTCTCAGCTAGGTCTATGGGTAACGAGCAGTTTAACGTGGAGGCTATTGGGAGTGGGCCTTACAAGCTGAAGGAGTGGGTCCACGGCTCACACATAGTGTTAGTGAGGAACGACAAGTACAAGACAAATCTGCCATTCGTGGAGAATAAGGGGCCCAACCCGTACATCGACGAGGTCATAATAAGGTTCATACCTGAAGACTTAACGAGAATAAGCGAGTTAGAGGCTGGGAATGTTGATATCGTGAGGGGAGTGCCTGTAGACGCTGTCAGCAGGCTAATGCAGAACCCAGACATAAAGCTCTACTACACTCTTCAACCAGGAATAGACTACATCATGGTGAACGTGAGGAAGCCCCCTCTAGACGATGTGAGAGTTAGGAAGGCTATAGCTTTAGCTGTTGATAGGGACAGCCTTGTTCAAGTATTGGAGAACACTTCAATACCATGGTACTGCTTCATATCTCCATCCATGATGTGCTATAACGAGACTATCGAGGAGATAGCGAAAAACACTTACAGCACGAACATCGATGAAGCCAAGTCCCTACTGGCCAGTGCAGGGTGGACGGACACCGATGGCGATGGATATGTAGATAAGGACGGTGCACCACTAGAGTTAACATTGCTTGTCCCAGTAGACAGGCCACAGCTCAAGAGAGTTGGCCCACTAATACAAGACCAACTTAAGCAAATAGGTATTAAGGTTAATGTTAGGGAGTTTGAGTACTCCTATGTTAGACAGAAGACTAGGGAGTGGGATTTCGACTTAGCTTTGAGAGCATGGTCTTGGGCAGACCCAGATATACTGATTTACTTGGTCCACGGCACTATAGCGAACTACACGTATGCCAATCCAACAGTCGACCAGTTGCTCGAAGAAGGTAGGACTGTTATGGATCCTGTTGAGAGGACGAAAGTGTATAGCAGGATTCAAAGCATACTACTAGAAGATCTACCGATGATACCCCTCTTCGTGAACAAGGAGTACACTGCTGTAAGAAAGAACGTGGTGGGATTGATAGTTCTCCCACCCTACGGGAGTATCGTGATAAATGATGTCAAAATAATTATAGGAGAGTCATAGGCCACTAGCGTGGGAGGGATTAAGCGGCTTTGGCTGGAATGCTGAAATATGCTGTTAAGAAGATATTCTTGGGAATACCAGCGATACTAGGAGTATCAATAATCCTTTTTTCAATAATGCACATGATCCCAGGAGACCCAATAGTACTTATTGTCGGAGAAAGAGTTGATCCGTCCAGGATAGAGGAGCTGAGGGAGGCATGGGGTCTAAATAAACCCATCTACATTCAATATTTTTATTGGTTAAGCCACTTTATTCAAGGAGACTTCGGGACATCAATTATTCATAGACAGCCTGTTAGCGATCTAATATTCTCTAGACTTCCATTTACAATAGAGTTAACTTTAACATCTTTGATCATAGCTTACATTATTGGAATACCGATAGGCGTGGTTGCAGCTTTAAAGAGGGGAAGTTGGATTGATTACCTTGCAATGGGTTTTGCAATATTCTTCTACTCCATGCCAGGTTTCTGGCTTGGATTAATGCTAATGCTCCTATTCGGATTGTACTTGAAGTGGCTTCCATTATCAGGTTATAGTGGGCCAGAATCCCTGATATTACCCGCACTGACTCTAGCTTTACCCTCAATAGCCATGATTGCTAGGTTGATAAGATCTGAAATGCTTGAGGTGTTAACTGAGGACTACGTTAGAACTGCTTGGGCTAAAGGTCTTCCTTCTAGAACAGTCATATTTAGACATGCATTCAAAAATGCCTTGATACCCGTAATAGTAATGTTTTTCCTACAACTACCCTGGCTTATAGGTGGAGCTGTTGTGATAGAAACGGTTTTCGCCTGGCCTGGAATGGGTAGGCTGCTCTACAAGAGCATTGTTAGACAAGACTATCCCGTGGTTCAAGCAATCATATTAATCATAGCTATACTAACAGTCATATCGAACATTCTAGGCGATATAGTCTCAGCCATACTCGACCCTAGAATAAGGCTTGAGGAGGCCGGGTGAGATGTATAAGTCTAAGATTGGTATTATGGATAACGTTTTGTTGAATGCTAGAAGAATTATAGAAGGTCTAAGAATGATGTTCTATTATAAAATGGCGCTAATAGGCTTCTTCATAGTGTGCGCAGTGACTATTATAGCAATCGCGGCTCCGCTCATAGCTTTAAGGAGATATGATGAAACCAATGTGGCAGATAGGTTGAAGCCACCTAGCTCAGAGTATCCTTTTGGAACCGACGACCTCGGAAGATGTATTTTTAGTAGAGTGATTTATGGATCGAGAATAGCTTTAATGGTCGGCCTAATAGTGATGTTAATCGAGGCATCGATAGGTGTTGTATTGGGGCTGATAGCCGGTTACTACGGTGGAATAGCTGATAAAGTGATCTCAGCTATAACAGACATCATCTGGGCACTTCCACCATTAGTATTAGCTTTGGGGATAGTGATAATTATTGGCCCCGGTCTACTAAACGTTGTAGCCGCAATTGCTATAGTAAGCTGGCCTCCTTTCACCAGAATCACTAGAGCGAAGGTTCAATCCCTCGTTAACAGAGAGTTCATACTAGCTGCTAGGGCAATAGGCGAAAACAACTTCAATATTATAGTTAGGTACATACTGCCGAACGTGCTGTCTCCAATAATTGTTTTAGCGACTCTAACTATTCCAAGCGCCATACTGTCGACAACTGCTCTGAGCTTCCTAGGATTTGGGGCTCAGCCTCCAACGCCGGATTGGGGTGCAATGCTTGCTGAGGGAAGAGACAAAATGATTTATGCACCTTGGATAACGACTTTCCCAGGAATATTCATTGTCATAACAGCCCTAGGATTCAACCTGCTTGGAGACGGCCTCAGAGACATGCTTGATCCTAAACTGAAGATCTAGGTGTCGAAAATGGAGCCTCTGCTATCTGTGGAAAATCTTAGAACATACTTTTACCTTAGCAGAGGAGTTGTTAAGGCCGTAGATGGAGTCAGCTTTAACATTATGAGAGACGAAGTATTCTCCCTAGTTGGAGAAACCGGGTGTGGCAAGAGCGTTACTGCTCTAAGCATTCTAAGGCTGATTGGGCCTCCAGGGAAAATAGTGTCTGGTAAAGTGATGTTTGAGGGAAGAAATCTATTGGAACTTAATGAAGCCGATATGAGGAAGATTAGGGGTAAAGAAATTGCAATGATATTTCAAAACCCAATGACGTCTCTCAACCCCATTTTAACAGTGGGATTTCAGATAGGAGAACCCTTAATGGCTCATTTCGGAGAAGATAAGAAGAGTGCTATATCGAAGGCTATCAAATTGATTAGAAGAGTCAAGATTCCTGACCCCGATATTAGGGCAAGATATTATCCTCATCAGTTCAGCGGTGGCATGAGGCAGAGAGCACTCATAGCAATGATGATCTCGTGTAGACCAAAGCTGCTGATAGCCGATGAGCCGACTACAGCATTAGATGTCACAATTCAGGCCCAAATACTCGACTTACTAATGGAGTTGAAGAAGGACTATAAAACATCGATGCTCATGATAACCCATGATTTCGGCGTTGTAGCTGAGATGAGCGATAGAGTTGGAGTAATGTACCTCGGCAACATTGTCGAAATGGGTGAGGTAGAGGAGGTTTTCGAGAACCCTCTCCATCCGTACACTAAGGGGTTGATAGCTTGTCTGCCTTTGAAGCCTGAGAGGAAGAAAAAGTTGGAGCACATACCGGGGGTACTTCCAAGCCCCATAAACCCTCCCAGGGGTTGCAAATTCCATCCAAGATGCAAGTACGCCATGGACATTTGTAGAGAGAAGCCTCCTGAGACTATAGATTTGGGAGGACATATTGTTGCATGCCACATGTATAGTAGGTGAATCCTTTGAACCCGTTACTTGAGGTAGTAAATTTAAAGAAGTACTTTGTCCACAGCAGGGGCATTTTATTCAGGAAGAAGATCGTTGTGAAAGCTGTCGACGGGGTTTCATTCAGTATCAATAGAGGGGAAACTTTTGGTCTAGTTGGCGAATCCGGTTCCGGCAAAACCACAGTAGGTCTAACAATACTTATGCTATACAAGCCTACATCAGGCAAAGTCTTCTTCGACGGTATGGATATCACTGAAATTCCCAGAAGAAAAATGAAGGAGTTCAGGCGCAGAGTCAGCGTGGTTTTTCAAGACCCCTACTCTTCTCTAAATCCTAGAATGACTGTCAGACAACACTTGCTTAGACCGCTTAAAATACATAAAATAGCTTCAGGAGAAAAGGCAGACGAATTGATTATAGAAACATTAAGAAAAGTGGGGCTAGGAGTAGAACACGTCCACAGATATCCTCACCAGCTTAGCGGGGGACAGCAGCAGAGAGTTGCAATAGCTAGAGCTATAATATTGAGGCCCGACCTAATAATTCTAGACGAGCCCACGTCTTCTCTAGATGTTTCCGTAAGAGCTCAAATACTGAACCTCCTACTAGATTTGCAAAAAGATATGGGTTTAACCTACCTCTTTATAAGCCACGACCTACTTACAATAAGGCACATGAGTGATAAAATTGGAGTAATGTACTTAGGTAAAATAGTTGAAATAGCTGAAACAGACGAGTTGTTCAAGAATATGAAGCATCCTTATACAGCTACACTCTTATCCGCTGCCCCCATACCGGATCCCAGGAGAAAGTCTCTCAAGAAAATGATTATTAGAGGAGAGCCCTCAAGTCCAATAAATATTCCGAAAGGATGCAGGTTTCATCCAAGATGTCCTTATGCCATCGAAAAATGTTCTAGGAAAGAGCCCAGCTTGGTGGATATAGGAGGAGGACACGTTGTTGCATGCCATAGAATCGGGGAAATAGACGTATCGAGTGAAGCAAGAGCTGTATGGTCGATACTCATAGGTTCAAGACAGGTGAAATAATGGTCTACGATGTTGTAATCAAGAACGGGACAATAGTGGACGGTACTGGTAGGGAGAGATTTAAGGGAGACATAGGGATTTCACGTGGAAAAATATCTTTCATAGGAGACCTTGGGGGAGAAACTGGTGAAATCACTTTAAACGCTGAAGGCCTAATAGTCTCCCCTGGCTTCATAGATGTTCACACTCACGCCGACACAATACTCCTCCACTACCCTGAAGCCTTAAACTATGTTTACCAAGGAGTCACCACGGTAATAGGGGGAAATTGCGGGTATTCTCCAAGGCCTCTGAGAGAAATGTGGTTGATGGACGACTGGGAGTATGATTGGTGGCATGAGATATCGCCATACAAGTGGTATAGGCTGGTTATGCTCTCTCTTGAAAAGGTTAACGAGAAAATGAGGGAGAAGTATGGTTGGATCATCGATTGGAAAACTATTGGAGAATTCTTAGATAGACTCGAGGAAAGAGGAGTGTCAATAAATTACGTGCCGATGGCGGGCCACAACACTATCAGAGCAGCTGTAATGGGCTTAGATTACAAGCGTGAAGCCAGTAAAAGTGAGCTAAGAGAGATGAAAGAGTTGTTAGAAGAGTCTCTAGATGAGGGGGCAATTGGTTTCTCAACCGGACTAGACTACGAGC
Source organism: Thermoproteota archaeon (assembly GCA_029258925.1). Lineage (GTDB taxonomy): Archaea > Thermoproteota > Thermoprotei_A > EX4484-217-1 > JAPDJV01 > JAPDJV01. Next base: position 56,196 of record JAPDJV010000001.1, on the reverse strand, counting down.
CAGGCCGTTATGCTACAACGGGTGAGATAGTGGAGTTAGTGGAGACGTTGAGAGATCATGGCGGCATCTACGTTAGCCATGTGAGGTCTAGGGTTAAAGGTTTTCTCGGGGAAAAATACTATGGCGTAGTGGAGGCTATAGAGATAGGTAGGAGAACAGGAGTCCCTGTCCACATATCCCACTTGTTCTCAGTCTACGATGTGTATCCTCCGCTGATAAACGATTATATGCACAGGTGTGCTGCAAGGCAGACAATAAAGATTATAGATGATGCACTTGGTAAAGGAATAAACGTAACGTATGATATAATACCTAATACTAGCGGAGGACTATTCGTAATACCTTATTTAAAATCTCTATTATCGCCATGGATAATAGAGATGGGATCCATAGAGAGAGTGTTAAGAGCATTGAAAATACCTGAAGTTAAGGAAGAGATTTTAAGGGATATTAGGGGAGGGAAGAACCCGTACTGGATGCATACGATAGTAGTAATAGAACATGCTGTAGAGGATTATGTTGGTAAAAGTATTTCAGAAGTTTCGAAAATCATGGGCTTAAACGAGTACGAAACCGTCTTCAGACTTCTAGAACTCGACACGGAGACGAGAATTAAGAGAGATTATGTGAGTGAGGGAGAGGTAGAGGAATTCCTCGAAGACCCTAGATGTATGATTGGTTCAGACACATTTGCACTAGACGTTAAGTGGAAAGTTAACTATCCACCATACTTTCTACCACACATGAACACCTACGGGGCATTCACTAGGCTTATAAGAAGATATGTTTACGAGAAGAGGGTTTTAGCATTAGAGGAAGCCATAAGAAAAGTAACTCCCTATCCTGCTGAAAGGTTTAAACTGGAGAATAGAGGCGTCTTGAAAGTTGGTGCTTGGGCTGATATAGTAGTTTTTGACGAGAACAAGATCAAGGATAATGGAGACTTTATCGAACCGCGAAGGTATTCCAGCGGAATAGTACATGTAGTGGTTAATGGTGTTCCAGTGGTTGTCAATGGAGAATATACTGGCGAAAAGTGTGGGATGGCTCTAAGAAAGGGAAGAGGTGTTAAATGTTCGTGAAAAATATTGTATTTCCATATGCAATATATTTAAGTTTTTTAAAGTCATTTAGTTTTCAAACCTTTTATAAAATGTATGACTCGGGTGAGCATAGACGTGAAGATAACTGAAATAAGGGTTTACCCCGTTGAAATACCCTATAAGAAGCCTTTTAAAATAGCAACAGCGACTTATCTTAGTCAGCCCTTTATTTACGTCGAAGTGAAAACAGATAGTGGAATAACAGGTTTCGGAGAGGCCTGCCCTGCATACGAGTTTACAGGCGAAACTATGGGAACAGTAACTGCAATAATTAAGGAGAGACTCGAAAAATGCTTGATAGGACTAGATCCCTTCAATATCGATGAAGCGGTTAGATTAATGGATCGCGCGACAGTGGGGAATCCGAGCGCTAAAGCAGCAATCGAAATGGCGTTATACGATATTGTGGGTAAGGCTACAGGTGAACCAGTCTGCAAAATTATAGGCGGTATGACGAGGAATGTTATACCTGAAGTAGGTGGTGCAGTAATAGCAGATGTAAGAGAGGTTTTAGAGAAGGTTAAAAGAGACGTTGATAGAGGTCTTAAGATATTGAAAATAAAGGTGGGAGAAGACCCCTATAAGGATGCAGAGAAAATAAAGTTGATAAGAGAAGCTGTTGGGTGGGGTGTGAAGATAAGGGCTGACGCTAATCAGGGGTGGATTAAACCTAAAAGAGCAATAAAAGCAATAAGGTTGATGGAAAAATACGAGCTTGAACTAGTTGAGCAACCAATAGTCTGGTGGGATCTAGACGGCTTATCGGAGATAAGGAGAGCAGTAGACACGCCCATAATGCTCGACGAAAGCGTCCACAGTTCCAGAGACGCGCTAAGAGCCATTGAGAAGAGGGCTTGCGATATAATAAATATAAAGCTGATGAAATCAGGCGGAATATATAATGCTCTCAGAATAAATGCTATTGCAGAAGTAGCCGGGATACCGACTTACATGGGTGGAATGGGTGAGACAAGCATAGGCCACGCCGCAGCCATCCACATATTCGCAGCATTGGGAAACATGGTTTTCGGGGACATCAGAATTCCGGGAGCGGATTGGGGTATATTGGAGGATCCTGGAGTGGGACTAGAGGAGACAATGATTAATGGAGTTCTTCACATTAAGGTCCCCGAGAAGCCCGGGTTAGGTGTAGAGCTGAGAAAGGATATTGTTGAAAAATACTTGAACAGGCAACTCTTTGAAGTATACAAGTAGATAACCTTGAATGCGGGTGGGTAAATGGCGAATCTGGATTCATACTTCAAAATACTAAATGAGAGATTCGACGAATACCTGGAAAAACTCAGATCACTACTAATGCAACCCAGCATATCTGGGACGGGAGAGGGCATAGAGGACTGTGCAGCACTAGTCAAACAATACATAGAGGAGATGGGCGGGGAGGCCAGACCCATTAGATACGAGGGCCACCCAATAGTATATGGAGTGATTAAGGGATCTGGAGAATCAAAACCCCTAATATCATACGGCATGTACGATGTCCAACCCCCTGATCCAGTAGACAAGTGGATTTCTCCCCCATTTGAAGCGGAAATCATCGGAAATAAGATTATTGCAAGAGGAGCAGTAAACAGTAAAGGGCCTTTAATGGCTTTCATGTGTGGATTAGAAACGGTTTTAGAAGTTGAAGGAAAACTGCCGTTTGACGTAGTATTCGTGGTTGAGGGAGAAGAGGAGTTAGGGAGTATAAGCATGCCCAGGTTCGTTGAAGACCATAAGCAGGAACTCATGGGTGCAGGGGGAGTATATTTCCAGGAAATGACCGAGAATAAGCAGGGAAGCCTGCAGTAATTTTAGGGAACAAGGGCATAATATTCCTGGAATTAAAATGCGTGAAGGCCTCTTCAGACGTACACTCATCGCTAGCTCAGGGCATAGTAAGCTCTGTTGCCAGAATAATACATGCTATTTCTAGTTTGATAGGTCCCAGAGGAGAAGTACTGGTTGAAGAATTATACGATGACGTGGAGATACCTAGTAGAGACTTGGAGTTTTTGAAAGATTTAATGGAATACTTTAGACTCGAAGAACTCGTAGAAGAGCATGGGGTTAAAGAGTTGAGGTGTTCTGGCGAGGAGTTTTACAGGAAAGTATTCTTCGAGCCCTCCATAAACGTCGACGGAATCGAGGCAGGATACATGGGCTCAGGCACTAAAACTATCACACCCTCGGAGGCTAGGGCTAGGATAGATGTGAGACTCGTACCCAACATGAATCCTGCTAGAACTCTAGAGAAAATAATTAATTACTTAAATAAGCGTGGATTCCAAGACGTCGACGTAATAGTTCATGATATGTATGATTGGAGCAAAACCGATATCGAACATCCTCTAGTTAGCACGTCGATACAGGCCTATCGCAATTTAGGATTTGAGCCATGCATAGTTCCAATGATGCCCGGATCAGCACCATTCTACCTATTCAATAAACTCCTAAAACTTCCAGTAGTAGGAGCTGGTTTAGGCTATGGTGCGAGGGCTCACACACCTAACGAGTACATAACTGTTGACGGCTTTAAGAGAAGCATAATGTATACTATATCATTTATAAAAGAGTATGGGAGAATTGCTTAGAAGCACGCTGCTATAGCTCTGATCTCACGCCAGCACAGGCCAATGCAATCAACTCTATGGTTTTATATGCTTCTTCAATGTTTTCACTCTGGAAGCTAACTGTTAAACCGTTTATGCGCCTAGCTTTAGGGAGGAGTTCAGCTACATCAGCATATCCTGTTGAAGTAAATGAAATCTCCACATTTACTGGAGTGGAAGGGATTAAGGGTTTAACTCTTTTTTCATTGAACTTTCTTATAGACCTCTTAGCTGCATACGTGAGCATTTCCCTCAGCTTCCTCATGCTTGGACTTTGAGCAGAATATCTGCCGTAAGACTTCTTCAATACTACGGTTTCTATCCATGGAGCCGTCTCCATGACTTCCTCTATGAGCTTATCGTCTCCAGCCACCATTACTACGGGTACTCCTCTATATCCGAGCACGTAGGCGTTCAGAAGGTACTCGCTCACCTCAACACCATTAATTTTTACTTTATGAAAAGATCTGCCACTATATGTGTGGTCGAATGTTGATTTCATCGTGCCCGGTTTAGCATGATAACCTAAGAATATTGCCATATCGCACTCGAAGCCTCCTGTAACCATGCTTAGGGGACGCGGGTAGCCTCTTATTAGATGAACGTAGTCGGGGATTTTTTCGGGACGTATGTTAACCATTGGTCCGTGGCTATCTGCTACTACTATTTCATCGACGCCTTCCTCGTGGAGTGCTTCACAAACAATTGATGTTATTTCAGTTGCTATGTTTCTAGCTTCATCGTATAAAGCTCTCTTCAATAGTAGGTGTTCAACGGTAACGATGTAAGGCATACCCTCTAGGTCAACTGATATAAAAGCTCTCATATCAATCCCCAATATGAGTGGTATTAGGGTGTGTAAAAATATTTTGTAACAGTTTCCCGATTTAAGTGGAGCGCGTTTACCCGCCCTCTCTCCTCAAAGGTTTAGCTGGTTGCGGTATTGGGTATGGTATGTACTCTATTCCAGGTCTCTGCTGATGGGCCTGTGGATACAGCGACATTAGCTCATATACTTCTAGGGGCACCTTCTCTATTACAGGTAACCCTAGCTCTTTGGCTTTCTCCACGGTAATCGGGTAATCGTGGGTCCATCTTCCCTCTGTGAGGGCAATAGCTATATTCCTTGCTTTCTCCTCCCCCATTTTTTCTTTAAGTAAATCAATTATTATTTCCTGGACCTCTTCAAGAGCCTTCTCAGCAATATCAGCTATCATTAGAGTTGTATCGGACGCCTTCATGCCCTTCATTTTAGCTACCTTAATTATCGATGGTGCTGGAAGCGACATTCCCCTACCAGTGTTGAGCTGGGGATCCAGCGGTCCTAGGACGGCATTTGGATCCATCCATATTTCATCTGCTACTAGGACTATTAATGTCCCTCCAGACATAGCGTAGTGGGGGACTATTACTATCTTCTTCCCGGGATGTCTTTTCAGAGCATATGCTATTTGAGATGCTGCTAATACTAGTCCTCCAGGAGTATGTAAGATTAAACCTATAGGTTTGTCTGGTGGAGTAGACCTGATGGCTCTAACAACGGCTTCCGAATCCTCTATGTCAATGAATCTGTATATAGGTATACCGAAGAACCCTATTCTCTCCTGTCTATGTATCATTGTTATAACTCTTAATCCATATTTTCTCTCGATATCCCTGATAATCCTCATTCTAGCAGTCCTGAGACTCCTATACTGTAATTGCGGCGTCACTATAATGATTAAGAATAATATCCAGAACAGGAAGCTGACGATGTCGAACAACGTCTTCACCTTGGAATAGTTCTCCTATTATTGGAATAGTTCTCCTATTACAAGTATTAAAACAGTTCTATAGGATTTGTACATCCCACTTCAACTTAGCTAATTCATTAAGAAGTATTAAAAGATTAATATTCGACACAATATTTTAACCAATAGTCAATGGCATGCAGATGGTAATCATGGTCTCAATAGAGATATGGATCTACGCCATCGAAGCTACAATCTTCACTAACATCAGGCTCTTCCTAGCCTACATGATATCTCTGGTCTTCAGCTTAACCGTGGGCATAGCTGCTGCTTTAAACGAGAGATTAGGGAAAATCATCATACCGATATTGGACATATTGCAGTCTGTTCCAATACTAGGATTTTTCCCAGTAGCAATATACTTGCTAGTAGCTGTCTTCCCTGATAGAATAGGAGTTGAATTGGCATCAATCTTCTTGATTTTCACAAGCCAAGCATGGAACATAACCTTCGGAGTTTACCAGAGTGCTCTAACTATTCCGAGCGAATTTAAGGATCTCGCTAAAGCATATGGCATTAAAGGTTTAAAGTATGTTACCAGAATAGTTATACCGTCAACGTTCCACAGTTTAATATACAATAGCATGATGGCTTGGGCGGGCGGATGGTTTTTTGTAACAGCGTGTGAAATGATTTCCATGGGAGAGTTTAATATAGTATTGCCGGGTCTCGGATCATTCATATTGATGTCAGCCTATAAGGGAGATTTCTATAAGCTAGCCATAGGATTAGTAATGATGCTTACTTCCATAATACTAGTCAACCTGTTAATATGGAATCCTCTTCTTGAGAAAGCTGAGGAATATAGAGAGGTGGCTAGATCTATTACTTCGCCCACGATCACTGTGGTAAGCACGAGTTTCCTAATAGACTTTCTCTCCGCAATCTACAGTAAGATCGATGATAGATTGCACCAGCTAATTAGTAAAATTCCAAGAGAGACGTGGAACAGGATTCTCAGTAAAGCGATGTTGATCCTGAAAATGATTATGGTGGGTGTAATAATTGCAGTAGTATTTCTGGGGGTATTCTGCATCAGTAAAGCGTTTCCAACGATTATTGAATTCTTTTTCTCAATGAATTTCACACTATATCTCTATAATGCTTTAACTGGAACAGCTCTAACGCTTTTCAGAATAATAGTAGCATATATCATAAGCGTAGGATGGATATTAGCAGTCTGCATTTTAGTGGAGAACCGCAGTAAACTCTTCGCATACTCGATCATTATAGGAGAGGTACTTGCCTCGATACCTGCAACAATATGGTATCCAGCCTTCATAATATTAATAGAAAAATACGGTGTGGATCCAAATATAGCATCCATACTCATCATCTTAACTGGAATGCAATGGTACATATTCTTCAACGTGATGGGAGGCGTAAAGGGGATACCATTACACTTCAGGCAAGTAGCTAGATTATATAATATAAGGGGTAGGCTCTACGTATCTAAAATAATATTGCCGGGGATTTTACCGTTCCTAGTGACTGGAAGCATAAGTGGTTGGGGAGGTGCATGGAACACTACGATATTAGCTGAATACATAACTACTGGAAAAGACGTTATTTATATTCATGGAATTGGAGGGTTGATCAGCAGGGCGGCTAATTTAGGAGATGTAGGCGGATTATTCTTTTATATTATGTGGATGAGCATATTCATAGTATTATTTAACAAACTGATTTGGAGCAGACTTTACAAGGTGATAAGTGAGAAATACCTAGCTGAACTCTAAGTGGGAACAGAATGGTGGGATGTGGAAGAATTGGATGAGCTACCGGTTTTACTGGAATTAATTAAAGTTAAGAAAACCTATGTTATCGGTAAGAGGAAGCTAGAAGTTATTAGAGATGTTTCGTTCAAAATGTACGACGGAGAATTCATCGCCATTCTAGGTCCATCAGGTTGCGGTAAATCAACTTTGTTGAGAATTATTGCTGGCCTCGAAAAGCCCACCTCAGGTCAAATTCTATTCATGAATAAGCCTATAGAGGGTATTTCCCCGAGAATAGCTATGGTTTTTCAATCCCCAGCTCTCCTACCATGGTTAACAGCATTGGAAAACGTGTCTTTAGTTCTAGAAGCTAGGGGCATGGATAAGAAAACTTCTATGGAGATTGCTAGAAGATACCTTTCTCTAGTCGGCTTAGCAGGATTCGAAAACTCTTATCCTAGAGAGTTAAGCGGGGGAATGAAGCAGAGGGTAAGTATAGCTAGGGCACTAGCAGTTTCCCCCCAATTACTGCTATTAGATGAAGCCTTCTCTCAACTAGACCCTCTAACTGCCGAAAGCCTTAGATCGGAAATACTCGATTTATGGAGGATGGGAGTTGCGGGAATAAGGGGGATAATACTGGTGACCCACGCTGTCGACGAGGCAGTATTCATGACCGATAGGATAATAGTATTGTCCAGTAGGCCGACGACTGTTGTAAAAGAGGTAGTCATAGACCTACCTAGGCCGAGAAATAGGAGGTCTAAGAGATTCCTGGAAATACTGGACGAAGTATACGAGTACATTAGCTGAAAATATTCAAGCTTAAATACTAGTTTTATGTAACCTCTATAATTGGTGCATAAATAGGAGATGACGGGTAGAAAACTTACTCTCCGATCTTCTATAAGCCAGGTGCTTGGCCTTATAGAGGTTGCATATAGTAGTGGAGGCATGCTGGACGCGTCGGAGGTCAATAATGTAACAGATGTTGATTTAGACATATTGTCTCACGTAATCGACGATGCAGAAGCTCTCGGTCTCCTCGAGTTTAAGGAGGGAAACATTAGTTTGACAAGTATCGGCGAGAAAATAGCTATGGAGAACCCCAAGGTTGTAAAGAAGATTCTTAGAAAACAGCTTGTTAGCGTTGAACCCTTTAAAACAATTCTCAAAATGTTAGAGGAGAAAGGGGAAATAGATAGAGAGGAGGTTGTGGACATTATTGTAAAGAAAAGTAATCCAGACGACCTAGACGAGGCTTTCATGAACTTTATTCAATGGGGTCTATACACGAACATCTTCACCTACGACCATGACGATGAGATAATAAAGCCTATTGAAACAGGAGGACGCTTATCATCTTATCAGAAAAGAAAGCATAAACTGACAAGCTTTTTTATATAAAAATACTTCCAGCACCATTTACAAAATTTCCACAATTTCGTGAAGGCACCTTCTACAATTATAAAATTTGGAGCAACCTCTTAGACGGGAGCACTATGAAATTTATGGCAATGTATTGGACCCACTGTGTAGGCTGCTATCTCTAATTAAAATTCTAGAACATTGGGTCTTGTAGGCTACTTATTGGAACATTTATAAGAGTAGTTTTAGTTTGGGAATTGAGGGGTGATAACCTAAAGCATTCCCAACAGTGTTGGCTATTTACGAAAAGGTGTGTGAATTGTGTAGTCACTTAACGGTGGATTTACATGGAGGATTCGAATTCAAGTGTCTGAGATGTGGCTTGTGCTGCACCACAGGCCCAAATGTAGTGTTAACAGTATTTGATGTCATAAGGATGTCCAAGTACTTGAACATCCACTGGCTTGGCTTCCTATATGACTATGTTAAACCAATAATAGCAGACGTAATACCATTTTTATCCCTTAAAAGCCGCGGAGACTCATGCATATTTATTAATGAAGGAGATGGAATTATAGAGTGTAGCATTTATCCAGCTAGACCACTAAGATGTCGCCTATACCCTCTCGAAGTAATCTCTCCCTCAGTTAATTCCCTCCATTTAGATTTAAAGTGTCCAGGTGTCGGTAAAGGGGAAAGAATTAAGGTTCCCATCAAATTGGTCAAACACTTCTTCTGGGAATTAAAAGAACATTATTCAATGCTTTTGAGGAAAATACTCGAAGAAGGACGCACTCCCCTAGAGGGATTAACATCAGTTTTGGAGGAGCTATGGTCTAAGAGGGAAGAGGAAGCCACATGGACTAGCTTGGAATACATAAATTCCTTGGGTGCGACTTGAGGAAACCATAGTCTATTCTAAAAGCCTCAAACTCCTTTGATCCCGGGAAACAATTTGGACGTGCTTCACGTTGTAGTCTCCATTTAACATCCCCTATTGCAAAGTATCATACTTAGCGGAAAATCAAAACGCGTTAACCGAGCTAACCGATCAGCACTCTCAGATCTCACATAGATTGTTTTACCCTTATAAATCCTCTAAGTCTCGGATTCTCTCTAATATTTTTCCTGACTCTTTCGAGAAGTCTGTCCCCAGTTATTACTAGAGAACTACCTTTCCTCACCCCCACGAGGTCTGATAGTACATCGCACTTTACATTGAATGCGAAGACCACGTTAATATCACTATAATATTCGTGGTAGTCTATGTATGCCTCCAGGTTTGCGATGCCTTTAGATATTACAATATCGGATCTCCTGGCTTCACTTAGAAGTTTTTCAGGTATGTTTTTCGGGTAGAAGAATGGGTAGGAAGACATTGTTGATAGAACCTTTAATCCGTAGCCGCTGAGTAAGCGAGATACTTCATCAAATGTTACGTCTATTTCATATGAATAGTGTCTAGCAACTATCGTAACATCGTTTCCCATAATACTCAGCCGTTTAGCCAATTCTATATCAAATACTGCTTCCCCAGCATTATCTAGAATGATCATCACATTCCTGTTCTCAAGCATATCGATAATCCTGCTCTCATCCACCACAACGTTAAGGTTCTCAAGCAAGCAAGCCATATGTTCAGGTCTGCCATTGAACCCCAGCACCTGGGTATCAGCCATATTTGCAACCGCAGATAATTTAAGTATGCTAGAAGGCTTTGCAAGCAGCTCCGGCCTTATTTCACGAATGAGCTCTAAGGATCTGAAAGCTGCCTCATTAAACTTCTCCTTCAATTCCTCGTAGGGATCACTTTTACCTGCAATCCTCTTTATTTCTTCGAAAGTCTCGACAAAGCACTCTGTTCTATCTGAATCAGTCATCAACTCGGATATTTTCTCCATTATAGCTGAAGCATTCTCAGCGCTATTTAGTCCAAGCCTTATCAAATCCATGATCCTACAATAAATTAGGCATAAAATACAGTGTTTTACTCTATTGTTCACCGAAGAACACCTCTGAGTAGCTTGGAGAGTCCTCTATGCAGACTCCTACATTGGGCTGTCTACTTAAACTAGAATTCGAGAGAACTTTTTTACGAGCGCGAAAAGCTATTCAATGGAATAAACACTTCTATGCTGAAACAAGAACAATAGTTGTTTATTAGGGATTCTCCGTCAAACAAGTTCTTTGCCAAGTCGATCCCTCGCAAAATTGTAGAAGATGTATGTTATTTAACTTTTTCTATTAAAAATAGTCACAGTATAAACAAGACTAGTATAACTGATAGAATTCCGGTCAAGTATATTCCGTCAAAAGTTCCCGCACCGCCAATACTAACCATTGGAGCGTTAAGCTTCCTCCACTCTTTGGCAAATCTTAACACGTCAGCTCCAATAAGTGTTCCCAGACACCCTGAGACGTACGATAGCGGTATTGAAGGCAAGCCGCCTCCAGATAATAATATGGATACTACTGCAGATGTTAGCGGAGGTATTAGTGCAGGTGTTACTATTCCAACTCCCGGTACAACTCTTGAAACAGCAAATGTTATTAGGGAAACTATGGTGATTCCTGCGAGTATCGTTATTAGAGGAATATTGAATAAGAGCATTTTGTGAATAAGATATATAGATATTATTACTGGGATTACTGCTCCTCCAAGGTTCACAGCTATTATCATCCTCCTAATAGACTCCTTGAGTCTTGGAATAGGGTAGGGTATTCCGAAGACTACAACGAAGTCAACTGAAGGTATCAGAATCCTTCTCTCAACTTTTACCAGGGGAATGTTTACAGGACTCAAGAGAAGGGATAAATATACTATGGTGAATCCGACTATTATACCTGTGTAAATATCCCATCCAATAGTAGATAATAATATGGCAAAAGCGCTCCACATCAGTAAGCCGAAGAATACAACTATTGAACCTATTATTAGAAGAACTATAATCATCAATGTATGGGAAGGTCTACATACGATAATCCTGTCCTCTTCCCCCAAACTTCTCCCTCTCAAATAATTATCAACTACCCTAATGGTTAAACCAAATTTTACATATCAAATCATAGAAGACTGATATAAGAATATTGGTGGAAACGTGATTTAGATCGCATTAGAACCATACTTATTATGACAGGCTTTTATTTTAAACACATATAATATTAAAGCAATTCATGTGAGATCACTGGTGTTCTCCATAAAGCTGGTCTATAAAACGGCTAGAATATGTGAGAGGGCTCTGGAAAGGGGAAGGCTATCCCCACTGTGATATCGGATGGGGACAGCGGCTCATCATCGCCCCACATTATTTAGACTACTGCCGCCACTATATAGAGGTTGCTCTTCTAAATAGTATTCTGAATAGTTAGAGGTCTATTTATGGAATGAAACATGAACTTCAGACTTACATGATTTATAATCTATCAGATTGTATTATTCAACGAGATTCATGTGGAAACCCTAAAGCCCAAAATCAGAGACTTATCTCTTGACTTCAAACAATTATCGGACTCATTGAAGCTAGATAGCTTGGAGGAATTCTCCTATAGCTTTATATTTTTAGCACATTACTAGTAGAGGAGTGGCGGTGATGGTTATATGTCAAACGTGTTAATGCTTGCAGCTCAAGCCCTCCTAATGTTATATAACTGGCTCTCATTACTGTTAAGATACATGCTCGAATCAACAATATTTAAGGAAAATCCTAGTGTGGCTAGAGAGTTCTCGGAGGCCATAAGTATTCTAATTAACATAACAGCTATATACATCATAATGACTCTATTCGAAGGACTGAAGAAGTTTTTGAAGGTACTGTTAATAATAGGCTGGGGTCTCCTAACGCTGGCGATAATACTTGCCGCCATATCCTAAGAGCAGTACATCGCAACAAGGTTCCTCAAATGAAATACTAAAATATAGTATATAAACCGAAATCATCGCTTCCATAGGTAGGACGCCTTCTCAAAGATAGTTGAATAAAAAATGCTTTTATTCTAGGATAACCATTTACATAACCACACATAAAGGCACGGTGTCGCATTTTGGCCGCGAGCCAAGAATTCAAGTGTGGTAGGTGTGGTGCACCACTACCAGCCACTCCGGAAACTATTATAGCCATATGTGATTACTGCGGATATCCCAATGTAATTAGTGGCGTCGTGTCCATAGATGACATATACTTAATTAAATCTACTGACAGAGAGTCTATAATCAGCTCATTCTGGAAGGCTGTGGAAAGGGATTTTGATCTAAGGAAGATGAAGGGGGAAATAGAGGTTTACGACGTAGAGGGAGAATATGTTCCAGTATGGGTGGGCAATGTTAGAGTTAAGGGTATGGTCGAATATCATAAGTATGAAATTAGGGATAAAAGAAGAGTTAAAAGAACCTATAGAGATCGTTTCGATAAGAGTGTCCTAGTCAGGCTTCCAGCAAGAAGGCAAGTAGTGGAGTTTGGAGTTAGAAACGTTATTGAAAAAATAGGAGTAGATACACCGCCTCAAGAAAAACTAGTGGATCTAGGCGAAGAGGAATGGGGGAAGATAAAGCTGCCTATATTAAATACGGAAATGGATAGAGTTGATGCATCAACCAAGATCAGGGATGAAGCCTGTGATAGTGTGAGAAGACATTATGAGAGTATTTCTGATGGAATAGACTTCTACTACTGCGATCCAAGTGACCCTGAAAACCTCAAGTTAATACTCGTACCCATATGGACAGTATACTATAAGTGTAGGAAAGCTATCTTCAGAATGGTTTTCTCGGGCTGGGATGCAAGAAGAACTGTTGCAACAGAACCCGTCACTCTCCTGAGAAGAACAGGTTATCTTATGGGCGCCCTTGGAGGAGTATTATTGGCCTCATTTAGTTCAGCTTTCCCCACAGACTTTGGCATAGCTCTAATAGTTATGGGAGCACTTATATCACTGTTTTTTGGGGGAAGACTAGTTTCAGGAGTTAGAATCGAGAGGTGAACGCTGTGGAGGTGACATGTCCACACTGTAGCGCAGTATTCACAGTACCCGATACTGTTAAGACGGTTACATGCCCCTATTGCGGCCTAGTATTCCACATTGGGGAGGAAGGTAAATACGAGGTTTCTAAAGTAGACCACTACTATTTCCCCCTCGACGAAAGAGACCCTTACGAGCTTCTACTCAAATTTGTTTCAAGACAATACGGGTCTCCAGCAGACATAGCATCGGCTTCAAGCCTTACGAAAAGAGTACTGCATTACGTTCCAGTATACTTCTTCTACTTACATGGGTCGGCAATCGTTAAACCATTTTTATCTAATAGGAGAACGAGAGTCGAGGTAGTGAAGTATTTGGGAATACCAGCCATAGGCGGAAAGCTTGGATTACTATTAGAGGACTATCCTTTCCCAATAAGAGGTAAAAGATTCTTCGAAGAAGATGTTAAGAGAGCTGGAGTATTCCACGAACCCTTATTTGACGCGGAGGAGGCTAAGAAGAAAGCGGAATTCTTTTTAACCTCAGCCCTACTTGATGAAGCCAGAAAGTCTTGTAGTAGTATTAGTGACCTTCAGGAGGAGTCGAAGAATGTGGAATATAGGGGTCTAGTCCACTATCCCGTATGGGAGCTAGCATATACTTACAAGGGGGAAACATATGAGGGCTGGATCGATGGTGCTGATGGTAGAATAATTTTAGTAGAGCACCCAATAACGGTTGCTATTAGAGCAACACAGATCGCGATAGGTATTGGACTAATTACTGCGGGTCTGGTAGTAGGAGGATTTACTTCAATAATTTTTCACTCTATCTTGGGGATAGTTGGAGGGATTGCAGCAGGCTTCGCTGGAGCAATTCAACCACTTATTAGAAGCGTAGAAGTGAAGGTTAAGGCGTCTCAGGTAAGAGAGTTAGGGGGGACCGTACCCGCAGGCTTTACAAAGATTTTAAAAACCAGCAAGATATTCTTTAGAATTGGAATTTAAGGTGTATCAAGTTGAGTAGAGAACTTCGTTTTCTGGAAAAACTTGAGACAATAATACCCGGGTTCAGAGGCTACAAGAGAAAAGAGCTGTTGAGAGAAGATGATAGATTGGTGAGAGAGAAGGTAGCATCTATACTAGAAGACTCTAAGAGATCTCTAGAAAGAATTATGCCGGCGGCGACAGGCAATTTTGAAGTAATGGAATTAATGGATAAGACTAGGAAGAAACTAATGATGGTTATAAGCATGGTCAAACATGCACCACATGGTTACTCCGGATACTATGATAGGGTTAAGATCAGGGAGGAGGAGTTAAAGAAGATTCTGGAGTACGACTACAATCTGATTAAAGATGCAAGTGAAATCATGAACTTGATGGAAGAGTTGAGAGGATCTATGAGCGACACCGACTTATTGAAAAGGAAGCTTACCTCAATCACGGAGCGTCTTGAGAGGATAGATAGTCTTATACGAGAGAGGGATAGATTATTTAAGGTAGCTGAATGAGGTTAAAAGCATGCCCAAAGTAATAGAATGGGTTAATCCGAGAGAAGACGAAATAGTGTGGAAGTATCCCAGCGAGGAAATAGAATGGGGTAGCCAGTTAATCGTCCACGAATACGAAGTAGCAGTTTTCATGAGAGACGGAAAACTATACGATATTTTCGGTCCGGGAAGACATACGATAACAACGTTGAATTTACCTCTACTAACAAAGGTTTTAAGCAGGATTTCAGGTTTCGATAAAATACCGTTTAGAGCAACGGTAATATTTGTAAGCTTAAAACAGTTTCAAGGAAAGTTTGGGGGGAGAACCCAGACCAGAGAGCTAGCTCCATTAATGTTTCACGGAACATATTGGTTTAAAGTCTCCGATCCAAGGCTGTTCATAGTTGAAGTCGTAGGTGGTCAAGGACTTTACGAGAGTAGCGACGTAACAAAGTTTCTAAGAGGATACTTTAACGAGAACCTAATGAAACATTTGAGTAAATACAGTATAGTCGACGTGTTTCAGAACGTGGACAGGGTTTCAAGCGAAGTAAAAATATTGTTATTGGAAGACCTTAGGAGAATAGGGTTAGAGCTAATCGACTTAAAGTTTGAGGGGGTCGACACAACTGATGAGTGGAGGCAGAGAATATTCTGGCTAAGACAGACAGGTCAGGCAGCATACGTCATGCAGATGGATACTGTGAAACAGGTAGCAAAGGAACTTGGCAAGAGTCCTGGTGCCGGAGTGGGAGCGGGAATAGCTATAATCCCACCATTATTCACACCCCCACCCCAACAAGCTCCGCCACCACAAGTTCAACAGGTAATTTGTCCCTACTGCGGTAAACAAATACCGAGAGAAGCAAACTTCTGTCCATTCTGCGGCAAAAAGCTGAAGAAATGTCCTAACGGTCATATCGTTCCAGAGGGAGCAAATTATTGCCCCATATGTGGAGCTAGAGTTCAATAGTTAAGCGTTTCCCTTCTCTCTTTTCCTGGACACTACGAGCGGCCATAAAATGCTTGTAACGCCCGTACCTATTAAGAAAACCCCGAGACCAGCTAAAGGTCCAAGATATGATGAAAATATTAGAGTAAACGCCAGAATAACTAAAATAGCTCCAATAGCATAATATGATACCAAGTCCTTTTTGCCATAGGTGAAGCCGTAGCCTATTAGCGAAGAGCCTATAATTAAAAGTATTACGAATTCCAGAGACAATAGGGATACTATATTATAGGAGTATGCTATAATGAGAATGCCGAGAATAGATAAAAATAAGCCAAACAATACTAAGAAAACTCTTTCTTCTCTCAATCTATTCACCTCCAGTAATCAACAGGCTAACGTGCACTATACTCCCTATTCCACAGCTTTAGCTAAATGTGATTCTTTATTTTACACTCTTTCAAGTACTAGTTTCTTTATCCTATCAACTTCTAATTTTCCTTTCTCATTTGAGCACTCTATAATAGTATAGTTTATTGGTTTAAATATTCCATTAAACTCTTTTTGACCCGATAACACTAATATGTGGGGACACTTAACATCGACACCTTTCGCTATTAACTCTAATAGTAAACTGGCCTTTACATTACCGGCTTCAACTATAGTCACCGTCACCTTGGGTTTTTTAACATCCTCTGAAAAAACTACCACGTCGAAGAAGTGTCTGATACCTGAAGTCCCCTTAATGCTGGTATTCAAGAAGACTCTTAACCCCATTTTTCTAAATATTTCCAGTAACTCATCTACTAACTTGCACTTAGAGCTCACATTAATCCCCTAATATGACATTACCCAACGGCTAGGACGGTCCATTTTTGAATTATGTTTCTAATTTATCACATATTTGACTAATTAAGTTTTACTGCCCTATACCATCCTAGTCTCCAGTATTTTCGATACATTATTTCCACTTACTGAAATCATCGAGCTATCAGCTTCCATTAATTGTTGTAATCAGTCTATGTTTCTCGAGAATGTCAATGAACCATTTAAGAACATCAACCTTAATGAGACCATACTCGGCTTCAATAGCACGTATTATCTCTCCAACGCTTCTTCTTCCATCTATCAGATTTGGTAGATAGTACAATAGTATTGGCCGGTAAATTCTTTCCTCCCTTACGAGCCTCTGTATTTTTAACAATGTTTCCTCGTCAAGTATTTTAGAGAGTCTTCTCAAGGAAATCGGCCCTATCCAATCTTTAGTGTAAATCTTGAGTTCCCAATCCTCCATTTCCACGGGCTCCACTTTAATATCCATGATATCGTAGTAGACTTTAAGCTGTGCTAGAGCCTTGTCTAAATGTGTTCGAGTTAAGTCAATTATTTCAGGGTAAATTTTTCCCAGAATCTCATAGTTCCTCTTAATAGCAGCGCTCACAATATTATATCTTTCACAAGCTATCCTCTTCCATCGGGGGTCATCTTTAGATTTAACTAGAATCTCGGAAAACATGTTTGATATAAGTTTGCAGAAGTGTAGTGTGAGGAGTCCGAGTATTTTCAGGGCAGCATCCTTTGAACCTAGGGCAATGTAATATGCCGTCGAACCGGCTGCTACAGCACTTCTTTTAATATTTTCAACATCCACTTTATCTAAGTCATCTAGATCTGTATGATAGTATTGGTCTGGCCACTGGTTTAACATCACGCCTGGTATATTAATGCTTATGAAAATATCGTGGTCGCTCCCAGCATCATATGACGAGAAACCTACTTTTCTATCGGGTAGATTCGAGACTTCGCCGAAACCCTTGGATGCATGAAAGGCCATATTGAAAGTTTGCTCCATTAACGCGTCGACAATCCCCCTCATATAGAGTGGAGTCTCTATTAATATTGCTGTTGAGCCGGTTTTCTCCTGTCTCTCACCAACCATGTCCAAGTTTATAACGCTGATAACGTTGTCCGGGGTCACTTTTTCACGTGAAACATATAGGAGTGTTCCAGAATACTCTGGAACCCATAGGAACACTATGTCGTATCTTGGTCTCTCCAGTATGCCTTCCCTTATGAGCTTGTTTAAAGTCAATGCTAGCTCCAGCAATGCCACGCTTCCGCTAGCATTGTCGTTTGCACCGGGCATTGGATGACATATATGTGCTATTAAGATTACGCTTCTCCCTCCCTCAAATCCTCGAATAGTTGCTTTTACTACTGGGAAAACAGGGTTGAAATCATATTCTGCATCAACACGTACCCTAATAACGGGTTTCTTCCCGGATCTTAGTAATCTTAGAATTTTATGTGCAGTCGATCTGGACACGTTTAGAACGGGGCATTTGGCTTTCGCAGCTTCCTCCAGCGTCAAGAATAGGCCTGTATATGGTACCGCATGGTCTGGTCCACCCGTATCCCTGTAAACTAAAACACACTTCACGCCCCGTCTCTCAGCCTGCTTCCAAACTAGATAGGAGTCACCGTGAGCTAGTATTATCTTTCCCTCAACGTTCTTTCCCTCATAGTCTCCCGAAGCCTCACCTCTCTCAACATACACTACTTCGCCTTCAATCCATCCATTTGAGGGCGGAGAGTGGGCTGATACTAAGGTTGGGTTATCGATAAATCTGTGTAAAAGCTTCTTCTCAGGTTTTTCAAGCCACACTTCAGCATCGTAAACATTCCACCCCACAGGGTACTCGAAAAGCCCTATCGTACCCGGATGCTCGTATGTTTTAAGTTCCACGTCTACTCCGCCATCCTCCAACATTCTTGAAACATATCCGCAAGCATCAACTATTCCTTTAGAGCCCTGTATCCGATGCTTAGACGTCAAAGTCTTTAAATACTCGAATGCTCTTCTCTTAGAGAACTCTCTATATAAAGTGTCAAATACTTCAAATAGACTCAACAACCACCTCCCTCTTCAACCCATAGTTAGCTGGTTAGATTATTATAAAGTACTCTACTACTATAAGAGAATTTACTCATTTACTACTATATAGAACTCGCAGAAGGGATCTCCCTTACTAATACACTTTGTTTCTATAACGCTTACCTCACTGCCCAAAATCCTGCTAAAGAGACCCGCTAAAGTTCCCCTAAAATAGCTGCTTCCAGTACTTCCCCTTCTATCGAGAATACTGCACTCCCATAAATCGTATGCCCTTATACATATTCCATTTTTCGAAGCACTTACAGTCTCTATTCTAGCCCAGCCATAACTTAATAGTAAAGCAGACAATATGTTAAGGCACTTGGTTAAATCTCCAGCATACTCTTCGAAATGTAGTTCGAAAGCCTTTAATCCCACGCTGTAGCCGAGATGGTATAAAACTGTGAGAGCTATCTCGTCTCCAAACCTTTCTCTAAACACGTTGAAGAATCCCTTCAGATTTGCCTCTCCCAACAATACTACTCTACTCTTCCCAATGATTATGGGGAAGAAGTAGGGGTCATGTAAGATGTTGTTTAAGGGTTTAATGAGTTTTGCGTTTCTGACCTCCTTCACGCTTAAGATTTCTTCGAGTATCTCTCTTGGATCTAATTGAATGTTCGTGAAGTCTCCTACAATAAATATTCCGACAACTTCCTCTCTCGAAGCTTCAGGCACTGCAAGTGATACTATGTTTACGTTATTTCTCGAAAACTTCTCCGTCACCTTCTTTAATACTCCTGGCACATTGTCGCATGTTACGTGGAAACCCCATAATTGTTTATTCTTTTCAGCAAACACTATGTGCCCTAATTTAAATGGGATCTGTTTATCATTTTCCATCATTTCACTCTATAGTAATTAATAACTATATTATATTTAATTCTTTTTCTGTTAAACTATTTACTTGAATAGGAAAATATTTTATACATATTTCATGAAATATAAGTTTCTGATCATGAATACTTCTAAATGCGAGTCAAATTCCTAAAACTTGATTATCCGTAAAGCTTAAAAAAACCTTAACGTAAAATTCACATGGGCTTCGTGTCGTTTAGGGGAAAAGATATTATATCAATCCTGGACTTCTCCAAGTCCGATTTGGAGACATTATTCGAGAGAGCTTATAGCATAGAGCGTAGTAAAACCAGAGGGTTGAATGTTCTGAGAGGCAGAATCATGGCTCTAGCATTCTTCGAGCCGTCTACGAGGACAAGACTAAGCTTTACTACTGCCATGAAAAGGCTTGGCGGGGATGTAATAGGTTTCTCGAGCGTCGAAGCAACTAGTGTAATGAAGGGAGAGAACCTTACAGACACTATTAGAATGCTCGATGCTTACTCTGACATAATTGTATTGAGACATAACTTGGAGGGAGCTGCAAGATATGCTGCCGAAATAGCTGAAAACCCTGTGGTGAACGCTGGAGATGGAAGATGCGAACACCCGACCCAGTCAATGCTGGATCTATACACTATTTATAGGCTATTTGGGGACATAGACGGCTTAAACATAGGTATCATGGGAGATTTAAAGTATGCTAGAACTGTTGCAAGCCTCTCCTATGCTCTAACCTTGTTCAAACCAAACAAAGTATACTACATAGCGCCCCCTCCATTGAAGTTGAGAGAGGAGGTTTTGAAAGCAATAGAGAAGAGAGGCTTAAAGTATGAGGAATACGATAACATAGAAGATGTGATTTCACTCTTAGACGTACTATACGTCGTAAGGATACAGAAAGAGAGGTTTCCGGATCCAATGGAGTATGAGAGGGTGAAGGGTGCATACAGGATTACACTGGAGTTTCTTGAGAAAAATGCTAGGAAAAACCTTAAAATACTTCACCCACTGCCCAAAGTAGACGAAATACATCCCAAGGTAGACAAATCCCCTTATCAAGCATATTTCTATCAGGCTAAGCTGGGAGTACCCGTTAGAATGGCTCTTCTAACACTAATTTTCGGGGTGGAGGTGTAAGTTATTGAGTGTTGAACCACATAGACTAATAGTTCCCAAGATCCATAGCGGAACAGTAATAGACCACATACCAGCAGGCAAGGGATTGAGAGTTCTAAGTATACTTAAAGCAGAGAAGATTAGGGGTCAGAGGATAGCTTTAATAATGAATGTGGAAAGCAGAAAGCTGGGCAAGAAGGATATAGTGAAAATAGAAAATGTGAGACTTGAAGAAGACGAAACGAACCTCATATCACTGATAGCTCCAACAGCAACAATAAACATAATAGAGAACTACGAGGTAATAACGAAGAGAAAAGTCCAGCTACCGTCGAGGATAAAAGGATTAATAAAGTGTCCTAATCCAACGTGCATAACAAACGCTCCAAACGAGCCTGTGAAAACATCGTTCATCCTCATATCAAGGGATCCGATAAAACTGCAATGTGAATACTGTAAGATCATAATTGGTACAGAAGGCATGGTTCTCGTAGGCAAATTATAGGTGAAGGGAAAAAATGTTGGATAAGGGATCTATGAGGCCAGCTAGAATAATTAATTGTACGAAAATATCTGAAACGCTCTATCACGTCGAAATCGAGCTATTAAAGGAGTTGCCCTTTAAGCCTAGAAGCCCGCAGTTTGTAATGATATGGATTCCAGGACTCGAATCCATACCAATGAGTATCGCGGGTTGCAAGGAGAATCTAATTGAACTAGTAGTGAAGCCTGTGGGTCGAACAACGTTAAGCCTAGTTAATGCTAAACAGGGAGAAACCATAGGTGTTAAGGGTCCATTAGGTAAAGCCTTAAAGCTGGATGGAAGTGGGAAATACTTGCTTGTTGCAGGGGGAAGCGGGCTAGCTCCCATCAAAATGTTACACGAAGAACTCGAGTCGAAAAAGATAGAACATACGATTGTTTTCGGAGGAAGAAGCGCAAGTGAAATAGGGGATATTAGCGGACTTTTAAGGGGAACTTGTTCAAGAATTTACATATCTTCAGATGACGGGTCAATAGGCTTCAAGGGATCTGCAGTAGAGTTAGCACTAAGATTGCTGGAAGCAGAAACCTATACTAAAGTGGTTGCATGCGGCCCGAAACCGATGCTCAAATATTTAGCTAAGGGTATAGCTAGATTTAGAGACGTTGAAACATGGGTTATATTGGAGAACATGGTTAAATGCGGGTTAGGTGTATGTGGGTCTTGCGAAATCGATGGAAGCGGATTGCTAGTGTGCAGAGATGGTCCAGGATTCTTGTTAGAGGAAGTAGTTGAATGGCTGGAGGTTAAATAGTGGCAGACATCGTTTATAGGGGGAACATTTTCTATAGAGGAAGAATAGTTAAAGGTACAGTTACTGTTGAAAACGGGATAATAAAGGGCGTTCACGGAGAAGCTTACTCGGAGAGAGCCGAAACAGTACTAGATTACTCTGTAGAAAACGGTTTTCTTCTGATTCCGGGAGTAGTCGACATGCACGTACATCTCCGAGGACTAGAATTATCGTATAAAGAGGACGAGTCTTCTGGTTCAGCTGCAGCGGCAGCGGGGGGAGTAGTATTAGTAGCCGACATGCCCAATACTAGACCCCAGATAAGAAGCTTTAATGTATTAAAGGAGAAAATAAAGTCTCTAAAAGAGAAGTGCATAGTAGACTACCTGGTATATGTCGGCGTACCTAGTAGAATTGAGGAAGCAGACTCTCTGTTATCTGAGAAGAAGGTGGCCGGACTCAAAGTGTACCCTGAAGACTACCACTCACCGATTCTAGGAGAATGTGTTTCGAAATCCTTGGAAAAGAGGAAACTAGTCGTAGTACATCCGGAGCATCCGGAATGTCTAAGGGAGACTACTGTTCCAGGCATGAGGTGGAGATACAGACCTCTTAGAGCGGAATTGGAGTCAGTAGCATACTTTCAGGAAAAATTCGGTAACATGATTTCCGGAATACACTTCACGCACATAACATCATTTGAGACCGCCGTAAGAGCTAGGGCTCTTGGCGCAACTGTTGATACATGCCCCCACTACGTGCTCCTAAATAATTCTTATGAGAAGGAATATGGGTGTTACGGAAAAGTCAATCCGCCTTTAAGGCCGAAAACCATAGTTCAGGGATTGCTGATTGCTCTCAGAACAGGCTTAATCGACTGTATTTCCAGCGACCACGCGCCCCACAGCCTAGAAGAGAAACAACGATCTTTCATGAACTGCCCCTCCGGGATTCCGGGATTGGAAACAATGCTCCCGCTGACGTGGACGCTAGTAGAAAAAAATGTAATATCCGTAAGCGATATTGTGAAGTTGATGTGTAGGAATCCTTCCAGAATTCTCGGACTACATAGGATGGGTGAAATAGAGAGGGGGTATGTTGCTTCGATGACACTACTTAAATTGGGGGAAGAATATAAAATAAAACCTGAGAACTTCTATAGTAAAGCAAAGTACACGCCTTTCGAAAACTTCGCGGTTAAATGCAGAATACATGCAACCATCGTTAAAGGCAAAATAGTATTCTATGATGGAGAGGTGATTGCAAATAAATAATTCGCACCCTAATTTAAGAATAAACCTAGCGGGAATAAGACTCGCACACCCATTTATGAACGCGTCTGGAGTAGTGTCTTCTTCGCCAGGACTAATTAGAAGGCTCATTGTTGAAGGAGGGTGTTCAGCTGTTGTAACGAAGTCCATAACTCCTAAACCTAGATTAGGTAACAATCCGCCTATCCTAGTAAAACTCCCCTGCGGTGGGTACATAAATGCTGTTGGACTAGAGAACCCCGGGAAAGAGATTATTAGGAGTATTGTTAGTGTAGGGCTTGAACTCGGTGTACCAGTAATAGTTAGCGTTGCGGGGTCGTCAGCCGACGAATATCTTGAAGTATCTATTGAAGCAGAGGAGGCCAAAGCGTCAGCAGTAGAGTTAAACCTAAGCTGCCCCCACACCGAGGGATACGGACTAGTCTTCGGCCAAGACCCTGAGGCAACCAAGTACATAACAGGTATGGTTTCATCGGTACTTAAGATACCTGTAATAGCGAAGCTTGGCCCATCGGACAACATAGTCAAGATAGCGGGGAAAGCTCTTGAAGCAGGTGCAAAAGCATTGACCATATCAAATACCATTAAAGCCATGATCATAGATGTCTACACTGGGAGACCAGTTCTAACAAATATTTATGGAGGATTATCAGGCCCACCTCTCCACCCAGTTGCTGTGAGACTAATTTATGAAGTATACTCCGAACTAGAACCACTAATAATAGGAGCTGGAGGCGTAGTAAACGGCGAATCTGCTCTTGAAATGATATTTGCTGGAGCAAGCGCTATACAGGTTGGTTCAGCTATAATTGATAGAGGTGTTGTGGTTCTTAGGGAGATCCTACACGAATTCGAAGAACTACTGGTTAAACTCGAAATAAGTGATTTAGGTCAGTGCGTAGGTTTAGCCCACAGATTATAGTAATAGTCTTATTATTATTACTACCTAACTAATTTTAGTTGGTTCTGCCAAATTAATTACTTGTATGATGTAAATATATGGCTTTAAATTCTGCTGAAGTAGAGAACTGGGCGAAGTGTTTCTACAAGCTTATGTATGCTAGTGTTAAGGCTAAAATCGAATTCGCTAATAGAGTAGGAGACTTGAAACTCAAAACATTATTGAAGTGGTTGGCTTGCGAACACTTGAAAATAGCTGAAACCCTTAAAACTCTAATTGACATCGGAGAGGTTAGCAGTGGGGGTAGCTGGAGAGAATGCAGGGACTCTCTTGGAACCATTAATATACGATAACGTAATCATCATGTCAAATATTTTCAGGAAAATTCTTGAAGGAGAGAGACAAGATCTTCGAGCACTATATGCAATACTATTGGAGTTAGTGAGCGCTGTTGGGGTATCATTAAACATATTTGTAAAAATTACTTTATAATAATGAAAAGTATCTAGCAAGTCTTCTAGCCTCATCTTTTAGTATGCGAAGGGAAATAGTGAAGGAGTTAATTAAAGAATTACGGTTAATGCAGAGAGAAAGCACGATAGCAAATAGTAGTATTGGACATGTTTAAAATTAAGAAATTCTTTATGCTTGAAATTGCTCAGAGCTCTGGTTTCGAATGCTAGTCTTTTGACTTAACAGTACTGATTCTTCAGCTAATCAATATAATTCTAATTAATATAATTTAGGAAATGCTTAATTAATATCGGTTTATCTAAATGTTGTGGGAGGCTTGTTGCATGTTGATGAAGGCACCTTTTAGAAGCATAATACAAATCGTCTCGTCTAAGAGGAAGAGAGGTAAAACTTCGCTTGCTTCAAGCCTAATAAAGGCTTTAAGAAGTAGGGGGATAAGAGTAGCAGCAGTAAAACATGCCTCAAAGAAAATAGACTTAGCTAATAGGGATTCTAGGAGACTTTTTGAAAGCGGGGCTGATATTGTTGTAGCTGTCTCCCCATGGGTCATGGAGATTGTTATGAGGGAAACTGCCAGTTTAGATAAAGTATTAAATAATATTATTCCTTGGGAGATCCTGGCCATCGTAGTTGAGGGATTCAGGGGTATTACAGGCTATCATAAGGTTGTAATAGTTGAGGACTGGGACGACATCGAGATCATCGATGCTATAAGGAGGGACGTAGTTGCTTGCTACGTTAAATCTAGAGAACAGAGATTGATTGAAGCACTTGAGAAACGGGGTATCAAATTCTTCTACGAGAACCAATTAGAGGAGCTGATAGAATACGTGGTCGAAGACATGATTTCACAAATAGCCGGACTCATACCAGCATCATTAGTTAAAAGGCTTGAGTACGGTGATAATAGATCGCTAGCACTAGCTGCTTTAAGAGGTAACTTAAACCCAAGCGAACTAACGGAATTATGGAATGTAAAGCTGGTAGTCAATAATAAGACGATTCCGCTCTCCCCCTATCCTAGAAAAGTGTTCTTAGAAGTTATAGGATCTCTCGTAAGGACGTTGAAGGGAATTCCATCTACGGTGAATAAGATTGAAATCGAGATATCGTTGGGAGGAGTTGAAGCGAAAAGCGCCAGCTAATTAAGATAATATTTAAAGCGAGAGCTGTGCGTGTCATCACTTCCTCCACGTGTTGACGGGAAAAGTCATTTTCTTGAGAAATAACATGAACGTTCATTTACGGATCGCAGTGAATTCTGCAAACTCCTGAAAGATTTATAATTAAATTATGGGGAAAACAGCTTATAAGCAGTCTATATGTGACTGTATTATTCAGATTGTGGAGGCTGACTAGAAGTGTACAAGACTCTGATGGTCTTAAATCAGGGAGAGCAGTTGTCAATAAAGGAAATGGCTAGCAGGCTAGGCGTTTCCGAGTCAACTGTTAGAAGATACGTTAAAAAGCTTATGTCAGAGGGCTTGGTTGAGGGGAGGGGAAAATACTCGCTGACGGAGAAAGGGTTAATGTTGAGGGAGTCCTTGAAAAAGGTTTCACAAATAACAGAGGTAAGCACTGAAAGAAGCTACGTGTTCACTGATCCCAAGAGTGGAGTAGCTCTTCCGCTCAGGGTCAGAAACCTTGAGCAATTATATGCCGTTGCAAAGTATAAACTTGTTGACAAAGAGATTTTGTTACAACACATCAAGGTAGGGTATTTAGGTTCTTGGATTAGAAACGTCATTGGGGACGACATTTTAGCCTCGATAGTCGAGGAAGCGTCTAAGAAGGGATTCTGCGAAGTTATTAACGTCTTAGAAAAATACTTACATATGTTAAACGTATTAAGACGGTAGCCGATACATGGGGCATTGGAGCAAGAGAGGCCACATAGAGTTGTTGCATTAAATAATCCAGCTTTCCAGATACTTCCTCTGCTCCTCTGTGAGCTCATCAATTTTTATCCCTAGAGACTCCAGCTTTATTTTCGCAACCATTTCATCTATTTCGCTCGGAACATTGTGTAGTTTTGCACTTAATAATCCGCTGCTCTTCTTCAAGTATTCTACTGATAACGCCTGGTTTGAGAAGGATAGATCCATTACTTCGCTTGGGTGTCCCTCGGCTGCAACCAGGTTTACTAGTCTTCCCTCAGCTAAAAGATATATTCTCCTTCCATCTTTAAGCACGTATTCCTCAACATTTCTTCTTACAATTCTCTTACTGGAAGCTAGGGATTCGAGCGCATCTATGTTTATTTCAACGTTAAAGTGTCCTGCGTTAGCCAATATTGCACCATCCTTCATTAACTCTATGTGCTGGCGATCTATGACTTTAATGTTGCCTGTTGCTGTTATGAACACGTCTCCAATTCTAGCTGCCTCCTCCATGCTCATTACTTCGAAGCCGTCCATGAATGCCTCTAGCGCCCTTATGGGGTTCACCTCTGTAACTATTACGTGAGCCCCCATACCTCTGGCCCTCATAGCTATCCCCCTGCCAACCCATCCGTAACCTGCAACTACTACTCTTTTTCCAGCGATGAGAATGTTTGTTGCCCTTATTATTCCGTCTATGCTACTTTGCCCTGTCCCATAGCGATTATCAAATAAGAACTTCGTTAGAGCATTGTTTACTGCTATGACAGGGTATTTTAGAACTCCCTCCCTCTCCATAGACCTTAGTCTTACAATACCTGTAGTGGTTTCCTCTGTGCCACCTAGGATCCTCTCTGCTAGATCGGGGAATTCCCTGTGAACGAGGACATGGAGATCTCCGCCATCATCTAGAACTATGCTGGGTTCAACTTCAAGTATCTTCCTTATACACCAGAAGTATTCCTCCTTGTTCTCTCCCCTCCAAGCGTATACTCTAAAACCCTCATCGGCCAGTGCTGCTGCAACCTCGTCCTGTGTTGAAAGAGGGTTGCTTGCCGCAAGCGATACTTGTGCTCCACCGCTTCTAAGTGTTCTAACTAAGACGGCGGTCTCCTTTGTTACGTGTAGGCATGCCGCTATCTTTAAGCCCTCTAAAGGCTTTTTTTCTTTAAGCCTCCTTCTTATGCTCATGAGGACCGGCATAAGTGTTTCAGCCCATTCTATAAGCCTCCTTCCCTCGTCTGCTAGTCTAATATCTTTAACCTTGTAGTCGACCATATCTGATCACCTAAAATCTTAGGTCTCTGTAATGTTTTTGAGAATTTAAATGATTCTGAGAAAATTATTCTCCCACATTTTTAGAACGCTATCATAGCTTCCAGTAATTCTCTTTACTATGCTGCAAAAAGAGCAAACTTCTCTTTGAGAAGGCATACCACATATTTTACATCTCCTTAGTGGTGGGTACTCCACCAGCTTCTCGTATAATTGCCTATTTTTCTCGTATTCTCTAAGCATGTAAAGTTTTATGCCTGGATGCTTGGCTTCAACCATGTTGAGAAATCTCTTTGCTTGGAATTCTATGGTTTCATGGGAGACGTATGGGCACTCCTCATGGTAGAAGGGGTAATTCGATGATAACACGTAAACTAAACTTTCTTTCTCACTTACGTATCCGAGGGGCTTAACTTTTCCGGGGATAAGCTTGTTTAAAGGCGGATTGTAGACGCCTAACTTTACGAGACTTTTCAGATCCTGTGTTATGTAGGATTTGAGAATGTAGGCTGTTATGTCGTCTAAAGTGTGCCCAGTCGCTATGATCTGGCAACCATCGACTAATGCAGCATAATTCATTAGATACCTCTTTATTATTCCACATGCACTACAAATAGTCCTCCTCTTAAATCCGGTATCGGAAATATTGAAGCCTAAGGCTTCCCTAAGATTTATTGTTCTAACTTCTAGATCGAGGCTTCTCGAAAGTTTTTCTACAGCTTTCAAGCTGTAATCAGAATATTTTGGTATGCCGAGGTCGATGTATAATCCGACAACCTCAAAGTCTTCTACTTCAGAAAGCTTCTTCATTAAACTCGCCATAGTTGAACTATCTTTACCGCCAGATAACGCTATCAATATCTTCTTATTTGACAAGTCTATTCTATAGTGCTTGAAGACTTTTACCACATTTTTTATGAGGTATTCTTCTAGGTGGCTGGGGCAGAGCGGTGTCCTTGTTCTCCTAACATATATTACAGCTTTTCCATTACAATATTTACATTTCAATTTTCAGCCTCCAGACATAACGTTGAAAACTGTTAGTATTTCTCCAGGTCTAACTACTCTGTCCTCAGTTAATACCTCATCCCCCCTAACAACTACAACGCTTTCCTCATCTAAAAGCAGCGTTTTTAGGAGTTCTCTGACTCTCATCGATTCATCTACCACTATTCTTCTCTTCTCTCCTCCCGGCGAAAAAACTATGGTTATTTCCCCCATCTCCAAATATCACCTTAGCTTACTGGCTCGAATACTATGCCCAATTCCTCGGCGATCTTATACGCTTCTTTGATCTCATCTGCTTTAAGAGGTCTAGCAATGTCCTTGTATTTGTCGGGATACCTTGGTACGAGGTACATTGGTCTATACTGCTCCATAACGTTTACTAGGGATCTTGGACAATTCTTTGAAATCCACTCCAGAATTGGTCTAGTGCAGCACTCAAGATGATTCGGTAAGACTAGGTGTCTTATAATTATGTCTCCGTGGTCGTGGGCCATCTTAATATTCCTTGATGCAATCTCCCAGTAACCCTTGATGCCTGAAAGTCTACTTGCACAATTGTTATTACCGTACTTTAAGTCAGGTAGCCATATGTCGATGACCTCCAGTAACAGCTTCATTGCCTCAACGCTACAGTACATGTTGCTATTCCAGAGTTGAGGAGTATTCTCATCTAAGTGCTTCATTGAAGAGATTATCGTGTGAAGGTGGGGAGTTGGCTCTCCTCCAACATGGTTTATGTTCCTAGCACCCTTTCTCCTCAACTCCTCCTGCATTAGGGCCAACTGTTTTTCATCAACTACAATACCATCGAACGGCTTCACCTGGGATATCATATAGTTTTGGCAGAAAACGCATCTAAAATTACAGCTTCCATAAAATATTGTCCCGCTGGGGACCAGGGGGGCTTCTTCTCCGTAATGTAGGAACCAGGAGTCAACTATTGTCTCGGAAGAGAGTCTGCAAAATCCTCTCTCCCCCTTAAGCCTATTAACTCCGCATCTATGCTCACATAGCCTACAAGATTCGATGATCCTCTTAGCTAGCTCGGCTTTAACGTCTAGGAGACTCCACTTAGGCTTCTCCAACTCCTCCAGTTTCATTTCGCCTGAATCTATTTCGCGATATATTTTCCAAAACTCTTCTGCAGCCTTATCGTGCTGCTTCCACAATTCTTCTACGCTGAGGGAGGAGGGATCCTGTTCAACTGGAATATGCTTGCATATTATGAATCTGGCTGGAGCCAAATCTCTCATAACCCTGTAATACCAGGAAAGTCTATCTCTAACCTCACTGTTCTCCCAAACACTTATTGCATCAGGTCTCAGGTAAATCCAGGTCAAAGTTATCACATCCACCTACTCGACTTATACTAGGATAATTATTTCAACGGAGGGTTATAATATTGAGTGTTAGGAGAACTCTCCTATAAAATCTCCTAACTACTCCACCCAAAATATTTGTGAAACTCGTGTTCCCAATAGGTCTACATAAACCCTTCCTTAAAGTGACTAGAAAATCGTCGACATTCTCGCAGTTCTCTAAGAGATATGTTGCAGCAGTTCCCAGTTCCTCGGGAATATGAGCATCACTCCCCCCTATCGCGGGTTTCCCGTAGGCGAGGGCTAAAGCTATAGCTTTCCTATTGCTCACCATAGGAATTCTCCCATTAATCCCCTCAATCAAGTCAAGCCTCTCGACGATCTCCGAGTCAACTATTGGATATTTTCCGAAGAACACTTTTCCAAAGGGGTGGGCTAGTGCCGTCACTGCACCTTGGGATCTAGCGTAGTCGATGAGTTCTTCAACACTCACATTTTTTCTCGGAGCTTCATGTAAACCGTACACTAAAATATGGCCGCTAGGCGTTGAAACTTCTATTCCGGGAACGACTAACAGATCTCCACTCACGTTAGCTCTAATAGCCTCTAGGCACCCATCTACGGTATCATGATCTGTTATAGCTACTCCTGAAAGACCTATTCTCCTAGCTATCTTCAATACTTCCCTAGGTGACATTAGTCCATCTGAAAATTTTGTGTGGACGTGGAGGTCTACTATCATGGACACCATCTGCTCAATAATCTGAAATCGTGCTAACTACTTGTTAACTGAAATCGATAAAAGTATTATGTTTTGAGCTTTTCTTTAGTAGAGTCCTCTACTATCACATCTACAAACACAGGTCCTTTAATATCTATTCTCCCACCAATAGTGTTAATGTATTTCACTATCTTACTTGGAATATGCACGTTTATGTCCGAGGGACCATTAGCCCACTTAACCCTAATAACTCCCCTGAACCCTCTCTCAATACTTGACGCTATCATTTTAACTATAAAGTCCACATAGCGGCCAATGTACACTCCGCTTATATCCTCTATGCTACTGATAATGCCCCCGTCCTTAACATAGATCTTGTTGAAAGTTGCTTTACCAGCATACGGCTTAGGATCTGGTTCCCACAGGAATATCGTAACATCTTCATCCTCGTAGATTTTTTCCTTGAATGGACCAATTTTATCCTTTAGCTCCCATATTTTTTCCAGCAGCACTCTCTCGATATGTTTTCCCTTAGACGTCTCCGGCCTCCTTAAGGGCTTTATGCGCTCCGCTATTTCTTGATCGCTGAGCTTAAAGTATTTGTATGGGAAAAGGATTCTCCTAATATCTCTCTCACCAACTATGACCTGAGCCAGCCTCTCTAAGCCTATACCGAAGTTGTAGACTGGGTAGGGTATGCCGTATTTTGCTAGGGATATTGGAGAGTATAGTCCGTAAGTTCCAACCTCATATTCTTCACCCATGAAATCTAAATATACCTCCCACTCCCTGCCCTTGGCATAATATCTTGCTGTATCATCTTTCAACACTGTCTTGAACTTCTTGAAACCTATTTTCTCTAGCACTATCCTAGTCAAGCTGTGAGCTATATCATCACTAAGATCCTCATCAACTACAACTATGGAGGCTGAATGATAATACTTTAGGTGGGATTCATCAACTCTTTGTTCCCTCCTGAAAACCCAGTCTATTGAGAATAGGTATAGTGGGGGATCTCTCCACTCCAAGATTTCCGATATTGTAGAAAACCAGGCTCCAGTCATATGGGATCTCAGAGTTAGAGATGACGGTATTGGGGTGAGCTTTATTAGGGGTTCGAAAAGTTCGAGTATTTTGAGAGCTTCGTGGTCTTCAATATGTAGTCTCTTCTTCAACTCGCCTACGAGGTCATCAGAACTTATTTTCCTCTCCTTGTACTCCCTCAGAACTGCTTGAAGTACTCTCAAATTTATGTTCTGGGAGATCGCTTTAATTTTCTCAACGGTCTTCTTATCTAACCCTATGTCTGGTCTTGGGAGATCTGCTAGAAAGTATATTCTGTCAAGTATTATAGGGGCTTCAGGACCATATTGGCGATATACTTCAGAGGAATCTATGAATATTGGATTGACCACTTCCTCGAACCCTAAGTTCAGAAGCGCTTTCCTAACTTTGAAGAGCACTTCTAACAGTATGCTGGGCTTGCCCTCGGTCTCAGGAAGCTTTAATTTGCCTCCTTTTCTAGGAATTATTTCAGAATAATTTCCCCAAACCGTAGTGAACTCTTCTTTATCCAAGTCTCTTAGAATTCTTTGGATATCAAGTTTCACATTAGTCACCTTCACCTAACTCCAATATTTCTCTTAGACTGTCTAGAACGTAGTCTACCTCTTCCCTATTAAGTAGGTAAGTACTCAATTTAATTCTCTTCGTTATTCCAGGCTTAACTCCAATAATGCCTCTCTTCTTCAACTCTTTGTATAAGAAAAACCTGTCTCTCAGTTTTAGGGAAATCTTGTAGAAAGCAGGTGTTTCGAAGTGAAGTAGGTCATGGCTATGTGGTTTCTCTCCCAAAAGCATTAACCCCAGCTCTCTCTCAGCTCTCTCGTAGAAGTATCTAGCTAGATCGACTACTCTCTCCCACTCCTTAACTCTCCTCCTCAGATAAGGCATTACCATGATGAGGCATACTGCAGGCAGACCTCTAACGGTACAGCCAAGCAACTCTACTTCCTTTGATGGATGGCGAACACTTCTCTTCAATACTAAACTTGCCGCTTCCTCCCTCATTCCAAGTACTCCCAAGGGTCCTGAACACGCCATAGACTTGTGTGCCGACCCAACGATGAAGTCTGCTTCAAGATCCCTTAAGCTCACGGGCATTCTTCCAATGGAGTAAGCTGCGTTGATTAGAGTATAGCTACCATGTTCCCTCGCTAATTTAATTATTCCCTTAATGTTATCGGGGAAGTTACCGTATTTTCCATCGGGATATGTTATGCATGTTACGAGAGGGGGCTTACCGTGTTCCTCCACAACAGACTCTAAAGCCTCCTCATAATGTTCTAGACCAACTTTGAACAATGGATAACCAGAAGTCTCCGTTTCAATAATTTTCAGAAGAGACCTCTCTGCCGCGAGCTCCAGAGAGTAATGTGTATTTCCATCAACAACTATAACTGGGGCCCTATCACCCCGCGTCAAAACATGTTCCTTGAATAAGGCGTAGAATACTGTGAAAAATGCTTCTCTCGCACCGTGCACTAGTCTCACAACATCTGCCCCCATGAACTCCGGGAGATCTACTTGAATAAGTCTCTTAATATTTGGTTTAGTTATTTTGTGTAAATCTCCTGGACAGTACATGCAAACAGAGTAGCCATTCAAATATTCCAGAAGACTTCTCTTCACACTCTCAGGTACTACACCACCGCTCCTAATGGGATCGACTATCAACACTCTCTCCTTCAATAATCATACACCGCAAGCAGCATGGTTGTTGATCAACATTACAAAGTAATGGATTCTCCTTTTAAGACTTACGTGATCGACCATGGGTAAATGTGGTGAAATGTTTAAAAGAATTTCATTGGCTACACTGGGTGGGGAGGGTATGATATTGAAGGTGAAAGACGTATTAATAAACTATAAGAACCATGAGGATGTAATATCCTCGTACGAGGATAGATTAGAGGAAGAAATAGTGGTGCCCTCAAATAAGAAGTTGGAGAAAGCGGCTTTACTGATGAAGTGTTTGTCTAATCCCTTGAGACTGAAAATGCTCGCAGTTATGAGGAGACCGCACTGTGTATGTGTGATAGCAGGAATACTGAATAAGGACTGCACCCTAATCTCCCACCACCTAGCCTTAATGAGGAGTCTAGGTATAGTGAAGTGTAGGAGCTATAAGAAGATAAGAATGTACGAGATCAATAAGGATGCTATAAGAGAGCTAATAGACTACCTTACCGAGATAATATTGAGCGAGTAACGTAGGGGTGGACGCCATCAAAGCTAGAGACGTAATAATAGCGCTCGACCCTCCTAGAGGAGCGGATTCATTAAAATGGTGCAAGGGGATAATAGAGTCTACAGCAGACATTGTTGCGGGCTACAAGATCGGTCTCCCCCTACTCTTAGACGTGGGTTTGAGAGGTTTGAAGGAGCTTGCAGACGCTATGGGAAGCTGTGAACT
Organism: Thermoproteota archaeon; assembly: GCA_029258925.1. GTDB lineage: Archaea > Thermoproteota > Thermoprotei_A > EX4484-217-1 > JAPDJV01 > JAPDJV01. The sequence goes on along the minus strand of JAPDJV010000001.1, from coordinate 21,710 downwards.
AAAGATCGCGGACTTCAAGCTTGCCGACATAGGATTCATAATGTCTGAAGTATTGAAGAGAGTGAGTGAAGTAGGATATAATGCAATAATAGCCCACGCCTTCATAGGTTTAGCAGGTGGACTGGGAGAACTCTCTAAAACATGTAGTGAAATGTCCATGAAACTGATAACAGTGGTCTCCATGAGTCATCCAGGCTCCATGGAACTAATAGACATGCACCTAGAGAACTTAATAGCAATATCCGAGAATGCACGTGTATGGGGAGTTGTTGCCCCTGCAACTAGACCCCAAATAATACGTAAAATCAGGAAAATTGTTGGAGTCAGACTGAAAATATTGTCCCCTGGAATAGGACCTCAAGGAGCTGCACCTAAAACAGCGTTGGAAGCAGGTGCTGATTACGAGATCGTAGGTAGACTCATAACGTATTCGGATAATCCTAGGCGGAAAATAGCTAAAATCTACGGCTAGAACATGACAACAGTTAAATTAATAGTTTGAAATACTAGTTCAATTAAAGGCGATTAAATTGGATGACGACCGTCTAAAATACATCGTGGAATCTATGCTTAGACACGGTCTAGTCAAATTCGGAGAATTCACTCTCACAAGTGGAATCAAAAGCGCTTACTACATAGATTTAAGGCCGGTACCGAGTATACCCAGATTATTTAGGCTAATTGTAGAGGGATTGCTGGAGATATCTCCTGTCGATGAGTGCGATGGATTTGTTGGAATAGCGACTGGAGGCATACCTTTAGCATGCTATATGGCTGTATTAACTAACAAGCCTATGGCGTATGTTAGGAGGGAGAGAAAGGAGCACGGGGAGATGAAGATAGTTGAAGGATTCGTTAAGAATTTGAGGGTTATTATAGTAGACGATGTGGCAACTACCGGAAGCTCCATTGCATCGGCTATAAATGTTATTAGAAGCGAGGGTGGTGAGCCCATCTTAGCTGTTGTAGTAGTTGATAGAGAGCAGGGTGCTAGGAGTAGAATAGAGAGCATGGGAGTTCCCTTCAAGTCGCTGATGAAAGCCTCCACGATACTCAACTATACCAAGTGCTTCAACACTCATTGTTAGGATCCAAGTTTTTTGATAGTTTCCACGTCTCCCCTTCATCACCCTCATGCCGTTTCCCACATAATCTTTCAGAACCCTAGCTCTCTGATCGTTCTCTCCCTTCTCTCCAAAACTCCCTTGAACACTTCGGACTTCTCCTCGAACTGAGCCGATGAGCAATGAGGAAACTGAGATAAGGATGAAGCTTGGTTCTCGCTATATTCCTCTGACCAATAGTGTTTATGAGAGTAGAAAACTAGGCAAACATGTAACATCAGCATGCACTCACAGCATTAAGAGAGTCTTAACAAATTAAAATCACTTGAAACCTAAGCGGTGTCTGGAAAGAGCCAAGTATTCCTCGAATACTTCAACGTATTTGAAAGCATCATCTGGAAACACTAGAACACAGGTTCCCCTAATACCGGCTTTCTTCTTGTAGGCTGAATAGACTGCTCCAGAGCTCAAACCAACATATACCCTCCCTAATAGCCAAATCTATGGTACCCTCAATGGCTTCGGCTCTACTTACATCAACCACTTCATCTACGCTCACACACCTTATCCACTTAGGCTTAGTTTCAACCCTCTTGATTCCAGGAATAGAGCATCCTCTAGCTGGTTGAACACCTATAACTCTCACATTCCCACCATAGCGCTCTCTAATTCTCTTAGTAATAGCTGCTATATGCCCTGATGTTCCTATTCCAGCAAAAACATAGTCCGGTTTCCTACCTATGGATTCCAACTGTTTCAATATTTCCACTGCTGTAGTATTGTAGTGGATTTCGAAGTTTGCATCGTTTTCGAATTGATTTAAATTGATGGCACCAGTACTCTCGGCATACTCTTGGACCTCTCTCCAGAACTCCTGGTTTATTGTTTCATAGTTTGTTCTGATAACATTTGCTCCGAAAGTCTTCAAGAGTGTCTCAGTTGCTTGAGGAGTTGTCGAGAAAATGAATGCAGTGAATTTTAATCCTAGAATGTTACAAATGCTTAAAAGAGATAATCCCACATTTCCTGAGGTAGCCTCCATAACGACCTCTGTTAGACTCCTCTTCTCCAACATCTTCAATACCATACCCCATACTGCTCTATCCTTTTATGCTCTTACTAAATGGATTATAGCATTCCAGCTTTGCCCAAACCTCTTTACCTCCATGCGACTCTGTTTCAAGCCTAACAAGCGTGTTGGCCAGTTATCTACGAGCAGGGATAGGGTGTTTGGAAACACTCTTAGCTCTCTGTTTAACAGCTTTCATTTCTAACCCTATATAACAGTGTTATACTCAAATATAAAGCTTAGAGTTCACTGGACAATTCTCTTCAATGCTTCAACTAGAAAATCAACTTCTTCCACAGTATTATATATGTAGAAGCTTGCCCTAACACTTCCCCTAGTAAATCCTAGCTTTTCGTGCAGTGGCTGTGCACAATGGAAGCCGCTTCTAACAGCTATTCCCTCACTGTCTAGGAATATAGCTGTGCTGTGGGGATCGAATAAGCCTATAGTGAAAGATACTATTCCACCCCTATCCACAATATCTAGGGGACCGCATAAACGTATGTTTTTGAACTCGTCTGCAAACCTGTCAAGTAAGTGTTTTACTAGTTCAATTTCATGCCTTCTAATGTTCTCCAATCCCACACTCCTAAGGTAGTTGACTGCCTCCATTAGGCCAACTGCTCCCGCTATATTAGGTGTGCCAGCCTCGAGAAGCCATGGTGGCTCAGCCCATTTAACGCTTATCCCTCCATTAACGTAGTGCACCTCCTTTATCACTCCTCCACCAGTTAGAAAACAGTTCATTTCATTAAGTCTCTCCTCACTCACATATAGTACTCCTATCCCAGTTGGGCCAAGCATTTTGTGGCCGCTGAAAGCCATGAAGTCTGCTCCAATATTCCTAACGTCGACTGGCATGTGCGGCACGCTTTGTGCTCCATCGACGACCACTACTGCCCCCCGCCTCTTGGCTATTCTAGTAACTTTCTTTACGTCGTTTATTACCCCAGTAACGTTTGACATGTGGGTTATCGCCACAAGCTTTGTTTTCTCGGTTATTTTTTCCTCTAGATCATCAATGGAGAGCCTTCCATAATCGTCAACATCGACTATTTTAATTACTGCGTTCCTCACTTCGGCAAGTTTGATCCACGGAAGCATGTTGCTGTGGTGTTCCATGATAGATAAAACTATTTCATCGCCTGGATTAACATTAAATAAGCCCCAGGAATATGCAACTAAGTTCAATGCCTCAGTAGTATTTCTAACGAAGACAATGTTCTCAGACTTCTCGGCATTTATGAAGGAGGCTACAGTCTCCCGAGCTTTCTCGTATAAGTCTGTTGCTTCATCGCTTAACTTATGTACGCCTCTATGTATGTTCGCGTTATTTGTCTCATAGAATTTTTTAATAGCGTTGATGACCTGTAATGGTTTTTGAGATGTTGCAGCATTATCCAAGTAGATTATTTTCTTCCCGTAGATTTTCCTATTTAAGATGGGGAAGTCTCTTCTAATTAAATGAGGGTTTAAAGCCAATATTCCTGTACCTCCTCTTAGAAAGATATTTGTAACAGTGTTATATATGTATATTCGAGTAGAGATAATTTTATGAGTGAGTCAGCTAAGATAAGGGAGTTATTGAGAGTTCATGGAAAGCCTACGAGGGAAGTATACTACGACCTGGAAAATAGTGGATGGGTTCCTAGGGAAGTATTGGAAGCTATGATACTGTATTTCAATGAGAGAGGATATGGTCATCCATCCATAACTCATAAACCGGGATGGGAGGCTCTTGAAGCTCTATTAGAAGCAAGAGAGTTCATTGCAAGCAGCATAAATGCTTCACCAGATGAAATATTCTTCACACATAGTGGTACTGAGGTGAATAATCTCGCAATAATTGGAAGCACTATTGGAGGGAAGAAGTGAAAGGTAATTATCTCAGCCATAGAACACTTCAGTGTACTCTTACCGGCAAATAGTCTGGAACAACTGGGCTTTAAAGTGGTTCAAGTACCTGTGGACGAAGAAGGAATAGTGGACCTAGATATTCTTGAAATACTCATAGACAAAGACACTGTACTAGTCAGCATTCAACTGGTAAACCACGAAATAGGTTCAATTCAGCCTTTGAGAGAGATAAGCAGAATTGTTAAAGAAATTAATCCCCAAACCCTTATTCACACTGATGCAGCTGACGCCTATTGCAGGATTCCAATAAACGTTGAGGATCTTGGAGTCGACATGCTAACTTTAAGCAACCATAAAATACTGGCTTCTAAAGGCGCAGGTGCACTATATGTGAGAAATGGAGTTAAAGTCGAGAAAATAATCCATGGAGCACTGAGCACTCAAACGCTTTGGCTGGGAGTAGAGAATGTACCATCTATAGTGGGGTTCCATAAAGCTGCCGAGCTTGTTTACAGGGACTTCAATAAGCAGGTAACTTATGTTAAAGAGCTTAGAGAAAGGCTATTGAATGGGATACTCGATGAAATTCAGGAAGTACTCGTAAACGGACTATTAGGGGAGAAGAGAGTTGTAGATAATCTCAACGTCAGTTTCCTATATGTTGAGGGAGAGGCTATAACAATCGAGTTAAGCCTTAACGGAATATATGTTTCGAGCGGGAGTGCTTGCACGAGTAGAGTCTTAGAACCAAGCCACGCCCTCTTAGCCATAGGTAGGAGACACGAGGAGGCCCATGGAAGCATACTGTTCAAACTTTCTAGATATCATAGCCCCGAGGACGTGGAGTATACTTTGAAGGTGTTACAAGAATCAATTAATAGGTTAAGGAGGATAAGCTCAATAAAGCCAAGGAGGGCCAAGAATGTCCACTAGAATACCTTTACCGCACTCACATAAAATAATAGAGTTGTTCAGGAACCCCAAGAACATGGGTTACATGGATGATGCCTCCGTGAAAGCTATTGCAGGTAGCCCTGCATGCGGAGACATGATAGCAATATATTTGAAAATAGATGATGGGAAGGAAACAGTTGTTAGAGCGTCTTTCGAGAGTTATGGTTGTGCAGCTAACATAGCTACAGCCAGCATTCTAACCGAGATGATAAAGGGATTAAGCCTTGAAGAAGCATGGAATATTTCATGGAAAAACGTATCCGATGAACTAGGCGGATTACCCTCAATAAAGTATCACTGCGGCATACTAGCAGTTGGAGCGCTTAGAAGAGCTATTAGAGAATACTATAAGAGTAGAGAGGTCAAGTCTAAATGGCTTCCCGAGAAACTTACAAGAGAAGAATTACAGGCGTTAGGGGAGGAGAGGATCGTGGAGTTAATGTATAAGAGAATGGGGAGTGAGTAGGCGATGGAAACTTCTCCATTGGAAGAGGAAATTATTATAATAGATTTAAGGAGGCCTCCCCCAGGATGTACGGAACACCCTCTAGTAAGGCTAAAGAAAGCTGTTAAGACTCTCAGGAAAGGGGAAATCATAAAAGTTATCACGGATTCTAGGAGGATCCCTGTGGAAACTATAAGAGTTATAGCTAGGAAAAAGGGTTTAAGTGTTAAAATAGTTGCTGAGAACCCGCCAGTATTTGAGGTGCTAGTTGGCGAAAACATTTGAGAGGACATTTTAGACATTGCTCTCTTTATAGAGAGCTTGCCGCAAGTAATCCATGGAGTATTTTACTCGGTCCAGCACCTCCTTTAACCATTGCTAATAGCAGTTTTACTGGAATATATGTTTCAAGCTACTTATGAGAGTGCGAGCGCTAGCCTCTCTATACTTTTCGCTGCATCGGATTCGGGGTACTCCTCCACTACTAGTACTCCCCGCACTACAGAATCGAACACTATTCTACTGTAAGGTATTTTAAATAATCGGAGTCCTAATTCCTCCACTATGCGCTCTATTTCCTCATATGAACCTCCCGGTATTCCATACTTATTTACAACCACGTTAATGTCTTCTTTACCGTACTTCCGAGCAAGCTTAATGAATTTCCTCAGATCGTTTACCCCTAAAGGTGTTGGCTCAGTAACGGCCAGAATTGTTTCAGCATGTTTTATTGTTGAGTATACTCCTGCAAACGTTCCAGGAGGGGAATCAATTACCACGAAATCGTATTTACGAAAGTTTTCCAAGTTTTCCTCTATCAACCTAGCTATGAGAACTCCGCTTCTCCTATTGCCCGGAACGATCTCGCCTACAATAACATCCATGGTGTCTAAGGCTCTTCCAAACCTAAACAATCCCTCCAATCTATAACCTTCAGATATAGCGTTCGCTGGGCAAACAAGCATACATGAACTACATCCTGAGCAGAGGGTTTCAAAGTAAATTATTCTTCCACTGGGCAGCATAGTTAAGGAGTGTTCTGGACATTTTTCAACGCATAGACCGCATTTAACGCATTTCCCGTAATCGAATACAGGTTTAAAGCCTTTAACTTCAACAATTCTATTAACTACGATCCTCCCAGCTATAGTTGCGGGAACACATGGATTCTCCACATCTGCATCAACTAAAATCGTCTTCCCCCTCTTGGATAGGAGATAAGACAGGTTTACTGCAACCGTCGTCTTACCTGTCCCACCCTTCCCCCCGGCAACAGTAATTATCTTTGTCACTTTAAAACACCTTCATAGAGTGTTCTAAAGGATTCTACGAGTGGTTTAAGAGCTCTCCCCCCACTACTATAGGCTAAAAATGGTGTCATGCTAGCATATGCTTTCACAATAGTGTAGTCGTAGGGTATTTTACCTAAAACCTCTATTCCAAGTGTTGAAGCAACTTTTTCGGAGAAATTGGGGTTTAAATCGTACTTGTTTAATATGAGGAGGTTTCTTGTCCTAAAAGACTCCGCTACTTCTAAGAGTCTTCTGGCACCCTTAAGCGACTGGGGTGAGGGCTCCACTACTACTATCAATATGTCTGCTCCAGCTAAGCTGGATATAACTGGGCACCCTATGCCCGCTGCAGCATCCACAACAATGTACTTCGCTCCCTCGCTATCAGCAATTCTATGCGCCTCTTCTTTAGCCATGTAAACCAGTTCCCCCGTATTTCTTCCACCAACTTCCAGATCGGCTGTTACAACTTTAATTCCATATTTTGAAACATCGCAGCTGATTAAACCTGTTCGTTTAACTACAAAGCTTATAGCATTGCTTGGGCAAACAATACTGCAAGCACCACATCCCTCACAGTACTCTTCAACAACAACGGGTTTGCCATTGGATAACTCTATAGCATTGAATCTGCAAGTCTCAAAACACTTCATGCAGGAGACACATCTCCCGTGGTCTATTACAGCTTTACGCGACCTATAGACTTCTCTCGAATAAACATTCTCGGAAGCTCCTCCCAGGGCTAGGAGGAGGTCCGGGGCTTCTGCATCAGCATCTACAGCAACCACTTTAGCTCCAAGCGACCTCAAAAAATAAGTTAGATTCGAGGAGACGAACGTTTTACCAGTTCCACCTTTACCGCTTGCTACAACGATCTCCATAGAACTACATCCTCGCGATGCCTAAACTTCTTAGAGCATCAATAATTCTTGTTCCAGGAGGCACTATGTGCACTGCTATGCCAGCCTGCTGGAGAACGTAGCTTGCATTCGGGCCAACGTTTGAAGCTAGTACTGCTCTAGCACCAATAGACGCTATCCATTGTGAAAACATTATCCCAGCTCCTCTGGGGTAATTAGCGAACTGATTCGAGAAGGCTTGGACATTGACCACTCTACCATCTACAATATCGATCACCATTATGAACGGAGCTCTAGTAAAGCGTTGAGCTATAAGTGACTCCACTCCCCTATCATCCATTGTTGTAGTAACTACCCTATACGTGTTTGGGGGTAATGGTATTTGGGGCATGCCTGAAGGTGGTTGGATCCACCCTCCCCTACCCATACCCCTGCCGGGTCCACCTCTATACAAGTGTTTCACCGCTTAGATTACGTGCAATAGCACATATAAATCTGTTCACAAGCTAGAAATCCAATTATAATAATTCTACAAAAAGCCTGCATGTTGGATCAACAGTTTTCATAACGTTCTAGATTGTTTCTCATGGACCTAAGCCTCCTAATAAGCATGGATCTCTCTCCTCCCTCAAGCTTGGCCTCATCAACAGCTTTCTCCAGCATTTCTAGAATCCTCTCCATTTCCTCCCTTTTAATAGGATAGGGTACCCCGTCTTTTCCTCCGAAAGCATATGCGTATTTAAATGGGTCGTAGGGATAGTTAGCAGGGTCTCTCCAGGAGGGGGGCTCCCTGTATATTAGGTCAGATATTAGAGCAAGTGCTCTAATAGTTTCGGGGCCTAAGCCCTTAATGAGGAGAGCTTCTTCTAGCCTCCTAGGTCTCAACTCGTATGCGCTTTCAAGGATCCCCTTAAGTTTGAGGGGGTTTGGCAGAGGCTTATAGTAGGCTAATCTATCTTTTTTCAATATGACAACTTTACTCGCGTGTGTAGTCCACTCAAGAATACTCCTATATCCTTTGGACACCCTGTATGCTTCACCTATGAGATTAAGGGTTTTCCGTGGGGGTTCTTTGAGGAGATCCAATATTATTGATCTAACCCTCCTACTCTCAGACGCAACTAAATTGATAATCCTGTTCTCCCTCCTACTGCATGCAATGCCCCTGTGCGGCTCCTCAACAAGGCTTCTTAGACCTTCAGAAAACCAATGATATCTACGGGCCATCCTAGCTTCAATGTTCATGCCCTGCTGTACTATGCTCCAAGAACCGTCCTCAGACAAAATAAGTGCTTGATGGTAAAGCTGGTAACCATCTTGTAAGAGAGAGGAGTCTACTTTAGCTATTATCCTCGAAACATCTCTCAACCGTTTAACATATTCATCGCTTAAACCCAGCTTTTCAACAGCCCTCTCAAGTTCTTCGGGAATCCTCCTAGCTCTCCTACCCTTACCTCCCAAAACAAGTATCCCCAGATCACTCTTCCATGAAACCTCTCTTAAAATACCTGTTGTCACAGTAGTTGAACCGCTACTATCCCAGTCCATACCTATGATATTATTGAACGCCTGAAACCATAGAGGGTTACTGAGCCTCTCAACAACTTTACGAGGTCCGTACTCGATTACAAGAACCTCTATTAATGCCTTAGAAAGCCTCTTCATAAGTCTTATCAACCACTGTGGAACATGGCCTTCATGTAATGGTAGCTCCGCTATGCCCTCAAGCATTCTAGCAGCACCATTCCCATATAACATTATATTAAATAGAATATTTATAATTGCCAGCTCGCCAGGAAGTAGCTGAGAGCACGACGACACTCTGAATCCCATTAAATATCTGTAGCGATTCAGGAGTAATTCTATTAATCATTTTGTAGTACAATATATAATAGCTAGGCCATTTCCTATTTCTAGTATAAGGTGTGAGCATGCGTGAAATCTATTTGAACTGGTTTAAACAGGCAGAAGAGGCTTTAAGAATAGTAAGGGAAATCGATCTCCCTAAATACCCTAAGCCCAGGTGCATCGTTTTTGCTGGGATGGGCGGCTCAGGTATTATCGGAGACTACGTCAAAGTCCTAGGAAACTATCAATTAAATATACCAGTAGTAGTTGTTAAAGACTATAAACTTCCAAGCTGGGCTTCTGGGGAAGACCTGCTAGTTTGCATAAGCTATTCTGGGAATACTGGTGAAACAATTAAGTGTTTTAATGAAGCTTTGATGAGGAAAATGAACATACTGGCTTTTTCGTCAAATGGTACATTAGAGAAGCTGGCTTCCGAGAAAAACGTGGCATTCATACCATTAGTTAAAGGCCTCGTCCCCAGAGCTTCTCTCCCAGCAATGCTGTACTCTGTACTAGGATCTTTAAACAAAGTCAGTATAGAGATTGTTTCGGAAGAGAACATTAAGGACTCTATTGATATATTGAGGAGGCCCGTTGACTGGAGTAAAGTAGACTCTATTGTAGAGAGTATTGAGGGCAAAATGCCGATAATAATATCTTACACCGATTACTATCCTCTTGCTTTAAGATTTAAAAACGAGCTAAACGAGAACTCTAAGATACCCGTGAAAGTCGAAGTTGTTCCAGAATGGGGTCACAATGATATTGTTGGATGGGAGATGCCCTACTCTAGGGAATACACTGCCATAATATTGAGGTCTAGAAAAGGGGGAGACGAGGTCTCTAACCATATGCTTGACTACGCGGCGGAGTACTATAAAAGTATTGGACTTAGAGTTGAAGTACTGGAGTGTATTGGAGAAAATCTTTTATCCCAATTAGTTTATGGTAGCCTGATAGCTGGGCTAGTATCAATAGTGCTAGCTGAGAAGAGGGGGATAGATCCTATAAGAACGATTAGTATAGAGAGGTATAAGAAGGCTATTTCGAACGTGCTGTAGTGAAGGGGATTGTCTTGAAGAGTGTGGAGAGAATAGCGTACATGGGGATAATTTCTTTCGGCTTAATAAGCCTTCTAGGAGACATCATATATGAGGGTGCTCGTGGAATAATATCACCATACCTCGAAACCCTTGGGGCAACTGCTGTGGTAGTAGGAGTAGTTGGAGGTCTAGGAGACTTCCTAGGATATGCTCTTCGCCTCGTAAGCGGATACATAGCGGACGTGAAGAGAACTTATTGGCTCCTAGTTTTCCTAGGCTACGGACTCCTAGTGTCGATCCCCCTACTGGCCTTCGCCAACTTATGGCAAATAGCAATAATATTGATTTTAGTGGAGAGAATAGCTAAAGCGCTTAGATCTCCAGCTAGAGACACCCTCCTCTCAGTAATAAGTAGTAGTGTAGGGTCTGGAAAGGCGTTCGGTCTCCACGAACTCCTAGACCAGATTGGAGCCATTTTAGGACCGGGTATAGTAGCATTAACATTGCTCGTCACAGGCAACTACAGTAACTCCTTCATTGTCTTAATAATACCCTACGCGATATTAATGCTGGTGTTAACACTCACCTATTCCAACCTTAAAACGTACACGTCTTCAATGGTGCCAAGTGCCGCTGCTAGGGGTGGAGAGAAGGGGGCTAAATTGCCGTTAAGATTTAAAATATATACTATGGCAGTATTCTTCAATACGTTGGGGCTTATCCACATACTATTAATATTGTATAAGGCTTCCCCAATAATGGCCTCGTGGGCTATTCCTCTCCTATACCTATTTGTTCAAGCTGTAGACGCTGTTTCCGCCATCATATCTGGCTATGCGTACGACGTTTTCGGCATGAAAATACTGGTAATCCCCTTCGCCTTGTCCATAATACCTCCAATACTAGCTGTTACAGGAGGTTTATGGAATATCATAGTGGCATCTATAGTCTTCGGCATAATACTTGGAATGCAGGAGTCTACGTATAGAGCAGCGGTCTCAGACACTGTTCCAGTAGGAGTCAGGGGGACAGCGTATGGAATATTCAATTCCCTCTATGGTCTCGGATACCTTGTCAGCGGATACGTTTACGGTCTCTTATTGGACAGCGGGCTTGTGGAGATTTCCGCACTATACGCTCTTATAACCCAGCTAGCATCAATAACGCTTCTCTACAAGTCTACTTTCAGCTAACATTTCCAAACAATCTATTACGGGAAGAGTTAAATATTCGCTGTTTAAATTCTATATTCAAAAAAGGAATATTCGATGTAGCACGAGCTACAGAGGGTAGAGATTATGTCATTGGAATCGGATATAGTGAGGATTACGAGAATCGCCTTGGGAAACACCCTCTCAAGACTTCTAATCAAGAAAATGCTTTCACCCTGCCCCCATGGCTACAATAGTAGATTAGAACACGCCCTATCCTACTTCTCCAATTCCAATCCCCATAAATCCGCTCCTTCAAGTACATGTCTATTAGACTACTACCTTATCTCTTCAATAATCCGCTTCTCAGCCATGATATCCCACTCGGATGTCTCCATGTTAAGAGAGGCTTTAAGGGACCAGGCTGTTAGGAGGGGTATCGCGGCAATTTTTAGAGGGATAGCACTCTACGGCATCTCAGTACCCCAAAAACTCCCAGCTCCATTCCTAGTGGTATGGAACTTCACTAATATGTGTAACCTAAAGTGTAAGCACTGTTATCAGTTTGCGGGCAACCCCCTCATGAATGAGCTGGACTTGCATGAAAAACTAAAAGTGTTAGACCAGCTCGACAGAGCGGGTGTTGCAGCACTAGCATTTAGCGGAGGAGAACCCACGGTACATCCAGACTTCCTCAGGATAGCTGGAGAAGCTTCTAGGAGAGGTCTATATGTCAGCGTTGCGACAAATGGAATGAAATTTGCGGACAAGTCTTTCGCTTCGAAGGCTAAGAGGGCTGGAGTTAAATACGTCGAGGTAAGTCTAGATTCCGTAAATCCCGAAGTACACGATGAATTCCGTGGAGTCAAGGGTTCATGGAATCTGGCAGTCCGCGGCTTAAAGAATTGTATCGAGGAAGGCATGACCACTGGAATAGCTATGACCCTAACTAAACTTAACTATAGAGAGGTCCACGAAATGGTCAAGCTAGCAGAGGAGCTTGGAGTGGACAGGGTAGTATTCTTTAATTTCGTGCCAGTAGGCAGAGGTAGTGAAATAACGTTTCTAGACCTATCCCCGGAGGAAAGGGAGGGCGTCTTGAAGGAGGTATACTATGAATCTAGGAGGTGCAAGATACAAGTATTTTCAACCGCGCCCCAACTAGCTAGAGTAGCATTAGAGTTGAGTGGGGGGGTAGACGTAGTTCCAACACACTTCACACCTCCGAGCAGGGGGTCTTCCATAAGGGCCCTAGCCGAATTCATAGGTGGTTGTGGAGCCGGGAGACTATATTGTGCAATACAGCCTGATGGAGAAGTAACTCCATGCGTTTTCATACCGCTGAAGACGGGATCCCTTAGAGAGAGGGACTTTGCTAGTATTTGGAATGGAAGTAGCTTGCTGAGAAAGTTGAGGAGTAGAGAGTTTTTAGAACCATATTGCGGAGAATGCTCCTTCAAATACGTGTGCGGTGGATGTAGGGCAAGAGCCTACAGCTACTTCAACAACCTATTAGCTCCAGACCCGGGTTGTATAAGAAATCTTCCCGCCTACTCAAAGACTCTTCAATCACCCAGCTAACTTGGTCGCTATCACTTCGTTGCCGTGGGCTTTAGGATATGTCATCTAAGAGTTTTCAGGGATTTCTGCAAGGTAATTCCACAATGTTATAGATTTGACCAGTGGCGTGTCTTGATTTAAATGTTCTATATGGTATTTCTCTATCAAGGAAATCTTTAACTCTGTTAACCAGTATTTGGTACCATTCCGGCACTCTTATACAGGTTATCCTTCTATCATAAGTGTAGGGCTTTATGTCTAGGACGGGTGTTCCATCAAACAAATCTAATCCTCTTACGAACAATGTTCTTCCCCTTCTCTCTAATAGTTCCACAATGCTCAAGGCAATGGGGTTTGGTCTATGCGGTGAATCCGTGGAGAACACCCCTACCTCGGGTATGTCGTCGAGTCTTATTCCCAGTCTAGCGAGTCTTCTAGGCTTGACTCTTAAAACCTTCCTCTGCTCCGCAGTGGTTTCGTGTAGAAACGCTATTATTATTATGTGAGAGTAGCCGTCTAAGCCCTCAAGTCCATCCTCGTATTCCCTGTAGATTTCAATCCAGCCGTCTACTCCATCGAAAGAACTCTTCACCTCCTCCCTACTCGAGCTAGTGTGGACTACTCCTATAGGATTAAAACGTATTTCAAACTCTGCCTCCCTACGTCGAGACATAAGTTTTCATCCTCCTAGTTCTGTGGTACTCGAGTAAACTTGATGACGTGACGCCTAAAATAAGCATAATGCTTGCCATCATGGAAATAGTTGCTCCAACAGGTGTGTCGAAGAAGTAGCTGACTACAACGCCTAGAAGCCCAGATAATCCCCCCACTAAAGCTCCTAGAAGCGGCTGTCTCCTATATGACAGTCTCTCAACAGCTACTACAGGATTAAATAGCAGGGAAAATACGAGGAACCCTCCTGTAAGTTTTAGTATTATCGATATTGCCATAGCTGTTAGAAGTATGAGTATAGTTGCGTGAAGCGTAACGTTCACTCCCTCGGCTTCGGCAAGCTTTACGTCGAATAATAGGGAATCTATTTCGAGCTTGAAGGATAAAACGTAGACAGCTAGTGATACTACTAGAAACACTAACAACACTATTTTTGCTGGAGTAACAGCTAAGACACTTCCCCACAATATTAGAGAGGCGGTCTCAGAGGTCAGCGTGACGGAGGGAGCCATGTACACAGCTATCATAGCTATTGCTGACGAAAAGGAGAAAGTACACATGGATATAACTTCTCTCTCAACTCCCAGCCTCCTATAGAGGAGTTCTACTAAGAGGGCTGCGGTTATGCTGAACGCGAAAGCTGTTTCCTCGGGAGGAGTCGATGCAATTATCGAAACAGATGCTCCAGCTAATGCTGCGTGAGCCACTGTGAAGCACAGTGTTAACAGTCCTAGCCTCCTCAAGTATGCTCCTAGAGCCCCGCAGATACCTCCGGCTAGTGAAGCAGCGGTAATTGCCTCTAAAAATAATAGTGCTATTGGAATTCAACGCACCCCCACTATTCTTCCACTCTTCATCTCAACAACTTTATCCGCATACTCGATTATAGGAGAAATATCGTGGCTCACTACTATAACGGTGGATTTAAGTTTTCTCCTCACATTATCTATTATCTCCGAAATAGTCTTCCTACCCTCAGGGTCCAGACTTGAAAAGGGTTCATCTAATAGTATGAGCTTAGGTTTCCTAACTAGTACTCTTGCAAGAAAAGCTCTCTGCTGTTGACCTCCACTTAGAATTCCTATAGGTTTCTCCTCCAATCCCTCTAATCCAACTGCTTTAATAGCCCACCTCACAGCCTCTAGGTCCTTCTCATTTAGTGGGGTTAGAGGACCCTTATACGCAGCTAAGCCCATTGAGACAACCTGCATGACAGTATAAGTTTCCCTCGGAGACTTCATGAAGTCCTGCATCAAGTATCCTGAAAGCATTCTCACTTTCCTAGAATCCTTGGGCATCTTAAATCCTAGAACCCTTATTACACCCGTCAGAGGTTTAAGGAATCCAAGTATTAGCTCGAGAAGTGTAGTCTTGCCGGCTCCGTTAGGTCCAGTTATTAGAGTTAAAGTATTATACTCTACTTCTAGCGAAACATTAATGAGCGCCGGGTTCTTGCTTCTAGGGTAGGCTGTCGAAACATTACTGAGTAGAACCGCTACTCCACTACTATCTTCTCTATTAGGAACCCTACAGGTGTCTTCTCCAATTCCTCTACTATTCTTCCTAAATCCCCACATTTCAACGATCTCTCCACAACACTTTTCTTAAGCCATATCCTTAGCTTCCTACCATTACTTTTACGCTTGAATTCCATCATCATTTCATTACTATTAATACACTCGATATTCTTCTTCCCCAGCGTGCACTTAGTTGAACACTGGAGTCCATCTAGGATGCAGGAAAATGGGGGTTCGAATGGTATGTATGCTTTAGTTTCAATGTCTAGTTCGTCGATTGGGTTGAGGACGTTAACCGCGTACTCCCCTATCTTATACCCTAGTACTAGGAACGGTCCTTTATGTCCATGTAGTGCTGCTGCATCATTTAGAGTCAGAGTCTTCTTAACTCTGACTTCCTCGAGTCCGCTACCCACTAATCCTCCTCCTCACGAGGAGTACTAGTGCTATTCCCTCCACTATTGCTAATAAGGTTACGCCTATGGTTGCACCTCTCCAAAGATTTACGTCGGCCTTGTATACATCTATTTCAGCCTTATACTCGTAGTACTTGAGCGAGTCCGCTAGGATGCGGGCATTGTATAACATCATATCGGTAATATTGCTAACGCCTACGACGGATTCGGGGAAGTTTATTAGTATGACATGTATTGCACCGGTGTCCTCAGATATCTTTTCACCTATATCGACACCACTATGCATATTATCTATTACAAGCTTCGCTTCCCGCTCTGTGATATTTTTCTCGACATTTTCTATGTCCTTGACTGAAAGCTTCTCTGGAGGACCGTAGGATGCTACGACATCGAATCCCAAGTACTCCACAAAACTCTCCTGCCACAACATGCATGCTACAGGGGTTTCATTGAACTCATTCTCCCTGGCTATGTTCCTCAATTCTGCCTCTACATTGTCAATGGCACTTAAACACTTGCTTAAATTGGCTGAGACATTTAAGCCTAAAGCCTCGAATAAGAGAGATGCAACCTTCTCATACATACTCCTAAGTGCAGGAGGAGTATTCCAAGCACCTGTAACATTAGCTATGTAGGCTTTTAGTTCTCCAGTTTGATTTGCAGCTTCAACCAAGCTTTTGAGCCACCCAAACTTCCACTCCATGCCGTGGGCAAGTATTAGATCGGCACTCTTAATAGTCTCAACATCCCCCGGCTTAACATCGTAGTGGCCTGGACATAACGATGGCGAGACTATGTACTTCACATCAACGCTTTCACCAGCCAAATCCCTAACTATGCTTGCAAGAACGCTTGTCGTACAGACAACTAGAGGCTTATCATTACTTGCTAATGCTACATGCGATGTATTTAAGAACGCTATTAAGAGTATGACAAGTATAATGGTTGGAATTGCTTTTTTCATAACAATTCCCCTATAATGTTACTATACTTTTAGAGTAGGTAACACCCTAATATAAATTTTGGATATTGCTTAAAAACTCCAATTATCATGGTCTCTTCAACATTTTTCATAAGGGTTCAATGAAGTTTGGAACATGAGAAAACAATAAAGATCCGACTTGAAAATAAAAAGTTCTCTACATTTAATGCGCTAACGTTTTAAGTAGCTATCTCTTAAGAATGAATATCAGCTTAATGGAGTGATGTGTTGAAATATGTGGAGAGATCTTGAAACCTGGATTTGCCCTGCTCTTTCCATGGTTTCATCTATAATAAAAATCGTTGGAGGCCTAGTTTCGGGAAGCATTGCACTTTTAGCTGACGGATTGGATTCGTTGATAAATATCTTATCGTCTACAATAGCATATGCATTCTACTCTATCTCCATAAAGCCCCCGGACAGGGATCACCCATATGGACACTACGGTTTCGAAATCTTATCGGTTATCATAACCTCAATAATAATGCTCTTCGTAGCAGCCATTATAGTTTCGACAGTGTTCACGAAAAGTGTTAGCCGAGTTAGAAGCGAAGGAATACTCTATTCCCTCATTTCAACAATAATACTCGTAGCAATAACCTTCTATACTCTCCTCTACTCGAAGAAGGCGCGTAGCATTGCGCTGAGAGCGGAAGCAAGACATTTAAGTATCGACTTAGTCGAATCACTGTTAGTATTATTGGGTGTAGTACTGGCAGTATACTTCAATCCACTATTCGACTTGATTACAGCAGCGCTCGTAGCTTCTCTCATGGTTGCCGGAGCGCTCTTCAACATGAAGAGTATTATTGACAGCATTCTGCTAACAGCTCCTCCAAGGTTTTTAGAGGATAAAATAAGGCTCCTGACAATGAAAGTTAATGGCGTCGTAAGTTGCCACAACATTAGGATGAGAAGAGTTGGCGAGAAAATTTTCCTAGACCTACACGTAACTGTAGAAGACTACATGAGTATTAAAAGTGCTCATGAAATAAGCCACAAAGTTGAAGAAATCATTAAAGAAAACATCCCTGAAATCGTTGACGTCGTAATCCACGTGGAGCCCTCCACTGGTTAATTCTCGTTTCATGTTTTAACTCTCCATAGATGTTATGGGGGTTCGCGGAGTTTATTGGAAACGCTCTAAGCCTCATAGGTTGTTGAGGCCTTGATGTGGACAAAGAACTTAAGCGGACTCTCATTCGATGATACTTACTGTAATAGTATTGTAGATACTGGCTGAGGCTCGGTGCCTCGGGAAAACATTTATGAAGTCGTGGGCCACGAGAATTAGTGGTCTATTGGAATCTAAGGGATTATTGGCGGTACCATGATTATGAGTTTGAGGCTTTCTTGTTTGATTGGTATAGCAGTCATGTTCTCCGGGATAACATTATCCATACTTCTCGCTCCATGGTTCAGCTTCTACGATAATGCTCTAAGCGATCTAGGCCACAGTACCAAGAGTGTTGTTGCACCAATATTTAACTTCAACTTGATATGTGGGGGGACAATGTTACTGGTCTACGGTCTCTCAACTCTAAGACACAAGTACCTGTTTACAGGATACATAGTATCGCTTGCAAGCTTCTTCCTAATTCTCGTGGGAGCCTTCGACGAAGTTTATGGTCTTCTACACTTCGCAGTGTCTGCAGTATTCTTCATATTAATGGGCCTAGCATCAATAACCTACTCCATTGAATCAGGAGTTAAACTAGGTTACATAGCTTTCGTAGCGGGGATCCTAGGATGGCTCTTGTTCTGGTTAAAAGTTTACAGGATGGGTATAGCAGTGCCAGAGCTCGTGTCAGCTGTAGCGGTCTCCACGTGGATACTATACGACTTCGTAAAAACCCGGTAATAGAATACGTAGCGAACGTGAAGGCTAGCTTCACCCTCCTACACGCTTAAGTTTACAGGATACTTCTACACAATATTATCCACGCCGAGGCCAATACTATGATATGCTTGTTAAGCATTAATCTTAAAATTCCCGTGTCATGCGCAGTGTTGTTCAAAACATTTCCTTTAAAAGGCTTTGAAGAGAAACATAACCTAACGTTTAGCTCAGACATTCCCTCTACGATAGTTCCTCGATAAAGAGTCCCAATAGGCTTCTCGGCAGGATTACAGGTTTATTCACACTCTCTCTAACAAAGGCTTTATGATTCAAAGTATAGCCTATGCAGTCCAATACTACTAGATCTCTGTCTAGGAGACTTGATAAATCTGCTTCACGGCCACCTTCATACGGAGACCAAGCTACTACCTTTAGGTCCGCACAATATTTCTTCCATCTTTCAACAGCATACTCTATCTGGTTTATTGAGGGCACGATTACTCCCAGTTTCTTGGGACTAAGTGAACTCACGATAGCTTTCAACAAGTTCCCTGGGTAAATTATTGGTTTCGGAGAGTTTAAGTTGAAGTCTCCAGTACATAGGATCACTATTAAGTCAGCGGTATCAGATATTTTGTCCACTATTTCCTGCAGTCTCCTCTCTATTCTCTCTTTTGAAACCTTTACTTCTTCACCCGTTACGAGCCTTGTTACATATTCTATTTCCCCTGCTCTAGGCTTCAACTCCTCTATTTCACTGGGAGTTAATCCGTCTAGTGCTCCAAGCTCGAAGTATTCTACTCCGTTAAGGAAGGACTTAAGTTCGCCCATTACGTCTTCTCTTGGAGACTGGCCTATCGTTATGAAGGCTATCTTCATTTGGGTGCTCCTCTATTCATGATTTCCTCCACAGATCCGTGAACTTTCATTATTGTGGACCACTCGTCCTCATCATAGAACCTCACTCTTCCTGAAGTAAATTCTTTTGCAACTTCAACCACGAACCTCGTGGCTTGCTCCAATGACCAAATGCTTGTAGCTCCTGTTGCAGACCCTGGCACAGGCAGTCTCGTCGTAATGGCTACTCCCACTATGGGGGCCTTTGTGTATATCCATGGCTGCATCATGCTGTTTATATGGTATATCTTAGTTGTGAAGGACGTGATATCCTGCATCGTTATTGGGACTACGGATACGGGCTCCCCTGTAACCCTAGTATAAATGTCTATAAGGTCGTCGCTCACCTTAAGAATCCATCCCTCCTTTACTGTCGGCGTGATAGAGAAGCCTGTGTGATTTATCACTCTATTAGCCTTAGTGGCGTCTATCGAGAGTATTGCGTCCATGCCTAAGTCCACTTCTAATTTTAGGAGAGAGAACAAGTCTACTGGCGAGTCCATCATTGGAACGGGCTTGTGAGGCCTTGTTGGGGCATTGGGACATATGTGAGTAGTTACTATTACGTCTCCCTCCAAGACATCTCCTCTTAGAGCCATTTCACATATTTTAAGTGCTGATGCAAGGGCCACTATTGCTCCATCAGCATCTGAAACCATTCCAATAAGTCTAGGTCTTGCACCTACGCCTCCCAGTCTGCCTATTATGCTGAGGGTGGGGGCGCTGCCGTCTCGGCATTTACCGTTTCTCCCCGGAATCACTATTTTAATGAAATCCGTTCTACCTTTTCCCCCGCGACCTCTTTAACATGTATATTGGTGATTCCTCTCCCAACTAGGAACTTCTTGACGCCCTCTCCATTAATATTGGGATCTTCTAACAAGTCCACTATTTCAACTACCTGTTTAAAGGTGGACATGTTTTTTGCCCCGCTTACTCTATGAGGAAGTCCTTTAAGTGCTCCTTTAATTTTTTCCTAGAATTCTCTCTAGGGGGGCTTCGCCGGGGTCTTCTCTCAGAGACTTGTAGATTGCCTCGCCGATTTTCAGCGCCATGCTTATGGCTCCGGGTGCACCGTGTTTTTTAGCATACGATGCTTTCACAGGGTTTCTGGCAACGGCTAGAATACTGTCAGTTGACACGCTGATTTCCCTAATAATCCTACTAGTCCATGTAAGGTTTCCTCTCACTAGCACGCTAATTCTATTGTTTTCGTCTTCTCCAACTGCTACCTGGATTGAAGTATATTTTGGATCTCTATGTAGCCCCATGGATCCCATTAATATTGTTGGATGTGCTCTCCCATTACACGGTATGTCCGCGACCGGTATTTCCAGAGCAGCCGACTGAACCCATCCATTAACAGTGTTGAAGCCACCATTTTCAGCCGTTACCAAACAATTCACTTTAACTCCGCACTCTTCGAGCACTCTAATGGAATTGATGAAGAGGGAGGGCTTGACCTCCCTTTTAGTTGAAGGACCTCCTACAGCTGAAGAAGTAATGAGAATATCATCGTCGTCGACCTCGTGTGCCTCCAATATTTTAATGCCTCCAAGTTTTACGGCGAGCTCCCCTAACCTTAATTCCTTCTCGATGCTTCCCCCTCCACATCCTCCTAGAAATGCGCCACCGTAGACTGCTGCTTTCACATGCCTAGTCTCATCTATGATTATCATCTAAACACCTCTCTTAGAACGTAGAGTCTGATAAGTTCATGGTACATTAATGTTCCGGTAGCAACTAGGGGATCTACAACCGGTACGCCTAGTTCTTCCTGGATTAAGTGTGCAATACCCGCTGTTGAAAACCCTGTGCACCCCAGTACTATTGTTTCAACCTTTTCCTTCAGGAGCCTTCTAGCTGTGCCAATAACTTCTTCACGACACTTCTTGACGTCTAAAGTTGTGGAAATATTAGGGGGTTTAACGTAGGACACTAACTTGTCTCCTAGCACTTCAACAATTGGCTTGGGGCAGAAACATTAAACTGTAGCTTTTCGTATTCTTTTATATTGTTTTGCTCTGGGCGATATGCTTATAGTTTGCCACGTCAACGATTTTCGTGGACGTGCGGGTGATGGGAGCTGTGCTCCAAGCCCGTGGGGTCTAGCCCCTTAGATGGGAGCCCCGTGCCGTTGGGCTCGACAGCCACCCATGACCCCATAGGGATATCTAAATCCCCATGGGCGAGGCAGGAACCGATGAAGCCATGTCACAATAAAACAAAAACACATAGAG
>JAPDJV010000020.1 GCA_029258925.1 Thermoproteota archaeon | reverse complement strand
CATGAGGATGGCTATTGGAGTTAGAATCAAGGAGAAGAGGACGATATACGAGGGAGTAGTGAAGGACTTGAAGATAGCGTTCGGCAAGCATCCATATAATCCCTATATGAGAGTACCCCGCAGTGCGAAGATAGTTCTCGCAACGATGGACGAGGAGAAGACTTTTACAGTAGATCAAAGCATAACCATGGAACTTCTATCAAAAAATGTGCGGAGAGGAGACATAATATGGATTGATAGCGAGACAGGGAAAGTAACTAAGCTAGGTAGAGCCAAGAAATACGCTGGGAAGACTTATGATCTGGAAACAGAGCCCATAATGCCTACGCCTAGCGGTCCAATAATTAAGGAAAAGGAGTTCATACATACAGTCACGCTAAATGACCTCGATAGATCCCTTGCTAGCCAAAGAGGCGTATTCTCTCTATTCTTCGGCATAGGAGGAGAGAAAGAGATATCTCCTGAAGTTAGAGAAAGGGTAGACGAGGAAGTTAGGAGACTTGTTGAAGAAGGTAGGGCGGAGATAGTTCCTGGAGTATTATTCATAGACGACATTCACATGCTCGACATAGAGTGCTTCGCGTTTTTAGGTAGAGCTATGGAAAGCGAGCTTGCTCCAATAATAATTTTAGCAACAAATAGGGGCATTACTAAGATAAAGGGAACGGACATAGAGTCTCCTCACGGAGTGCCGCTTGACATACTCGACAGATTACTAATAATCTACACGAGGCCCTATACTGAAGACGAGATTAGAGAGATCATAAGCATACGAGCGGAAGCTGAGGACGTTACTTTAAGTAGCGATGCACTTGAAGAGCTAACAAAAATAGGTGCAAAAATGTCTCTCAGATACGCTGTACAACTCATGGAGCCAGCCAGAGTAATCGCTAGAAGGAAAGGCAGAGATAGTATTACTAGAGAGGATGTTGTGGAGGCTTATAATTTGTTCATTGACGTTAAGAAGAGCACGAAACTCTTGAAGGAGTGCGAAGAGCTTTTCTTAAAATAGCCTCGTCAACCAACAATTATTCCAAAAATATTTACAATTAGAATTATAGATGATGCGAGAAACGATAATATGCTAACTATCAGGCTCTTATCTTTTATCTTCATCCAATATAGGTAGGAGACTGTGAAGCTAGGCACCCATGAGCAGAAACTAGTTATTATGGAGACCGGAATTATCATGAAGGAAAATGATAATTGAGAGAAATCCGTCATAGCACCAGCATATAATATTCCCATAATACACGGCACTATCGTAAATAACAAGTTTCTTAGATATCTATTTGATTTTACTGTTTCATCCAACCCTGTGTTTCTTCCGATCCAGTTATCTAGTACCAACGAATTACACATCAGTATCGATATAGTGGATAGGAGGGAGGAAGCTACTATGCCTAACGTAAACAAGTATAGTATCATCGGATTAATAGTAGAATACGTGATCAACATTCTCCTAATACTAATGGTTTCAGTAGACGAATAAAGATACTCTGATGCAACTATACATATCGATATACTTAGAAATACTGTGAAAAATAAACCCGCAGCAATATCAGCAAACTCGACTAGTAACGTTCTTTTCCCCACATTATTCCTCGTACTCTCAACCTGAAATAATATTGAGTACGGGGCGGCTGCAGCTCCAAAAATCATTATTATAGGCAACAGCGTTTCCCTCCTGAACCCAGTCTCTGGAACAAGTACTGATACTAAAACGCGGAAAATGATGTCCGGGTGATCCACAACAGCTTTTATTGCAATAATTATGAATACGCCGAGAGATAGAGCAAGTATTGTTAGGATTTTTTCTATGGAACTATAGTTTTCCCTCATAGAGAGACTTATAGTTAGTGAGGATATGAGGAGGGCGGAGTAAAACCACTTCACTCCCAAGAGAAGCTCAAGTGCTATAGAGGCTCCTAGTATATTAAGAGAGGCTGTTACTACGTTAGAGACAAATAGAGATACTACAAGTAAGGTATAAAATCTCCCTCCAAGAACTTCTTTGGTGCATGTGAACACATCTTTCTCAACATGTAAACCCACTTCTGCAGCAATTTGCTGGATAAAAGCAGTTATCATCGTGGCTAAAACTATGATCCAAAGAAGATTAATGTTATATTTGCTTCCTATAAAAGTAAATATACCTATATTTGTAATCTCTAAGCCAGCTACGGCTGCTATCATTCCAGGACCTATTACCTGGAATATTTTTCTCCTACTTCCCATACCCATTCATCTTTGAATATGTTTCTTCTATAAACCTTGAAATACTAGTAAAGAACTCTGCCATTTTCTCTGGAGAACTCATAAGAGACTTGTCTACAAAGAATATACAATAGTATGGTTGATGAAAACTATTATATTCATTACTGTTCTCGGAAGACGCGTCTGCTCTAACATTTTCCTTGTGAACCAAGCTGATAATCACACCATTTTCAGGCATCTCCACTCTTGGAGAAAAATCTACTTCAACATCTTTCTCCACCTTCTCCGACTTCTTCTTAACTACGTAGTAGTTGTATAGTAGGGGAGCTAGGCCAATAGCTGTGAAAATGCATGTGTTCAATATCACATCTAAGATAACCATAAAACCACCTCCAAATACTCGATAACCTACTAGTCTCAAGCTACCAGGTTAAAAACCCGCCTACACAATATATTCAAAGATATAGTTTTTAGAATAGTGTTAAAACATTATTAGCGTTAATAAGATTCTCATTGAGATTACACCATAAGTACTACGTTTAAAAAGTTACATAAGCCTCGTTTCAGGGATTCGGCGTGTGTAAGTATTGGTGGATCCACATATGCCTTGGTGCACACCACCCTTCCGGGTTCATCGTAGCCGTATCACGAGGCCCGTATTCCCTCGTGGTAACCCGCCCAGAGTCCTCATGAATGCACCTCCCCTTTCATGGACCTCATGAGAACTCTCGAAAACGAGCAAAGGAAGGTATTCTATCCCTAGAGAAAAACATACATCTCAAGGCTGGCTCCTATTCACCTCCAAAGAAACACCACTCCATCCCTAAGGTACGTTAATACTCATCCAAATAACAAGCAGTTTTGCAAGGACGTTAAACATTGTAGTTTTACATAGATTTTTCGATTTCCTTCTTTAAGTTTAGGGAGGCTTCCATCGGGTTCGGGGATTTGGTTATAGCTGAGCCTACGATGAGAATATTTGCGCCTGCCTCCACTAGTCTTCCGATAGTTTTAACGTTTATTCCGCCTGCCACTGCAATAATTCCATCATATGTTTTCCTAGCTTCAACTATAATGTTGATCGCTCTCTCTATGCTTATGCCCAGTTCTTTCTGAACGTCGATGCCTGTGTGAAGACATATGATGTCGACGTTCATCTCGGCTAGGCGACTAATTCTTTTAATGGGGTGGGCGTGGCCTATTAAGTCTACTTCCACGAGTATCCTGTGATCTCTAGCTGCTCTAATAGCTTCAAGTATTGTTACGTCCTCTGCTACCCCTAGTACTGTAGTTATATCTGCTCCGGCTTTCGCAGCCATTGAGGCTTCAAGATAGCCTGTATCCATAGTTTTCATGTCTGCAACTAGAGGGGTTGAGGGAAATTCCTCTCTAAGCCTTCTAACGGCCTTCATTCCAACAGATTTTATCAGAGGGGTTCCGGCTTCAATTATATCAACTCCACCCTTGACACATTCCCTAGCAATTCTCAAAGCAGAATTCAAGTCGAGAACGTCTAAAGCCACCTGTAGCATAGGTCTTTCCAAAAATTTTTTCTTCATAGCTAATCACGTGTTTAACTACTGGGAAAGTATTTAAAAAGTGTTATTACGACAACTCTTACTTTGTGGGAGAAATGACTAAATACGTGTTTGTAACGGGAGGAGTTCTCTCGAGTGTGGGTAAAGGTATTGTGGCTGCTTCGATTGGCAAAATACTTGCTAGTTGCGGCAATAACGTTACAATGATAAAGATAGATCCGTACATAAATGTCGATGCCGGGACAATGAACCCATATATGCATGGCGAGGTGTTTGTTACAGATGACGGTGGGGAAACGGATCTGGATCTAGGACACTACGAAAGGTTTCTCAATACGACTCTGTCTAAGCGGAATAATATTACAACGGGGCAAATATATCAAGCAGTAATTATGAAGGAGAGGGGAGGGGAATATCTGGGGCAGTGTGTGCAGATAATTCCCCACATAACGGATGAAATAAAGAGTAGGATAAGAGAGGTCAGCAAAGATTTTGATGTAACAGTTATAGAGATCGGTGGCACTGTGGGAGATATAGAGGGACTGCCATTTCTGGAGGCAGCTAGGCAAATGAGAATAGAGGAGGGGCGTGAAAACACGTTTTTCGTCCACGTAGCTCTAGTACCAATACTGAGTGTGACAGGGGAGCAGAAGACAAAGCCTGTACAACATAGTGTACAGGAGCTTAGAAGAATAGGCATTCAACCTGATGCAATTGTTGCTAGATGCGAGAAGCCCTTGGAGGACGAGGCTATAAGAAAGATCTCTCTCTTCGGTAATGTGCCTAGAGAGGCTGTTTTCACAAGCTATAATGTTGAAACTATATACGAAGTCCCCATAATACTTGAGAAACAGGGTTTGGGCAGACTCATATTGAGAGAGCTGCGTTTTGAAAAGACTTCACCAGATCTGAGCGATCTTGAGGAATACGTTAGAAAGTTCAAAGAGTCCTCAAGAGTGCTCACGATAGCCATGGTGGGGAAATACACAAAGTTAAGGGATAGTTATATCAGCATAATAGAAGCCTTATCTCATAGTGCTACGCATAATCATTGCCGCGTTAAATTAAAGTGGATTGAAGCAACGCTAGTAGAGAGAAATGAGATTAGAGTAGAGGAGGAGCTGGCTGACGTCGATGGAGTCCTTGTGCTTCCAGGATTTGGAAAGAGGGGGGTTAAGGGGAAAATTAAAGCCATAAAATATGCGAGAGAAAGGAATATTCCTACACTGGGAATATGCTTTGGAATGCAACTAGCCGTTGTCGAATTCGCTAGAAACGTTGTAGGCTTGAATAATGCTAACACCACGGAAGTCGATCCTAATACTCCCCACCCGGTTATAGACTTATTGGAAGAACAGAGAGAGTTGGAGGCCCTTGGTGGAACTATGAGGTTGGGATCTGAAGCAATAAGGCTTGTTAAGGGCACGCTAGTATATAGGCTCTACAATAGGGATGTAGTCTTTGAGAGACATAGGCATAGGTATGAAGTGAATCCAAGATACGTTGATTTATTGGAGTCAAGTGGAATGAAAATATCAGGATATAGTGTGAAAAAGAGCCTAGTGGAGTTCGTGGAGCTACCTGGAAATACCTTCTTCGTAGGATGTCAATGTCACCCTGAATATAAATCTAGGCCTACCGACCCCGCTCCGGTATTTAAAGGCTTTATATCAAAAATAATTTCACTTACTTGAAGGATTTAATCGTTTGAAATGTCTTAACCAGCAGAGATATCCATGCCTCTCAGTATTACTCGCCTAGAAGGATTAGGATTTTATCAATAGTCGTTCTACAAAGTTTCTTCACCCCTCGAAGCCCAGGCTTATATGATGTTTTAATTAGATCTGCTTGCTCGAGAATTCTTATCTGAGCACTTGCATTTGCTTTACTTTGATTTATGAGCTCAGCAATCTTCCCAACATCTACCTCCTTGTCTTTCAAATACTTCAATATTTTAAGTCTTGTCGACGATGATAGGGCAGATGTGACTTTTAGAATATACTCCTCTCCCTTTACTACGAGCACCCTATTTCTTTCATAAATACCTGGAGCCTTTGGTACACTTTTAATAATTTCTTCAATACTATGTGTAGCACTATTCACCATATTTTCCACCATCTAAAAATATTGAGAAAAGAATATAATAAAGTTTTAGTTTCTCAAATATATGCAAACATTTTTTACATAAAGCTTCAAACGTAAACTCTTCTGATTAGGAGAACATATTGCAATTTAATTAGTAGTTCACATAACGTAACACTTCAAATAATGTTCGACTACTATAAAATCTAGAAGTACATTTAAAATAAGTGATGTGCAATAGTTTAAAACATGTTCAATGTGAGACGAATTGACTCTTCCAGCAGTATACAGAAAACTTAGAGATGTCGACTTTAAAGTACTTAGAGTAATAGAAGGATTTATGGATAGGTTTGAATATGTTCCAGTAGATATAATTGAAAGGAGATTGAGGGTTTCTCCCTCGATTCTCTCAAACTCCCTTTCAAAACTTAACAGATTGAAGCTTATTAGGAGAATTAGGGGAGCCTACATAGGCTATATTTTAACATTCAGAGGGCTAGATTGCATAGCCTTGAACAGCCTATCTAAAAATACGGTACTTCAGGCTATAGGCAATAAGATAGGTGTTGGCAAAGAGTCTGAAGTATATGAAGGTCTTTCGTCTGCAGGAGAGAGGGTGACTGTGAAGATTCACAGAGTTGGCAGGGTAAGCTTTAAACAAACATTTAGGAAAAGGACTTATGGCGTTGAGAGACCATCAACCTCCTGGTTAAAGGAATCTATTATCGCGGCTACAAGAGAGTATCAAGCTCTAATTAAGGCTTATAGAGCTGGAGCTAGAGTACCTAGACCTATAGCTAGAAACAGGCACATAGTCGTAACACAATTAATAAAAGGAGTCCCACTATATAAGATTAAAATACTAGAGGGTGCTGAAACAATACTTGAAATGATACTTAGAGACGTCAAAAAACTTTACTTAGTGGCAGGAATAGTACATGGAGATCTGAGTGAATATAATGTGCTGATAGATATGGATAGAATAGAGCCAACTATAATAGATTGGCCTCAATATGTCGATAGGGAGCACCCTGAAGCTGACAACTTATTGAAGAGAGACGTAACATATATTGTAAGATTCTTTCAGAAGAAGTATAATGTGAGAATTAACCTCGAAAAGGCATTAGCCTTTGTCAGGGGGGAGGTTGAAGATATTGGTAGATGAAAGGAAAGTGATATTTGGAATAGATATAATGCCGGGATCTTCTCCTTCATCATCAAAGGAAGCTAAGTACTCCCTAGTAATATTAAATGATAATAGAGTAATCGGAGAATACGAGAATGCTCCCCTTAGGAGAATTATTAGATTAGCGTGGGAATATAGGCCATCAATCATAGCTGTCGACAACATATTCGAGTTAGGAGAAAGTGAAAAGGACGTAGCTAAAATAATAAGCCTTCTCCCCCCTACGACAAGCATAGTCCAGGTGACGGCCAGCAGGGAGGGTTTTGAGAAATTATGTGAAGTAGCTTTTAAGGAGGGAATATATCTAGAGAGTCATCCTCCACCCCTCAAAGCAGCATATATATCAGCCATTCTTGCAAGTAGAGGCAGAGGTTTGCGGATTAAAGCAGTTGAAGAGAAGACTAAGATCATTGTGGCAAAGGGTAGAAGTGTGGGGGCAGGTGGTTCAAGTCAGGATAGATATAAGAGAAGAATTAGAGGAATAATTCTGAGGAAAACTAGAGAAATAAAAGATCTTCTTGAGAGAGAGGGATTAGACTACGATTTAATTGTTAGAAGAAGTGAAAGCGGGCTGGAGAGAAGCGTTTTCACAGTATATGCTTCGGGAGATAGGGTTAGGGAACTAGTAAGCCCTTAAGGTCAAGAGATATAAAGGTACTTGTGAGACCTATTTATAGTAGTAGATTAGAGTTTGAGTCTTTAGCTCAGGAGAAAAGACTACCCTTAATAATAGTTGGTATAGATCCTGGAATAGTTACTGGCATTGCAGTAATAGACTTCGATGGAAAGCTTATATTATTAAAAAGCGGTAGGGAACTTGATAGAGGAGATATATTATCAATGATCTCCTCCATAGGAAAACCTGCTGTTATAGCTACAGACATCAATCCTCCACCACAGTCTGTTATGAAGTTAGCATCAACATTGAAACTTCCCTTGTTCGTACCTCAGAAAACACTTACCACTGCTGAGAAACAGGAAGTAGTTTTGCAGTATCTTTCAAAAATCGATGGAAATATCAGCTGCGATACTCATCAGAGAGATGCCTTAGCAGCAGCTCTAAAGGCATTAAGATTCTATCAGTCTAAATTGAGACAAGCAGAAGCCTATCTAGACAAAGTCGAACTTGATATATCAATAGACAGCATAAGATCTATGGTTATCAACGGCATTAGTATAGCGGAAGCTGTTGAAATAGAAATTGATAGAAAACTAAGGGAGGAAAGTGAGGACAGGAAGGTGGAAGATAAGGTTAAAGAGCATAAGACGACAGCAGATATCTCCGATAGGGTGAAGAGAAAACTCGTGAATTTGAATAGGGAAAGGGCTATACTAAGACATAGGATAAAAGTGCTAAGTAGTAGAGTAAGAGAATTGGAGAAAGAGTTAGAGGAAGTAAGAAGAACGTTCAACGCAGAGGTAAAGGCGAAGAGGGAAATAGAGTTCTTGGTAGATGAAGTAAGGAAGCTAAGAGAAGAATTGAGAGAAAAGGAAAATAAAATAGTTGAACTAATAGACGAAAGAAAAATGATGATTAATATTCTATTGAGATTGGTGAAGGGAGAATTATCGCTTGCCAAGGTATTAGACTCTCTTACTCAAAGTAGTATAGCAATAGCGGACAGAATGTACGGTAGAATAAGTAGTGAGGACATAGTATTCTTAAAAACGACCTCCTTCATACAAGACAATGCACTTCAAGAACTGGCAAGAAGAGACGTTTTATGCGTAATTGGCGAACTATTCCCCGAACATGTTAAGAAAGCCCTAGAAGACTCCACCATACCTGTTATTACAATTGGTGAAGTCGAGGGATATGAGCTGATAAGGATCAGGGAAGGAGACCTCATTTTCTATAGCCCAGAAATATTGCATGAAGCTAGGAGGAGGAAGATTGCTCTCCGCGAGAGAAGGGAGAAGAAAAAGATGGTTGACATAGCAAAAATTGTTGATGAATATAGAAGTGAAAGGTTAAGAGAACTACTAAGGGATACTTCGGACAGTAGTGTTATAGAGTTCAATGAAGAAAATATGTAGGTCAGTTGCACTGGGAACCTTTTTGATATATCATCATAATCCTAGCACTTAATGCTCTGATATTTTTCTTCAGTTAAATGCGTCTAAAATAGCATTTCCTCCCCTCTCAATATCGATTCCGTTAGTACTTTGATGTTCCCAAGCATTTCGTCAACGATGCTGATTATTTCGTTTCTTAGATCTGAGGTCATTTCTGTATCAGGTATGACCTTAACGCTTGCTATTAATGGTTGATCTATTGGTTTACCTATTTGGCTCAATAACTCTACTTGAACCTCTTTCACATTCTCTAGCTCTCCGATTCTAAACGCTATTTTTTGGGCTAAAACATTGTAAAGTTTACCCACGTGGTTCACAGGATTTTTCCCAGCAGTTGCTTCCATGCTCATAGGTCTACACGGTGTTATTAATCCGTTAGCGCGGTTACCTCTTCCTGTTGCCCCGTCATCCCCATGTTCGGCAGATGTCCCCGTTACAGTTAAGTATACAACACCATGCTCCGGTCTATCAGCAGTATTTAAGTAAACCTTCACATCATATTCCGGAACTATTTTAGTGGCTAGATCCAAAATACTCTCCATAACTTGTTCCTTTACTGATAAATAGTGGTCCATGTCTGGAATGAGGTGTGAGATCATTGCTGCTGCGATAGTGAGCTCAATTCTCTTTCCAAACCTTAAACCCATAACCTTTATGTCTTCTCCTACCTCCGGAATATTATTTCTCGTATTCTCAGAGTTAAGAAATCTCTCCACCTCTAAGACTAGCCTTTCTAGTGGAGTGTATGGGGCATGTCCCACACCTATCGACGTGTCATTTGCAAGAGGCATTCTTTCTCCAAGCTCAAATATCTTAACTAAATCCACTGACCCCTTACCTATACGGTAGTCTGCTATAACATGTTTATCCGGATCCAAGTATCTGAAATGTTTCTTTATCCAATCCTTGACCGCCTCAACTATAATCCTACCCACAGGTATAGGATGTCTCTCTCTTCCCTTCACAACCTCCGTAGTAGCTCTCCCAGAGACAATTATGTAGATAGGATGTAAGACTTCTCCGCCTCCGAAAAACGGGTTTGCCTGGCCTCCTACCAATAGAGTCTTATCTAAATTGTGATGGAGTATAACACCAAAATTCTCCAAATAATATTTAGATAAGCGTCTACTTGCCTCCTCTGCAACCGCATCAGCTATGTAATCCGGATGACCAATGCCCTTTCTTTCTACAATTTCTATAGGAGACTCTGCAATCGGAACCTGGTTTATCGCCTTCACAATGATGTTTCTCATATAATACACCGTGATATGATTAGGCTCTACTAATTTAAATTTTTACTAGCTGCCCATTACTAACTATTACTAGTAGTAATATCTTTGGTCTATAGGGTCTGTGTATAATCAGTACTAACGTATAAAATGTTGCTACCTCTAATTAGAACTAAACCATATTTTGTTGACGGCTTTTTTCCACTCTCCTTAACCTCAACACATTCCTCTAACAACAGGTTCATTGTGGGATCACAGTATTTTAGTCTGCCCATGTATTCGCTTCCATCCTTCAATTTTACGAGAATAGTATTGTTAATTGCGCTTCTAAGATATTTGAGTGGTGGGTCCGCTGCTCTCTTCATGCGTAAACACCTATCAGTAGTTTGCTCTTCTCTATTTCGCTTTGACCCTCTAATTCAGTATTTAAATGTTGTTGAGGATGACTGATGTAATTGTGGATCAAATATTAATATATAATCTTTTACTTCTTCAGGGGTTTCAATAATTGTTAGAAAACTCCTAACACAAGTTATTTTACTATGTTTTAAAATAGATAGAATTACTTTCCTGCATGTAACTCTGTGTAATTCCTTAATAGTCCTCTCTATTCCCATTAAGTCGTGAAAAACAGTGAAACAAAAAGCTGTTTCCACGGATTTGTCTCTAAGAGGAACATAATCTATGTCTCCTAGAATGAAATCATATAATGTTCTAACGCTAACTTTCTTAGCTACTTTTAACATTTCGATGCTGAGATCTATTCCAATAAAATATGATGGCTTAAAGGTCTCTGATAGAAATTCTAGTAGAAGAGCAGTCCCGCAACCTGCATCCAATATCACTCTACTTTCCACATCTGACTTATCTAAGTGTGCTAGAGCATACTTGTATTTTCTTAATTGCTCTTCAGAATATAGGTCGTTGTATACTTTGGATAAGACATTGTATTTTCTCATTATGTACTTCTTATTAACGGGCTCTGAGGCCACTAGTCATCACTCAATGTACTCCAGTATGCTCTTACTCTTATCTCTAACTATTGTCCTCCCTATTTTCTCGTAAATGGCCTTTAGATCTATTCTTCTATATTCCATTCCTAGTTTAACTAAAAGTTCATGGGCATTTTTAGTAATAGATGGAGCCACTAAAATCCCCCTAATATTCCTATTGGGGCCATATTCTCTTCTCAAGGCATTGATGTACGTTGACAGCTGTTTAACAGCATTAACGGTTGCTGTATGCCTTTTTATTTCAACTACTACAATACGATCCTTTTCGTCAACACAGTAGAGGTCGATGAATCCGGGCTCAATGTTCTTTTCCACACTAATTGTTCTAAGACCCTTCTCAATAATCTCTGGATGGCTTGCTAGAAAATCCCTTATTTCAGCTTCAGATAAGTATTCTATGAACTGAGCATTATCTTCTAGTTCGGAGACAACTATCATGTCTATATCCTTCAACTCTATGAAAACTCTCTCTCTAGGTTTAGACCTGACTGCTTTCACACACAAGTATTCTCCTCTGCTGAAAATATGTATAGTACTTGTTTCAGGCTGCCAGTTAACAGGTAAATATCCAAACGGCCTATGTACTAGAAGACTTCCATCGCTCTTTATCATGATAATTCTTTCTCCCCAATCAAGACGAGAGACTCCCCTTCCCTCATATTGAATCCTACAATTACCTATGATTATTACAGTCTTTTTTTCAATGGCTTCTCCGCTAATCAGCTTTATTCCCTTGTCCAGGTTCTGGCCGACATATACCCTAATTTTAGCCATTCCAGCGAGCCTCGCCACATTGGGGAGCCCAATACATTCATAATTCAGTTAATTCTAAATTATTTAAAAACGTATGTTACTATGAGGACAGGATAGTGTGTGCAAAGTGATAATCATTGAGGAAAAAAATAAAGTTTGTTATCGAACACCTCGAACAATTACTAAGTAAATGGATCCTAATAGAGTACAAACATTCCTCTCAAATAGTTGGCAAAGAAAACGTAGTGTTCACGAATGTTAGGAGAAGTGATTGGAGAAAAATACTGTTAAGAATAGGAGAAGTCTACGAGGAGAGTATAACGTCTCGAAGAATTCATTCGATGTTTGATAAGATAATAATTTTAGATCCTCAAGCTAAAATACTGCTATCCCCTAAAGACTTCATGTATTGCGGCAGCATTGCGATAGTTATAGGCGGGATCTTGGGAGACAACCCGCCTAAAGGGAGGACAAGAAAGCTTTTAACAGAGAAAATGGATAACATAGCCGAAATCAGGAATCTGGGAGGAAATCAATTTTCAATTGATGGAGCAGTGTTCATGGCCTATCAGATTTTGAATGGAAGGGAGATTACTGAAATACCCATCATAGTAGGTTGGGAGGAAAAGAGGATCATGATGGGAATCGAACATTCGGTGTTTCTTCCATATGCTTATCCTCTAGTCGAGGGAAGACCACTAATATCGAAGGAGCTATTAGAGTACTTAATGTCTGGTGAAATAGTCTTCGATGAGGAAGAGAGTAAAGGTGGTTTAATTGAAGAATAGCATGAGTGTTGTAGACGTCTACGCCTGCATTAAGGAAATTAGTAATGTTCTCAAAGATGCCAGGATCTCCAATATTTACAATATTGGCAAGGAGATATTCGTATTTAAGTTAAAGAGCAAAATTAGAGATTACATGTTGCTCGTAGAGCCGGGTAGAAGAATACATCTTACCCAGTATCGGTTGGAACTTCCAAGAACACCCTCCCCCATATGCATGGGGTTGAGGAAGTACCTTAGAGGAGGAATTATGGTAAGCATTACGCAATTGGGATTTGATAGAATTGTATCATTGGAGATAAAAAGGGGTGTTATTTACAAGGTTATTGCAGAAATAATGCCTAGAGGAGTTTTGTGCCTACTAGGAGATCAATCTAAAATTATCTACACGAGTGAAGTAAAGAAGTTCAAGGATAGAATTGTGAAGACTGGTGCAACGTACATTCCCCCACCGGGTTCCTCATTGAAACTTACGGAGCTTACTGTTGAAGAATTCTTAGAGAGAATTAGAGGAAGCCCTGATGTAGTTAGGGGGATTGTCAGGGGACTGGGACTGCCTGGAGAATTCGCGGAAGAAACGTGTTTTAGAGCCGGAATAGAGAAAACCGTGAAGCCCCCCGATTTGAACTTGAATGATGCCAGTAAGATCCTGACTACAATGATAATGCTCTTAGAGGAGTCTTCTAAGGGGAAAGGTTACATAGTTTTTCGCGATGGTGAAGCTATCACAGTTACTCCATTTAAGCCTACATTACTTGTGGAAAGCGGTGCAGACATAGTGGAGTATGACTCCTTCAATAGCGCTCTAGACGATTACTTCACACGTCATCCAACTAAAATTTCTGGAATTCCAGCTGAAGCATTAAGTAAGGAAATTAAAAGACTGGAAACAACTATATTAAAGCAGGAGAAGCTCATTGAAGAATATGATCAGAGGGCCGAGAGATACTTCAAAATTGCTAACATGCTCATGCAAGACTTAGAGAAAATAAAGAGGTTTTTAATGTGTGTGAGGAAAGAGAGGAGTGTATTGGATGACTGGGTAAAAGCTGCGCAAAACTGTAGCACCATGCTAGGAGTACCTTTAGTTAAATGTTTGAAGGAGAAGGGAACAGTAATTATTATGGTAAATGGTGAGGAAGTGGAGATAGATATACGTAGAAAAGCCTATGAAAACATTTCTCATTACTACGAGCTTGCAAAGAAGAATAGAGAGAAGAAGAAAAGGGCTTCTGAAGTATTGATAGATTTAAAGAGAAAAATGGAGACTTTAATTAGAGAAAGAGAGGAGAAGAAAAGGATCTCCTTAATTAAAGTTAGGAAGAAGAGATGGTATGAGAAATATCATTGGATGATCACATCTGACGGTTTTCTTGTGATTGGAGGCAGGGACGCTTCACAAAATGAGAGTATAGTGAGGAAATATTTAGAGAAAAACGATGTATTCATGCATGCAGATGTTCAAGGAGCCTCAGCAGTCGTGGTGAAAACTGGGGGGAGAGAGATCTCGGAGGCAGCTTTGAGAGAGGCAGCTGTAATCGCCGTGTGTTATTCGAGACTGTGGAGCAGGGGAGATAGTATTGGGAGAGTCTTTTGGGTTAGAGGAGAACAAGTTTCGACTAAACCTCCAATAGGGCAATATTTACCCAAGGGATCTTTTATAATTTCCGGGAAGAGGGAGTTCATTGAAAACGTGCCAGTTAAGCTTGCATTAGGGGTCAAGATAGCTGGTAACTATGCGGAAATAATTGTTGGACCAGTGGAGCTTGTGAAGTCTAAAACCAAATATTATGTAGTTCTTGAACCCGGAAAAGGGGAACCAAGAGATATTGCTAAGAGAATAAAGCGTATACTACTTAAACTAGCAGATGAGGAAGATAGACTGTATATAAAGGCTGTTAGCGTAGACGAACTATTGTCAAAAATACCTGGGCCCTCCAGAATAGTTGAATTCCCAAATGAGTGTAGCAAGGAATAGTTATAGTTAGGGAACTACTTAAATTGGGAGTGCTGGCATTAACCCCGTCAATAAGGACGCATATTTGAGATAATTACCTTTCCAAAAACTATAAGTCCCCGAATTATAATATTAAGTAGAAACATTATTGAATAAGATCTAATAAAATAATATTTTGACGGAGATAGTTATGGGAGTCTCAAGAGTACCTCGTAGGAAAAAGCATCGTCCAGAGGGATATAGATGGCTTAGAAGTGGTGGAACACCCAGCTTCACTAACAGAATATACAAAAAACCCTCTGAATTATACTATTTGGCAAAAAGAAATGTTGTTACAGCAACGCCTATGATGCCGGTGGGCATTGTTGCTAGAATTATGGATCGCTCGAATAGGAGGATCTTGCCTGTAGTCGATTCAAACAACGTTGTAAAGGGAATGATTTCAGTAATGGATATGGTGAACTATCTGGGCGGAGGAGAGCTTTTCGGAATAGTAGAAAATAGGTATAAAAAGAACATTTATTGGGCTCTAGGAGAGCCTGCGCGATCTATAATGAGTTACCCTCCCATCACAGTTCAAGTAAATAAAACATTGGAAAATGTGATAGAAAAAATGATTATAGACGGTGTTGGTGCAGTACCCATAGTTACAGAGAAGGGAGTACTTTTTGGAATAATAAGTGAGAGAGATGTAGTAGGCCATATTGCCGAGAAAGATGTTGGAGTAAAGGTAAAAGAGGTTATGACAACTAGTGTCATAACAGTTAATGTAGAGGAATCCTTGAAGAACACTATGGAGAAAATGGTGAAATACGGGTTTAGACGATTACCAGTAACATTCGACCATTCCGTATGGGGCATTATTAGAGCACTTGATATCGTTAAGTTCTTCGGCAGCAACACGGTATTCAACTACGTTGTAAATGGAAGTATAGATGAACCATTGAAGGTTAAAATTGGCGAAATAGCTTTAAAAGAATATTACACGATACACCCTGATGCAGATGTGGGTGAAGCAGCTGGGTTAATGTCTGAGAAAAATACTGGTGTACTTTTAGTTGTGGAAAACTCCGTGTTGAAAGGCATAGTTACGGCTAGAGATATATTAATGGCTTTAGCACTGGAGGGATAAGAATGTCACCCAGGGTATCTTCGTATATGAGTACCCCCGTTATTGCTGTAGAGCCTTCTGACAACCTAGCTCACGTAAGAAACTTGATGATTAAGTATAGGATAGGTAGAGTAATAGTCATTAATGAGGATGGAAGACCTATAGGAATGATAACTAAAAAGAGTCTAATGAAGGCCATGATTAGGAAGGGATTAATAACTAAACCCTTGGAAACTATCTTAGTTTCCCAAGTTCTTTCAAAAATATCCCAAACAGTCAGGCCTTCTCAAAGCATCATAAAAGCTGCAAAAAAGATGGTAAAGTATAAGATCAGCGGGTTACCAGTAGTAAATGAAGATAATAAATTAGTAGGAATAATCACTAAAACGAACATAGTTAGAGCTTTTTCAGAGAGATTTAAAGGGAAAATGGAAGTTAATGAAATTATGGAGAGAGAATTTCTGGAAGTCACTCCGATGCATACAGTATTTTATGTAGTAAACCTAATAATATCTAATCCTCTAGGAAAAGTATTGGTTGAAGACAATGGAAGAGTTGTGGGTATAATAGCTGAATCAGACATAATATCCCTATCTTACAGTTATCCATCAGTATTTAAGGTAAAGTATAGGAAAAAAACAGGGGTGTCACCTAGAGGGGTCCTCAGTGTAACAAGGGAGCATGTTGTGCCAATAGCACAGGACATAATGACTCCAAATCCCATTACAGTGCTTGAAGATGAAGATGCATCTATAGCTACTAGGCTAATGATCCTGCACAATATTAGTAGCCTGCCAGTAGTAGATAGAGAGGATGAAGCAAAGGGGATAATTACTAAGATGAATATAGTTTCTGGTATTATTAAAATCAGAGGAAAATAGTTGTAGGTGGTGGAAGTGAGAGAACTAATAGTAGTGGAAGACGTAATGAAAAGAGATTTCCCAGTTATAAACAAAAACGATACGCTTGAATATGCCTTCAAGCTTATGAGGAAATACGGTACAGACCGCATAATAGCCTTAGATGACGGCCGAGTAGTTGGAATAGTTACAAAGAAGGATATTATGTTGAGGCTTGGAACTCTGAGAACTAGACTTCTATCTCCAGCAAGACTATATGTTTCAGGAGTGATGACGATGGATCCTATAGTATTTGGTCCATCGGTGCCAGTGATTAAGATCGCAAAAACAATGATAGATTTAGACATCAGTAGCATTCCAATAGTTGACGAAAACATGAAGCCCATCGGAATAGTGACTAAGTGGGAGATAGCTGGGCTCCTTGTAGATGATAATGAAGCAATTGAAAATATAATGACTAGAGCACCTATAACTATCAGATCCTCTGATAAGCTTCTTCACGCTAGAAAGATATTAATGGAGAAGAGCATTTCAACGCTACCAGTAGTAGATGATAACAATAGAATAATGGGGATAGTTACAATAGATGAGATAGCAGACGCACTATACGCATTTCATGATATAGTACCCGAGAAACATAGAAAGGAGAGGATAAACTATATCTTAGTTGAAGACATCATGAGGCTGAGGCCTATAATTGCAAAAACATATGAGAAAATAGGGGAGGTTGCCAAAGCATTGATTCAGAGAAAGATGAGAGGAGCTGTGATAACAGATAATGGTGACACCGTTGTGGGAATAGTAACCCTCACGGATTTAACAAGGTATTTCACTGGAATCACTTGAAATTCTAAATTTTTCATTGAGTAGTGATATGCAATGAACAAAACGGGCGATGTGAAGTTTGCAGTTGACACAATGCTGGGTAGTGTAGCTAGATGGCTAAGAATATTGGGATATGATACCCTGTATAGCAACGATGTCTCGGACGATGAATTATTAAAGAAGGCTTCTGTAGAAGGAAGAATTATAGTAACCCGTGATAAGGACTTGGCTAAGAAGGCTCTAAAGTACAATCTATCAGTTTTATTACTCGAAGACGAGGAGATGTACAAGAAGCTGGCGTTTATTTCGTTAATGACAGGTATTAAACTAGAGTTCGATGAAAACACCACGAGATGTCCATTGTGCAATACTCTCCTCGTAAAAGTTGGAAGGGATAGTATTGGGGATAGAGTGAAGCCTATCATAAGAATGAAATACGAGAAGTTTTGGGTCTGTAATACCTGTGGAAAGGTATATTGGATGGGACTACATTGGCCTAATATTAGGGAGATTTTAGATGAAGCAAAGAGAGTGATGAGAAGTGGTAAGCCAAGAGTTTAGTTTAGAAGAAGGAGAGTTCCTAGTCAGGATTGCTAGAAAAGCTGTGGAAAAATATCTTCAATCAAACGAAATGATTAGACCACCTCCTGAAACATCTAAAAAACTTTGGAGAAAGTATGGAGTGTTTGTAACTATAGAGAAGATGCGTGAAATAAACGGCAGAGTTCATAAGGAGTTAAGGGGATGTATAGGCTTTCCTCTTCCAATAAAACCTTTAATCGAGGCTGCAATAGAGGCTGCAATAGCAGCTGCAGTAGAGGATCCAAGATTCCCCCCGCTGCAATTAAGTGAACTAAATGATGTAGTATTCGAAGTATCGATATTAACCCCGCCATCAGAACTAAAACCGGATTCCCCTAAGGATTTTCCGAAGCTCATAAAAGTCGGGAGAGATGGGTTAATAGTAGAATACGGGTTTTATAGAGGTCTATTATTACCCCAAGTTCCAATAGAATATGGATGGGACGAGGAAACCTTCCTTTCACAAACTTGTTTAAAGGCGGGACTACCTCCTGATTGCTGGTTATACGATGGCATAAAAATATATTCGTTCCAGGCGGAAATATTTTGTGAAGAAGAGCCAAACGGTAGAGTTGTTAGGCGGAAACTGTCTGAACACAGGGATAAGAGTTGAAGATCCTGTTTTTATCACTCGTTGTACCATATTTCTTGATAAAAGGTAAAAGGAATAATAGTATGTGCGGTGGGGTAAGAGTAAATAAAGGCATAATACTATGCGAAAAAGATGATGGTAAAACATCGATATATACTGAAGTCCCATCCTATATCGTGGGGCTGGAAGAGGGTTTAGAGTATTTAAAGTCCCTTTCAGGAGCAAAAAGGCCTATAGATCACAGCAATATGATAATAAAACTCTATACTAGACCAGGCTTCTTCCCTTCTTTAGGTAAAATTAAGTTGTTGAAGAGTTTGCAGAATGTAAAAGATCATCTCCTAGTATTTTTCGGAGGAGACGATAATATTAGACTCTGCGAAGTAAAGGCAGAAGTAGAGGGGACAATAGGGTTTAGTGACGCATGTAAAGTATTTTCTAAGGCACACAGTAGAACCATAAGTAGGTTCTTAAACTCGCTAAATGAGATGAAACTGATAAAAACATACTCTGTTTATTCGAATAACTCTTTCTCAATAATTGTAGATAGAGTAAACTACGTTAAATCTCTCGTAAAAATAGTGAATAAACTGGATATAGACTTGGATAAGGTCTTTGTAGCGAATATCGACAATATTATTTTAAGAGAATATTGTTAGTCTTAGTAAATCTTCACATGAGAAGTTTTTCATGAGTTAAATATATATGCTCTCACTCCCTCGACTCCAAGGTTAAGATTGGCTAGTACTTCTTTATACTAAAACTAGTCCTTTACGTTAAAGTTCAGCTTTACATAGTAAGGTCCCTACTCCAAGATTCAAGTCCACTCATCATCATAGTTTTTTCAGCTTAAATTGCCTTTAGGAAGTCCTTAAGAGTCCTAATCTAGGTATCATGGTAATCATATAAATATTTCCAGAATCTGCTTAAATGCTAAGAGCTTATAACCACTAGCAACTTCTTATAGTGTATTGGTGGTAGACATTGGAAGCCACCATATTGGGTTATCTTAGGGGAAAAAAGAGGCAATGTGAAAGAGACATGCTAATACTACCCGATAATGTGAAGGATTATAAAGAGGCTTCGAAGCTTATAGGTAGAAAAATTGTTTTTAAGGATGATAACGGAAATACGTACAAGGGCACAATAGTGGGGGTTCATGGAAGGAGAGGAGTTGTAATAGCTAGGTTTGTCAGAGGTCTTCCAGGGCAGGCTATAGGTAAAAGAGTTCTCATCTATTAAGAGATCTTCTTTAACTGTTTTCTATACATTTCAATTATTTCATCTACGGTAGTAGCATCAGACGCTCCCTTATCATCTCTCCACCTAATAAATCTCGGAAACCTTATTGCTAGACCCGCATCGCTCTTTATCTTACCCCACCCACATGTATGGAGAGGAGACAACGTTATTTCAGCGCCCATTATTTCAGCAACTTTATCAGGTATTATCCAGTAATCTGGCTGAATCTTGGAATCCACTCTAGCATGCCTATGGGGGATTATGAGGTCTTCGAAAATTTTTGGTAGTTGGGCTAAATCCTCGTCTGTAAATCCTGTTCCAACTTTACATACCGTTTTGAAGGTGTCAGTACCAGGATCGTATGCTGCCATTAGTAGTGCACCAAATGTGCCAGCTCTCCTACCCCTACCTGTGAAAGCTCCTACAACAACTAAGTCAACAGTGTCCATCATCTCGCTCCTATAATCACGCTTGTACTTTATCCACAGCCATCCCCTAGCACCAGCCTGATATACGGCACTAGAGTGAATGGCCTTAGCAACAATACCCTCACAGCCGGTTTCAACAGCTTTTAACATGAACTCCTCTAATTCCACAGGGTCGTCCGTTATGATGTGCTCAGCTAACCTAAATCTTTCATTCTCCTTAATGATCTCCTTTAGCTTGTTATGTCTCTCTAATAAGGGCTTATTTGTGTAATCCTCTCCCTCGGCGTATAATAGATCGAATAGGAAGACTGCAACAGGATACTCCTTCATTGCTATATGTATATCGTATTTTCTCTTTCTGTGCATGAGGTCCTGGAATGGTCTGAGGTCTCCAGTGTCAGGATCGATACAGACTATTTCACCCTCGATTATTGCCTCTCCAGCGCTGACGCTGTTATTAACCATTTCTACTACATCGGGATACTGTGCTGTTATATTTTCAAGTCTTCTCGAGAAAATCCATACAAGGTCTCCTTTCTTATGTAATTGAGCTCTTTCACCATCATATTTAAATTCTGCTAACACTTTTCCTCCCGCTTTAGCGATTATCTCCCTTGGATCGTTAAGTCTCTCCGCGAGCATGGGCCTTATAGGTCTACCTACAGTTATCTTAAACTCTTTCAATGCGTGAAGTCCTTTCTCAGCTAGAACCTTAGCTACGAATCCTAGATCCGAACATAAGTTGAACGCCCTTTCGATAATGGCTCTAGCCTCCTTAGATCCGCCATATAGTACTGCTAATGCGTCCATTATTGTTGCATCGGCAACACCTAATCTAAGCCTTCCTTCAACTATTCTAACAATGTACCTTGCCTCTATGGGAGATGCATCCTGCAATAAGCCGCTCAATAGCTTTACCTTCAAGTCTATTGAGCCTGGACCACTCGCCTTTGCCACTCTGTCAAGAGTTGTGTACACTCTTTTAACGGTTAACGGATGTTGTACTCCCGCACCTAAAAACGCTAAGAGAGCTGCTTGTCTCTTAGATAGTTTTAGAGTCTCGGCGACCTTACCTAGGTCTCCTTGCTTCTTGAATTCTTCTTTAACTCTCTTGACAGGAAAGCCTGTGGCAATGCTAATAGCTCTCATAATGAGCTTCTCGCCTACTCCTAGCTCAGGCATACCCATCCAATCTGGGTAAAGTTTCCCTTGCATCAAGTAAATTACTTCATCTATTATTTCAGGATGAGTCTTCTTGAATAAATCTACCAAGTACGCGATCATTTCGGTTCTTTTAGTGGTAGCCTCAAGTTTCTGAAATGTCTCAACCAGTTCTAGAAAATGGAGATCCTTCATCTGTATATCCTCTGCCATATTCTCACCTTTACACAAACTTTTAATGTAAAAGATGGGATTAAAAGTATTGGGTCGCATGAAGTTTCGTCCCTGTGATGATTACCCGGCAAGGAGGACGGTAATCTAATGACTTATCAAAGTTACGCTGAGGGGTGAAAAAATCTCTTCACACCACATTAATAGTGGAAATACGGTAATACATGCAATATTGCTAGATTTAGATGGTACAGTTGTTTCAGTAAGTTGGAACTTGAACGAAATCCTGAAAACAAGAAGTAAAATAATATCAAGACTAAGGGATCTTGGCATTGAAGAAGAGACGTTAAGCCCCAATATGGCCACTTGGAAGATGATTGACGTCATTAGGAAGAAGTATGGAGAAAGCGTAGTGAGGAAGGCGAGAAAAATAATATATGAAACTCTAGACCCCCTTGATTTAGCAGCAGAGAAGAATGCAAAAATTATAGGAGATGCTGAAAAAGTTATAAGAGAACTGCGTAGAAAAATGATAAAAATTGTTCTGGTAACATATAGAAGCAGAGCGTCAACCATTAGCCTACTTAAGAAGCTGAAGCTATACGAATTATTTGATTTAATTATTACACGAGACGACGTAGAAGAGGCAAAACCTCATCCACAGCACTTTGCTAAAGCTCTTAGCATGTTAAGGTTGAAAGCTAACAACGTCTTAGTCGTGAGCGATCTTCCAGAAGACCTCAAAACAGCTATGAGGTTAGGATTTAAGGTTGCAGCTGTGCTCACCGGACTAGGGAAGAGAGAAGATTTCCTAGAAGCTGGAGTAGATGTTATTTGCAAAGATCTCTCCTGCATACCAAAGATTCTCGAGGAATTAGAAACTGCTAGCTTAGTGTAACTACATTGCTTCTGAAATATACATTATAACAATGGTTTACCTACTCTTTCTAGTCTTTTCATACATTTTGATTAAAGTCCACCTTGCAGCACTCTTTAGCTCGACTTTCCTTTTCTCATTAAAAACATTCTTAATGTGGATCTCCTTGAGTATTTCGCCGTCAGTCTCAATAACGTATTCCATAGCTTTTTCGGGTGGGAGAAGGCCTTTCCGTACCATATCTAAGTCTTTTTTCCTCATACCCTCTAAAACCTTATTCACTAGAAATTGTTTAAATGGGCTTATGTTTACTGGCAATTTAACCAGTGGTACAATTCTGACTTCGGTTTTTCCCACATAAATATCAGCCACATGTTCTTCTTCATCAGTTGTAATAGG
The DNA here is from genome assembly GCA_029258925.1 of Thermoproteota archaeon. Taxonomy (GTDB): domain Archaea; phylum Thermoproteota; class Thermoprotei_A; order EX4484-217-1; family JAPDJV01; genus JAPDJV01. Next base: position 104,712 of record JAPDJV010000020.1, on the reverse strand, counting down.
GTATACTTTCTCTCCTGGTTTAGGAGGCTTAGTAAGGGCTGCCCTCAGCTCTGCTCCACCACTAATAACACCAGATTCCACAAGACTCAAAATTAACTCTAGCATTTCCAACTCCTCCTTTAATTGCGTAATCCTCTTTTCAAGATACTTCCTAAGAATCTTAACCTTCTCGCTTTCAACCATCTCCTACACCTCTTAAGGAGGTCACATATTATGTGTTCTACTTCTCCACTTTACTTATAGGTTAAACCATCGTTTAAATCCTCCTTTAATAGAGCCGCACGCGTGATCGTGTAGAGAGCCTCATGGAAATGGCAACAAGTTGCTTTCCCGCTTTTTAAAAGACTATTTAAAATCTATGAAGTACTATGGAATCACTCAAGATCTTGAAAATACGCAGGACTATTTATTAACTTCTTTCCACTTAATATAGAAAATAGTGATGACTACTCCCGGATCTGACCTTGATGAAGAAAAGGCATTTGTCTGACAACTAAAATTCTGTACAACCATATGCTACACACTTTTTATAGCTATGTAATTAACACCATTAGTAGAACAGTAGATGATGCGGGGAGAAGTTAATTGAATAAGGAACAAGTTGTTAGATTCTTAAATAAGATCTTTAGTAGAAAACTTAAGAAAAACATTAATAGTGGCATATTGGTTACTGTGGGTTATCTATTATCACCTTTATCTTGGTGGAACGATGCATTCCTAAACATACCCATATCGTATTTCATAGCCTCACTACTTTCAATATTTAATAGAGAAATGTTCACAGCATGCTTTGTATTAACTTACATGGGTACTAATGTTCTGGGATTGATACTAATGCATGTAGGAGTAGATAGTGCTTTACATGAAAATGTAAGATTAGATAGAAAGGTCTTGATAAAATACCTGGTCGTTTCAGTAGTGTATACCCTAATAATCGCTTACCTTGTAATAATAGGTTTGATAAAACCAATCCAAGAAATCCTATGATTATCATCTGGGGCGGTTTCATGAAGAAGTCTAGTATAATAGTTGCAGCTATGGTTGTTGGAGTACTGTCAGCTCTCTTCCACCTTCCCCAACCATACTTCTCCTCTTCATTCTACAGTGACATAGTAAGTGTTTATCATGATATATATCCAGATACTGATAGATCTAGATGGTATGGTGAGCCGAGAAACTATGGTCTACCATATATAGATTACAAGTTTGAGTATCCTCCCCTAATAGGATTTCTATGGTCTATAACCACGTACGTGGATAGATCTCTCAGTGGTTTTGGTCTAATAAACTATTTTCTGAACTCTCTAATTATAGTAGGCTCTTTCTTATTCTTGGTTTCAGATGCCTATAGCATTGCATCATTGCTACGATCCTCGAAGTGGGAGCCATTGTATTTGATTGCAGCTCCCTCAGTGATAATGTATTTGGTTTACAATTGGGACGTTATTGCAATATCACTTGCAATAAGGGGATTGAAGTATCTCCTAATAGAAGGAGATAATATTAAGAGTGGAATATTTATTGGTTTATCTGGTGCAGCCAAGATTATTCCAGCAGTAATAGGACTACCTATAATTGTGGAACTTGTGAGGAGGAGAAGCAAGGTTACTAAGGATGTGGTTAAATTCTCGTCAGCCTACATTCTAGGGGGGGCAGTACCCTTCGTCCTACTCTTTATCATAACTCCCAGAGGGTTCTTTTCCTTCATAAATCATCACTCTAGCTGGTACCTTGAGAATTCATGGTACCTAATGTTTACAGATAATCTATGGGATCCTACTCTAAGAAGCCTTTCACAGTTCATAGTTATTGCTAGCATATTAATATCATCATTACTTGTTCTAAATGTTCCCTTAAAGGAAAGAATGCTTGTGAAGTCGTGGCTAGTTACAGGCCTGTTTGTGCTCAATAACTACGTCTATACTCCTCAAATGAATTTAATGATAATACCTTATCTTTCAATAATAAATCCAGCCCACCCGATTCTTATATTCTCATTCGACATGCTAAATGCTTTAATAATGATAGTCTGGTTTTCAGAGAAAGCATGGTGTGATCTGCTGGGTATTTCGAGTAGGGGACCCTGGTATAGAGAGTCCCCTGTACAATGGTTTTCGTTTGCAAGATGTCTCCTATTAGCTCTCATATTGTGGGAAACTATTTCTATATCTTTTATAGATAGGGGGAATAAGGGATCTTCGTCGGATGATAACAATTAGGGGGAATATACTTGATCCAACAAGTCCTCGTGGACTCCCTTATTAAAAGGAGGAGTATTAGAAAGTTTCTCGACAAAAGTGTTGAAAGAGAACTTGTTCTAAAGATTCTAGACATAGCACGGTGGGCACCTAGTGCTAAGAATGCTCAGCCATGGAGTTTCGTAATTGTGTTTGATAGGGAAACACTGTCCCGCCTGGCATCACTCAGCCCCTCTACTGAGCCATTAAGAAATGCACCTGTCGCGGTAGCTGTTATAGGTGATCCCATTAAGGCACCCCTGACGTATATGATTGATTGCGCTGTCGTTACCACGTATATACTACTAGCTGCTTACGCTTACGGCCTTGGCTCCGTGTGGATAAATGCGCTTAGATATCAGAGTGCTGTTAAAGAAATTCTTGAAGTACCTGAGCAACTAGTGCCCATATCAATAGTTGCCTTAGGATGGCCTGCTGAAACACCTATTCCTCCTCCGCGTAGAGAGCTGTTAGAGCTAATATATTGGGAGAAGTATGGGAGACGAAAATATACACAGAAAGACTAGTGCTCAGCAATATCTTCTCAATCATAGGGATTTCAAGAATACGGTGGTTGACAGCGTTTAAGAAGCCGGTTAAAGCCTTATAACAGTGTCCATGTACTTTATTAACTCTTCAACAAGTTTTTTCTCTCTAATTGAAATAACTTCTCCATGATTTAGAGAAAGCTTCTCTCCATAATATGCATTCGCCACCATAGTATTACTTCTTCTCACACACTCCAATATCTTTTCCAAACTTCCGGCGTGCAGATATATCGTGAGGTCGTTAATTATTAGGATGTTTGTTGGAGACTTTAAGTATTCTTCAATGAGGGGTTCAATAGCCTCTCTATTCTTTTCAGCTAAGCGTAGTGCTTCATCTGTTGTCCGCGATTGGAGGCGGGGAGCGTAGACCTCAACGGGCTCAAGATATTTTTTCACCTTTATGTTTGAGCCAGTATACTCTCTTAGCCGTCCTCCAGCCCCCTTAATTCTGGGAGGAGCCATATCTATAATTGTTATCTCATCCGCGTACCCAGCTCTAATAAGCTCTAAGATTATTCTAGCCGTAAGCCTCGTTTTACCTGAACCTATATCCCCCAATATCAATATTTTTCTTCCAATTATTTCAGGAGGGAGCAAAGTATTCTCTGAATATGCCTGCAATAGACATCACCTTCAATATAGTGAAGCCAAGAACACTTCCCACAACAGAACTCACTCCAAACATTATCCATATCGGTATGAGTAAACCCACTAACTTAACATCGCCTATTAAAGGTGCCACGACGTAAACCGATAATGTTCCACCTATCAAAACGGTTCCTATAGGCTCTGTGAAAGCCGCGAATTCTATTCTTGGAAACTTCATTCTCCTAAACAGTATGCTAAATATCCCTACAACAACTCCTCCTGGTATTCCTCCTGGTATTGAGTATATGGTGCCGACTCCCAGCGTCATTCTTATTATCCCTATGATTGCAGCGATGAGTGCGGCCCATAGGGGACCTAAAAGCACTCCAGCCACAACATTTATCATGTGTTGGCCAGGATAACACTTCGTTGTCAAGAATGGGAAGTGGAGAAACGGGGATATGGCTACTCCAAAAGCTATCAGGACTGAAGACAACACCATTTTCCTAATATAGTCCTCCATTTCAATCACCTATAGATTTAGATATTTCTATAATCAAATTCGCAATATCCACAGGATTTTCTCCCAGTATCACTATCATAGGCTCCTTCCCCCAGTCTCCCTCATGGTATATGACGTCCGGTACTCTTCCAATTCTCCTTATCGCCTCGCCTACTCCCCAGGGGATTGTTGCACCCTCCCTTCTCTTCACATCCTCAGGCTCCAGTCTTCTATCGTAGAAGGATACTGAGAGGCCTTTCCTCTCTAATAATTCTATGATCCCCTTATCATATCTCACGTTTATAGCTGCTCTCTTCGATTGGTCATGTTTTAAAGCAGAAATAACATATCTAGCTAAATGATCTGAGCCTCCAAATGCCGGATCGGCAACAGCTTTTATTCTCGACCCTACTTTAACCAATCTTCCAGGTATACCTACAACCTCTCCCACACTCTCAGCCCCCGGAAGCGCCATCACGATGTTCATGCCGACCTCCGGAACGATCTTAAAAACATTTTCACTACTCTCCAGCATCCTCTTAGCCTCTAGTACCATACTATATGCTCTCCACTTCTCAGATTCAAGATACAATAGTGCCATCGGGTTGACCGGTCCATGACCTGCACCGATGTTGATACTATACCGTATAGCCGCTTGAATAAGCTTCTTCGCCTCCTTCACGGATTCCAATATGTCCATATTCTTTGCTAAACATGCTGCTATTGCTGCTGAGAAGCTGCAACCAGTTCCATGAGTATTTTTAGTCAAGATCCTAGGCTCCGAGAAAGTGTAATAATTGCCTTTATAATATAATATGTCTACTGAGTACTTGTCTTCCATATGTCCTCCTTTTACAACCACTGCTTCAACCCCTGTTTTAGATATCAGTTTAGCTGCTTTCTTCATGTCGTCGATGCTTCTTATTTTAATGCCGCTGATTACCTCTGCCTCGGGGATATTCGGTGTTACAACTTTTGCTAGGGGGAGAAGAGTGTTTATGAGAGTTTCCCTAGCCTCCTCTTTTAATAGTGGTGCCCCGCTTTTAGCAATCATTACAGGGTCTACAACTAGAGGAAAACCGTACTTACTGACAGCTTTAGCCACAACCTCTATTATTTTGCTCTCGTAGAGCATGCCCGTTTTCGCTGCATCGACCCCTAAATCCTCTACAACAGCCTCTATTTGTTTCTCAATTAGTTCAGGCGTTATTGCCTGAACCCCTGTCACGGATGTTGTATTTTGAGCAGTAATTGCAGTTAGTGCAACAGTTCCATGAACCCCTAAAGCAGCGAATGTTTTAAGATCTGCTTCTATTCCCGCTCCGCCTCCGGAATCGCTTCCTGCGATTGTTAGTGCTACTGGAATACGCCCTTTAGTGTTTAGCCATACCACAATAAATCACCTACTAAACAAGTAAGTCATTCTAACCTAACATTTTTGCATGCTTCGCAGAATTCTATTAAAATGGTGTTATTTATTCTTAATTATAACATTACTTTAATAAGTTTAGACTTCTCGTATTCTCAAAACATCACATTACTCCTTATCGTTAGGATACATATTTGAATCTATATCGCATAATGCCTTAAGCGTTATAGTGTAGTGGAACTCTAAGCACCATTCTAGTACACTATTTGCTAGGTGTACACCAGAATTTTAAAATACTTCATTTATGTTAAAGTAGTACTTGTCTGGAATGATGAGAGAACTAGTGTGTTCTCAGATACCGAGAGATGAAGAGGCGGTGGCTGTCTGATCAGCTATCTCTCTATCCAGTTACTCTACGTATCCTTGAGTCCTAATTACTGGAGACGCTTCAACAACAATATGTCCTTTCTCGAAGCTATGTCTAAAATCCTGTGTCCTGCTTATCGCGTCTACTGTCATAAGTGATTTCACTATTGGAAGCACTATGCGAGAAACTCTAATAGGCTTTAAAATTTCTCCCCTTCTAATCATCCAGCAAACCTCAGGTATTATAGTCACAACGCCGTCTCTCATAGATGCCATGATTATGCTGTCTACAATTATTCCGCTTCTAGTCTCCTCTAAGATTTCCTCCTCTCTCCAATCCCCCGGCTTCATTATGAGAGTTGAGTGCATTGCTTTAGGTATATGGAAGAGGCCTGTAGCATTCCCTGGCTTATCTTCAGAATGCCGTGAGGCAGTTAGTCGAGTTTGTAGGAGACTGACTACCTCGCCTTTATCCACCAGTATTTTTCTTGAGACCGGATACACTTCATCGTCAAAATATCTCGCTGCCGGACTAAATAGTAAGAATGGATCATCTATTAACGATAAGTCTATAGTGGAAACTCTTGTTCCAATGGGAAGGAAACTTCTCTGATCGGCTTCAAGTAAGTGTACTAGTTCATGTATTAGGGCTCCCGAAGCCTCATGTAAAAGTATTACTGTATTCTTCCCTCTACTTGTTGGTGGTAAATTACGAGCTTTCACGTTAGCCATGGCCCTCTCATAGGCTTTCTCAACTAATTTTTCTAGGACGTTGTCAGACAGGTTTTCTATAGAACCAGTAAAAGACGTCGCCGAGCTACCCACATTATTCCCTATCTTAATATATACGTACGCCTCCACAATTGTTTTATCCTCATACGCTTCTCCCCATTCATGAACTATTCTCTTAGCTCTATTAGAGGAAATAATAGAGGCCTCTAGAAAAGCTCCAGTTTCATCCGCATAAGCCCTTATAGTCTCTGCCCTCTCTAAGACCTCTTCCGGGTCACCTACTTTCCCTCCAAGCTTTACTTTCCCAGTATAAACAGGTTTATCCTTAAATTCAATAATATTACGTGTCTCAGACGCCATTAAAGCGTTTTTATAGGCTACCTCCTCAAGAAGATTCCAGTTCACTCTTCCGGATTGAATGCTTGCAATACCCCACCCGTTTACAAAAAATCTAGCTCCATAAACTTTTGAATAGGCAACATTAACTTCTACAGATCCCTCCCTAATCGCAGCCTCCATGCACTGCTCTCTATAAATTATTCTATCTCTATATTTTGGGAAAGCTGACTTCACCATGAGTCAGCTTTCCCCCTAATAAAATTGTTGCCACTACAGGAAAAACTGTTACTCTTGGCCGCTAGATGGCTCATTTGATGAAGACTGGGATTAAACATTTCTTTCCCATAAAGTCTTCCCCCTAGCATCCACAACTTTCATTAACGCTGGATCGGCATGTATCATACACACATGTAGATTAGCGTAGCCTCTTTCTCCTCTGAAAACTCTTTTAATATATAAGTCCCCTTTTCTTATCTTCGCCGAGCACACGCTACACGTATATTCCTTCCTAGCTATTCTAAAAGAGTCTGTGTAAATTCCATTTATGTAATTCTTCCCCTTGATTGCGATACGAGGAGTCAAATATAATCAATCCTTAATTCTATTGTTTATTCCCGTTTTGGAACTGCCAAGAATTCTCTCTTGGCAGTTCAACAAGTTGGTAACAGAATAACCAATATAAAAACCTACTTGCCCAAGACATTTTTCAATCACGTGAGCTCGCTAGCTACGAGGAGCATTACGTACGTTGAGGATATGAGAGTGGGGATCAGATCTTCAGTAGTAACTCCCCTCCTAAACGCTTCCTTATCTATGGCGAAAAGCATTCTTCTGCCGTTTTTCTTCATCATGAGTCCCTCTCTTTCAGCTTTCGCAATCATTTTATGAATCCAGGTATTAGGTTTTAAGGACTCTACTATTTTAGCGAAAACGTATACTATTGTAGAGTTTAGGTCTTTCGTCTTATTGTAATATTCTATTCCATTTTTAGAAGTCTTTATTAAGAGGCCAAAGTCTACTATGCATTTTGCTCCATTAAAGTCCTCTGATAAAATGTATAATAGGTCTCGCAAAGTAATATCTTCCGTGTTTATCTTTCTAATAGTAATATCATGCTTCGACACGATATCCGAGTACCCAAGCGCTTTCAAAGCATTATAGAGTTCTATGGCATCCACCGTTGTCGTGGCATTAAGTATTGTCTTAATGTTTTTAGAAAGAGAAGAGTAAGAGAGTTCTCCTTTCTGTTCTGCAAGATAAGCAGCTAAGGTTATTATAGTTACGGGAATACATGATTCCAGAATGTAATGAGGTCTTCCAATCCACTTAAACCCATCCTTGAAGGCTTTGCTTATAATAGAACCTATATTCGCCTCGCCCACTCCAATTTTACCTCTTGAAATCTTGTCTGCAATATTTGCACACTCCATAAGGGAGCTAAGCTGACTTATACCGAAACTCGAGTAACTCGTTATCTGCCTATGTAGAGAGTACCTGTGGATACATCCGGGTTTTATGTATGCGAGAACAGATATTAGAGGCGCGTTCATGGCCTTCAAGATAATGTTTAAATTATACATTAAATATCCCCCAAGAACACTTAAGTTATGTTCTAGTACCCGAGCACGCTTCTAAACTCCAATAATTGCTCAGCCATCCTATGGCCTCTCCGACCTAGCTGGCACGATTATTATTGGCCTACTCTCTATCAATGCTTCTACAAGCTTTCTCCTACCACTATTCAAAGCTCTCCATAGAGTTCCTCTGGAAATCCCCATTCTCCCAGCAGCCTCCTCCTGGGTCAAACCCTCCATGTAGACAAGTCTCAATGCCTCCAGTTCGTCTGGAGCAATTATAACTGGCGGATTATTTATCGGGTTTCCCCTCTCATCATGAGGTATAAACGAAATTTTAGATGGAGAGAAACCTATAACCCTATGTTTTGGAGGCCTTCCTGGTCCTCTTCTTCTCCAACACCATCTCCAGGGATTATGTATGGCCACAGCATCCCCTCTCTATGATTAATCAGATTTCTCTATTATGTTTTCCGATTTAACCTATGCACTTCAGCACTCAGAAGAGAGCCCATACAGCTTCGCGCAGAGCTCTCTCAATATTGTAAATAATAACGTAGACTAGATTTTAAAAATCCTGCCCTCTTAAACTTCATCGTATAACTTTACACATTAGGGCTATAGTTAAAAACCCCTGCATCTAAATATTTTCATGCAATGATGATGTCATTTAATGATTATGATAAATGATCGAACTCCCATGGACTGAGCAGATCCAAATAAACTTAATATTAGAGAAGGCGACGGCTTAGCTTGAGAGCCTACTCACTACCCTCAATAGCTCTTCGTACGGAGCCGTAGTTTTCACCCCTTTACTGTCCCAGAAGACTCTGCAAGCATTATAGCCCTTGTTTCTTAACTCGGCTATTATAGAGTTTATGGGGGGAGCATTTATCTTCTTTTTAGAACACAATTCGTCAATATTATAGTATAGTGGGGGAAGTGTGCCACCTTCTATAAGCAATTTAAGCAATCTCTCTACAACATTCTTGGTACCCAATTTCAAGGTTTTAAGATTATTTAACATACGATTAGCTAAGTCGGTGTCAACGAGAAATCCCGAGTACAAGGGTCCTCCTACCACAAAGTCTTTGCTCGATACTGGAGGACAGGGATCTTCTGAAATCCTGTATTCGCCACTATTCTTATTATAAATTACATACGATAATTTTTCCAGCATTTTGCTAGCTTTCCTAGCACTCCTTTCTAGGCTGATGTACACCCTTATGTAGTGGTCTGCGTAGTAAGCTAATAACGGTTTTATACACATATCTAAAGCGGCACTTCTCAAAACCAGCGTTGCGAGGACTATTCTGACAGCTAATTCTTTCGCAAATCCCGATCTAATAGGTTTAGACCAATACCTTCTAGCACATACCTCTGGAAAAACTCCCATAAGTGGAGCTGTGTCAGTGGCCGTTAAAGCCACTACTCCTCCCCCTTTCACAGCTGAAATAGCTGAGTCTATGAAGGGAATGGGGCTTCCGAAGGGGTCTATGTCGATGTAATCGAATTTCTCGCCCATAAACGCATGCAGCCTTAACATCATGTTAGCATCGTAGTTTTCAACTATTATTCTGTCAGCTAAGGAGTTGAGTTCGACATTTTTTTCGCAGAGTTCGGAGGCTATTGGATTTATATCATTGATATATGCGTGTATATCTTCTCCTACTTCTCTAACAATTCTTATCCCTCTCACACCCGTCCCGGCAAGAGGGTCTGCTACTAGTAGAGGTGTTTGTTGAAAATATGATTTTACAAATAGGACAGAAACGTCTCTGTTGAACTCCATTCTCGGATTATAGAATACAGGTGCCCATGCTGGCTCATAGACTTTATCCTCTCTCAAGTAAAAGCTTGGATCAGGTACGAGGATGCTGGTAGTGCCTTCTCGAATCATTTTCAGTTTTAATTCTTCTAACATTTCCTCCAATTTCCTCCTCCACATGCTTAAGTATTATTGATGGCAGAGAGTTCCTATTTTCCGGAGTTACCTTATAAACATGGTATCCTTTGTCTACAAGTATTTGTTTAATTTCGGAATCCCTCAGCCTGTGGTGAACAATTGCTATTACGTGTTTGCTGGAGGACAGAGCTTTCATTATCGCTTTTCTGAGGTCTCTAACTAAGAGCTCCATTGGACCTACTTCGTCGATCACAACAATATCCGCCTCCCTTAATGAGTTGTGCAACGCCGTAACACCTACCTTCAATGCATCTCTAACATTAACCCTATACTTGCCAATTCTCGGGCCTTCAGGTTGGTTCACACTTGCAAGCCATCCCATGTTATTATGCATTATGTCAATTATTCTAAAGCCCACTCTCCTTCCATCTGGGCCCCTCTCGTCTGGACATAAAATCCCCCCAACTACATATCCCCTCTTCCTAAGCATGTCAACGATTTTCCTTAGAACAGTGCTTTTCCCACTTCCAGGTCTCCCAGTTAACACTATTTTAACCATTCTACTGTTCACCGCATTTCATTTAGAAGATTGCTAAGATTTAAGAAAGTGCTTACTAATCATTTTATTCATTTAAGTGGATTTATTGGTGTAGTTCTTTATCCCCATGTTTGATACTAAGTGTTTTGCCTCCCCCTCACATAATACCTTCAGACCCAGGTCTCCAATACTTTTTGCCTCGGAAGAATCCTTGACAATAGCATATACTTCAGCCTTCAGGACATCTATTAGTCTTAACAAATCCTCTATTTTCAGTATTAAATTCTTCTCTCTCTTCTTATGCTTAATTGCAAATACTACTCTCTGCTTAGAGTCTTTTAGCGATCCAGCTATGTCTATTGGTGAGTACTTTATGTGGGCTGTTAAGAAGCCTTTTTTGATCATTATATAAATTAGCTCCTCCTCTATTTTAATGTCGGGATCCGGATATGTGATCTCATTATACGAAGATATGTCTATTCTGACCGGTTTAAGAACCTCTTCTCCGAACAATTTCACCAGTTTCGTTGCTGTCCGAATACTTGCAGCCATAACTCCCCTCTCATACTCGTAGACAGCTTTCCTAGATACACCTAAAAGTGATGCTAGATCACCTATCGACATACCTCTACTCTCTCTAAATGCCCTAAGCTTTTTACCATCTATCTTAACATAGTATCCGCCTCTACCAGAATAAATATAGATGTTGGATCCTCTAACGAGTTCTCTTAACGTTTGAGGGGATACTGCTGGAACCCCATGTCTCTCGTAAACCACATCGTCCTCTAAGCTACCTTTCTTTGATTCAAGTCCGACGATAAACATTTGAGATTTTAAGGAGGCTGAGAGAGCTTTTAGTACGTTAGCTTCCTCTTTTTCCATTTTATCTATATCCCTACATATTTTCATAATTACGAGCGTGCCCTTTTGCTCACATATCAGGTCTAGGGCTCTTTTACGAGTGCTGGGATACGTAACCTCATTTACTTTAAATCCCTCTTCCCTCATGAGCTCTTCAATTTCACAAATTAACGTTTCTTCTCTCATATTCTCCCCGAGACATGTTTGCACTATAGTTTTTCCCAGTATAAACTCTTTCTACTGTCCTAGGTTTTACTATTAGTAGAATGAGAGTTTTAAGTTTTGTTAAAAGTAGCATTACGTGTGGAGTATATATGACCATTTTCCCATCTATGGGAGGATTTAGTCCCAATATTCTTGCTATTGCCATTTTCTCAAAAATGCTTCCACATACTACGTATGCCCCTCTGCCTAAATCTGAATCTTTCATTATTATGATGGGAACCTGGACTTTATTATGTAGAGCTTTGGGTAATTTTTCCGCTAAGAATTTTAATTCCTCAATACTAACAGCGACTTCTATCCCGTTAGATAGAGTTATTTTTGGTTTTTCTTCTTCTAGAAGCTCAGATAATCTCTTCTTCTTTTCTGGAAGGAGCTTTCTTAATCTGCGTATTTCATTTTCTACAATTCCTGAAAGCATGTTATAGCTTTTATCGATGTTAAAATAGGAGTTCATAATACCTTAACCTTCATAGACCGCTAGCACCATTGCATGATCCTTATCAAAGGGCTCCAAGTGCACTACATCGATTATCTTAAAGCCTCTATTCTTCAGCGTATCCACCTCCCTCTTATAGACGTCTGAGGGTTCCATTGTCACATCTACACTTCTAGCCTTAATAGCTAAAAAGAGGTAGCCTCCTCTCTTCAAAAAGAACTCTGCGTTATCTGCCACCAACTTAGCTTGCTCGGGCTGAGCCACATCGGAGTATATTGCATCAACTTCCTCAACTATTATTCTGTAGCTGTTCGGGAATCTAGCGTCTGCTAGAATGGGTATTATATTCCTTCTAATTTCACATAGTGCTACCAGCTCTCTCATAACCCTGGGTGCAAATTCTACAGCGTATACTCTCCCATCATACCCCACAATGTCCGAGACGTGGCTAGCAGTAGTACCTGTAGCTGCTCCAAGATATAGGACTTTATGTCCTTTAGCTATGGGCACATCACTTAAGCCTTTAAGTATTGCCGCAGACAACTTACTTCTATAAGCATTCCACTCTCTGTACTCGGTTTCTCCAACTCTGAAGAGGCGCTCTCCATAAACTCTGGTTCCAGGTACCAGGTTTCTTGTCGCTAGCCTCATGCTTCCATCTTCAAGTTCTACAACGTAAACTCCCTCAAATTTCTCGTGAGGTACTATCTTGACTTCTCCCATGTTTTCCACCACTAAAATAGTAATCTGGTTTTAGAACTTTAACTATTTCTTCCTCCTTCTTCTCCTTTTCTCTCTCCTCTTTCTAGGCTTCACAACTTCTTTTCTCTTCGGAGGCTTTGCATAGACTTGTTTGATCTCCTCGATTCTCTTTATCAACGTCTCCTTAAGTTCGTCTCCTATATACTGGCCTGTGAATGCATCCACTCTTGCAGCTATAGCAAGCTTACCTGCTAGTGCTCTAGCTATTTTCCCTCTCTGCCATCTTGGTGCCCTATGTATTTCGGGGAATTGAAATATGATCCCGTGCTTAGGCGGTCTGCCTCCAGTTCTGAGGGCTCTAAATAGCGCTTTCTCCGCGCCAAGCACCTGAATAGTGCTTGCAGGAAGCTTTGCGAGATTATCTAGTCCCCCAGCTAAAGATATTAGCCTTGCACCCAGCAGTGCCCCGACTAATGCTGTTATATTAGGTGCAACTTCCTTCATAATAACCCTGATGTATTCCGCAATATCGTCTCTCAACTTATATAAGTCTAAGGTTATTTTGGCTAGCAACCGTATAGGTTTAATGTCGAATTCTGCAATGCTGGCTCCCATACTCTTTCTAGCCGCCTCTGCGATTCTCTCCGCTTTACCTTGGCTAAAACCGAGCTCTCTGAGCTCCTCCACTCTCATATTATCTCTTAAGCCCAACTCGTAAACTACTCTAATATAATCAAAGTGCTCCTTTAATAGATTATCTAATTCGGGGAAGTGGAGGCCATACCATTCTCTAATTCGAGCTGCAAACAGGTTTATCACTTTATCTATGTCGTCAATAGCTCTTATGCCTTGGGCAGCAAGCATGTCTCTTTTCTCGGCTGCCTCCTTTATCTTCTTCTTAGTTGCCTCCACTCCAGCTTTATGGAGTAGTTCATATGCTTCACTAGCATCCTTAACGTAACCTAGTTCCACAAGAATGTCCATGAGATTTTTCCTAATTCTCTCTGCACCCACATGTCTAACTTCCACCTTCCCGCTTAACCCCACGCTCGCCAAGTTCTTAGCTAACGTCTCATCTTCAACAACTATAGTTGTATACCCTTTCTTCTTCAACTCTTCTAGAACCTTAACATGGGCATCGGTTAGCTCTCCTTCCTCCATTTTAATTATTATTTCCGCTAACTTTGCTGGATCCTTTGGGTTCAAGGAATATGCGATAAGGTTCCCCTCATCATCAAAAGCGAAGACGCCGAAAGCATAATCAGCTAAGTATGCAATCACAGTTTACACCACCAATTACCTTTAACTTTAGATCATCCTCTTATTATCCTCACATCTCAACATATATAAATCTGGCCGTATCCAATTTTCCATCTTTTCAACTTGAAGCATCTCATACGAGATCTAAATCGACTAGGAACATATTTCCGATAAGCTTATTTAGGGAGAATGAAATGATGAAAAAAGGTGACGAAATATGCCATCTCACGGATCGCTTACAAAAGCTGGGAAGGTAAGAAGCCAAACACCTAAGATTCCGCCTAGACCAAAGAAGAATCTTTCACCTAGAGTGAGAAATAGGAAGGAGTATGTTGTGAGAGTTCTAAAACCCCAGACGACACCTGTCTATAGGGGTAGGAGAAGAAGATTTAGGTGACACTACTTAAATTATACTAACACACAAATAACTTTTGAAACTAGACTTACTCATAAAGCCTTTTAAACTGGTTATACATTAATCTTAAATTCCCACCCCCTTCTATTAAACTCAGGTGTGGTTAGTAGTGGTTGCTCAAAGTAGTCAAGATCTCGGAGAACGTTTACTTAAAAAGGTGGGAGCTAGCATAGGAGATAGAGTTAGAGTAATTAAAGGAGACTTCATTGTAGAAGGAATACTTCTACCTAGACCCATATTAGCTAAACCCGGGTACATACAATTAAAACTTGATAACGGGTATAATATAGGAGTAAAAGTGACTGAGGACACCCAGATAGTTAAGGTCAAATCTGTGAGAGCAGAGCTCACAGGAGGCCTCGTCTCACCTGAAGTCCCAAAGCCAGCACTAGGACTGCCCAGAGTTCACATAATTAGTACCGGGGGAACTATTGCAAGTAGGGTAGACTATCGTACTGGAGCAGTATACCCAGCTTTAACAAGCCAGGACTTATACAAGGCTGTCCCGGAAATAACTTCCATTGCACAAATAGAAACAGAAGTCCTGTACAGCATATTCAGCGAGGACATGAAACCGCATCACTGGGCTGGCATGGCTGAGAAAGTGGTTGAAAAAATAAGAGAGGGTTCAATGGGAGTTGTCATAGCTCATGGAACAGATACTATGGCATATTCAGCTGCAGCCCTATCTTTTGCACTACGAAACCTTCCAGTACCAGTAGTTCTGGTAGGATCCCAAAGATCCTCCGATAGGCCTTCAAGTGATGCTACATTAAACTTGATCTCAGCCGTATTAGTAGCAGCTAGGGCACCATTTGCTGAAGTAGTTATTGTAATGCATGGAGAGAGTAGTGACACTTATTGTTTAGCCCACAGGGGTACAAAGGTTAGGAAAATGCATACGAGTAGGAGAGATGCATTTAAATCTATCAATGATGTTCCCTTAGCTAAAATAGAGGGTATGAAAATCACTATACTAAATAAAAGATTTAATCCAAGAAGAGGAGATAGAGAAGTAATATTAGAAAACAAATTCGATGAGAAAGTGAGTCTAGTAAAAATCTACCCTGGCATGAGTGGCGATATCATAGATTACATGGTAGACAAGAAATATCATGGAATAGTTCTGGAGGGCACTGGATTAGGTCATGTACCACACAGCATTTTCCCATCGATTAGAAGGGCCATAGAGGAGGAGATACCGGTAGTTGTGACTTCTCAATGCCTCTATGGCAGGATAAACATGAATGTGTACAGTACTGGAAGAGAGCTTTTAGCTATGGGTGTGATACCGGGTGAAGACATGTTACCTGAAGTGGCCCTAGTGAAGTTGATGTGGGTTCTAGCGAAAACCAGGAATTTAAGCGAAGTCAAATCTCTGATGCTCACTAACATAGCCGGCGAAATAAATCCTAGAACATTATTATCACACTACTATTAGTGTGGTGATGTACGGTATGCAGGTTTACGATTGGAAGAAAATAGGGTTAAGAGTAGGCCTAGAACTACACCAGCAATTAGATACAAAGCACAAGCTCTTCTGTAATTGTAGCACAGTCTTGGTGAATGAGCCGGAAAGCCGGGTATTAATTAGAAGGCTTAGGCCTACTCTAAGTGAACTCGGAGAAGTCGATGTAGCTGCTCTATTTGAGTGGAAGAGAGGAAGATACTACGTCTACGAAGCAGTTGAACAAGCCTGCTGCCTTGTCGAAGCAGATGAAGAACCACCCCATATGCTCAACATGGAAGCTCTCCTGACAGCAATAATCATTTCTCTCATGTTAAATGCAAGGGTTGTAGACGAAGTCCACGTAATGAGGAAAATCGTTATAGATGGATCCAATACGACGGGCTTCCAGAGAACAGCAATAGTAGCTATGGGCGGATGGATTGAGGACGAGGAGGGGAGGGTAGGTATACAGACCATATGTCTGGAAGAGGATGCCGCGAGGAAAATAGAGGAGAGGGGGAAAGCTGTCGTATATAGACTGGATAGACTGGGGATACCATTAATTGAAATCGCGACAACTCCAGATATTCACACACCAGAGCAAGCCGAGAGAGTCGCATATAAGATAGGCCAATACCTCAGGATGACTGGAAGGGTGAAAAGGGGCTTAGGAACAATAAGGCAAGATCTAAACGTATCGATTAAAGGAGGAGAGAAAGTGGAAATCAAGGGAGTTCAGAAACTTGAATTAATATCAAAGGTTGTGGAATACGAGGCCCTGAGGCAATTGAGACTTCTTGAAATAAGAGAGGAGTTGAAGAAAAGAGGATTATCTAAAGATATGATTAACTACGATATTATTGACGTATCTGAAATATTCGCTAACACTAAATGTAAAGTTATAAGGAAGGTTCTGAAGAAGGGTGGAAAAGTGATGGCATTAAAGCTTCCAGGATTCAAAGGGATTGTTGGAAAAGAGTTACAACCTGGAAGAAGATTCGGAACAGAACTTGCTGACTATGCTAGATTCTGGGCAGATGTTAAAGGATTATTCCACACAGACGAGCTACCAGCATATGGCATCTCCGAAGCCGAAGTAAATAGATTATACGAGAAAATGGGAGCAGATCCCTCAAGAGATGCGATAGTGTTGATAGCTGACGAAGAATATAAGGCGATAGAGGGGCTCAAATCCGTTGCGGATAGGGCTAGAGAAGCCTTCGACGGTATTCCTAAGGAAACTAGGGGAGCTAATCCCGATGGGACCACGAGATATCTGAGACCCCAACCTGGAGCAGCAAGAATGTACCCCGAAACAGATATCCCCTTGATAGAGATAACGCCGGAGCTTATAGAGAAGGCTTATAAAATGGTACCTGAAAAACCTGAGGAGAAGTACGAGAGATTTGTAAGAGAGTACGGGCTCAGCGATGATTTAGCTAGACAAGTATTATCATCATATAGACTCGACTTATTCGAATACCTCGCTGAGAAATATAGGAGCGTGCCTCCAACACTAATTGCATCAACTATTGTAAGTCTGCTCAAAGCTTTGAGGAAGGATGGCGTACCAGTAGGGAATATAGAAGACTCACATATAGATCAATTATTCAATTGTTATGTTAATGGAATGTTGCCCAAGGAGTCATTCGAAGATGTCCTCTCATGGATTGCCGAGAACCCGGAGTGTAGTATAGAGGACGCAATCAAATCTCTTGGAATCAGACCCGTCAGCATGGAAGTTGTCGAGAGAAGAGTTGAAGAAGTGATACAAGCTCATCGGGAGGAAGTCAAGGCTCTCGGTCATAAAGCGTTTAAGAGGATAATGGGTATCGTAATGAAGGAGTTCAGGGGAAAAGTAGACGGAAGAATAGTGGCTGAAATAGTTAGAAACAAGATTAAGGAGTTACTTAACCAAGAGTAAGTTTCTTACTCATCCTCTTATAATGATGAGTGCCCCCAATACTATCAGTAATATACCAATCCACTTCCACAGGGACACAACCTCATTTAATAACACTACTCCCAGAATAGTGGCCCACAAATAGCTTAAGGCTATTAGAGGCGCGAGAGTCGTTAAATCCTCATTTTTCAAGGCTGCTACATATAATACTGTTGCCACACCGTACAGGACCACTCCTATTATCGTACTTTTATTCAACATTAAATCCAATATATTGCTAGACTTGGCGCTTTCCGCACCAAGCTTGAAGAAGTACTGTCCAAATGCTCCTAAAAGTGTTGATATTAAAACTAAGATTATTCCCACCCTGATCATCGTCTAGCCCTCAGCTTTAGTATTGTCAATAAAAACGAGTATATTTCCTTTATGTTAAGCTTGGATCTGCCAAGTTTTCTATTAACGAATTTTATTGGATACTCCCCAATTTTAAAGCCGTTCTTTACTAAAATGTATAAAGACTCTATTTGGAAATCATAGTGATGACAAGTACTTCTCCTTCTAACGAAATCGAAGGCTTCTCTTGTATACACTCTATAACCTGTTGTTGCGTCCTTCACAGGTATGTCCAAAACCAATCTCGCCACAGTATTAGCTACACGACTAGTTATTTTCCTGGATATAGGCCATCCTTCAATAACACCGCCTTGAATGTACCTGCTTCCCAAGATAACATCATATTTTTCCTCCACGAGCTTTCTCACCATATTCAACAAGTATATTGGATTATGGCTTAAGTCAGCGTCCATAGTTACGATTATCTTACCTATAGACATAGTGAACCCATCCTTATAAGCCGAGCCCAATCCCATTTTCCTAGGTCTTTCAAGTAATTTAATAAATGAATATGTCTCCATGTATTTTCTTACAACCTCTCTAGTTTCATCAACACTGCTATCATCTACTACTATAATTTCGTGCGCTACTTTACTCATCGAACGCATTATATTTTCCAATAGTGGGCCTATGTTCTTTCCCTCATTATAGGTTGGCACTATTATAGATACCTTCGGGATATTCATCAGATTCTCCCAGAGCTCCACGCTTATTTTCTATATAATTTATAATCTTATTTAAATAAGTCTTTAAGTCACTTAATATTTGTTGAAGTCTCCTCTTATTGATCCACAGTCTAACCCCTATGATCTGACTTTTTCCATTAACAATAACTCCAATGAACTCTACATTCTCGCCTACGTCTCCATCACCTAATACTTCTTTAACTGTAGAGCGATAGTATACTAAGCTCAAATTGTCCACACTAAGCCTCTCATCCACCTTAAAGGGCCAGCTAGGATAGTAGACATCAATGTTGAAAATTACAAGTGGGGACTCGCTTATCGAGATTATTAGACCGCGAGTATTTTCATCTATCCAAACTTCCTCTACTCCCTGAACTAGTGTGGACGACAATATAATCCCTCTTATAATATCTCTTTACGCAAATTTTAATTCTGAGCGACAGTAGGGACACCTATAGTGTATTTTCTTAGCACATGGTGCACAAAATGTTGCATTAAACCTCTTTTCGCAGTTAGGACAGACATAGTATTCTTCCTTAGTGATAAGAATCCATGTTCCGCAGAGCTTGCATCTAACTCTAACCCATCCTAAGTTACCCATTGCAGCAGCTCCGGCTATTCTTCCAACAGACATCATGCTCCCCCTTAACTCTCCGTTTCAACAGCTAATGATCTAGAATAGCACCACGTATATAAAAGATGCCTCATATGATTTTACTATGATGTAAAAGCGTGGGAAGTGCTTTAAGGTGGTTTCGATACTGGCGGTATCGGATGTTCACGGAGCAAAATATTACAATCTATACCTCGAGGCATTGAAGAAAATAAGTGTAGAGAATTTTGGTAATCTAATAATTTTCGGAGGAGATATGGTTTATAAGGGTAATGTGGAGTCGCTTAGACCTATCGTCAAAGTCACCCTAGAGTGTTTAGGCAAAGAGGTCAAAATACTTTCAGTGTTCGGAAACGAGGAATACGATGATGTGAAGAAGAGGCTCATTGATGAATACCCTGAGATAACATGGTTAGATGATGAATTACTGATATTGGAAGTTGACGATGTGAGAATAGGATTTGTTGGAACTAGGGGATGTTTAGATAGACCAACTAAGTGGCAGAGAAAGAACATTCCGGGAATAGAGGAAATATATTCTTCAAGAGTTAAAAAAGTGGAATTTCTTCTTAAGAAATCGTTGTCTTCGGCAGATACAACAGTACTTGTATCCCATTACTCCGTCACGTACCTGACACTACTAGGCGAGCCGAGATATGCTTGGCCTGAGATGGGGTCAAGAAGGCTTGAGAAAGTATTGCTAAAAGTTGGAATCCCCCTAGCTTTTCATGGGCATGCACATAACTCTAAGAAAACTGAAGTAGTCCTTGGAAAAACGAAAGTATATAACATCGCTCTACCTGCTAGAAAGAGTATAACTACTATAAACATCGAAAAAATAAAGCAGACCTCCTTACTTTCATTCATGAGGTAAAACGATACGTGTTATGACTATTGAACGAAGTTTTTATGGAATTCATTATATAATCATCTACTACTAGAACAATTAATTCCAATATATCAACTCATTGATTTTACCTTACATTTAAGAATCATTATAATCTTTTCTTCCTCTCAACTTCCTCCAAAATCCATTCAGTCAGCTTTCTACAAGTGGCTGGGTTAAGGAAACTTCCAGCATTACACTTATTGTAGTCCATACACGTGAAACATGGCACGTCTATCACATCATCTACTTTAACGGGCGGAGGAGCCTTGATTTTAGCTAGTAATCTAAAGGTTTTCCGCCCATCTTTTATTACAGGTTCTCTATGAATGAAACCCTTCTTAGCTAGTCTTATTGCTATTCTGGAGCCCTCCCTACTATCTACTCCTAAAAGCTTCCATAGATCGCTCTGCAGAACTCCCTTATCGCCAGCTTTTACTATGATTTCGTAAGCCTTCTTCTCTAGGGGTGTCATTTTTCCTCTACTCAACACTTTTACTACCTCCCTCTAATCTACAACTTTCCTTAATCTATAGTAACATGGTTTGATGCCGCATTAAGCCACTTTATCTAGTTACATAAAATGGAAATAGACATATATAATCTATTCTTAGAATACACTAAATCTTAGGAAGAGTAGTTGAATGCTGGACTTCAGAAACTAATTAAAGATTTACCCTTATCATGAAGTAGTCTATTATCTCCTTGTACCTGTTCCTCACAGTTACTTCAGTTACATTAGCCTTCTCAGCGATCTCTCTTTGGGTTTTCTTAAAGTCGAGAAATACGCTGGCACAATATATTGAAGCTGCAGCTAGTCCTATCGGACCTTTACCAGCCGTCAGTCCTCTCTCACGGGCTAGCTTTAAAATCTCTGCAGCCTTGGTCTGAACTACTGCAGGAAGCTTGAGGCTACTCACAAGTTTGGGAATGTATTCTTGAGGTCTTAGTATTGGAGGTTTTTCTTTAAATAGTTTGTAGATTTTCCTATATGCTTGAGCAGCGCTCTTCTTTGGAACACCGATCTTTCTAGCAATGTCATCTAACGTTCTATTTACTTTCTGAAATCTGCATGCAGCATATATTGCAGCTGCAACATAATTGTCTATAAACCTACCTCTAACGAGCTTTGCATCTACTATCATCCTGGCGATCCTTGAAGCTTCTTCCAGAACTGATTCTGGGAGACCTAAGGTTGCTACTGTTCTATTTATTTTAGAGAGTATTTGAACCATTTTCCTCTCGGTACTACCAGAAATTCTAATCCTCCTCTGAAGCCTTCTGAGCTTCTTAGCTCTTAAATATCCTAAACCTGATATTACTTTGCCCGAATAATCTTTGTTCTTCCAGTCAATAGTTGTTGTTAATCCTCTATCATGAATCCTGTAAGTCTCCGGCGCTCCCACTCTACTTTTCCTTAGTCTTTGTTCGGGAGTGAAAACCCTCCATTCAGGACCTCTATCAACAGTTCTCTCACTTAGGACAAGTCCACACGCGCCACATACATATTCTCCCCTATCTGGAAAGTATATTACGTTATATGAGCCGCATTCGGGACATTTCATTACCTCCCTCGCCTCCTACGTTTGGGTAAAAATCTTCGAGGCCTAGTCTCATAGTAAAGTTTAGGAGAGGAAGCCATGCTTTCCAAAAACTTTTTTTCTAAAGGCCTTACAACAGCATAAGGTTTTTTCACAGGTCCAATGATATCTACGATTTTTCCAACAAGTCTCAAGTTGTAATCATAAACTGATGCCCCAATGATGGGCTTTCTCTCCTCCATTTCTACAATTACTACCCTTCTCTTAACCGTGTGAAGTGGTCTACCTAGTTTTCGCATTTCTAACTACCTATTACCTCCAGAGGCTTACCTCCCTTGGGTATTACTATAAGGGTTTAGTTTTAATCTCTTTCACAGAAGGATATCAAGTAGAGGCTTGAATTACCTATTTAAATAGAGTGCTTAAACTGGTGTTGGGGCACTTTTTAAGATTACATAGATTTACTAGAAATAGAGGTATGTCTTCTGGCCCGCTTCCTTTCCCTTTCCTCTTTAATTATGGTAGATATTTTTATAAGTAAATCTTTTTTTCTCTCTACTTTATCTATTATAACTCTTTCTTTATAACGCCACCAGAATTTCGGATAGGCCATCTCCTCGACTATGGGGTTTAATCCCAGTTTTCTTGCTGCTTCAAGTAGCTCCTCTATTCTAGGATTTTTCACAGCGTATTTCATAGGGATTTTTCTTCCCTTCGATCTAGTTAAACTGGCATCTATATATGCAGGCCATATAACAACTTTCTTCCCGCTATACTCCCTAGACATAGGCATAAGCTCCACAAATAAATCGGTACCATAAAATAATAATTCACTTAATTAGTACAGCGTTAATTACGCCGTGCTGTCCGGGTCTTGAGACTACTCTTGCCTTTCCTAACTCTGTTGCAATAATTGTACCCTTAACTATTATACCTCTTCTAGCGTATTCTCTATTAGCTGGAACCTCTAGTACTTTAAGAATCCTCACTTTCCTAGCTTTTCCAGTTTCAGGATCTATAACATTCGCGAATGCAGTATACTTAAGCTTAACCTTAATGTTCCCTCCTCTAACTCTAACTATTTTATGTACATCCCTACTACCTAGTAATGTCTCTATAGGAGGCCTGCCAAGCTCATACTTTCTCTTACCCCTACTCCTAGACTTCAAGCCTCCAGTAGGCTTCCTCAAATCATTACCTTGATAGTAGCTCACTTCATTCACCTGAATGTTCAGTCTAGGGGAATAAGGCAAACAGTGACTTAAAGTTTTTACTCTCAAAGATTCAATATAAATATAGATTCTTAAAATAATAGTATGTTCTAGAGCTCAGGTGAATAGCGAATGGGAAGCAGGTTCAATAATTTCCTATTTAGGACGGCAAACACCCTACTAAAGCCTCTTTACAAAGTCTATGAAAAGTGGCTGTGGCAACAGATAAAGAATGGCCCCGTACCGGAGCACATAGCTATAATACCTGATGGAAATAGAAGGTGGGCAACCGTTTTGGGTATTGAGCCATGGAAGGGACACTATTATGGATATAATAAAGTGAAAGATGTTTTAAACTGGTGTTGGGAGCTAGGTGTTAAAATAGTGACAATATATGCCTTATCAACAGAGAATTTAAGGAATCGTGATAAGAAAGAGCTGGAGGAGCTATTTAAAATCTTTGAGAGGGGATTTAAGGAAATAGCAGAGTCCTCCCATATACATGAGAAGAAGGTTAGAGTGAAAGTTATTGGTAGGAAGAACATGCTTCCTGAATCCATCATAGATCTTGTTCGGAGAGTAGAGAAAGAAACTGAAAACTACGATTCGCACTACTTGAATATAGCACTAGGCTATGGTGGAAGAGCAGAGATAACCGATGCTGTTAAAATGCTCGTAGAAGATGCTTTAAATGGGAAAATAAAGTTGGAGGAGATAAATGAAAACTTGATATCTAAATACCTCTATACTAGAGATCTACCTAAACCAGACCCAGACCTAATAATAAGGACTAGTGGCGAAGAAAGGTTAAGTGGTTTCCTACTTTGGCAATCAGCATATTCCGAGCTTTACTTCTGTGACGTGTATTGGCCTGGATTCAGGAAAATAGATTTTTGGAGAGCAATAAGATCGTTTCAGAAAAGAGAGAGAAGATTCGGAAAGTAAGAAGGGCTATTCTTCTCCTACTTCGCCCATTAATATTTGAAGCTCCTCAAAGGAGAGCCTAGACCTGCTCTTCGCTTTCTCCAATATAGCCTTCCTCTTCTCTTCTATAATTCTCTTAGCTCTCTTTTTCTCAAGCAGCTTCCTAGCATTATTATAGCTCTCTCTTAACCTAACTAATTCGTTTATTAAGCTCCTTATCTTCTCATTCTTCTCACCTATCTTCTCCTTTACCTCAGCCAACGCTTTGTTTAAATCCGCTATCTCGTTGCTGATGGAATCTATCTGAGTAGAGAGCTTGTTAATGTGTCCAGATATTTCATTGAGATTTTTAGAAGTCTCCTCGTAAATGCTTGATATCCTATTTAGTTCCATTCTAGTAGCGGTTAAATCAGCTTTTAACTCCATTATTTCCTCCTTTATTTTCTCTGCCCTATAAGCTGCATCTAATTTCTTCTCTAAATCGAAGACTTTGCGTATAATCCTCTTTTCCTCTTCTAAGTCTAATACTTCCGTTTGCTGTTTCCATTCCAGGCTATCTATCATCCTCCTAATCGATGCAGGATCCAAATTGGTGGTTTTCTGATAGTACTTATACTGTTCTCTTAGGTCTGAGAGGCTGCTCGATAATCCCCTTAACTTTTTAACAAGCCTGCGTTTTTCTTCTCTAATTTTTTTCAAGCTGTTAATGAGCTCCGTTCTCTTCTTTCTAAGCTCTTTGATTTCCCCTATCAGGCTCTTATGCTCTGAAATTAATTCTTTCCTGCGTTGTAGGAGCTTCTCCAATTCTTCATATAGTTTCTGCTTCTCTTCCTTAAATCTCCTAATATTTCCTTTAACTTCCTCCATTTCACTGAAGATTTTATTGAGATTTACATTGTCTTCATCGATCATGTTTTTCAATCCACTTAAGTTTTCTAATCAGGCTTCTAGTATTATTCTGGCATCAACTATTTTAGCTCCCTTACCAACCTCGTACACCATTATTGGATTAAGATCTAACTCCTTTATCTCCTGGAGTTCTTCAAGCATTCTCGACAATTTCAATATTATGTCGACTATTGCCTCCTCGTCTCTTGGAGGCTGCCCTCTATAGCCTTTTAGTAGCTGATATCCTTTGATTTCCTTCATCATTTCGAGCACATCCTCTCTTGTCACTGGCACCACTCTAAACGATACATCCTTTAATACTTCAACGAATATCCCGCCTAACCCAAACATTATGGCGTGGCCGAAGAACGCGTCTTTTACTGCACCCACTATTATCTCGAGTCCTTGCGGCACCATTTCTTGAACTAGAATTCCATGAATTTTCGCTTTCGGGTTATGGGTCTTCACTCTAGTGATTATGTTATCATATGCGCTGACAAGCTCTTCCTTGCTTTTAATATTAAGTACAACTCCACCAATATCGCTTTTATGTAGTACATCCGGGCTAACTATCTTCAGGACTATCGGGTATCCTATTTTCTCAGCTACTTCGATAGCCTCTTCTTTGCTTCTAGCTAGATAGGATTTGGCTACAGGCATTCCGTAATGCAAGCACAATTCCTTTGCCTCGTGTTCCAGTAGTACTTTCCTACCTTCAGATAGGGCATTTGACAATATTTTCTTTGGATCGCTAATATCTTTCATCATTTTATTTTTACACCTCTCCACTTACCGTAGGTACAGAGGGCCCATACGGCTCTCGCAGCTCTTTCAGGGGATGGATATACAGGTATCCCTTCAGCCTCCATCTTTTTAACTATTACCTCTGTGAACTTCCCTCCAACCATGCAAGCAATTATAGGTTTTCCATATTTAAGGGAATTCCTTAAGACGTCCGTTATTCTCTCTGTGAGTCTTGGAACTTGCATCAGAACTATTGCTAGAACTACGTCAACCACGTCCTCCTTCATAACAGTCTCTAAGACAACTCTATATCTTTCATCATCCACGTCACCGGTGAGGTCTATAGGATTCTTCGTTATGCAGTAGGGTGGCAGATGTTTTCTCAGCTCGTGTTGAATGTGGTCTGGGATTTCCGGTATTTTTAGTCCCAATTTTTCAAGAGCGTCAGCTGCCATAACACCCATTCCACCAGCATTCGTCAAGACTAGAACCCTCGACCCCTTGGAGTAAGGCATCGATTGGAGAGCTCTCGCCATGTCAAATAACTCCTCAAATCCCTCGGCCTCGATGATTTTCGCCTGTTTAAAAGCTGCTCTATAGAGTTCGTAGGATCCAGCGAGGGCACCGGTATGAGAGATAACTGCTCTACTACCTGTTAATGTTTTCCCTCCCTTCAAGACTAAGATTGGCTTTTTAAGTGATGCCTCTCTCGCCTTCTTTATAAATTCCCTCCCTCTGCCCTGCTTGAAGCCTTCTAGGTATAAGAGGATTATATCTGTTAAGGGGTCGTCGGCTAAGTATTCTATTAACTCTATCTCGTCTACATCAATTTTATTCCCGAAGCTTATGGCTTTGCTTATTCCAATTTTCTCCTTAGAAGCCCAATCCAATATTGCCCCAACAAATGCCCCGCTCTGACTAATTATAGAAATCTTCCCTTTGGGAGGCCTTCTAAGTCTGTGTTCAGGTAGGAAAAACGTATCAACACCTGAATACGCGTCATATACTCCAATACAGTTCGGGCCAATAATCCTAATACCTGTTTTCTCAACAACCCTCTTAAGCTTGTCCTCCAGGATTCTTCCCTTCTCACCAATTTCGCTGAAACCGCCACTTATAATTATGGCAGCCTCTACCCCCATCTTACCTGCATCTTCCACTATGGATGGCACTAGTTTTGCTGGTATGGCAACTACTATAAGCTCCGGGGTTCTGGGGAGTTCCCTCAAATTACTGTAGCATTTTAAGTCGAAAACTTTCGAGTACTTGGGGTTTACAGGATAAATTTCTCCTTTAAATTTTTCAGATAGCATTCTAACTATTACTCCACCTATCTTCATGGGATTAGCGGATGCTCCTATTACTGCTATACTTGATGGATTAAAGAATGAATTCAATTTTTTACTCAACATTTTCACCTTAAAGCTTGTTTCCTCACGGTTTAAATGTTTGTTCAAACATGTAGCTTACTAACTAGAGCTTGCCGGAAGGCTCTTCTGTGATAAAATCTTCTCCACCAGCAAATATAAGCTGGAGGAAACGGTATATGTCATCTAATCCCTCCCAAGTTCTAGACGATGAAGGAACTATTTGAGGCAGCACCTCTATATCCTTAAATATTTCCGCTAGTTTTATCGTTATACCATATGTCTCACTGGGGGGAAGCGGAGAAATAGATGCTATGTCGCTAGCCAGAGACATTGGATCCTCTATCCACTCTAACACTCTTTCAATAGTATTTTCAGAAATAAGATCTGATTTCGAAAGGATGTTTAGTTGTGGAAGCTTTAATCTTAGCTGGGTTGATATGGATAGGAGGAGGGCTGAGGCGAAGCTTGAGGGATCCGATGTGAAAAAGGAGTCTATCAGGTAGAGAGCAGCGGACTTAAATCCTTCACACATAGACCTGACGATCAGCGGACCACTATGTCTAAAAGCGAAGAGTTCCAGCTGCCCTGGAGTGTCTACAAGTACGTAATTTGCTTTCGACATGATGACAGCCTCCCTGATATCCTCAACATTATTTATCAACATGTCCACGGACGCTATCAATGCTCCATTAGGTCCCAAGCCGAACTTCTCCATAACAGTTCTTGTGTTAACGTAGTTTCTTACATCGAAGTCCGGTGAGTAGGGGAGCCATTCTGCTGCGGGGTCTAAATTCACTATAAATGGTTGCAGCTCATGTGTTTCAAACCATTCCGCGAGAACACTAGTTAAGTAGGATTTTCCAGCTCCAGCAGTGCCAAGTATGAACACGAAGTACATTTAGTTCACCGGCCACAATCATATAATACTTAACCATGAGGTCCTAGCACCACTATAGCCTCCAATAATGTTAATCTTCTCCCCACACTTAGGACAGCGATTATCGTCCTTAACGTTCCACTTATGTATAGTGAACCCGTATCTGGCAATTAATAGTTCTCCGCAACTTGGACAATAAGTGTTTTCGAGTTCATGGCCTGGAACATTTCCGATGTAAACATATTGTAATCCCTCAGATTTAGCAATACTAGCTAATTTCTCTAAGGTTGAGATCGGAGTTGGATTGAAGTCTAGCATCTTGTATTCAGGATAGAATCTTATTAAGTGGAACGGTGTTTCCGGTCCCAAGTTCTCAACAATCCATCTTGCAAGCTTTCTCAAATTATCCGGGTCATCTCCTACTTGAGGTACCACAAGGTTCGTTACCTCAGTGAATATCTTATTACGCTTTAACTCCAGTAAACTTTCGTAAATGGGTGAAGGATCTGGAACAGACATGAACTTCCTGTAGAACTCAGCATCTCCACTACCCTTGAAATCTACAGTAGCTGCATCGAGATACGGGGCTATCTCTCTTATTGCCTCGGGTGTAAGGTAGCCGTTGGTAACAAAAGTATTGTAGAGGTTTTTACTGTGGGCGATTTTTGCAGTATCATAAGCAAACTCGTAGAACACCGTGGGCTCATTATAAGTATACGATATTCCGTTAGCACCGTACTTTAAAGCCCATTCAACTATTGTTTCAGGGGAGACTTCTCTTCCAATAATTTCCGTCTCTTGGCTTAAAACCCAGTTGCAACAGAACTGACACCTAAAGTTACAGCCAACCGTCGATATCGAGAATGTTGAGGAACCCGGGTGAAAGTGGAATAGCGGTTTCTTTTCTATTGGATCAATGTTAGCTGCAGTTATCTTACCATAAACAAGAGAGTATAGAGTACCATTCCTATTGATTCTTACACCGCAAAAACCTCGTTTCCCCTCCTTAATAGTGCACATTCTGTAACATAAGCTACATTTTACAACACTATCCATTCTCTTCCAAAACATAGCTATTTTTCCTTTATTCTCAGATCTCATATTAACGGCTCCTCCAATAGTTTATACAGATGAGGTCTGCACCTTCTACTATGTAAATCTTCTTCAATATATATAGAGTATCCGCAGAACTGGCATTTCCTCGACACTACGTGGACTTTGTACACGTTTAATCCTTCCCTTAAGACAATGATGTTTCTGCAACTTGGACAATATGTAGAGGAATATTTTAAGTCAGGGTCTCCCCACACATAAACATTCGTATAGCCTTTCTCCCGCAACTTGCGCCATAGTGTTCTCGCTACAACGAAATTTAATGAGGGGTTGTAGATTATTATGGGGATGTGCTTCATGCTGCCTAAAATAGCTTCAACGTTTCCAACTATTGCGTCCTCAGAAACCTCTCTTCTGGTTAGTGGTATCATAGTCTCTACGTGAATTGCGGAATCAACCAATTTCTTTAGCGAGTGTGCCATATGCTTTTTGAAGTATTTTATCTCGATACATGGGATTTCGTATAGTGCAACGTCTACTAGCTTAGATTCAATGAGGTCGTTGATAGCGTTCTCTCCAACTAAACCAACAGTTTTCAAGCCTATGCGAAAATGTTCTTTCAATAAAACAATGTATTTCTTAAGCCAGTTCCAGTGTAGCAGGGTTTCTCCACCATTGAACATGACCATTAAAGGCCTTCGCCTAGTTATGATGTTCAACACTTCTCCATCGAACTCTACAAGCCTTAAATCACTTATTTTCGTCTTAACGACTTCCCTAATACACGGCGAGCAATCCAGAGGACACCCAGCTAGCCACACGTTTACTATAGTGGACTGGGGGAAATAGTGGAACATGGGTACATTCTCCATTACTGTTGCAGTTAAACCAATAATTTTATCTTCATGTAAATTAACTACCTTCATATCCTTAATATCGAAAACATTGCATAGGAAATCAGGAAAGCTACATTCCAAGATACATTTATCACACTTCATTAACATCCCCAATTGGAGTATTTCACTGTAATATGGTAGAGGACTTGCGGTCGACCTTCATGAACGCTTACGTTCTCTGGTATATCGACTATCCGGTTCTCTGTAAACTTTGCCTTCGATATGAGGGTTCACTATAATGATTACTAGTTAGGTAAAGTTTAAAAATACTTCACTAGTAGCAGGGTGAAGTACTCTGATAGAGTCGGACTGATGGCATATTCGCGGTGCAAGCATGCTGGAGGGAACTGAGGCAACAATTATAACTGGTAATTCCCCCTCTTATTATGGTGATTCTAATGATAATAGGATTGTCGACCACAAATGGAATTGACATGGAGCTTGCAGAACTATTGGACATGGAACATCATAGAATAGTGTACAAGGTTTTCCCGGATGGAGAATCTTATATAAGGTACCCGGTCAAGGTGGATGATAGGAGCATAGTATTAGTTCAAACCACTTATCCTAATCAAGATAAAAGGTTAGTGGAATTATTGCTAGCACTTGAAGCAGCTAAAGAGCTGGGCGCGAAGAGAATAATAGCTGTTGTCCCATATCTAGCCTATGCTAGGCAGGATAAGAGGTTTCTTGAGGGAGAAGCAGTAAGCATAAAGTATGTTTTGAAAATGATTAGGAGGGCAGGTGCCGACGTGTTGATAACGGTTGACATCCATAGGGAGGATTCTCTGAGACATTTTGAAGGTGAAAGCTACAATATTTCGGCAGTGCCGGTACTAGCCGACTACATAATTAAGCATGAGGAGCTGGAAATGCCCATAGTCCTAGCTCCTGATCTGGGAGCTCTTAATAGGGCTAAGACTATGGGAGAAATCATAGGGGCGGAATACGATTACCTGGAGAAAGCTAGAGATAGGGTGACGGGTTTAATTAAGGTAAAACCTAAAAAAATTGGAGTTGAGGGGAGAGATGTGGTAATAGTCGATGATGTGATCAGCACTGGGGGTACAATTGCAAAAGCAGCTTCAATATGCAGGGAGCTTGGAGCAAGAAAAATCGTAGTGGCATGCACTCACGCACTTCTCATCGGAAATGCTCTTGAGAGAATAAGGGATTCGGGAGTAAACACTATCATTGCTTCAAACACTGTTGCAGCACCCATAAAATTAGTGTCGGTATCTCCTATAATAGCCAATTTACTCTCCAAAATCCTTTAGCGGTGGATGTTTGAGAATTGTATTATGCTATGCTCTCCGGAGAACACCATTCACTACCACTATCTGAACTTAAAGCAGTAATGGAGTCCGAAGGCATAATATACAAGATGCTCAGAGTCCTAGATCAAGTAGCCATATTCTCCTCCCCCAATATGAGTCCTAGAAAAGTTATTTCCAGGACCGCTATGACCAAGGAAATAGGCTCCCTAATAACGGTCATCGATAGGCCTACGAGGATACAGGATGTATTAACCAGCGTTAGAGATGTTGACTGGAGTTTTTTAGAGAAGAAAACTTTTGCTGTAAGAGTCAAACATGTGAAAAGATACTTGAAGAAAGAGTTGCCAACTCTAAAACTAGAAAGAGAACTTGGAGCATATATTTTATCCAAATGTCATAGCGCAAAAGTTGATTTAAGTCGACCAGACGTTGTAGTTAAGTGCATAGCCAGTAACAACACTCTCGTCATCGGAGTGGTTTTGGCAGCACTTGACACAAAGCAGTTCACGCTAAGAAAACCTAGGACAAGGCCTTTCTTCCATCCAGGAGTCCTTAGCCCCAAGCTATCGAGGGTATTTGTAAATCTTTCTAGACCTCGAAGAGGAGACATACTATTAGATCCTTTCTGCGGTTCCGGGGGATTCCTCATAGAAGCTGCATTAATGGGGATATATTGTATTGGCTCTGATATCAGTGATGAAATGGTTTCTGGAGCAAGGAAGAACCTAGCTTTTTACGGCTTAGACAAGTTGGTGGATATTGTTCAATGTGACGCAGTTTCCCTGTCATACAGGAAAGTAAACAGTGTGTCAACAGATCCTCCTTACGGTAGAGCTACTACAACTGTGGGAAGAATTGTTAGAGATTTATTAGAGGGTTTTCTAAATAGCGTGTGCAATGTTTTAGATAGAGGAGGATATATAGTCTATGCAACCCCCAAAACTGTAGATTCTATACCGTTAGCAAAGGAGGCTGGGTTAAGCGTGCTGGAAGTACACGAAATGAGAGTACATAGAAGTCTAACTAGAATTATTGTTGTTGCAAGAAGGGAGGTGTGAAATGTCACTAGATATAATATTCCTAGGGACATCATCAGCAATACCTACGACATCAAGATGGTTACCATCAATAGCTATTATTAGGAGGGGGAAAGTTTTTCTCATGGATTGTGGGGAAGGGACGCAAATTAGGATGTTAAGAATGGGAATTAGCCCCCTTAAGGTAGATACTATAATGATAACCCACTCGCATGGGGATCACTTTTTTGGTCTCTTGGGACTATTGCAAACCATGAACATTCTAAGTAGGAGGGATCCTCTTCAAATAGTAGCTTCCTCTAAAATTATAGAGTTCGTGGAGACTGGCCTAGAGCTTACTGAGAGCATCATGGGATTTGAATTAAACTTTTACGAAACAGTAGAGGGATTTAAGTTGAGGAGAAACGACGTAACGATAGAAGCCTTCAAAGTAGAACATACGGACGACTCATTCGGGTATATAATTAGAGAAGACGATGTGTGGGGGGAATTCATTCCAGAAAAAGCACTTTCACTAGGAGTCCCCATGGGACCTCTATGGAAGAAGCTTCAGAGAGGCGAGGAAATAGTCTTAGAGGACGGTAGAATAGTGACTCCAAGCATGGTGACCAAGGGCATTAAGAGAGGATTAAAAATTGTTTACACTGGAGACACTAGGCCCTCTGAGAACACTATTAGAGCAGCTAGAGGCGCAGACATTCTAATACATGATTCAACTTTTACTAGTGATAGACTGGAGAGAGCAATGGAGACACTTCACTCAACTGCTAGGGAAGCAGCATTAATAGCGAGAGCAGCTAACGTGAAGCTGCTGATCCTTACACATATAAGTGCAAGATATACTTCTCCCGTATCTCTCCTAAGAGACAGCGTGGAGGTATTTAAACCAGTAGTAGTTGCATGCGATCTATTAAGGGTAAATGTGCGTAGAGTAGATAAGAACTCAATTCTCTGGAGGCTCGATCTCCCATAGGGGCTTCCCTCTCTTAGTCTTCGGAGTCAGCCAGTCGATGAGAGCCTTAGGGTTTCCGCATTCTATGATGAAGGTTATTGGACCCATGGGGCTTTCACCTAGTCCTTCAATAAAGGAAAGCCTTCCACGATATGCAGCTTGCTTATGCAGGTGAAATACTATAATACGCTCTCTAACGCTAGATTTCAATATCTTTCTTGCAGCATCAAGAATACGCTCTCTTCTAAGAAGACCGTGAAGTTTGAATAGGCTGTCGTAAGTGCTACTTTCAGCAATAATCTTCTTGCCTAAAGCTTCCTCGACTACGAACATCTTCTCTGGTTCGAAAACGTTGAGGATTGCCTTTTTAACCTTATCCAAGTCTTCCGTTGGGCGAACCTCTGCTTCAACCCTGATCTTAATCATTTTCAATAATCCTCCGCAAAATTCTCTTAGCTTCTTCACGGGTTTCCTCGATAGACCCCTCGTTTACTATCATGTAATCGGACAAGGCTATAACGTTACCTAATCCAAAAGATAATTCTTTAGAATCCCTATTAACGAACTCCTCCCAACTAATTGGGTCCCCCGGTCTCCTCCTAGCTAGAACTCTATTGAATCTGGTTTTAGGAGATGCGTGAACTGAGATCGTTATAATTTCGCAGTTAAAGTACTTCCTGAAATACTCTATTTCATCTAAGCTTCTAACTCCATCGATTAAAAGCTCGTTTAATTCTCGAATCGAACATTCCCTTGAAATCTTCTCACATAATTTCAGTGCGACAGCCTCCGGGCCGTAAATCCTCCTCAAATCTTCTGCTACCATATTCATCGTGTATGCGCTGACCTCCAAACCTCTCAACTCAACTTCCTCCCTCACAACGTCCCCCATAACATAGACCCTTATCCCCAGCTCTCTAGCTACATCTGACACAATACCTTTACCGGCTCCAGGCATTCCAGCCAAACAAATTACCTTCACGCGATCACCGTTCTTTCTACAACGTTAAATACTTGATATAAAAATTTATTGATAGTTCTATCATAACTACTAGTAGGTGGTTGAGATTGATTAGAGCATTCATAGCGGTGGACGTCGAGGACCCCTTAATACTAGGCAAAATCTCCAGTATAAGAGATTTAATTACAAAAAAGTTTAGGGGAATTAAGCCTGTTGAAACAGAAAATATTCACATAACTCTGAAGTTTCTAGGGAATATTCACGATGCTGCAGTGGACGAAATATATGAGGCTATGAAAAAAGTTGATTTCACTCCATTTAAAATAAGTATACAGGGGGTAGGAGCGTTCCCGTCAATAAGTAGGCCGAGAGTCATATGGGTAGGGGTGAGAGAGGGAGGAGATAGACTTAAGGAAATATTCTTAAAGCTCGAAGGAGAGTTAAAGAAGCTTGGATATAAACCTGAACCTAAAGGATTCTCTCCTCACATAACTATTGCAAGAGTCAAATACTTGAAGAAAAGGGAGGCGTTAACAAGAATACTGTTACAATTGGAGAATATAGATGTGGGGGAAATGGTAGTTGATTCCATTAGACTTAAACAAAGCATTTTAACTCCTAAAGGACCAATATACAGAACTCTCAAAGAAGTTAGAGGAGTAAACTTATGAGCGAAGAGAGTATTGAAGAACTCGTTCTAAGCAGGATTAAACCATTACGAGAAGAGTATTTGAAAATAATGAGGGTTCGTGAAAAGATTAAAAAGATCTTGGAGGAACATTTAAGGAATGAAGGCTTAATTTTTAAAATAGAAGTAGTTGGATCGATTGCAAAGGATACGTGGATATCTGGAGAATACGACCTAGACTTATTCGTGCTCTTTCCTGAAGAATATGGAGAAGCTTGGGTTAAGAGTGAAGCATTTAAGAAGATTAAAAAGATTCTTTCAGAGGCAGGTTTTAGAGTGGAGGAGGCATACGCCGAACACCCTTATGTTAGACTTAGTATTGAAGACGTTCAAGTAGATGTGGTTCCGGCATTAATGTTAGATAATCCTCAAAAAGCCAAAACTGTTGTAGATAGAACACCCTTCCACACAAAGTACATTAACTCTAAAATAACTCAAACTCAGAGAGATCATGTAAGATTACTGAAGAAATTCATGAAAAACATTGGAGTTTATGGAGCTGAGATAAAAGTTGAAGGATTCTCTGGCTATCTATGTGAACTACTAATACTGTACTATTCTAGCTTTAATGCCACCCTTAATGGAGCAAGCAAATGGAAACCTTTTGAAACAGTCATAGACTTAGAAGGATACTATGACGACCCCCTAAAGGCTATCAAGAAATTTAATGCACCACTCATAGTAGTGGATCCTGTAGATAGGAATCGAAATGTTGCAGCAGCTGTCTCGCTGAAGTCTATGTCAACCTTTATCGCTGCGTCAAAGTACTACTTAAGATCTCCTAGAACAAGATATTTCTTCCCTCCGAAGCGTAGAGTGAGCAAGGAGAAAATATTAGGTCTATTAAAGGAAAAAAACAGGAATATCATAGCGTTAAGAACGTTATGCCCACAAGTACCCCCAGATACTCTATGGGGGGAATTAAAGCACAGCTTAAAGGGACTGTATAGCCTACTTAAGAGGTTCGAATTTAAAGTATTGGACATGAAAGTAGTTACTGATGAGAAGGAAAACGTAATATTTTTATTTGAGCTGGAAACTTTAACTCTTCCACCATTAAAGAAGCATCTAGGACCCCCAGTATATTTGGAGCCGCATTCAACTATATTCCTAGAAAAGCATATGGCTGACAGTGAGAGCGTTGGTCCATGGATAGATGGTGATAGATGGGTGGTATTAAGGCCTAGAAAGTACGTAGATGCTAAACAATTACTGAAGAAGAATTACATGAATGCATCGATATCTAAGCATGTTTTAGAACAGCTAGCAAAATTCCTTGAGGTAAAAGAAGGAGAAGAGGTGATAGAATTATTCGAGACCCTTGGAAGCCTAGAAGAATTAGCAGAGTTCCTGGAGAAGAAACCCGCCTGGCTCTGCCTATGAGCATACACGATCCAATGGTAAGGCGGATTCTGTCTTATCCCAGAGTTGTTGATAGCATTGTTAACGAAAGACTTAATGAGCTCGCTGCTCTAGGCGTAGACATTGTTTATTCTTATGGATCCATAGTTATCGATGGATTTAGAGTTTTAGGAAAGGGTTGCGACAGCATCATAGTCTTATCCGATAGAGGAGGAGACCTAGTTTCAGTAAAAATTAGGAGAATGGACTCAGGCGTGAATTCACTTACTAAGGAAGCAGAGAACTTGATGTTTGCCAACGCTGTAGGAGTGGGTCCTCGACTCATAGCTTACTCCACTAACATCATTATTTATGAATACATTAACGGCATTAAACTAAGCGACGTACTTAAAGAGGCGCCA
This sequence comes from Thermoproteota archaeon, assembly GCA_029258925.1. GTDB lineage: Archaea > Thermoproteota > Thermoprotei_A > EX4484-217-1 > JAPDJV01 > JAPDJV01. The sequence continues at coordinate 68,001 of JAPDJV010000020.1, read as the reverse complement.
GTTAACATCGTAACTCTGAAAAAACTGTTATTGGACACATTAATTCAATGTTACCTCCTGGACAGAATAGGTTTAGACCACGGAGAGCTTTCAAGAGCCCATGAACATATTCTAGTGAGAGGCGATATGGAGAGAACAGTGATCATTGACTTCGGTAATAGTAGCCGCTTTCGAAAAACTAGAAATGTATCATCAGTTTCCTCGTTTCTCTTCTTCTCTAAAAACCCATTAAGTAATAGCCTAGTTAAAACACTCAATATTGATAGAGCATTAAGCCTTCGATATCTTAGAAGATACATGGCAAATAAGAGCTGGAACACGTTTATAGATTACCTAAGAGCGCTTAACATAATTGTTAATAGTGGTGGGGCCGCGGGGATTTGAACCCCGGACCACCAGCGTTCTAGGCCTTTAAGGCTCCCCAGGCTGGCATCCTACCAAGCTAGACGACGGCCCCACCGATACTTCTCAGCTTACTTCCCTGCTCCCTCTCTCCTCCTAATAGTTGAAAGCACTGGAGGGGTCCACAGTATCCATGCTGGAATAAGTTTTATCAGCTCATACGTCTCCGACCAGGAGGAGAGACCTAATTTTTCAGCGAGCTTCTCTAGGGACATAGGTGTTCTAACGTATTCCCTTAACACATTAAGGGTTTCTTCATCTATTATTATCTCTTTCTCCCCAATTTTAATTTTGATCTCGCCCGAAAGCCTAGACTTGCTCATCAAGTTCCACCAGAACAATGGTTTATTGAATGGGGGTATTTAAGGATTGATGAAACATTTATATCGATTTTTTGTTCTTTATAACACGGTGATATTTTGAATGTGCTAACATCTGGCATTACCAGGTTTAAGAGAGTCGTAGACAAGGTTTTAAGGGAACTTTTAATAAAAGGAGCGAGAGTCGATGAAGCAGTTAGAGCCGTAGAAGAACTCCGAGAATGGATTAGAGATCAAGCTGAAAAATATAATATTGAAGAAGGCGACGTGGTTGAATTATTCATCAAGTACGACATTAAGGATGGGGAAATAACATGGTTTTTTGATGAAAGCCGCATAGTAGTGTATAAGCCGTCTAAACTTATAGACGACTTAAAGGAAAAACTTGAGAGAGCCCAAGAAAAGATAAGTGCATTAGAAGGTAAAATTAGAATGGTTGAAGAAAAGATTGAAGAAATAGAGAGCATACTTTCAAAGATTAGGGAAATACTATCAGAAGTGAGCGAATCTCGATAAGCATCCAATTCATGTTCACGATCACTACAATAACATTTCAAGGAGTCAATGTAGATACTTGCGACTTAATTTTCTTAGCCATTTCTATTCCTATACCTGGGATCCTTTTGAGTTCCTCTATGGATGCTTTAGCCAGATCATCTAGACACCTATATCCGTGATTATATAATATTCTAGCCCGCACTCTGCCAATACCTTTTAGTCTTGTGAGGGGCAGGAGTTCTGCTCTGACACCCTTCTTTACACGCTCCTTAACAAGAATTAACTTCTTCAATATGCTGAGCGGGACACCTACAACTTTAGCTAATTCGATCATACTATATAATAACCACTCTGCCGTCTCTATGATAGAATACAGATCTCCTGGCCCCACATCGTATGTTTCAACTATTTCGTCTTCTGATTTCTCGTTTATCCAATCATAAAGTATTAGAGCCGTTTTAATAGTTGAATAAATAGTTCCTATATCATCATATAGCTCGTATGGGTCTACTAGTAGGTCATAATACACGTTGTCGAGGAATTCTTCTAGTCCTCTATACTCTTTTCTCCTTACATTAAGTTTAATCATGTCTGGAGTTGAACACAGCAAATGCAGATAGGGTAGTTCGTCCGTAAGCGGTCTCGCTTTTTTAAGGCCGTTTATCATTATTATAGCGCTTAATGGATCAACGTAAGTTTCGCTGACTCTTTTTCCAAGCAATGTTGCTTCAAGCTCTGTATCACCGGATATCATGTCGTTTGATTTGAGGAATTTTATTACATCATGAACTTTATTCTTCACGCCTGTAAAACCATGTTGACAATAGTAAAGTGTCTTCTCTATGAAACCCAATATTTCACTTACCACTCTTACTCCTCCTGAAGCTATTAGTGAAAGTATAATAGATCTTAGAGCTGAAATTCTCCCAAGCTTTGAGACTATGCTCTCGGGATCAGAGTTTATGTAAATCTTCTCCACTAGTCTCTTTTCCCTCTCCGTTCTTACAATAATTATAGCCTCTCCGATTTCATCATATCCGGGCCTTCCCGCTCTCCCAGCGAACTGTTTGTACTCCATTACCTTGACGGGTATGCTTCCCAAGCCGTATTCATATCTCTTATAACTATCTATGACTACTCTTCTTGCAGGAAGATTCACTCCAGCAGCCAATGTGGGTGTTGCAACGAGGATTTTAAGAACATTATTTCTAAAAGCCTCTTCAATTATTTTCCTCTGAACATAATTTAGACCTGCATGGTGAAACGCCACACCTTTCTCTATTAAGTCAATTAATTTCATATTTAGAGTTCTGGCTTGTGACGACTCCCACATCTTCTCTACATAAGAGGAAACCTTGTTGTTGCGGTGAAAACTATATACTTCTTCTGCGAACTTAGATGCTACTTCAGCTAATTTAACGGCTCTTCTCCTAGTATTAGCGAAGATTAAGGTTTGTCCGCCCTCCACCATGGCGTCTAGTGCTAGGTCTATAGATGGAACTCCTGAGACTGTTCTAATCCTCTTCGATCTTCCATCACTGTAGTATATGGTGTTTTTGAGAAATACGCCTTCTACCAAGGGTACAGGTCTCCACTTAGACACTACCGGAACAGCATTTAACCACTCAGCTATTTCCTCTACATTAGCCACTGTGGCACTTAAAGCGATTACTTGGATGTCTACAATTTTTTGTCTCAGCCTAGCTATTACCGATTCCAGAACGGGGCCTCTTTTAGGATCATCAAGATAATGTATTTCATCAACGACTAGAAGCCCTACGTCATCGATCCACTTGGGATTATGTCTCAGCAGGCTATCTGCTTTCTCGTTAGTTGTCACTATTATATCGTATTTTTCTAGATAAGAGTCGTCAGCGTCGTAGTCTCCTGTTGTCACGGCTACTTTTATGCCCAGCTTCTCGTAAATAGAGAATTCGGAGGCCTTCTCGTGGGCAATGGCTCTCAGTGGAACTAGGTATAGCGTCTTCCTCTTTCTTCGAATAACATTTTCAATCATAGTTACTTCGGCGACTAGGGTCTTCCCAGAGGCCGTTGGAGTGACTAGCACTACATTTACTCCATTCAGTACTCCCACTCTAAATGCTTCCTCCTGAGGAGGATAAAGATTGACGATTCCTTTCTCCTCGACTAACAGTTTCTTCAAACTATCAGTTATGGGGAGTTGAGACACCATCATTTCTCCTATTCTCCGCCAATACTTAACGAATACACTGCATCAAGATACTTTCGACACGTATCCCGGTTTAGGTTCGTAAATAGTTCCCTCATTTCTAAGAATTCTCAAAGCTTTCTCGATCCATGTTCTGGGTAAACCCATCTCCTCTGCTCTTCTTATGATCTCTTTCAGTCTAACAGGCTTACCATCGTTTTCTGCTTGAGCCTCGGAAATTATTGACATTAGTTGAGAGAGTCTTTCCTGCATGCTCCTAGACTTTCCTGTCATGACTATGTCTATGTCTATTCTACCAGTTTCCACATCTATTCCAACGCTCTCCAAGAATTTCTTCATAAGCCTGATAGCTTCTATAGCATCCTCAACAGTGACCTCACTTCTTAAAGCCATTCTCGCGTGTGCCTCGGAGAGCCTTACAAGGGCCTCAAGCTGTCTTGCGGTTATCGTTATAGGTGATTCCGGACTTTCTGCACTCCTTTTCCTCATTTCTATGAAGAATTCCTTTAACTTCTCTACGGCTTCATCTGTCAGTTTCGGCTTAACATATCTCCTAGCATAGCTAATGTACTTTCTCAATAAGTCTGGTGGAATTTCGGGTCTAACGTGTTCGGCTTCTTTATGTACTTTCAATATGTGGTCAGCCATGCCAGTATCTTTCTCCAATTCCGGGATGTCTCTTAGGATGAATATTAAGTCAAATCTTGACAGAATCGTTACAGGTAGGTTAATGTTCTCCATTAACGGTCTCTCTGGTATATATCTCCCGAAAACAGGGTTTCCAGCTGCTAAAATAGCGCTCCTAGCGTTAAGTTTTGCAACAATCCCAGCCTTTGCTATGCTAATAGTGTTATGCAGTATTAAGCCATGTGAAACGAAGAGGTGATACGGCTCCACAGTTACATCATAAACCCACCTGGAATCCTTGTTCGCGATAATCTCTACTTTAACTACTCTCAGAAACGTGATGTTGTCTTCTACACTATTTCCTCCACCATCTAAATAGCTGACTCCTACTCCCTGGAAATGGTTTTGCATGTTTTCTACTACATTTACTGCAAAGCCTTGCGCGCCAAGGATAGTTAATAAATTATCTGGCCTAACTACCTTACTTAATAGAATATCTTCTCTAAGCCCTTTTACATGTGCATCTGCAATGTTTTCAGACTTCTGGATTTCACATGTAGTCGACTCTAATCCTCTCACGTTTAATATTGGCAGAGAGACTATATATTTGGACTTAGTTTCGCGTATATGTGATGGTATTCCCAGCGACAGCATTAAGTCTTGTAGGTCTTCAGCTAACTCTCTTGATGATACCAGAATCCCTAATTTAGAGTCAAAAGTGAGAGCACTAGCATTCAGTAAAGCGCTTAGAAAACTTGTCTTAAGATCGCTGGAAGCTCTCATTATCTTTAAAGGAACTCTCCTCTTCACAGCTTCTCCTATAGAATCCCTGCTCGGAGCCAGTTCCGGAAAGTTCTCAACAATATATCTGTAGAAGTCTTCCGACATAACTTTTATTACGAAAACCCGCTTGTCTACTCCATTTGATGTAGTCTTAACTAAATAGTTTAATCCTAGTTCATTTAATAGTTGTTTCAATTCCTCAAATATGTGGACATTCGACGTTGTAAATCGCAGTTCATGATTCCCGTAGAACTCTGTCAAGCCCTCTGAAAGCATGTAGCCCAACAGCTTAGCTAGATTACTGTTTAGAGCACGTGGTAGTGTAGAGCTGACTGGCACGTTAAGCCTAACCATGGGCTCCTCTAGGAGCTTATAGTATTTAACTGCTGGAACAATCATTCCTTCTCTTAATTCATCAGCACGCACAGTCTTAATGTCGTCTCCATTCCTCACTAGAACGGGGTGTTCAGGTGTTACCGTAATGGATCTACCATTACTGAAAGTTATCTTTACGAACTTATCCGGCGCTATGTGACGGCTCACTCTATCTGCCTTAACAATAATAGTTTTCTTCTTAGACAAGTCGTAGCCAAGTAAATATAGGTTGTTTACTGGAAGTATTTCCGTCTTGTATCCATGAATCACTTTTTCCCTTCTTTCATTTATCAACTTGTCAACGAGCTCCCCTATTTTAACTTTAGCACCGTTTACAAGAATTATTTCAGTATCTTTATGGTAGCTCTGCTGCTCCATAGCTTCATGGATGGCGACTCTATCTTCAGGTCTCATCTTATCTATTTCGTCGACAGCACATATTCCTCCATCAGCTAACACTAGCGCCCCGGCTTCAAGATAATATTCTCCAGTTCTCTTATCTCTAACAACAGCGGCAGTGTTATGCACTATTATTCCGTTAGCTAGGAGATTATGATGTTCTTTAACGGTCATATCGTATACTGTAAACTCGCCGTGCGTTAACGTTACCTCCTTTACTTCATCCCATAAGATGTCATGGCGTCTTGCTCTTACTCGACCCCCATCAAACGCTATTACCTCTAGTTTCCCACGCAACTGGTTTACTGTTTCACGCAGATTATTAATTTCTACCATAAAACAGCTATCACTTAATTTCTTAATTGACGAGTGGATTCCCAGTTTTAGAAGTAATATCTTGAGCTTCAAGGCTTCGATCTCAGACGATAGTATTATGTTGTTGCCCTCATTTAATATGGCGTCTAAAATACCTTTAATGAACATTTTCAAGCTGTAATAATTTAATCCAGTAATATTTCGATGTAAGCTTTTAACACCGTTCTGAAACAGCAAGTTCCTAACGATGCGTGAGAGAAGCTCGTCTATGCATGAAATCACATATTTATTACTAGTACGCGTAATGATAATACTACTATTCTTTGAAATTCTCTTTAATATACGAGATATCCTAGTAGCCTCTTTAAACCATTTAACGGTTACTAATATTCCACCACTCTTGTCTCCTATCTTCCCCAGCACGTAAATGTAACCCAAAATATATGGAAGATCTTTTCTCACACTTCTATCGTCGAGATCCCACCCAGGGCATATCCTTTTAACTATACTCTCCATCGAAAGACCTCTTGATTTAGGGGTTCTTGGAATTCTATTTGCTACCGCTATTAAATCGCCTGGTTCTAACTGGTCAGCTCTATACCAGCCTATTACTCCGTTCTTTATAGCGAGCACCGGATTCTCGGGAGTCAGCTTTACGGAGAAACCAGTGTTTGAAACTATTTTCACCAATACATCTTTTTTAAGCTTCCAAAGTGTGGTCACTTCTCCCCAATAAATTCTGTTCTTGCATAGGTTGAGAGAGCATGTTCTTGTCTCGTATTTTATTGAACCCAGTCGGTCACCCATCTTCTCATCAATCAGTTCTCCTATACTTCTTATCTCTCCGTTTTCATCTATTATCAGCGTATCCGGGCTAACACATAGACCAGCTGCAGTGGCGCCCTTACCCGTTGTGTATACTCCTCTTGGAGCTATTCTAGCGATATATTGGAGTAACTGGCTCTTTGCAGTTCCAGGATCTCCGATAAGCAGGATATGAATGTCTCCTCTAATCCTCGTTCCATCTTCGAGGATTTTTGGAACTCCTCCAAACAATAATAGTGCAATAGCTTTCTTAATGTCGCTGTACCCATATATGAATGGAGCTATGGACCTCTCAATTTTTTCTCTTATATCCGGTTGCCTGGCCAGCTCTAATATCTTCATCTCGTCTTCCTTTGTTATCTCTACTTCCTCCAGAGCTTTCTGGGAAACTTCAACGTTGTTTGCATCAATATACATGTCAAATGTTATTCTTCCGCCTCTCCTCACGAGTCTCGTTTCCGCTACTTTGAGTATTCCTACTATGCTCACTCTATCACCGGGTCTGGCAGCATCGACTAGGTCTCCCTTCAGAATCACGTCGATTGATCTTGGAAGTTGGCCAGATGGAACTTCCTCAGGCCTTTCTTGGACAACTATTTTCTGCCAATCAGTAAATGTGGACTTCTCTACGACTAGCCTAAAAGGCCCAGACTTTCTAGGGCATTCAGGATTAGGGCATTGCTCTGGGACTTCTAGGATATCGGATTCCTGTGGGATAATTATTTCTTGGCCGCAGGCAGGGCATTTGAACAACGCTAATGTTAGATGCTGCTTTATTGGAGTAATTCTCACTAGTACCCCTTCAACTTGCACGAGCTTGCCTATATTTTCAGCTCTCAACTGTCTAATAGGGGTTGATTGGGGTAGATCTCTAACTCTAACAAAAACCTCTTTTTCCTCCTCTAAGAACTCAGGATACTCATATGCAATGTAATCTCTAAGTGCGAGGCTAGCAGCTTTCAATACTTTCTCAGGATAGTCTATGAGAGCCTTTCCCAGGATATTATCGTAAAGATTTACGTCGTTCCAATCGATAACGAGAGATTTATGGCCAAGCATACACATGTCTCTAATCTTCTCTCTATACTTCAATACTCCATTACGATCCCTGAACTCCTTTAAGAAACGCGAAAACTTATCCTTAATATCTACTACCTCCTCTAATCCCTCTCTAAGGACGGGAACTACCTCGTCGTACGATTCAGCCAATCTTTAACCCTCCAGGACTATTTTTTCCCACTTCTCAATAATGTTACTGATCTCTCTGAATAGTATGAGTTCCTCCCTAGTCATTTTCTCCACAATCTCCTTCATCGTTCCCCTCCCTAAAGCAACTCTGAGTATTTTGGAAAGCCTATACCTGACTATCTCATTCATGAAGTTCTCTGCTTTCCTCAATTCTTCAAATATTTCCGGATTAAAATTCTCCTTTAACTGTTTACTTAGAGAGGAGATATACTCCCTGTACTCTAAGTATATGTTCTTGGGCAGTGCTTGTAGGGAAGATGGGTGAGAGGATCTGGACTCCAGGAATGCATATCTACTTAAATCTCCCACAGACACGCTGTATGGAGTCTTCAGTTTTACTATTCCCTTCTCAGATAGAGCATTAGCAATCCATCTAGGTAGCTCGACTTCTTCACCCTTCCTCAAAGCAATTCTCTTACCCATATAGCTATCTACGTCATAATCAGCTACCACTATGACCTTCACGTTCTCCTCCATGTATGCTTCTTTCACAGCCCTTAGGCTTATTTCAATACTCATACGTCTTATCCTCTGCTCCACAAGTATTGTATATATCTCTAGCCTTAAATATAGTAGGGCTTTTAAGAGGATACTTGGAGGAAGTCCGTATGGCGATGGTTGAAGCAGAACTTTTATGGGCAGAGAAGTACCGCCCTAAAACTCTTAGTGAGGTAGTGAATCAAGAAGAAGTTGTTAGTAGATTAATGCAATTCGTAAAAACAAAGAATATGCCTCACTGCCTTTTTGCAGGACCTCCAGGTACAGGTAAATGTGTTACACCAGACACATTAATCTTAACTACCAGAGGACCCAAACCAATAGGATTTATCGTTGAAAACGTTCTGAAGAGGAAGGGTTATGGGGGAGAAGAGAGCTGTGAGTGTGGAGAGCTTTATGTTAATGATTCATCGATAGAAGTATTCTCATTGAATAGTGAAGGAGAAATAGTTAAAGAAAGGATTTCACATGTTTACAGAGGCAGAACCTCGAGGCTTGTAGAGCTTGAAACGAAAACGGGTAAAATAGTAAAGGTGACTCCAACCCATCCATTACTAGTGTTACGCGATGGAAGAGCCCTATGGATACATGCCTCAGAGTTGAGAGTAGGTGATAGAATTGCGACTCCTCGCATAATTAGCTGGCCTGAGAAGTCGGATAATTCCATAAAGGTAAAATTCTCGGAGCTCCTAGGCTATTTCATGGGAATGAAAGAAGTCCACTACGATGATGAAAACTGTATAATTTCATTCAATGTTAATGAAGAGCTTAAAGGACGATTACTGGAACTCTTCAAAGAAGTCCCTGGCATAGAAGTATGCGAGGAGAGGTCTGAAGGAGGCTTTGTGAAAATAAGGGTTTCTAAGAACAGCTATATGTTAAACATTGTAAAGAAAGTTGTAGACAATAGTATGGAAGTGGGGATACCAGAACCTGTATGGGATAGCAAGGAAACCTTATCGGCATTTATAAAAGCATACTTCGATTGCAAGGCTTATGTAAATGAGGATAGCGTGGTGTTGCCGTGCACCTCTAAGAGGATGATGTATGATGTTGCATATGCTCTATCAATACTAGGAATTATATCAATTCTTAGAGTTAGAAATTCTGAAAGTAGCGAATACTACGAGATTTCGATAACAGGATCTACAGAGTTATCCAAATTTGCTAAGAAAATAGGATTTAGAGTGAAAATGAAAGAAGTGGGACTTCTAAGTTTAATTAAACGTTCCTCAGCCACTGAAGAAAATATTTTGATAAGTCCTGATGTAAAGAGACTGCTGACAATACTCAAAATAAAGTCCTTGTCCGCTCTAGAAGAAAAAATGCTCTTAGAGAAGAGGACGATAGACGCTGATCTATACAGGAGGCTTTTGAGGAAGATCATTAAAGAAGCAGAGGTCTGGTTGCAGAAACAGGAGAGCCTGATATTTTCATTGAAATATCCTTATAAAAACCATACATTAAGTAATTGTAATACTGTACAAATTTTACTGAAAAAAGAGTTCCATGTTCCGGAACAAAGGAGTTCTTTAATTAATGAAATAGTGGAACTATACATGGATGTAGCTGAGATTATTGGGAATATTAAGTTTCTACAATCTACATCGATATTCTGGGATGAAATAGTAGATAAAAGGATTGTTAACAAGGAGTGCATAGTATATGATCTAACAGTTCCAGAGTACAGCAATTTTGTTGGAGGAGGAGGACCAATAATACTGCACAACACTACATGTGCTCACGCACTTGCCAGAGATCTCTATGGTCCAGAATATCACAGATACTTCTTGGAATTGAATGCTAGTGATGCACGTGGCATAGATATTATTAGAACTACTGTGAAAGAGTTCGCTAGAACCATGATAGTTGGACCAATATCCTTTAAAATAATAGTTCTAGACGAAGCCGATAACATGACTGCTGATGCACAGCAAGCTCTGAGAAGACTGATGGAATTATATACTGCTACATGTAGGTTCATATTAATAGCTAATTATCCTAGCAAAATAATAGAACCCATACAGTCGAGAACTGCTTTCTTTAGATTCACACCGCTGAAACCAGATGACATAATTGCTAGATTGAGATGGATAGCTGAGCAGGAAAATGTAGAATATGATGATGAGGCTTTAAAAACGGTTTATGAGGTATCAGAGGGTGATATGAGAAAAGCCATAAATGTCCTTCAAGCAGCATCCGCTTTAGGCAGAATAACTGTGGAAGCAGTCTACAGAGTTATTGGTAGAGCCCATCCAAAGGAGATAAGAGAGATGTTAAACTTAGCTCTTGCAGGAAACTTCTTGGGGGCGAGATCTAAACTAAGAGAAACCATGATAAACTACGGATTATCCGGCGTGGACGTGATAAAACAAATACATAGAGAAATCATGGGGAACGATATTAAGATACCTGAAGAACTAAGAGTCTTAATAGCCGACTATGCTGGTGAAATACAGTTTAGGCTAATCGAGGGAGGAGACGATGAAATCCAGCTTTCAGCATTCTTAGCACGTCTGTCATTGCTAAGCAAGAGGTTCAGATCTTAATGAGCAAGTACATACCTTGGATAATCAAGTATAGGCCGAAGAAAATTGCGGAAGTCCTCGACCAGGAGGAAGCGAAGAAGCTGATAGTACCATGGCTCAAGAAGTGGCTAGCTAAGCAGATTCCAGAGAAGAAAGCAGCATTATTCTATGGTCCTCCAGGATGCGGTAAGACGGCGCTAGCAGAAGCAGCTGCTAAGGAATATAAATTAGAGTACGTAGAAATGAATGCAAGCGACTTCAGGAGTAGAAGGGATATAGAGAGAGTTGCTAAGATCGCTGCTTCAAAGGCTTCGTTATTTGGATTTAGAGGAAAGATTATATTATTAGATGAAGTGGACGGGATAAGTGGAACTGCTGATTTTGGAGCTCTTGATGCTATCTTGGAACTTATAGAAGTTTCGAGACACCCCATAATTCTTACAGCCAACGATCCCTGGGATCCAAGACTTAGACCCCTTAGAGATGTATGCCTCTTAGTTCCGTTCAAGAGACTACCTAAGAGGGTGATAATAAAAGCGCTGGAGAACATCTGTCAATCGGAGGGACTGGAATACGAGAAAGATGCCTTAAGGTACATAGCTGAGAAAGCAAGGGGAGATTTAAGATCAGCTATAAACGATTTACAGGCTGTCTCGATAGGTTTAAAGAAGATAACGTTAGAAGACGCCCAGAAGCTGATAAGAGAGAGATATCGGGAGTACGATCCTTTTGAAACCCTTAGAAAAATTTTCACAGCAAAATATGCTTGGCAAGCTAAAATGGCTGCTACAACAACAAACCTAGACTACGAAATGCTACTACAATGGATCAATGAAAATCTGCCCTACCAGTACTCCGATCCAGAGGATTTATGGAGAGGTTATGAGGCACTATCAAGAGCAGACGTTTATCTTGGTAGAATAGTTAAATCGGGCGACTGGAGTCTGCTCTCCTACGCCATAGAGATGATGACTGCAGGAGTAGCTTTTGCGAGGAAGAAAACTAGGTACAAGTGGGTTAAGTATGGGTTTCCTCAAAGAATACTGATGATGGCGAAAGCTAAAAAGCTAAGAGAGCTGAGGGAGGCCGTGGCAAAAGTTCTGGGAGAAGCATGTCATATTTCAAGGAGGAGGGCGAAAACAGAGGTAATACCTTTTGTGATGTTTATATTCAGAAATAACCCAGATATGGCAGCTAAAATAGCAATTTCGCTGAACATGAGCAAAAGTATGGTTAAGTACTTAGCAGGAGATTTGTATAAGGATGTTATTAAAAGGATGAGAAGAGAGTGATTAAAGTTCGTTAATGTATTTCGCGCAATTTAAAAACTGTAATCTACATAGATCCTCAATGACACTATATGTGATATCATTCTTTACACGCCCCTCAATCACGTCTAGTAGAAAGGATAGGGGAGGCTCACACCTATTCTTTAAAATGTTCATTACAATATTTATGCCCTTATCTAAAACTGTGAAGTTAAATGGATACGACACACTTAGTAATAATGTGTTTTCTGCTGGAGAAATCTTATGTAAATATTTTCTAACCGGCTTACCCTCTAACATTTTTCTAAGAACATCCAACTTCGCTCTCCCATAAGCGATGTCTTCAACCACATATGCTAGTCTGCGAACCATTTGCCTTAGGAAGCCGTATGCTTCGATCGCGAGTACGAAGTACTTTGAGACTTCGCCCAGGCGGATTCTTAAAACCCTCCTTAAAGTGTTAGCCTTCTTCTCAGTAGTGAACATGGAGAAATCATGCACGCCCTCAACTAGGTTGACTATATTTCTTGATGTCTCCTCATCAAATCTTAATCTATGTCTCCTATAGTCGACGTAGAGGTATGTTCTATATAGAGCAGAATATCTGGGATGATATTGATCGTCAACAAGTGATACTCCCCATATAACGATATTCTCTTGCGTGAGAGTCTCGTTTATATCAGTAAGTGTATCGATCAGCCCCTCAAAGCTCCAACTATTCAAAGGTACAAATGCTATTGTCTGAGAGAGAGCGTGAACACCTCTATCCGTTCTACAAGCAGAAGTGTACATCGCCATTTTTAGATCGCGGACCAATATACCTCTTTCAATAAGAGTGGAAAGCAGAGTGCCTTCAACAGTTTTGACATTAGGTTGTCTTTGAAAAGCGTGAAAACCCTTTCCTACGTAAAATACTCTTAAGAAGATCTTTGACATACTGTTACTTACCTAAATATTAGTCTTCTAGTAATTGTATTAACTCTTTTATTAGGTGTGTTTTAGGATTAGTGTAATTAAGTTTAAACAATCTTACCCTACTATATTTCTTCTCCAAAACTATTCCAAGTTCCTCCAACTTCTCTAAGTGGCTCTCGACTAATTTATGGTGCATTCCTGTTTCCCTAACAATTCTACTGATATTTGCTTCCTCTAGTTTTATTAAAGCTCTTAAAGTTCTCACTCTCCCCCTAGACGAGAATATTTCCTCCACAATACTATTATCCAACTCTCTCAGCTTTAACCCCTCCATGAAGACTTTATCAGTGTCTCTATTCTGTTAATTAGGATTTTCTCGATTATCTCCAATGGAGCATCGACGGCTATGAGGGTGGATTTACCTCTGTAGCCTTTACCCGAGTGCTTCTTCCTGATCAAGTCTCTTCTAGCTAGATCCAAAATGTATCCATATACTTGTGTGTGGCCTCTCGGTTTTTCACCATACGATTCACATAATACTTCATACTGGGATTCGAGGTCTCCCATTCTCACCCATCTGGTACCCTTAACTCTGAGCGATATAACTGCTGCAGCATAAATTAGAAGTTCGTGTAGAGGGAGGTGGATTATTGTGTCCTTAATATAAGCTATTTGGCTTAGATAAGATGACTCTATGCTATCTAAAGCTGCAATAGCCTCTCTCACATGCTTAACCAATACGATATCTGATCCCTCTGCATCAGCTTTCTCGCCTGCAAGCAGTAGAAGCTCTATAGCTGCTCTAGCATTGCCAGATCCCCCGGTATCAATACCGTTCATCTCCGCTATCATTTCTAAAACCTCGTCTACTACTGCCCCTTCTTTGAAGGCAAGTTTTCTCCTATCATCTAGTATAGCATATAGTTGTCTTGCAGTGTAAGGAGAAAATTTTATCATATGTCTCAGAAGATAGCTAGCTGTTGCCGAATCGAGATTACTTAGTTCACTAATATCCCTTCCAATGAAAATGAAGTTTACTCTCTTAACTAGATCCGGCATGTCGTCATACGTTCTCACATAAAAGTAGGCTGCATCACTCCCCTCAGTCCTAACAAAGTAGTCGAACTCGTCTAAAGCAATTATGACATAGGCGCCTATGTCCTCCAAGTACTCTAAAATACCCAGATACGTTTCAAAATCTGAAAGCCCTCTTGGAGGTATTGGAGCGCCAATCTGTCTAGCTATCTCCAGCATTACCATGCTCTTAGTTCTAGCTCTATGACAGTTAACGTGGACGTATTTCACGTTAACACCTTTATCGCTAGCTATTCTAGAGAACTCTCTGCCAAACACCATTGATGTACACGTTTTCCCGACTCCTATTCCACCATATATCAAAATCTTCTGGGATAAGGATCCAGGTGCGGATAAGAGAAACTTGAAGTATCTTGTTAACTCCCTTATCTCCGCCTCCCTATGTACTAGTCTGGGTGGACAGAACTCTGGGTATAATGCTTCCTTGTTGAGGAAGACCGTACTCCTCCCAACTTCTTCAATAATTATTTTTGATGGGTCAAAGCCATAGGTGTTCAAAGTTCACACCTTATTATAGCCCTTAATATTCTATTATTTTAATCTATTATTTTAATTTCAATATTTTATTCTTTCACCCTACTACTAACTTTATTTAAAGAGATGCTCGAATCTACTATACACATACCCGTTATATCTCCAACAATTTCTATGAAAATAATGTAATCTGGATTTGCCAAAGAAACTTTGGCTCCAGTTTTTTCTGCAACTCTAGCTCCAACAATCTTACATAACTCTAGGCTCGACTTAATTTTCCTGCCTCTCCTAACACATTTAACCATAAACGTGTTGCAATTTCCAAGGATTCTCTCAGATAATCTCACCGACGATGAAACTATTTCGTCAAGAGAGGATTTAACACAAGTTTCCACAGGCACTACTCTGAATACATAGGCTGTAGGACCTCCCATAACAATTCTCCAAGCATCCCATGAAGATAAGTTAGGAGAATATATTAACAATACCCCCCTGAAAGCAGTTTTCGCAGCACGAGATTCCATATCATATGGTACTAATAGATCTAAGACCTCTATTCCGGCAATATCTTCTTTACTATGGGGACAAGTTATGATAAGTTTCAAATCTTTACATGGATCCATTCATATCTGCCCCACAAATTCAAAGCCTTATACTCATGTACTAGGAGTCAGCAAACTTCGAAATTAAGTTACAGGATCGTTCCTAAGCAGCTTTTATTTGTCATCTAATTCGACTTCGAGGTCGGGGTTATCTAGATTGACTAAAGAGGATCGAGGATCGTAATGTAAGCTTATGGCTTTAACCATAACTCCAACCTCGCAAGCCCTCCTCACCAGCACTGGGATCACCGGATCTCCACGTGCACACGGCTTGAATGCTTTGACGTGGGGTAAGGCTGCTATAAATACTATTGCTCCTAAACCACCCATTAATACATGGTTTATTATTTCATTTATGTGCCTCCTCCCCCTAATGGTGGGGCAATCCGGGTACATAGCATAGTGCTCGCTTCCTCTTAGAACAGCACTCTTGACTTCCACATAGATATGCTTGCCCATACAATAAAGCAGGTAGTCGATTCGGGAAGATCCTAGCCTAAGGTTTCTCCCAACGATTTTACAACCTCTTAGCCACGGTATAATATCCATACTTACTGCCCTCTCGAACGACTTCATCTGTATTTGCGTGTCAATGAGGACTCCTAGACCTCTTTCACTTACGGCGAACAGTCTGTACTCAGTCTTCCTAGCACGAGGATTCTCTACACAGTAAGCTTTCCTACCCCTAATGATATATTCTGTCAATCTGCCAGTATTGTTAATGTATGCCTTGGCACGACGATTTCCCACCAATATTTCGATAACAAATCTATTTAAACGCCTGATAATCGTACACTCTACGGCGCCACCTATTCTACATAGTTCAACACTCAACACGACACCTCAAAGGTTAGCTGCACTAACCATATGAAATATTTTGTAGATCAACTATTGATAGCTTACCTTATCTAAAGAGCTGTCATTGCATTCTGGAAATGGAAGTGCTGAGTCTTAAAGGTTTTATGAAAGTGCCTAATCAACCTTGCTGAGGAGAATATTTGATTACAGTAAGCCATAATAATTAAGATAAATTATGTAAAAACGGTTCTCGGATGATATCATGAGAATTGTTAGAGTGGTCTGCCCTAGGGACTGCTACGACACCTGCTTCCTCATATCAGTAGTTGAAGACACTGGTAAAATCAGATCTATTAAAGGTGATCATGGGAATCCAGTTACCCAGGGTTTTGTATGTCCTAGAGGGGTTAAGGACTGCGAGCGGGTGTACAATAATAGAGTATTATACCCATACATTAGGGTTGGAAGTAAAGAAGAGGGGAAGCTTAAGAGAGTAAAATGGAGTGAGGCTCTAGATTTAGTAGCTGATAAGCTTCGAAAAGTACTACGTGTGTATGGTCCAAGAGCAGTTTTACATTTGGAGTATGCTGGTAACATGGGGTTATTGACATGGTATTTTCCGCAGAGACTCTGGAACGCTATTGGAGCTACTAAAACAGACTATAGCATATGCAGTAAATCAGGGCATGATGCAATATCACTACATTATGGGTTAAGTTACGGGATTAAGCCTGAAGAGCTTCTCGAAATGAAGCTAATTGTTTATTGGGGCTTTAACGCTGCAGTGAGCTCACCGCACATGTGGGCTCTATCCATAAAGGCTAGAAAGAAAGGCTCAGTGATCGCAGTTGTGGATCCCAGAGAAAGTGAGTCTGCTAAAGGAGCCGACATTTGGTTAAATCCAAAGCCAGGAAGCGATGTGGCTTTAGCATTCGGAGTTGCCAGATACATTATAGAACATGGCTATGTGGATTTGGATTTTATTGAAAAGTGGACTTATGGTTACGAACTCTTCAAAGAAGAAGTAGTGAAGTGGACTCCTAGTAGAGTAGAGGAGGTTACGGGAGTTAAGTGGAGCTTAGTTGAGGAGCTAGGTGAGGCATACGGCGAGTTAAAGCCGAGTGCAACTATGATTGGAATAGGATTTCAAAAAAGCGTTCATGGGGCTGAGTCAGTTAGAGCAGTAGCGTTAATACCAGCTCTACTAGGACTGCATAGAGGATTCTACTATAGTAATAGTAGAGGATATCAAGTGGACATAGCGTACTTAACTGGGGAAAGTCTGTCAAATAAAAAACCGATGACGATCAGCCAGGTATCTTTAAGCAACCATGTTAAGCGAGGAGACTTCAAGTTCATCTACATATATAATATGAATCCAGCATTAACCCTTCCAAATCAGAAAGCCTTTAGAGAAGGATTATTGAGAAGCGACGTTTTTGTAGTGGTCCACGAAACACACTGGACGGAAACAACAGGCTATGCTGATGTGGTTCTACCAGCCCCAACATATCTCGAGAAAGATGATGTAGTTATTCCATATAGCCATCATTACATTAGAATATCGAGAAGAGCAATTAACCCACTAGGTGAAAGTAAGAATGAGATCTGGGTGATGAAAGAGCTAGCTAAAAGGTTAGATTTAAAGGAGAAATGGGTTTACGAGGATCCTTGGAAGGCTATAGAAAATGCTCTCAAAAATGCTTTAGAAAATGGTTCATTTAAAGAGTTATTAATGGGGAAGGTGCTGAAACTGAAGTACAGACCAATAAGTGATTATCAAACACCAACAGGTAAAATAGAGTTTTATTCAAAGAGAGCAGAAGAACTAGGATTAAACCCAATACCAAGACAGTACCCATTAAAACTGTGTGGGGAGGAGTTCATCCTATTGAATAGTTCAACGCCAAAGTATACTCACACACAGTTTCGAGAGATATATGGTTCTATTCCACCAATAACATTAATAAACCCTGAGGATGCGAAAGTACTTAACATTAGAAGTGGCGAAACTGTTGAACTCTATAACGAGCTTGGCAGAGTTAGAGTGCGGGTCATAGTTTCTAGCAGTGTTCCGAGGAGAGTTTTGTGGTCACCGAGACAAATGATTGGATTGAATGGTGAACCACAAAATAGCTTAGTCCCGTGTATTACACAGAAAATTGGCGGAGGCCCTATTTTCAACTCTACCACAGTTAAAATATCTAAAGTTGTGTAACAAAAGAATACCACAAGTCCCTATGAATGCGAAAACTGAAGATCAGGAAATTTCTTAAAATTAAAGGTAAAAACCTAAGGATGGGATTATAATCATATTGGTTCACAGCCGCTTTGTCTACGACAATTTGGATTATCAAAATCGTATTTTGTTCAGAAAAGTTTATAAAATATTTGCACAACTGTTCAGATGAGAAAGTGATAAAGTATGGTTGAATTTTGCAGGAAGCGTGAGGAGAAAACAATTAGTATTAAGAGGAAGCTCCCGCCCGACGAAATGATTGTAGAGGCAGCTGACTTCTTCGACGCCTTTAGCGATGCTACGAGACTGAAAATCCTCCTCGCCCTAATGGAGGAGGAGCTCTGCACACGGGATTTATCCAACCTCACAGGATTATCTGTTTCGGCAATTTCACATCAGTTAAGGCTTTTGAAAGATAGGAGAATAGTGAGTTATCGCAGGGAGAGGAGAAACGTCTTCTATCGCCTAGATGATGAACATATAAGGAATGTCTTGAAGATAGCACTTGAACACTTAGGTGAAAAGGGTGTTCCATAAGCTTAAATTAGAGCCTTCAAATTTCAAGCCACACTTACGAAATTAAAGAGGTTTTCAAGTTGGCATTAGTCAATTTCGCAACAAGCGAGCCTGTAATACATGGAGATATTGAAAGAGATAGAGAGATTGTTAAGAAAGTTAAACCAAACACAAAGATTGCGGAGAAAGAGAATAAAAATGAATCTGTCCATGACCATAGCGTAGAAGAACATAATAAAGACGTCTACTTCATAACAACCTCACTAATACTTTTCATAGTTGGAATAGTCTTAAGATATTACTACAACTACGACAATATGTTGATATTTGAATTGTTTGTAGTTAGTTACATCTTAGTTGGCTGGAAAGTTCTAAAGAGAACCATTGTAAACTCTGTGCACGGAAGAATACTCGACGAGAACTTCCTCATAACAATAGCGACTTTAGGGGCTTTTATAATCGGCGAGTATCCTGAAGGCGCTGGAGTAATGTTATTTTACAGAATAGAGGAGTTTCTTCAAGATTTGGCCATAAATCGTTCAAGACGGCCCATTAAAAAACTATTATCTTTAAAGGCTGATTATGCAAACCTCAAAGTTGGAGAGAACATAGTTAAAGTTAAGCCGGAAGACGTTAAAGTCGGAAACATAATCGTTGAGAGAGCAGGAGAAAAAGTTCCCTTAGATGGAATAGTCATTGAAGGAAGATCAACGGTCGACGCTTCAGCTTTAACAGGAGAATCTATTCCAAGAACAATTAAAGAAGGAGACGAAATTTTATCGGGAATGCTCAACCTAAGCGGGCTTTTAACCATTAAGGTTACAAAAGAACTTAAAGAGTTGACGGTCTCAAGAGTTCTTGAGCTTGTGGAGAAGGCAGGTGAGAGAAAAGCTAAGACAGAGAAGTTCATAACAAGATTTGCCCACTACTACACTCCAGCAGTTATCATTTTAGCTATACTCGTTGCCATGGTTCCACCATTAGCTCTTGGAGAAGCCTTCCATAAGTGGATGTATAGAGCTTTAGTTCTCCTAGTTATTTCTTGTCCATGCGCCCTAGTACTCTCAATTCCCATTAGCTACTTTGGAGGTATTGGAAAATCTGCTAGAGAAGGAATCCTCATAAAAGGTTCAAACTTCCTCGACGCTCTAAGCAAGGCAACTATAGTTGCCTTCGACAAAACCGGGACTTTAACAAAGGGGTTTTTAAGGTTACTCAAGTAGTTGCGAAAGACGGCTTTAGTAAAGAGGAGGTCTTGGAATTGGCAGCTTTAGCCGAGGAACACTCGAACCATCCGATCACAAAGGCGATAAAAGAGACCTATGGAAAAGAGGTTAGCGGGAGCGAGATTAAAGAATATGAGGAAATAGCTGGACAAGGCGTTAGGACGAAAATCTGTGGAAAGGAGATAATGGTTGGAAATGATAGGATCTTACATAAATTCAGCGTTACACACGATACTTGCGACGTGAAAGAAACGGTTGCCCATGTAATTGTTGACAGGAAGCATGCAGGGTACATAGTAATATCTGACGAGATAAAAGAAGATGTCCCCGAAACTATAGAGGAGCTCAAAAAACTCGGTGTAAAGAAAATAGTGATGCTGACAGGCGATAATAAAGAAGTTGCAGAACAAGTAGCAAAGCAAATGGCATTAGTGAATTCTACGCAGAGCTTTTACCAGAAGAAAAAGTGGAAATCATTGAGAAACTTGAAAAAGAAAAAGGTAAAAAAGAGTTCAATAGTCTTTGTCGGCGACGGCATAAACGATGCTCTAGTCATTGCCAGAGCTAATATCGGAGTTGCAATGGAGGCTTTGGGAAGCGATGTTGCTATAGAAATAGCTGATGTTGTTATAATGGACGGCAAACCTTCAAGGCTACCCTAGGAATTAAGATCGCGAGGAAAAACCGAAGAATATTCTGGCAGAACATAATCCTCGTTTTAGGAGTTAAACTAACCTTTATAAGTCTTGGAATTATTGGACAAGCCACGATGTGGGAAGCCCTACTCGCCGACGTTGGAGTAGCACTAATAGCAGTCCTCAACGCCATGAGGATTTTAAAGCGAGAATAATTGAGGCCTAAGGCTACGTGAAATAAACATGCAATAGTGCTATTACCTGTGAGGATGTGCAGATGTATCCGCTAGAACATGGTGAGAGTGATAAGCTGCATTTTTACTTCACTATGTATTGCATGAATGTTACTCTTAGTGTTGATGCTAGTTATGGGATTATCTATGTTACGAAGTGCACCCTTATGTTTAGTTGAACAGCTATCTTGGTTTGCCTCTCATCGCTTGTGAGAAGCTCACCGTATTCTTGTGCCTGTGCCAAGTATAATGAGTCGTAAAGCGTTGCCCCATAGTCTAGTCCTATTTGCATTGCAGTGTTTAGATATTTTTCCTCCGATTCAATGATGATGGCTTTTGTTTGAAACAACCTCATAAGAGCTCGATACAGCTTTAATGCCTCTTCGCGACTTATGACTTTACGTAGATAGCAGTGCTTCCAAATAGAGTTCCCCACCTCCTTGACTATATGATCTATCGAGTACAAGGGTCTTTTCATCTTGATAAAAGAGCCCACGTCTCTCCAGTTATCTTCATGTAGAACGTATTTAGCGAGCGAGGATGCATCAATGACTATCACGATCCTCCCTCACATACCTACTCGCAGTACCCTTAGGGGATGATGGAATGCTCTCTATGAGCCTCTCGAGCTCCTCTATAGCCTTAAGCTGCTCGTACTCCCTTACACGACTCTCAAGGAACTTCCTAACTTCTTCACTCCAATTCACAATGCCGCGAAGCTCATCCATCTTCCTCTTCAACTCCTTAGGTATCCGAAATGATACTGTAACACTCAACCATCAACACCGTGTAATACATTACTGTAACACTTATTTAATCCTTATGATTAAAGTAATATTGACAAATCATGGCAGGCCTCCTTTACAATTTCGCTTCTACGAGCCCACTCTTTTATATGCTGATAGTTAGCCAGCCTACTTCATATCGTTATTAGTGAGAGGAAGACTTGGCAACAAGTGGAGCAGTTGTCCACAGGCTCTCTAATAATGCCAGTACTCATAATACTCTGTCTAAAGTCCTCAGCAAGGAAGTATCAGCACGGGCAAAGCCTTAACCAGGACTCAACACGCTAGAAAAAGTACACGAGGCCCTACACGTTCTCACTGAGGCAGACGCCGTCGCTGCAACGGCAGAAATGAGCCTCAGCTACGTGACGGAGCATTGTTTTCCACGTCGCCACGGCACACTATCACCATAGTTAGCTAGTGCTTGAGTACACATGATGTATCTATGGCGTATTGATAAGTTATTATTTTAAAACAACTTTATTCAATAATAGATACTCTTTTATATATTCTATCTCACCTTATTTTTAACCGATATCGGATAACCGGTGTTGGATAATGAAAATAGCATCTAAATCTCTCATAATTGTTGCATTAGCAATAATTTGCGTACTTGTAGCAGTCACAGCTCCCTATTTCTTGGGGCACCTGTGGATTTCGGGTACGAGTAAGCAGAAGAGTATTCTTGTGCTAAGTGGTGCGGGCCTAATGAATCCGGTGAACGAGTTGATCGATATGTACGAGGAACGTGAAGGAGTTAATGTAGAAGTTGACTACGGTGGAAGCGGGGAGGAGTTTAGCAAGCTCAGTATGGGCATAGGTGATGTCTTCATCCCCGGCGCTTACTACTACATGGAAATAGCCATAGAGAATGGATACGTTATCCCGGAAACTGTTATGAACATAACCTTGCATATACCGGTGATTGCTGTTCCAAAGGGTAATCCGAAGAATATCGGAGGTCTTGAGGACTTACTGAAGCCTGGCGTCAGATTAGCTATAGCTAATCCTAAGGCCGCCGCTATTGGGAAGGTTGCTAGAAAGATCTTCGAGAAAAATGGACTCGACGATGAACTCATGGAGAAATATGAGAGAGGAGAGATGGTTGAAGCACCTACTGCGAACCAGCTTCTACTCTACGTAGCTACGGGCCAGGTGGATGCAGCTATAATCTGGGAGGATATGGTTACGTGGGCTCAAAGCAAGGAGAAAGTTGAGATCATAGAAATACCTAGAGAGATGAATATCATCAAGACCATACCAGCAGCTGTAACCGTCTATGCTAAGTAGCATGGAGTCTACGAAGAGGCTAAGAAGTTCGTTGAGTTCATCAGCACAGGGGAGGGATTAGAAATCTAGGAGAAGTGGGGATTCTGGCCTTGCGGGTAGAGTTTAGGCACGTATGCATAGCCATTGCCATCCTCATAGCCATAATGCTGTTCTCAGCTCTAGCATGTATTCTTTTTCTCCCAAAACCTAGCGAAATACTTCAATCCCTATCCACTGAGGGGATGAAGTACTCTTTAAGGCTCACACTAGTATCATCAGTTATCTCAACCCTCACTGTCATGATTATAGGCATCCCATCGGCCTACGCGTTAGCAAGATTCCCATTCCCCGGGAAGAACATTGTAATGTCTATCCTCGACTTGCCCGTAGCTATGCCCGAGGTCGTTCTAGGCCTCTCCCTCCTCCTACTATTCGGAAAGAATCCTCTTGGAGTAGCACTAGCAGAACTCGGTGTGAGAATAGTATTCACGAAGCTAGGAGTCGTTGTAGCTGAGTTCTTCACGGCGCTACCCTACGCTATAAGAGTGCTCTACTCAGCATTCGAGTCCGTGAGTTCTAGGTATGAGCTTGTCTCGAGAAGCCTAGGCTACGGGGCGCTAGAGACTTTCCTCTACGTAACCCTCCCTATGGCTAAGAGCGGAGTCATAGCAGCGCTCGTAATAGCTTTCGCTCGAAGCGTCGGCACGTTCGGAACAGTGCTCATACTCGCTGGAGGAACATACATGATCACCGAGACCCTCCCTATAATGCTGTATCTCAACATGTCCTACGGCAACCTGGGCATGGCAATCTCTAGCGGCATATTACTTCTCGCAGTATCGTTTGTCGCGATCTACGTAGTCGAGCGTACGGGGTTGGCAAGATATGAGGTTCCTTGAGGTAGAAGGCCTTCACGTGGACCTGGGCGGGTTTAAGCTTAGGGATGTGACCTTTAGCGTTGATAAATGTGACTACGTGTGCATAATAGGGCCTACGGGGGTTGGCAAGAGCATTCTTCTCGAGACTATTGCTGGCCTCTACAATCCCAAGAAGGGCAGAATACTGCTTGACGGGGAGGACATAACCCACCTTCCACCGGAGAGGAAGCATGTAGGTGTCGTTTACCAAGACTACGCTCTCTTCCCTCACATGACGGTATTCAATAACATAGCGTACGGGTTAAGGAAGAAGATTAAGGATAAGAATATAGTAAAACAGGAAGTGAAGAGGATTGCTGAGCTCCTAGAAATAGACCACCTTCTGCATAGAAAGCCTGGCACCCTTAGTGGTGATGAACAGCAGCGAGTAGCTCTTGCTAGAGCCCTCATAGTGAGGCCTAAGCTCTTATTAATGGATGAGCCCTTTAGTGCCTTAGACGTGAGACAAAGGGGAAGCTGAGATCCCCTGGTTAAGAGAGCTGTAGGGGATTACAGTGCCACGGTTTTACATGTTACACACGACTTTAATGATGTGTGGAGCTTGGCTGACAAGGTGCTCGTGATGAGGGGAGGGAATCTGCTACAGTATGGCACTGTTGAAGAGGTCCTCAGTAAACCTATACCCGGCTTCGTAGCCGAATTCGTAGGAGTGAATGTCTTAGAGGGCACAGTGGTGGAGGTTAAGAACGGGTTAACGGTGATCGACGTTAGGGGATTAAAGGTCCATAGCATGGATCAGGCTATGCCAGGGGAGAAGGTTAGGGTTATGGTGAGACCTGAGAACATCATCATTTCTAGGATACCCTTAGAGAGCTCTGCAAGGAATACTTTCAGAGGAAAAATTGAATGTATTGAGAGATGTGGGCACTTAGTATGGCTAACTATTGATGTTAATGGCTTAAGTCTACGAGGCCTCTTAACGCCTAACTCCTGCAAGGCTCTAGGATTACGTGTAGGTGATAATGTTTATGTCTCCTTCAAAGCGGCTAATGTGAGGCTAGCGAGATGATACCAGCCCTTACTAGGCTCTGGACTGAAGATGAAGTTCTACGCTCATGGATTAGAGAGGACTTGGGTATCGCGGACTTCACAAGCCTACTTCTAGGGTTTGAGGGAGAGGCAGTAGCTGTGCTCAAATCGAGAGAGAAATGCATAGTTGCTTGTACCGAGGAGGCTGCAAGAATCTACGAGCTAACTGGTGCACGTGAGGTTAGAGTACTTAAGCCCACAGGCTCGCGCGTGAAGCCTGGTGAAACATTGCTTGAAGTACGTGGAGATCCCTACTCGCTTCACATAGCGTGGAGAGTTGCCCAGAATATTGTAGCTCGCTGCTCTGGAGTAGCTACTAAGGCTAAGAGACTCGTGGACATTGTGAGAAATATTAGCACTAAAACCGTCGTCGCTGTAACCCGTAAGGCTCCTCCCGGTCTGCGAGCATTGTACTTCAAGGCGGCGCTAGCTGGTGGCGCGGTACCTCACCGTACCAGTCTCTCCGACACGATACTAGTCTTCGAGAACCACATAGAGTTGATAGGAGGCTGGGAAAAGCTTCTCGAAACACTAAAGCGCGTAAAGGAAACCTCACCCTTTAGGTTAGTAGGAGTGGAAGTCTGTAGTCTTAAGGAGGCGCTAAGAGTTGCTTCAGCTGGCGCTGACTTGGTTCAGCTGGAGAAGCTTAATCCCGTTAAAGCCGCGCAAACCATAGCACTACTACGTGCAAGGTACCCACATCTCCTGATAGCCGTCGCTGGAGGCATAGATGAAGACAACGTTGCTAGCTACGCTAAGGCAGAACCTGATATCATAGTCACGTCTGCACCCTACCACGTGAAACCCATAGATTTAACAACTAAAATAAAGCGCGTTCCCACGCGTACTAGTTGCTGAACAGAATCCAAGAACCACCGCCGTAGCAAGTAACCCTCATAGTGGAAGTGAGAACCCAGCACTACCCATTATCGTGGCGCCTGTGGTGCTCTTGCATCTAGGCTTAGCGTGTCTATAGTAGCCTTAGAGAATACTGATATCTGCATGTGGATCAACATCAAGTTGTGGCCAATGCAGATGTTACTCAATATAATATTGTTTGTATATTTCACTTTACTCTGGAGACCCATGTGAAGGATGTATAGAATTAGAGAATTCTTTCCCCTAGGTTGCTAGGGATTCTATATCCCGGTAGCTTGCTTAGCTTCTCTCTGAACTCTCCTGACCTAAGAACTTCTAGAAACTTCTCTACCTCCTCTTTACCATATTTGTGCTTAGGTATTGCGAAGTCGAAGTTCTCCCACTTCACGTGGATAAAATGCAGACCGTACTGTACTGCTGCCCACTTGATACCCATACCAACATCGGCTTCCCTACTCACTATGGCTTTCGCTACCTCTGTATGCGTGCGCACCTCCTTCGCAGGGCCTAGAATAGTTCCCACGAGTTTCTCAGAGTCTAAACCCATCTTCCTTAACTCTACATCGAGAACATGTTCAAGAAGAACCCTCGTACCGGAACCCTTCTGCCTATTCACTAACTTCGACTTATTCTCTATAAGGTCTCTAATCACCTCATCGTAGGTCGTGGGATTCCTCGTTATAAATCCTATCTCTCGGCAGTATCCTCTAATGAGTATAACGTCGTTTTCGAGCCAATACCTTTTTATGTACGGCTTATTGTACTCTCCGCTCTCCGGATCTAATAGATGTATGCCCACTACATCGGCTTCTCCAAGAGCTAAAGCAGCTAGCCCAATTCCGGAGCCCAGCCATGAAAGCTCCATGCTTGTAATACCCTTCTCCCTAAGGAGGCCAGCAAGGACCTCTATATTGGGGTCGTGACTGCCCATATACACAAGGCTAGGTATAATGAAGCTAATGTCTTGGACTTCAAGATCTTTTCCGACAATCTTCCTGTACACTTTGGTATACTCCTTTAGAAGCCTTCTGCCAACACTTGTGAGCCTAGCACCTCCACCACCCCTACCGCCTCTCTTCGTCTCCACAAGCGGCTTCTTAAGAGCCCTCTCGGCTTTCATAAGAGCTTCCCAAGCTCTCGAGTAAGGCATTTCGAGGACTCTAGAAGCAGCTAGGATAGAGCCGTACCTGTCTATGAGAAGAAGAAGCTTAGCAATCTTAGAATCAATGATCTTCTTTCCATCAACCTCTATGGCTATGTCAATTCTCACCTTGTAGTTCTCACAGTGCATGGCATCTCCTCAAAACATCTATACAGTGAAATCTCTATTAAATACAGCGACACAGCACCCTACAGGCCTCTACACAGCCAAGGCCAGCTGACCATATGGTCATCAATATCAACATGAGGTCTAATTAGGATCTCAATAACTAGAAGTGAGACAAGTGCTTGAGATAATTTTTATGAACCCGAAGTTCAAGGTATATTAATATATTGATTTCTTTAATATAGATTATTGAGGGGGATGTTTAGTGAAAAAGAAACTGATAGACTTATTAAAAGATATTGAAAAAGCAGAGTGGAAGATTAGAAGGCAGCGTAATATAAGGATTCGATGGAAGAGGATGAAACTGAGAGGTGCCATTTTTGGCTCTAAGAATAAAAGTTAAACTTTGCCATAATAGCACTTGTATTAAGGCTCAAGCTCTATTGAACACTGGTTTTGAAACATTAATACCCACAGTATCTTTACCGATAGAGATGGCTGAAAAACTTAACCTAGAAATAGGTTCTCCTATAGAGTTTGAGGGACCCGGTCTTACACGTGGAGCCTCGTATCACGGTGGTGAGGTAGAAGTAATTGTTAGCTCTAAGGAGGAGACTAGGAGAGTAAAGGCTCAAGCTCTCATAACTCCAGGAGAGAATGAAGTAGTGTTGTCGGATAAATGTATTGAGAGCTTAGGTATAATCATAGATCTGAGGGGTAGGAAATGGTGGTTTACGTAACCTACCATAATGTCAGGAACACTCATTTGTAGAAATTTCTTATAATACTTAAATTATGATGAGTTCCCTTGATAGAAGAGTCCTTCACTTAAGATCCTACACGTTCCTCACATCCTGTAGTATGAGAGACTATTTCACCTTATATCTATTCATTTCGTCGCATATTTTGTAGGAGTGTATATAGGTAGAGATTTCACCGTTTCTCATCTTAGGTCATTGTGGACCTTGCTAGGATGAGCTGTGCCTCGCTCCTATGCTTCATCGCGGCTGCAATCCGCTTTACATGGGGGTCAAGGCACCTTTCGGGGGGAACGGCACACGCCCCACATCTAAGACACATTCCCCACAAAAACCTACACAGACCTATAAAAACTTTTACTAGGAAACTGCATACTATCCCTTGTGCAGAGTTCATGAGGTTCGCCCCGACTTCGTCGGGTTTCGGGGTGAACAGCATGGCATTCCTTATTTTGAAGTGTTTCCTATCAAGGCTGAGTACCGCTATTACGTCTTCTCCAGCTTGGTACTTACGGTTAAGGCAAGCCATTCGTATTGGGGCATTGTCTCACACAAATTTAGAGCCACAAATAGAAGATGTATTTTAGGGTCTACTCCACGTTATGGCAACATGCTTGTTAGATGGTAAAACCTTAATCTCTTTCAATATAGAGACATGAACAGCAAGAGTAACATCATAAGAAACCTATTATATCAGCTACAATATGACTTATGGTTGGTACTAGAATTCTCTTCCCTTTTAAATGGAAGGTAAACTATGTCATATACTAAATTTAGATCTCACCTTAGAATACTCTTACATCTCTGCTTCATCCAAGAATTTTACTCCTAACCTTTTTAGCTCAGTTATCACTGGTTCCATTTCTTTCTCAACGTTTTTAAAGACTGGTGTAGCCTTTACAGCTTCAGCTGTTGCAATAACGTAGCAGTCTGGTAAAGCTATGCGTAGTAGCTTCTTTAGTTCACCAGCTTTAAACATTATATCCTCACTTACCTCCACTACTTTAGTTCTCCTCTTAGCCCACTCCACATAGTCTAATGCTTCAGCGTTTTGGATTCTCAATACAAGCTGCTTCATATATTTTCGAAGCAATATAGAGAACCTCGCTTAGCGTAATAGGGCTAGTATATAACTCTACCTTACCCGTTGATGCTAAGTTGAATAGTTTAACTACTTTAGGTCTATACATGGATCTTAATACTATATATTCTACTATAATGCTAGTGTCGAGAGCTAGTCTTTCCATCATAGAACATCTTCTCATGTCCCCTCTTTTCAAGTTCGTATTCTTCCCTAACTAACTTCTCTGCAAGATGTGGATTTACATCAACGACTCTCGGCTTTAAAACCTTCATAATTAGTTTACCCTTTTCAACTTCCACAATAACCTCATCACCCTCGCTTATGCCAGCTTCCTCCCTTAACTTCTTAGGTAAAATGAGAATACCCTTCTTCTTAACCTCCAATACTATCCTCAAGCCTCTCACTGTATAAGACTAGGTAAACTAGCTATATAAGAGAGTTTATCATTATATTATTTGTTAAACTATTCATAGTATGGTTAACATATGCGACCTGTTACCCCACTCATTATGTGACTCTTCTTTCTCCACCATAGGAGGTTACTTATAGTTCAACTTACATTTCAGCCTCCAACTATTTTTAGTTTGAGATTATAAAGAGAGTGTAAACTAGTTGAAGGCGGCATAGTGGTTGCCCGTGCACTGTATTTTGGGGATCTGCGTGGGTTTCTCTCTTAACTGCTTTATGTGGTTCATTGGGAGCTGTATTGACCGCTACTACTCGGGAAGTCTTACGGGGGTAGCTGTCACCGGCTAGTACCTGATGGCTCTCCAACACAATACAAACCAACCACACAACTACATAATTTTAGTTTCCACAATTCCCAAATAAGCAAATAGTCTCTAGGATTAGGTTCAAGCTAGTTAGTCACCTAATAACATTTCCCGCTTACGTCAATAAAAGAGACCCCCTTTAACTTTTGGCTAGATGCTGAAGGGCCGGGCTTAATACTTAGGAGAGGACTTGCAGAGGAGGTTGGCCTTAAGATCATGGATATCGGAGAGAGGAGTGGGCGGACGGTGAGGTCCCGATTCCGGTCACAATCGTTAAGAGCCTTAAGTTTGGAGGTATCAGATTAGAGAACATTAGGGCTCACATACTTGAACTAACAAGGCGTGAACGAAGAAATTTAGACGCAAATTCTATGGCCGTATTGGATATAATGAGCTAAGAGGTTTTAAGGCATACATGGACTACCGAATGGGGAGGTGACGTTAGTTAAGAGTCGAAGCATTAAGCAGCCCTATGGAAAATAGTGTTCACTTAGATTTTACTCCAACTATTAAATAGACTGTTCTCTTCTTAGGGTACGTCATCGTAATTGGATGAAACTGTACATTCCTTAAACTCAGATATTCAAGCTTCTCCTTTAATTTCTCATCAACCCTCCACTTTATCCACCTATCAGCCTCTGGCTCAAGTATCGCTAAAACCCCGCCAGGCTTTAGAACTCTAATCATCTCTCTAAAAGCTTTATCTCTCTCCTTATAGTGAATCGTGTGGATAGCAAAGCTTGCAACAACCTTATCAAAGTAGTTATCTGGGAATGGTATATTTCTCGCATCACCCCTCCTAAACTCTACCTTGTCTGCAACACCCTCTATCTCAGCATTCTTCAGAGCATTCTCTAGAGAAGTTCCTCCGGCCATAGGCACCCAAATATCTATTCCTATAACCTCTCCACTCTTCATAGCTTTAGCATAGCCTATTGCAAGCAGTCCTCCGCCAGTTCCCACATCTAAGATTCTCTCCCCATCTACTGGCTTAACGATTCTCATAAACTCCTCTCTAATTCTAAGCTTCTCCTCAAGAAAACCTCCCCTCCTCCATGAAATTCCTCTCCACAGTAGGTAGGCTGCTGGGAGGATTAAAATGATCATTAGCGAGTGTACTAGGAGGAAGCCGATTAAGGCTGCCGCGAGCAATATTATACCATAGAATAAGTTCACGATTATATGCCAAGTCGGAAAGCCATAGAAAGGTTTCAAGGGTTTCTCAGACATCAAAATATTCTGAGGTAACTCCTAGATAAATACTTACTGTACAATTGAAGCAAAGCATGGTATTCCCAGCATATTATATAATGAAAATTATATTGAATACGCTAATTGCTATTAAACATAATAATTTATATTATAATAATTAATTTATATTATAATAATTTATATCATGTTTACAAGTAGCTATATAGGATTCATAGCTGTCACAGAGCTTCTCACTAATTAGCGTAGATTTATGTTACTGGCCTAGGTATATGCTATTAATCCCCTCCTTAACTGCTACTTCATGTACTTGCTTATCTCCTGTATATAACTTGTGTGCTCCTATGTATTTAGCTGAGACTATTTGTAGAGCATCAGCTTCATATACATGATATTTTTCTATTATATGCCAAGTCTTTATGAGTAGTCGGGTCTTTACTGGTACTATTCTTAGGATTCTTAATCTTAGTAATCTTATTGTCTCACCAATGAATTGATATCTAGCCTTTTCGTAATCTTCCTTACTAAGCCATCCTATTCTATAATACTTATTGAAAACGCCAAATACTTCACCTATATTCCATGTTGAGAACGAGAGTGTTAACTCGCCATTTAATGCTTTACGATATATTTCGCTAACTACCTCGCTTCCAGATTCTAATATGTAACGCTTTACAATTGCACTTGAGTCTAAATATACTATTATCAAGCTCTCGATTCCCTCAACTCTCTAACTATCTTTCCTGCACTTGTTTCTACACTAGGCTTAACAGGACTAATCATTAATGGCAGCTCTCTCTTAGGTTCTATAATTTCCTCCATCGCCTTAATGATTAAGCGTTCACAAATCTCCTCCTCAATAACTTCCTCAATAACTCTACTAAGAGCCTTCAATCCTTTCTCACTCCCAACTCTCGACTTAAACTCTTCCCATAGTTCACGATTAATCACTATACTAGTCTTAATCTTATCTCTCATACAGTAAACCCTAACTACAGTCTAGAATACATACATTATTAAAGCTTACTATACACCTCTTTATGCAATACTTATATTCATTCAATGCTATAATGGCCTTAACCGAAGAATCTTAGCACTTGGAAAATGGGGAGTTAAATAGTAATTATGAAATTTACTTCTTCAAAACTAAACTTAATATGAGTGTACAACTCTACACTTACATATATGCGAACAACTAAGCCACAACTCAATTATAATATTCACTCTTAAATACAGTCTACATAGCTGTAGATACGATAAACTTTAAGTCTTTGTACTCTCATTCCCTCATTATTAATTGCTAGAGGAACTATAATACCTACGATAGACGGTATTATAGCCAGTAACCATGCCAGCAAGTATGGTATCCTAATTATTAATTGAGTTGAAATGGCAGTATAATCTTGAATGCTAAAATAATGCCTACAATAAGGCTCGTAAATGTAACCATGGTGGCTAAACGGGATTTCACAACTCTGTCTAGATTTTTACTAGTTAGATTTATAACTTTAATTCATTAACACCATTTAGCCCCGAACTACTTCAAGGAAATCCTTCCCAGGAGCGTCTTCCAAATACAGGCCATTTTGAAGCTGCTTCTTTTAGCTAATAATAACTTTTACTGTCGGGCTATTTTCATTAAAAATCCTTCATAGGACTTTATGATACTTTTTCGCCTCCCGATAACTACATCTATTATCTTTTCTCGTTATGAGATAGATATCTTCGTCGAATGTGACGTAAAGGTGGACTAGTTTAGTGTAGAAAAGAATGCCTTCATCTTTTAAAAATAGGTCCTAAACCGAGCGCCTTTGTTGTTGGGAATGCTAGGAGAGTCAAAGATGAAGAGTAATGTAGTTACTATAGATACAAAGTCTAGTGCGATGGTAAAGTTATAGTGAGACTAGAAAGAGAAAAATCTAGCATGGAACCCGGGAAGTAAAGTATTTAGTATAATCTATGATCATAGCCCTCGATAAGCTGCCTGATAAGAGGAAGCTACTTCATTGAGGCTAAGGGATTTTATTTAAAGGATAAGGAGCTATTAGTTTAAGAAGTAAGATGTAAGTCATCTGGACTCGGTTATCTATTGTTATGCAGATTTATAATAGGGTTATGACGCATTCATGTGATAGTTGATGGAAACGCCTATACTTAAAGGTTCAAGACTACGAAATTTATGTGGACTTATATCATTATTTGTTATCAGCACTCAGACCAATGTAAAAATCTTGATCAGGACCGCGGTTCCCTTTATAAGCACAACAGCTCTAACGGCGAAATGAGGAGCCTCGAGGTCGCCCTTCGGAGGGTCCGCTCTGATCCTGTGACCATAGACACCCATAACGTCGACAAGATGCTCGAGAGGAGGAAGGGGCAGCTGAGAGACAAGCTACACGCCGTGCTCATGGAGCTCTACATCATGCACCTCAAGTTCTGCAGGGCCTTCAAGGCCAAGACGGACGAGTACCGTGCACCTCCAAATAGACACTATTAGTGTAAGACTATGAGGAGACGTAGGAACAGGCGTAAGGAAAACATGTCGCGATCCGCTAGGAAGAGTGCCAAGAGTGCGAGGGAGCTTAATACTCAAGTTTAAACGCTTAAGTCTCCTCGAAAAACTATTTCTTCTTAGCGCGTTATTGTATTAATTACCCCAAATACCAGTATTCTCTTGCCAAATAATAGTGGAAGATTCCTACTTAGATACTTGCCTTACCCCTACTTTCACACTGAAGACCTTTTCGAAAAGCTGTGCTTTCTCTCGTGCTCTCTCAATCTCTATAGATGCATCTTCTTCCGAATAAACTTTGATTAAAACATTATCATTGTTCTTCTCAAGCTCCACGTCTCCCACCACTTGCAGGAGAGACCTGTCTAAGACGTCGGCAATCCTCAGAATAGCGGCCAGCTTAACCACCACACTCCAGTACTTGCTCTCTAAAAACTCCTTCCACTCGGGATCTGGATACTTTAAGGGGTCAGGTTTCTTTCTGTGGAAAAAGGCTATCCAAGCCACTGCTCTGAGGCCTAGGTAGCCCAGAGTCTCTCTAAGCTCTGTAGATGAGAGTATGAGCTCTCTAGAAGACTCATGGTACTCCCCGCCAACGCTAGCTCCTATGTCGCGGAGAAGTGCGGCAGCCTCCAGCCAAAGCCTTTCCTTAGAACCCATATCGTGCAGGCCGAGCCTCATCGCCTCATCGAAGATCTTCAATGCAAGATCCCTAACCTTAAAAGCATGCCCTGACCACGACCAAAACTATACCTCCTCCCAAACTCTACTATAACATTCGACAAACCCATAACCCCAACCACATTCTTACCAGAACTTTATGTCATACCGATTTTTATGAAGCTCGTAGATTCCCGATAAGCTGACATAAAGAACATAGTGGCAATATCCATTTTCGTTATCTACTCGACGATCTCTCCCACGGACTACTCCTCCACGTAGCCGACGTGCTCCCATAGGATCCTTCGAGTAAATAAGCTTAGCAGAGATTTTTCTAACGAGCATCTCACGATATATCCAACGAGTAACTCAAAGTTCTTCGGGTCGAAATAGACATCATAAACTCTTACATCCCCTAATTTCTCCTAAGTCATCCCCTACAGCTTTAAGTCTTGACTGTGGCTTTTTGATTACTTCCCTATATCCAGCTATCTTAAGGCGAAGGAGAGAGACCTTAAAGCTAGTCTCTCTATGCATGTGTGAGGAAGTAGTATAGGCAGCAGCTGCGTAGGAGGCAGTGTCCCTTGTCGCATTTCGGCTTGTTGCCGCAGACGTTTCTTCCTTCTTCGGAGCAGAAGTACCATATCGCTACGTCTACTATGCCGGGGGCTTCTCCTAGGTCTATGCCGAGTATTTTCTCCCCGCTGAGCTCCTCTCTGCAGAAGTTTCTCAAGGCTTCCAGGTACGACATTCTATCCTTAGGGTCGAAGCTGGCCGGTCCGTAGCGGCAGACAATGCCCGTCCTGAGGAGGAAGCGCTTCTCGTGGACGTCTATGGGCGCCACGTCGAAGTATCCTAAGGTCCTGACTATGTCGCAGGCGCCTTTGAGACCTATCCCCTTCACGCCACTGAGACACTCGGGTTTCCTTCCGCGGAGGAGGCCCTTTAGAATGGCTTCGTGGAGCTCCGAGACCCAGGCCTTGAGCGAGCCAGCGCTCCTAAGCCTCTCCTCGAGGGCCCTAACCGCCTTGGCTTTGATTCTCCACGGCTTTTTACCGGTCTTCCCGTGGAGGTAGAGTAGTGCATCGCACACGCGGGGTAGGTCATTAAGCCCTATTGGAAGCTCTATTTCTACGGGGTTAGGGCCTTCCCCCGTCTGCTGGCATTTAACTTCCTCACTCTTTACCCTCCGCTTACTATACAACCTCTCTTTCGAGTCCTTTATCAGCTTGTCCCACGAGTTCTTGAATCGCCAGCTCTGCGTGACTATGGCTTCAACTATATACGTGAGGGGCTCCTTAGGGAAGGGCTCCTTCTCTAAGGCTTCACTCCAACTAAGCATTTCCTTGACCTTGTACTCGACGTGGGCCCTTAGGTCCTCTAGGAGCTTTAGGAAGCACGAGCGGTTTGGAAAGGGGCACTCGAAAGACAGGTCCCTCTCCCTCTGCCTAGCTCCCCCTGGAAGCCCACTATATAGGTGAGAATTATAAGTTAAAAATACTATCTATGCCAAGAGCGCACTGTACTTGTGTCACGCCGAGTAGCACTTCTAGCACTAGTCCTCAGTTATCCTGAACTCGTACGGTGCCTCTAGCTCCCTCCTCCCATTGTACAGTAAGGTTAGTTTGGTCCTTGAAGATGCCAGGCTTAGCGGCCTCGCTCCTCATGTAGAAGGCGTACTTCAGCTCTAAGCTCCCGTAGGGGGTACAACTCTGGGCGCGTCTATCGCGTACTTGGCCGAAAGCACTGAGGTAGCAAACTTTCATACGGATACGTAGCCAGTTGCGGAGCCGGGAAAGCTCGTGTATCCGAGCTTGCAAGTCGCTCGAATAGAGCCTTAGCAGGTAGAGGCGCGCGAAGGCAGGGACACGCTGGTGTGCCTACTAGTCGACCTCTACGTAGAGGGGGTCTTGTGGTAAAGCTCGTGAGGTGCGGGGCAAGTACATAGTCGCGGCCAGATGTACGAGACGACCCCTGGTCGAGGAGTACTACGTTGGAGAAATAGTCGAGTAGCGACAGTCAGGCGCCTTACAGGCGCCGGTGTGCACTGCTTTTTATGTTGTTAGTGCAACTTTCTAGTGGGGAGCTCGATGGAAAGGCTGGACAGTGGGGCCTCCGGGTCTACGTTCAAGAAGTCGTCATCAAAAAATGCGGTCAGCACTCAAGACCTCAATCATCGTGTATGCTCATCTATGCCGAGCTCATCATCCATTATAGTAGATTTCCATAACATGGTATAAAGCTTTCCACTCGAATAACCTTTAAAAATGGGGCATTTAAAATACTTAAAGGGAAAAGCGGCCGTCGTCTAGCCTGGACTAGGACGCCGGCCTCCCAAGCCGGCGATCCCGGGTTCAAATCCCGGCGGCCGCACCACGAATACTCCTAAATCCTTAAGCTCCTTCCACGCGCTCCTAATGCGCTTGTTTCTCTCCTCCGAGATTGAAGTGTGCTGTGAAGCTGTTAGTATTTGCTGGTGTAGGGGTCAGAGTGCTATGGAGGCGTGAGGCAGATAAAGATTTAAACTACTAAGTGTCTTATCTTGGAGAGGAGAAGTGATATGTCGAGGAGGGCTAGGAGAGTAAAGGCTAGGGTAAGAGATAAGTGGAGATTGAAGAAGTGGTTCACTGTAGTAGCTCCACCGGCTTTTGGCGAGGCTTTTCTGGGGACGACGCCAGCTGATGATCCGTTGAAGCTTATTGGGAGAGTTATGGAGACGACGCTCTATGATTTAACGGGAGACTTCATGCACGTACATATTAGACTGTACTTCCAAATAG
Organism: Thermoproteota archaeon; assembly: GCA_029258925.1. GTDB lineage: Archaea > Thermoproteota > Thermoprotei_A > EX4484-217-1 > JAPDJV01 > JAPDJV01. The sequence goes on along the minus strand of JAPDJV010000020.1, from coordinate 31,048 downwards.
TGAGGGTTGAGGGAGAAAAGTGTTTAACGAGATTTAAGGGACATGAGCTGGCGAGAGATTATATCAGGAGTCTCATTAGGAGGAGGAGTAGTAAAGTACAGGGTATTTTCAATATTGAGACGAAGGATGGATATAGGCTGAGAGTCACAGCAATTGCTTTAACGTCTTACAGATGTAAGACTTCGCAGAAGAGGGCAATTAGGAAAATTATGGAAGACATCATTAAGAGCAGGGCCGCGGAATCAACACTAGACGAACTGGTTCAGGACATGATATTTGGTAAACTATCGATACAAATCTATAATGAGGCGAAGAAGATATATCCTCTTAGGAAAGTTGAGATATACAAGTCGAAGCTCCTCATGATACCGACACCTCAGGGTCCTGTAAAGGCTGTAGTGATATCTCCTCTAATGTTGAGAGGTAAGGAGGCAGAGATCGCGAGAAGCACTATGATCGTTGAATCAGAATAAGTTTTCCAAACACAATACTTGTCAAGAAGCTAGCTAAAGTCTTTTTGGAATTCTGGGAATGTTTGCAGGGGAGTCTGGGTAGATATATTATGTAGTTTTCCAATAGTTTATTAAGAAGACATTATATCTAGGTTAGTTAAGTGTTGGGGGACTGTTTTAGATGCTAGACGCTGTAATTTTAGCTGCAGGTAGGGGTGAGAGACTTAAACCCTTCACTGATACTAGACCTAAAACCCTCATACCTATTATGGAGAAGCCTTTAATACATTACGTAATGAAAACTCTTAGAGCAGTCGGTGTCAGAAGAGTGTTTATCGTAGTACATTATCTTAAAGAGAAAATATTTGAATTTCTGAGAGAAGGAGCAGATTACGGTATGGATGTTGAATATGTGGATCAAGGGAAACCTCTTGGAACAGGCCACGGACTTCTTCCGCTAGCAGATAAAATACAGGGGAAATTCGTAGTATTCTATGGCGACATCTTACTGTTCTCCGACGAACCGTTAAAGAAAATGGTGCACTCGGGAAATTATGCTATACTGGCAACTAGAGTAAGAGACCCCTGGAACTATGGGGTTTTAATGGTTAGAGAGGGTAGACTGGAGGGTGTTGTGGAGAAGCCTTCTACTAACATACCCTCGAATCTAATTAATGGCGGTGTCTACGTATTAGGCCCCGAAATATTCACATTCTTGAGGAAAATCGAGCCGTCGCCGAGAGGGGAAATAGAGTTAACTAGTGCACTTCACGAAATGTGCAAGACAATCGATATAGAGGTGGTGGAAGTCGAGGAATCTGATTGGGGGGAGCTGGGGAAACCATGGGATATATTGGAATTGAATAAGAGAATGTTACTGAAAGAAGTAGAAGGCGGTAAGTCCAATATAAGGGGTGTTATTGAGAAAAACGTTGTCATTAAGGGTCCTCTGATCGTAGAGGAGGAAGCAACTATTCTCTCTGGTGCATACATTGAGGGACCAGTATATGTTGGTAGGAGAGCTAGGGTTGGGCCGAACTGTTATATTAGACCCTTCACTGTTATTGGTGAAGGCGTGAGAGTTGGAAACGCTTGTGAAATAAAAGCAAGCGTGCTGATGAAGGGAGCCCACGTATCTCATTTAAGCTATGTCGGGGACAGTGTTTTAGGTGAGGGAGTCAATTTCGGAGCAGGTACGATAACGGCTAACCTGCGTTTCGACGATAAGCCTGTTGCTATGTTTTTGAAGAATAAAAAGGTTTCAAGCGGTAGAAGAAAACTGGGAGCATTTGTTGGAGACTACGTGAAAACAGGTGTCCATGTATCCTTTATGCCGGGTGTGAAAGTCGGAGCATATAGCTGGATCGCTCCCGGAGCAGTAATATATAGGGATGTTCCTCCAAAGTCTTTCGTTAAAGTTGAGGAGGGTTTTCTGAAAACTATTAGAAGATCACCATAGTTTCTCACAAGCTGTAGTTTATATGAGAGAGGATAAAGTCCATGGGTATTCCTAGAGAGCCATTTTTTATATTAAAAGATTGGAGAAAGTGTTCTATGAGAACTGTAGCCGTATATCCTTCTTTTTATAGGGTGGGAGTTTCAAGTCTTTCAATTCACATGTTATATAACTTGCTGAACAGTATGGATGATGTACTGTGTGAGAGAGCATTTTACGACTCTAGGCTGCACCCATCAGCACCACCAGTATCCATAGAGTCCAGACGTAGATTGAAGAATTTTAACATAATCTTTTTCAGTGTGCACTATGAGCTGGATTACAGGAACATTGTGGAGATGCTGATTCAATCTTCGATACCCCCATTAAATAAAGATAGAGGAGTGGAGGATCCCATAGTAGTGATTGGAGGGCCGCCGGTAACAGCTAATCCGGAGCCTTTGGCTGATATAGCTGACGTAATTGTTATAGGAGAAATGGAGCATGTCCTTCCTCTTATAGTAGAGGCGGCATTCTATGGGAAGAAGGCTTGCCTTGAAATGATCTCCCATAAGAGGGGAATATACTGTCCAAGTATTGATCCTAATGGTTATGTAAGTAGATTCTGGCTATCTCAGGACGATTTTAGCAGAGGATTTCACCCCGTAATTCAAGTGCAGTCAGATCAAGAAGAATACTATCCTATCTACGGTAGATCTCTCTTAGTCGAGGTTACTAGGGGGTGTGGTTATTGGTGTCGTTTCTGTTTACTTGGCTACAATTTTCTACCTCCACGTCATAGAGATTTCGAATATTTGAAGTCTCTCATAGACACGGGGTTGAAGGAGAACGATGTTAATAAGGTTGTTTTAATATCGTCGTCTCTTCTATCACACCCTAAGGCCGAAGAATTATTGGAATGGCTTACCCAAGACATTAAAGTAGGTTTCTCGGCACCCTCCATAAGATTGGATACATTGGACAAGGAAAATCTTCAATTATTGAGAAAGGGTGGACAGAGAACGCTAACTATAGCGCCTGAAGCAGGTACGGACAATTTGAGGACTATTCTGGGGAAAAACTTCGAAAATAGTCTAGTAGTAGACGTGGCAAAAAATGCATCGGAGGCCGGTTTTAGGAATATAAAACTTTACTTTATCATTGGAAGTCCATGGGAATCCAAGAGGGATCTGGAGGCAATCGTAGAGCTTACGAGGACTGTTATGCTAGCAGGATTTAGCTCAGCTAGCGCCGTAAGAGTCTCTATCAATCCTCTTATCCCCAAAGCTCATACGCCAATGCAGTGGGTCCCCATGTTGGATTTGAAGGAGCTTAGAAACAGGCTTTCATACGTTAGCTCTGCTCTTTCTAGAGCAGGAATTAGGGTAGAATACCTTGATCCTAGACTGGCAGTAATACAGGCTGTTTTATCGCTTGGAGATAGATCATTATCGGAAACAATAGTATACTGGGCCATGTACGGAGGAGGTTTAGGAGGGTGGAGAAGGGCTCTCAAGAGAGCAAATGTCGCTTTAAAAAGGATATTCGATTGGAGATCTATAGAGGAAGCTCTTCCTTGGGATCATATAGATATAGGTGTGAGTAAAAAAGTTTTGATAGAAGAATACTTTAATATGATTATGGGTAAGCATGTAACAACGTGTCCCAGCAGGTGTAGTGTGTGCAGACTATGTGGGTGAGTCCGTTGATGGAGTGGGATAAAGAGGTCTTTAAGAAGATGTTTCCGAGTTTGGCGAAGGAATTAGAAGGAGGAGAGGGTATTAGGATAACTGTTGGAAGAAGAGATCCTCTTAGAGGATTTAATCCCACGGTAATAGATTTCATAAGGAGGTGCAAAAGTATTGAGGAAGCTTTAGAGATAATAGACTTCATGGAGGGAAGGGGGGAAATATCAAGTGAATATTCCAGAAAATTGAAAGAACAGCTTAAAAACAAGGGGTTAAGATCATTTGGTCCTTACAAGAAGCCGGGCTATTACTTTGAATATGCAGGTTTGAAATAGTGAAGCTTAAGATAATTTGTTTACAAGTAATAACGCGGTACGGTTCTTGAATATTCTAAATATCCGGAATTAAACCATGATCGTTTAATATTGATTAGGCTCTCTAGGTAGCGATTTACTAGCTGTCAAAGAATTTCTAGAAATCTAGAGCTTTGTCACTCTCCTCCTGCAGCAACTATCTTCACGACATCATTATCTCTTAATACATATGACTCGCCGAGTCTTCTCCTGGTTCTAACGTCAATTGCATATAGAAAGGTTTTTCCCAGCTCTGTGTGAATCATGTATGCTAGCTGTCTAACTGTAGTACCTCTTCTTACGAGGAAGGCGTCTGGTAGAACGTTCCCCTTGTGATCCGTTAGAGTTGTTGGATCCTCTACTGGGTAGACAACTATCATGTCTAGGAGCTCGAAGAACGCTTTATTTATTACATCTTGTACCCCGGTGCTTCCCCATTTTGCTAGAACTCTATCTTTTATGTATTCTAAGCCCTTCCTCTGTTTCTCTGTTAATGCTTCCGGTCTGATCACTTTAAAATCGGGGTCTCCCGGCAAGTACTCTATTAGTCCAGCTTTAGACGCTTTTCTCAACGCAAGTTCTGAAATAGCCGACACTGGGACCACGGTGTATTTCCCCTTTAGCTCTTCCCTCATCCTCTTAATATTATCCCACGCCTCCGGTAAATCTGATTTATTTGCTGCTATTAACATAGGTTTGGAGATTTTTCTTATGTTAGAGCTGAGAGCCAGGAGCTCCTCCTCCCTAATACTGCTAGCCTTAGAGCTTTCAAGTTTACATTGTCTAAGAGCCTCGATTATGTGTTGTCTATCTATGGAGAGCCCCGCTAGCCTCTCACATAAAGCTGTTACAAGATCCTTTGTTCCAGCATCAACAGTTCTAGCTATTCTTTTCCAGTCCCTACTCAATATCTGATATAACCATAAGTCCACCTCTCGTTCAACAAACATTACATCTTCTAGCGGATCATGGGTTCCCGGTGGGACAGGTCGACCGTTCGCGTCAGTCGAGCCTGCTGCATCAACTATGTGGATAAGCGCGTCTGCTTGTCTTAAATCGTCTAGAAACTTGTTTCCCAGACCTCTGCCCTTGTGTGCCCCAGGTATTAGCCCAGCCACATCGTACAGTTTTACGGGTATGAACCTGAACCCTTTTATACAGATAGAGTTCTGTGGATTGTCTTTTACTCCAAATTCTGTGCACACACATTTCTTCCTTAAATAGCCAACACCTACATTAGCTTTTATAGTAGTGAACGGATGATTAGATATATCAACACTAACCAATGTAGCAGCTGAGAAAAATGTGCTTTTACCCACGTTGGTTTTTCCCACTATTCCAACCAGGATTGCCATTGCAATCATCCATTATTTAATAACGTGATTTAGGATCACCTTAACTACTATGAATGCGAAGATATATATGTTGCACTTTCAATTAGGGTCAAGAGCAAACGGGGGAGTCCCTGTTATGAGGATTCTAGTTACAGATCCTATATCTAAAAAAGCAATAAATTACTTGAAGGAGTCGGGTTTAGTTGTAGACGTTATGGAGGATATAAGCTACGATGAATTATTGAGAATTGTACGCGGATACGATGTTCTAATCGTAAGAGGCAGAACTAGAGTTGATAAAAAGGTAATAGATGAAGCCGTAAACTTGAAGTTGATTGGCAGATGCGGTGTTGGCCTAGATAATATAGATGTCGAATACGCTGTTAGTAGAGGCATAAAAGTACTGAACACTCCCGAAGCAACTGCTACATCAGTTGCAGAATTAACATTGGGGTTAATGCTGTGTGTTTCAAGACTTATACATATAGCTAATGATAGTCTTAAGGGAGGAAAGTGGCTGAAAAAGAAGCTCCTAGGTTTCGAGCTGTGCGGTAAAACTGTCGGGCTCATAGGCTTTGGGAGGATAGGAAGAGAGGTGGCCAAAAGAGCTTCAGCGCTTGGAATGAAAGTTTTAGCACTAGCTAAACATGAACTCACGCTAAATGAGACAACTCCTTATGGAGCACAGCCTGCTGGTAGCCTTGACTACTTGCTTTCAGCAAGCGACATAATATCCTTGCATATACCATTGACTCCCGAAACATACCATTACTTAAATTGGAGAGAGTTCGAGTTAATGAAAGACGGCGTAGTTATTATAAACACTGCTAGATGGAACATTATTAATCCTGAAGCATTGCTTAACGCTCTTGATTCAGGTAAGGTTTCATGGGCTGCAATAGATGTTTTCGAAAATGAGCCTCCAAAATGCGAGATCGAATGGAAGATAATAAGACATCCTAGAGTTCTCGTTACTCAACACATCGGAGCTCAGACCATGGAGGCTCAAAAAAGGGCTGGAATAATGCTTGCAGAGAAAATATTGAAGGAATTAGGTAAATCGTAAAAGTTTTATTATTAATTGATAACCTTACATAATGCTGTTTTAAGTAACATTTATATGTGTCTCTAGGTTTACCAAAAGAGGCAGGAATGGTGGTACTTGATGTATAGGTATCTCAAAGAGTTGTGGAAGAGGCCTTACGAGGGAGTAATGCTCGAGCTCTTAAGGGCTAGGATGATATCGTGGAGAAGAGAGCCTACTGTAGTTAGGGTGGAGAAACCTACTAGACTTGATAGAGCTAGAAGTCTAGGTTATAAGGCGAAGCAGGGGATAATAGTTGTCAGGGTCAGAGTTAGGAAGGGAGGAAGGAGGAAGCCTAGGCCTAGATCAGGTAGGAGACCTAAGAGAATGGGAGTCTATGGTTTTGCTCCCGAGAAGAGTCTAAGACTGATAGCCGAGGAGAGAGCTGCGAGAAAATATCCTAACCTAGAGGTGTTAAATAGTTATTATGTTGGTGAGGATGGGAGGTTTAAGTGGTTCGAGGTAATAATGGTGGATCCCCATCACCCAGCAATACTATCTGATCCCCATTTGAAGTGGATATCTAATCCTTCCAATAGAGGAAGAGTATTTAGAGGGCTCACTTCAGCAGGTAAGAAAATGAGAGGACTACGTAAGAGCAGGGGATTAAGAGGAACCCATCACCATAAATGGAAGAAAAAGCAGAAGGAGAGAGCAAAGAGAAAGAGGCATGAAGCAAGTAGGGGAGCAAGAATTTTAAAGTAAAAATAAAGAAAATCTTACATTTTATGATTTAAGCGGGGTTTTAAGGTAAAGTTATAATTCATGTTTCAAGATATATTCTTTAGAAGCACTATAGTTAATGTTTGTATTTGCTGTAAAGCGGTGAACTGTGTTTGAAGGAGATTAAACCAATTAAGATAGTGTTAACTACTACAGTACATGCTACGGAGGACAAATTAAAAGTATTAAAAGCACTACTTAATGTTATACCTCCAAGCATTAGAGAGAATTCCACAATAAGAGAAGTCCACGTTGAAGGACATTATGGTAATCCAATAATTCTATTAAACGTGAGCATTGAGGGATATGGAGCTGAAGAGACCTTTAAGTATATTATTAAAGGTCTCAGTGGGACGGACAGGAAAATCTTATCAGCTACTCTCGATATGAGGGTGGATGAATCTAATAGGTTGCATATTAGGATATCCAAGCAGCAAGCATATTTAGGTAACATATTAATTTACGATGGAGATGACGTAGTTAAGATAGTTGTGCACTTTATGCTTCCAAGATTGCCTAAGTACTCTATAATTAGCGAACTAAAGAAACTCATTAAGGCGAATAATGTTGATTAGTGCAGCAGACTTACATGTAAGGGGGACAGAGTCCATAATTAATGGAATAGAACAAGCTGTATCGGTACTGATGAAAATGGGGTATAAAGCTATTGCCTTATCAATAGACCTCAGCAGTGTAGATGCGGAGTTGAGCAGTAAGCTCAAAGTATTGAAGAGAATTTCACGTAGTGAGAAGAGGATTTCTATACTGTACAGGGTTAATGTGATGGGAGACGACTTAAAGAGAGTGAGAGACCTTTTAAGTAAATTAGGCAAATGTCGTACAAGGCACTATATTGTAGGGGTTCGTCCACTATCCAAAAGTGTTGCCAGGAATGTTGTGAGAGATAGGAGGGTAAGCATAGTTTACTTCGACCCACTTCACTTGCTCAAATTCTTTGATGAGAGCCAAGCAACTCTAATGAGAGATAACAATGTGGTTCTGGAAATTCCTTTCCATATGTTTGTCTTAAACAACGTTCTTGAACTCTCTATAAGAGCATTATCTAAGGCTCTAAGAATATGTTTAAAAAAGGATTGCACGATCATAGTGACTTCATATGCATCATCGATATTCGAATTGAGATCTCCATACCAACTGGCATCACTTCTCTCAGTAGTTGGAGTACCGTTGGAAATGTGTCTTCCATTTGTTTCGAGTAGACCGATGAAAATTGCTGAAGAAAAGCTGGGGGGTTAAGGGAAATGGTTGATTTAGGAGATTGGGGGGAACTTGGAGGCATTGAAGCCTGGATTCTAACGGTATCGATTACAGCGGTATTGCTAGTAATAATAGTAGGCGCATTTTTAGGTGTATTAGACCTTTCTTTTACGATAATTCTCACTTCCATAACTCTACTACTCTTTTTAGACATTATCATATTGTATAGAAAGCTGTCGTTACATAGGGAACTAATAAGGTCGATGATAATATCGAAAAAGATGGGAGTAAGTACAGAATATCTTCTAAAGCCTCGTAAAAGGTATTTAATATTTGAACTATTAGGGTACAAGGGTGTTGATGCTAAGAGGATAGAGAGGGAGTTCAAAGAGAAATTAAGCTTGTTAAGTGGAAGCATAGGTGTAGGGCTGTCTGGACTTAAAGTAGTGTACTACGATGCTAGAAACGGCTTAGGAATCATTAGGTTCTATCATCTATACAAGAAACTTGTTCTACTGAGTTTATCGTTAATAAGGAGAATAGATGGAAACGATGTGGTAGTAATTCCTATTAAAACAACTGGTACTCTAAGAAAAGCTCGGGAAATACTTAAAAAGAGGGTGGACTAGAGTAGCATAGGATGATGACGCTGCCCCAATATCAGATTAATGAAGATCTCGCGACGAGCTGACTTTTCCAGCGACAAACCCCTTTATACGAAACTCTCGAGGATCTTGAAGGAGAAGATGCGTTCTGGGATGCGGCTATGCCTTACGTGAAACAGATTAGTGCATCTTACTTGTACTGCACCATTGCTATTTGCCTCAAGGTATCGTGTTATTGAGTCATTTTGACAAATCTATAAGAAAACTGACTGAAATATTTTAAATAAGCAAGAAGGATTGTCTGCAGTTTCTGGTTCTAGATCTGTGTGTACATCTCTAATAAAAACTTGGCATGCCTGCCTTTGGGTTCAATTCTAGGTACCATAATTCCAGCATGAAGTTGTTGATAAAACTTTAAATCTGACCATGCTAGATGGGGTGTTGATGGTAGGGTGTCTCCGAGACCAACCGCTCCGAACACTACCATAAATAGTGACTGCCAGCATGAAGGAGCGGTAGGAGGGAGACACCCGAAGCCGTAATGAATCACCTACGGAGGCCTAAAACGCGGTAGGTGGGGGAAACGGTATTCGTTTCCCAGTAATCCTTGAACATGACTCTTAAAATGGGGTGAAATCCAATTGTCTAAAATAACATATCCAGTTATTGTTGTCAATTTAAAAACTTATATCGAATCAACAGGAAGGAGAGCTGTAGAAATAGCTAAAGCGGGTGAGAGAGTCTACAAGGAAACGGGCGTTATGGTTGTTGTATGTCCTCAATATACTGACATAGCCAGGGTTGCAGAGACTGTTGAAATCCCTGTGTTTGCTCAACATATAGATCCGATAAAGCCTGGTGCCCACACGGGCTATATTCTACCGGAAGCCGTTAAGGAGGCGGGTGCAACGGGGACTCTAATAAATCACTCAGAACATAGATTAAGGCTGGATTTAATAGCAGAAACTGTTAAAAGAGCAGAAGATGTAGGGCTATTTACTTTAGCCTGTGCCGATACGCCCATAAATACTGCAGCTATTTCTATCCTCAACCCGAGCGCTGTAGCCGTGGAACCACCCGAGCTCATTGGTACAGGTATTTCAGTCTCAAAGGCTAAACCTGAGATAATCACTAATACTGTTGAAATCGTTAGGAAAATTAATCCTAGTATACCTATCTTGACTGGTGCCGGGGTTAGTACAGGCGAAGATGTTCTCAAAGCAATACAACTTGGAACCGTAGGGGTTTTGGTAGCTTCAGCCATTGCTAAAGCGAAAGATCCATATTCAAAGATAAAGGAGATGGCAGAGGCAGCATTAAAGGCGTGAAAACATTATGGAACAGAATATATAAGCAAGTATTTAACCTAAAATTATTTTGTTAAGAAGAAGCTTAATACCCTTGGATGATGAGTCCCCTGCTCGTGATCGGTGAACTGGGGACTACCATCTGACAAGTCCATTAGTATAGATTAATGTTCTAACAAATCTCCTTTCAAGACATTTTCTAAACCTGTATGAACGATTTTAGCCGAAGCACAAAGGCCTTGAAACCACCGGGACTCTGTGAAAGCCTTTCTCTAAGGAATTGGACGATGACGAGTTACCTGAAAATTTTGCGGGACATCAGTAGTAGCTGTTGAAAATCTGAGTACAGATACCTAGGGATCTCTAAATAAGAATTAATGGAAGAAAAACTTAAAGAACATAACCACGGGTTTTAGGTCGCCGGGAAATTCCTTACTGAACGTATAATTGGGAAGGCTAGGCTACACTATACGCTATAAGGGCCGCATAAGTTAAAACTGGAAAGCTTGACTAAAAGTTGGGAACATTATTACACCCGATATCCTGGTTTGAATAATCAGTTTGAGGAGAATAGGTTTATTACTAGCAACACCTCTAGCTATAATGCTAAGAATATTAGTAGAAACAGGCGTCGAACTGGGGAATAACTATGTTCACTCCTTCAACAATGGGTTATGATAGGGCAATTACAATATTTTCTCCTGATGGGAAGCTGTATCAAGTGGAATACGCGTTTGAGGCTGTTAGGAGAGGATGGACGACAATTGCTGCTAGGGGGAAGGGAGGCGTAGTTTTAGCTGTGGAGAAAAGGAAAGTCACTCCGCTACTAGACCTACTAAGTATTGAAAAGATTTTCAAAATCGACGACCATATAGGTATGACATTTGCAGGGCTAGCTGCTGATGGGAGAATTTTAATAGACTATGCAAGGCTCCTAGCAATTCAACACAAGTTAACCTATGATGAGCCAATAAGTGTCGAAGTATTAACTAAGAAAATATGTGATATTAAGCAATCATATACTCAACATGCAGGAGTTAGACCCTTTGGCGTATCGCTACTAATTGGAGGAGTCGACGACTCTTCGCCTAGACTTTTCATGACGGAGCCTAGTGGCCAATTCATGGGCTACTATGCTATTGCTATAGGTTCAGGAGGTCAGCTAGCAAACGAATTCTTGGAGAAAAACTACAGCTATGATTTAAGCTTAGATGATTTGCTGATATTATTGCTTAAAGCGCTGGCAAGGGTGATAGAGGGAGAACTAACTCCAAGTCTAGTTGAAGTAGCTGTAATACCTGTTGAAACAGGAGTATTAAGGAAACTGACTCCCGAGGAAATAGAAGCTTTCCTAAAGAAAATTTAAGTAGTATAATTAACATAATTAGTGTTCAAGATTTGATGCAGCCATAAGACAGCTTAGGATGTCAAAAAATAAATAATTCCATCTTAAATTTAAATGCGGGGACTATCATTGTCGCCTGAAAGGGAATATGTCATTGCAAGGTTGGAGAGGAAAGGCCATAGATTCGAAGTCTTGGTGAATCCCAACATTGCCATGAATCTGAGGGAGGGTAAGAAAGTGAATATACATGAACTACTAGTAGGAGACATAGTATACAAGGATGTAAGGAGAGGGCTGAAAGCCTCCGAGGAGCTGCTGAGAAAAATCTTTGGTACAACTAATGTACATGAAGTCGCCGAGATTATCGTTAGAGAGGGTGAAATCCAGCTTACAACAGAGCAGAGGAGAAAAATGATCGAAGCTAAGAGAAGGCAGATAATATTATATATTTCTAAGAGCTGTGTAGATCCTAAAACTGGGCTACCTCATCCTCCAGCCAGAATTGAAAGAGCAATAGAGGAGGCTAGAGTAGGTATAGATCCGTTTAAGGATATCGAGGTACAGGCTTTAGACGTGATAAGAGCCATTAGTAAAATAATTCCCATAAAGATAGCAAAAGCTTATGTAGCGGTGAGAATCCCTCCCCCGTACTCGGGGAAGGCATATAAATACTTGTCTTCTCTCGGCGAAGTGAAGAGGATGAACTGGCTCTCAGACGGGTCTTTAGATATGGAACTTGAGATTCCTGCAGGAATGAAGCAGGAGCTCATAGAGAAAGTAAATAGTTTAACGAAGGGTCAGGGAACTATTAAAATATTATATGAAAAGTGATGGTGATATAGTTATGGAACAGCATACTGCAAACACCCGCCGGTACATAGGTGTTCCGGGAGAGATTGTCGCAGAGGGAGAGAATGTTAGAGTATATGGTCAAGGAGTTGTTAAAATAGGGGACAAGTATGTAATCACAGTAACTTCACTGGTAGAAGTCCACAACAATACTATTACAGTGATCCCCTTAGAGGGCCCCTATATGCCGAAGGCTGGCGACGTTATAATAGGGATAATTGAGGACATAGGTTTAACTGCATGGATTCTCGACATAAAGTCTCCCTATAAGGGGGTTTTACACGTCGGGGAAGCTTTAAGCGGTCCATTTAATCCGCTGAAGAATAATTTAAGGAGATACTTTGACATCGGAGACTATGTTATCGCGAAAATCCTAGATTTTGACAAGACTAAAGACCCCGTTCTAACTGTAAGGGGTAAGGGGTTAGGTAAGATTACTAGGGGGATTATCGTAGAAGTTTCTCCACCAAAAGTGCCCCGCATCATTGGGAAAAAAGGCTCAATGATATCTATGATTAAAGGAGAAACTGGATGCAATATTGTGGTTGGCATGAATGGTAGGATTCTAGTTAATTGTAGTGACCCTAGGATGGCAAACATTATAGTGAAAGCTATTAAAATCATTGAAAGAGAGTCACATACTACTGGGCTAACAGATAGAATTAGAATGTTTATACAGGAGAATAAAGAGGTGTGTTTACATGAGCTCGGAGGATAAGATTGTACTAATTGATGAGAAGGGGAGGAGGATTGATGGAAGAGGTCCCGAAGACCTTAGACCTATAAGAATGGAAATAGATGTCTTAAAGAATGCCGATGGCTCTGCCTACGTCGAGCAAGGGGGAACAAAGGTTATCGCAGCAGTCTATGGTCCCAGAGAGGTTCATCCTAGGCATCTAGCTTTCCCAGATAGAGCAGCAATAAGATGCAGATATCATATGGCTCCTTTCTCTACATCGGAGAGAAAGTCCCCAGCTCCTTCTAGAAGAGAAATAGAACTTTCAAAAGTTATAAGGGAAGCCCTTGAATCTGTAGTCTTTACTCAACTTTATCCTAGAACAGTCATAGACATATTTATAGAAGTGCTTCAAGCAGACGGTGGAACGAGGTGTGCTGGCTTAACAGCCGCCTCTCTCGCCTTAGCTGATGCAGGAATACCTATAAGAGACCTCATTGCCGCAGTCGCCGTCGGAAAAATTGATGGAGTTCTAGTGTTAGATATCAATGAAACTGAGGACGAGCACTGCGAGGCAGACATGCCTATGGCAATGGCACCATCGTTTAACGAAATAGTGCTCCTCCAATTAAATGGAGTACTATCTCCTGAAGAAACTAGTAAGGCTATAGAGCTGGGGAAAAAGGGTATCATGAAAATATACGAGCTTCAGAAGGAGACTCTTAAAAAGAAATACGAGCTTTCTACAAGAAGAAGTCAAGTGGTGACATGAATTGTCCGTCTCACCCCAATCCCAAATGTTAATTCCTAAAATAAAGAAGAAAAGCATTTTAAGCATGCTTGAAAGGGACTTGAGACTAGATGGCCGCAGTCCTAATCAGTATAGGGATATATCAGTACATGTTGGTGTTATAGAGAAAGCTGAGGGTTCTGCTTTAGCAAAAATAGGGAATACCGTGGCTCTCGTGGGAATTAAAGTAGGGGTTGGAACACCTTTCCCCGATCTCCCCGACCAAGGAGTTCTAGCTGTTAATGCTGAATTCGTTCCACTAGCTTTCCCAACTTTCGAGCCAGGTCCCCCAGACGAAAACGCCGTTGAGCTAGCTAGGATAATAGATAGGAGTCTCAGAGAGCTCGATGTTGTCGATTTAAAGAAAATGACTATAATTCCAGGCGAAAAAGTGTATATTATTTGGCTTGACATATATGTTCTAGACCACGATGGGAACTTGACAGATGCCTGCATGCTTGCATCAATGGCAGCACTATTGAACACTAAGGTACCCAAAGCTGAAGCAGACGATAGGGGCTTCATTAAACTAAACAAAGACGAAGCAACACCCCTTCCCGTAAATAGAAGAGTCGTAATTGTAAGTATAGGAAAAGTTGGTGGAAAGCTTATTGTAGATCCAAACTTGGAAGAAGAACAAGTATTGGAAGCAAAGTTATCTATATCGATTGGAGATAATGGTGTAGTAGCTGGAATGCAGAAGACAGGGTTGTCATCATTTACACAGGAAGAGGTTGAGAAGGCCGTGGAGATCGCATTAAACAAGTCTAAAGAGCTATTCACAGTTATTGATGAAGCTTTAAAGAAGCCATCATCACTATGGGAAGCACTGAGGAATAACGGATAACTTTTTATTCTCATCAAGGGAGAATGTATGGGGATAAAGCTATGGGGAGAACCAGGAAGGTAGGAATTGCAGGTCGATACGGATCTCGTTACGGATATACTCTCAGGAAGAGAGTTAGAGAAGTATTAGAGAAAAGGTATGCTGATCACAAATGTCCATTTTGCGGTGTGAAAGGGAAGATTAAGAGAGTAAGTGTTGGAATATGGATCTGTAAAAAGTGTGGTACCAAGTTTGCTGGGGGAGCCTATATACCCGTTACCAGTACAGGGAAGTATAGCGAGAGCTTGACGGGTAGGCTGAAAGTAAGTTAATCTTTATTATAAGGAAATGATTATTATAACATCCTCCCGTAGACCTTCTAGGAGAACAAGGTCATTTATTAGAGAATTAGTTTCTGTTATTCCAAACACTATTAAGATCACTAGGGGGAAGAGAACTCTCCAGGAACTGCTATTAGTATGCTTAGAAGTTAAGGCAAAGACTCTAATACTAGTGTTAGAGAAACGGGGAAATCCTAGTGCTCTTCTTTTCTACTTGGTGGATCAGAAGAATAATGTTCTTCTGAAGAAATTAATGTTGAAATTGAAAGGTCTGAAGTTGTGGAGAGAACTTGATAATGCTGTAAGACCATACAACCCGTCTAGTATAGCCATCGACGCAAGCAATATAGGTTCAGGCCTTGCAGAATTATTGGCAGAGAAACTTGCTCTGTTCCTAGGGTGCAAACTAGTATTTAATAGAGAAGAGCTCTTAGAATATGATGTGGTTATAAGGATGTTGGAGAAAGAACGATACTGCGAGCTAAGATTTATTAATCCTTCAACCCTCAAAAACGTCGGACCTCTTCTGAAAATATTTGGAGCTGTTGAATATGAGTAGGCTAGTAGAAAGCTTATTTGTAGAGATAGAACTTGAATTAAATGGTGAAACAGCAAACACTTTAACTAAGAGCATACTTCCCGAGATATTAAATGCTCCTTCTCGAAGAACGAAAGCAAGAATATCCTTGGATAGGGGGAAGTTATATTTATGTTTAAGATCTAATACTACAGCTGCTATGAGGGCAGCTGTTAACTCGTACCTCGGATGGATGGTCTCCGCATTGGAGACTTTAAAAATGTTAGGTTAAAGGTGGTTAAGGTGGCTGAATCAATACCCCCCGAAGTCCAGACGAAATTGATGAAACTCCAACAACTTCAAGAACAGCTTTCCGCAATTAGAGCACAAAGACAATCCGTGGAGTTAGAATTAAGAGAGGTTTCGAGGGTTCTAGATGAAATCAAGGAATTACCAGAGGAAGAGGAGGTTTACGAGTCGATAGGACACATCCTCGTGAAAAGGAAGAAGGATGATGTTCAGAAAAAACTTGATGAAAGAAGGGAAATACTGGAGTTGAGGTTGAAAACGTTAACAAAGCAGGAAGCGAACATAGCTACCCAGATAGAAGATTTGAGGAGGAAAATCGCTGGAATGCTAGCTAAAACACGTAAACTCTCCTAACACTTCCTTAAACAACAAGTCTAAGGGGATTTTTTGAGTAAATCGATCGAAATAGAAGAAATCATAGGACTAGCAGAGGTAAGCTTAGATCAAGAACTACTAGAAGAAATAGTCTCCAGAGTCAACGACATAATATTGAACACATTAGAAGAGTTACTAGGATCAAAGTTGTTAGACGATCTAAAAATAACTATTAAAATGGAGGAAGTAAATGGAAAGCTAGTGTTATTTCTGGACCTGTCATTTATGGGGCCGAAAATCATTGGGATGGATTACGAAAAAGCTATAGATGATGCAATTAATAGAGTTGCTACATACGTAAGAGAGAGGCTCGAAAAATATGTTAAGAAACATAAGAGTAGAGGATTGGAAGAGGACGTTAAATAAGTGTAAGGATAAGAGCGTGGCTATAATAACGCATAAGGCTGCGGATCCAGACGCCTTCTCAGCGGCTGTTTTCTTTAAAAAACTTCTAGAGGAAAAATATGGTTCCAGAACAGTCTGCCTATGTTTGCCTGAGGGTGTAAATCAATTTACGAAGACAATTATGGAGAAAATAGGGATTGAAGTGGAATACTATGAAGACCTGTCTGGAATGCCCATGAGCGGCTTTACTATAGTAATAATAGTTGATGCATGTAATATCGAACAACTGGGGGCTTTCGGGAGACTTTTATATGATGCTGACGAAAGGATTCTAGTAGACCATCATGCTCCTAACGAGGAGTTCATAAACCTGATGACTCTTAAAGTCGTTGATGAAGAAGCTGGATCCACTGCTGAACTATGTTATAAGATAGCTAAAAGCGTTGGCTATAAGCCAAATCTACAAGTCCTAGAATTAATTGCTACCGGAATAATATATGACACACGACATCTTGTCTATGCTACAATACAATCACTTAAGGTCATGGTCGAGCTTCTAGAGTCCGGTGTGAACTATAGTAAAATAATAGATCTCATGAGGCGCCCCATGGATCTCTCAGAGAGACTTGCTAGACTAAAGGCTGCACAAAGACTTCAGGTATATAGCTTGGATAAGTGGATAGTGGCGTTGACAAAAATCGGTGCTTACGAGTCTAGTGTAGCTAGGAGTATCATAGATTTAGGGGCTGACGTAGTATTTGTTGCGTCAGAGAACAAGGAGCTGAGGATATCGGCTAGGTCCAGAGAATCATTTTATAGAGAAACGGGCATACACTTAGGGTCAGATGTAATGGCGAAGGTAGGAGGCATGATTAATGGTTCAGGAGGAGGACACCCTACGGCTGCTGCTGCATCGGGAAAAGGCTCTGCCGACCTAGCACTGTTAATATGCTATTCTGTACTCAAGGAAGAGCTTATGGAGAAACTTAAAAAAGCGTGAAACCTGCTTAGGCTATTAAACCCTATATAAAGCCATATTGCCTCAAAGTAACATCTATATTAGACTGGTTTTAATAATAGGATGCAAGAGATTAAAATAAAGTAAATTAACTCGGCCCGGAGTACAGTGATGTTAAAATGTTAGCAATTAAAACAGAGAACCTATCATTTACGTATGCAGGTTCCAGAGTTCCGGCTCTGAGAAATATTAGTATAGAAATTAAGGAAGGCGAGTTCGTATTAATAATAGGACCTACTGGATGCGGAAAGTCAACTCTAGTTAGAACATTCAATGGACTAATACCACACTTCTATAGGGGGGAAATGGAGGGAAGAGTTATAGTATATGGAGTTGACACCAGGGAGAGCAAAGTATCGGATTTATCGCGCTATATTGGAATGGTTTTTCAGGATCCTGAAAACCAGCTCGTAACGTTAACTGTAGAGCAAGAAGTTGCTTTCGGACCTGAAAACCTGGGCTTGTCCAAAGGAGATATTAAGAGAAGAGTTGAGTACTCTCTTAGAACAATGAAAATAGAGCATTTGAAGTTTAGGGTACCTTTCGAGTTATCAAGTGGGGAGCAGCAGAAAGTGGCTGTAGCATCAATCCTTTCAATGTATCCTCGGGTGCTTATTTTAGACGAACCCACGGCCCATATGGATCCTTTAAGCGCGTATGAATTCATACAATCGCTAAAGACGTTAAATGATGAAGGTAAAACAATAGTAATAGTTGAACATAGAATAGATTTTATTGCACCTTTCGCAACAAAGGTCATAGTTATGAATAACGGCGAAGTGGTTGATGAGGGAGAGCCTAGGGAGGTCTTCTCTAGAGGCATAATAGAACGCATAGGCCTTATGCCTCCTAGAGCTTCAATAATCTTTAAAGCCCTACTTAAAAATTCTGCGTGGAACAAGATTCCTCTATCAATAGAAGAACTCTTGGACACATTATCGGAATTAATAAGCTATTGAGAGGTGTGAGCGTGGAGGCTCTGAAAGTCGAAGATCTATGGTTCAGGTACGAGGGAGGAGAATGGGTTCTAAAAGGCATTTCCATGAAGGTATCTATGGGAGAAGACTTAGCAATAGTCGGTGCAAATGGTGCGGGGAAAACCACTCTCATAAAACACTTTAACGGTCTCCTCAAGCCTATGAAGGGAAGAGTGCTCGTTTTAGGAAAAGATACCAGAAAACACTCTGTTGCAGAGCTTTCAAAAATAGTCGGAATAGTCTTCCAAAACCCTCTCCACATGTTTTTCTCGAACACTGTCTGGGAAGAGATAGCATTCTCCCTCAGAAACTTCAACTTCCCCGAGGAGGTTATCGAGAAGAGAGTTAGGAAGACATTATCTATATTGGGATTAGAGGGGATGGAGGATAGATCACCTTTTACACTTAGTGGAGGGGAAATGAGAAGACTTGCATTAGCATGTGTTTTAGTATATGATCCAGATATCATAATTATGGATGAGCCCACTGTTGGTCAGGATCCATTGCAGAAAGAGATACTTGCAGAAATAATAAAAATGTTAAAACTTCAGGGGAAGACTATAATAGTAATAAGCCATGACGTGGACTTTATATCCGAGAATTTTAGCAGAATCGTAGTTATGAGCAAGGGACAAATATTAGCTGACGGAAAGACGGATGAAATAATGTATGATACCAAGATCTTGAGAGAAGCTAATCTAGTTGAGCCAATTATTGCTAAGATAATGATAGAAATAGAGAGGAGATTCGGCAGAGTTGGTGGAAGACCTCTAAGAACATTTGACGCCATTAGGGTCATTAGGAGCTTAGTGAGGCCTGTTGGGGGAGAGTAATGTCTTTTGCAAGTAGCCTTTATGAAACGTTCATCTTCAGAAGAGAAAAAGGTTTTCTCTACAATATTGATCCAAGGATAAAAGCCCTATCCACGTTTATAATAATCTCGCTAATTCCATTCGTGAACTCCATAATTAAGATCTCGATTCTCCTAATACTAGTTATAACATTATATGTCTTAGGGGGGACTTATAGAAAGTTGAAATATGCTCTATCCGCCAGTAAGAGTTTCATAATATTCCTAGTGATAATAGTATACTTCTTCGAGGCAGGGGGCCTCCTATATAGCCCTAATGCTGTCATTAAATCGATCATCGTTGCCTTAAAATTAATAACATTAATGATAGCCTTTTCCCTCCTATTCACGACAACCCATCCTGACGACATGACTCAAGCACTCGTTAAAATAGGTGTTCCATATACTTTAGCATATACTATTGTGTTGTCGCTGAGATTCGTCCCTACAATAGCAAGGGACATAGCTATAATATATGATGCACAAAGATCGAGAGGCCTTGAATTAGAAAAAGGAGGCTTCATCAATCGATTAAGAAAAACTATACCTATATTAATACCCGCGTTTGTCATTACATTGATTAGAGTAGATAAAGTGGCAGAAGCCTTAGAATCAAGGTGTTTTGGCTACAGTAAGAAGAGGACATTTCTACATGAACTTAGAATCGGCAGAAAAGACCTCTTTTTCTTAGTCTTTGTAATTTGCTTCTCCATAATACTTTACATCATTGAGGTATAAGGTTATATTATAAGGTTTACCCCATATAATGATGGCGGTGAATGACATTGATTGATAAAAATAGCCGTGCTAAGATCAGGGTATACGTTGATGAAAGAGAGAGGATGTCTGATGTACCTAAATATTTGAGTGATATGGGGATAACTATCATTTACAAAAACCTCGATATATGTGACTATGTTTTACCTGAAGATATTGGTATAGAGAGAAAAAATATCAGAGATCTTGTTAAATCAGTTTTTGATGGAAGACTTATGGATCAAGCCCGTAGAATGTCTGAAACCTACTCTATTCCAATATTGATCATCGAGGGATGTGAGCCTTACGGGAAGTATACTTCTAGACCCGAGGCAATACGCGGGGCTGTTTCCTCAATTATATTAGATTACGAGTTCAGAGTACTTCATACACTGGGTCCTCTTGAGACAGCACAATTCATCGTCTCCCTAACTAAAAGAATTATTATGAGCTACAAGGGTAAAGGGCGTATTGTAATACACAAGAAGCCTAAACTTGACAACATAACTTCTTGGCAACTCTACATACTTCAAAGTTTACCATTTGTAGGTCCCAAGCTGGCGAGGAGACTACTTGAAACTTTTTCCACGGTTGAGAATGTATTCACTGCTTCAGTAGCAGAGCTTTCAAGAGTAGAGGGTATCGGATATGAAAGAGCCACGAAGATAGTGAAAGTATTGAAAACCCCCTATAAACCACTTGGAGAGGTAAAGAGGATTAAAAGAGAATCTATTGAAAGATTTATTTTAGATAACAAAAAGCCTTCTGGCAATAAATAGTCAGGGTCTGAGAGTTATGATAGTTTATGACTTTCGTTTAATTCTCCCTTCCCCCAGCATAGGATTCGGGGTGTCATCACCCTTTTTAGGGCTTTCGGGAGTCCCCCAACTCCCCACATCTGAAGGTATTTCTCTGCAATATTTCAGATAGCTACGAACTGTCTATCTGCTCTAAAACCACATTTAGGACACGAAAACAACTGCCCTATTCGGGTCTTCACAATAAACCCACATCTAGGGCAGGTGCGAGAAGTATAATTTATAACCTAGTATCCTATAGTGAAACGGGGACGTGAAATAGAGTAGTAGGTGGAATATAGAGTAATTAGATGTGGTTAGGTGGAGTATATGGTGAAATATAAGGTTGTCGAGGAAATAGTGAAAATAATGAGGAATCTAGAGCAAGTTAGGAATATGGGCATAATAGCTCATGTAGACCACGGTAAGACCACAACGTCAGATAATCTTCTTATGGCTGCTGGAATAATCTCTCCTAAAGTTGCTGGCCAAGCACTTGCACTAGACTTCCTCGACATAGAGCAGAGAAGACAGATGACGGTAAAAGCGGCAAACGTGAGCCTTTACCACGAGTACGAGGGTAAACCCTACGTTATAAACCTCATAGATACTCCAGGCCACGTCGACTTTTCAGGTAAGGTCACTAGGTCTCTAAGAGTTCTTGATGGAGCCATTGTTGTAGTTGATGCTGTGGAGGGAGTTATGACACAGACTGAGACCGTGCTAAGACAAGCATTAGAAGAAAGAGTGAGACCACTATTGTTCATTAATAAAGTTGATAGATTGATTAAGGAATTAAGGCTTACACCAGCTCAAGTACAGGAGAGACTAATTGGGATTATAAAGGAAATTAACGGGCTTATTGACACTTATGCTGAGCCGGAATTCAAAAATGCTTGGAAGCTAAATCCCGCAGTGGGACATGTTGCTTTTGGAGCGGCAAAGGATAAGTGGGGATTCACAGTACCTCATGCCCAGAAGAAGGGATTGAAGTTTAGCGACGTAGTTGAAGCATACAAGAGAGGACCGGAGGGTGTAGAAGAGCTAGCTAAAACAGTTCCCCTACATGAAAGCCTCCTCGACATGGTTGTAAAATATGTTCCAAATCCATTGCAGGCACAAAAATATAGAATTCCAAGAATATGGAGAGGAGACTTAGATACTCCATTAGGCAAAGCAATGCTTGAATGTGACCCTAACGGTCCAACCATCCTCTTCATCAATAACATTAACCTTGATCCACATGCAGGTCTAGTTGCCACGGGAAGAGTGTTCTCCGGCACTGTAAAGAACGGTACAGAATTATACTTGCTTCGAGCTAACACCGTAAACAAGGTGCTACAAGTTGGAATATATATGGGACCCTATAGGGAGGTTGTAGATGAGATACCTGCCGGAAACATTGTGGCAGTTCTCGGATTAGAATATGCTAGGGCAGGTGAGACCGGGGTCTCACCTGAGTACAAAGATCTGATGGTTCCTTTCGAGAGGTTCAAGTATATTTCAGAACCTGTTGTAACAATAGCGGTAGAACCTAAAAATAGCCGCGATCTCCCGAAGCTAGTGGAAATTTTGAGGAGAATGAGCATAGAAGATCCTAACTTACATGTTAAGATAAATGAGGAGACAGGAGAATATCTAATATCAGGCATGGGCCACCTCCATCTTGAAATAGTGCTTACATTAATAAAAGAGAACTATGGGTTAGAGGTCATAGCATCTAAACCTATAATAGTTTATAGAGAGAGCATCAGAGGCAAGTCGAGAGTATTTGAGGGCAAATCTCCAAACAAGCACAACAAGTTCTACATAAGTGTTGAACCATTAGACGATGAAACTATTAAGCTAATTCAGGAAGGAATAATCTATGAAAACCAGGATTCAAGAGAGAGAGCCAAACTTCTTAGGACGAGAGCTGGCTGGAGTGTTGATGAGGCAAGAGGAATCTGGGCTATTGATGATAGAATAGATGTTTTCATAGATGCCACAAAAGGAGTTCAACATTTAAGAGAGGTTAAGGAGACTATAATAGGAGGATTCAGACTTGCTATGGAGGAAGGACCTTTAGCTCATGAACCTGTAAGAGGAGTAAAGGTAATATTGCACGATGCAATAGTTCACGAGGATCCAGCTCATAGAGGCCCAGCCCAAATATATCCCGCTGTTAGAAACGCTATTTTCGCAGGCATGTTAACGGCAAAGCCGACAATTCTTGAACCATTACAGAAGCTTGACATTAGAACGCCTATGGAATTTATGGGCAACATAACGAGAGTACTATCTCAAAGAAGGGGTAGAATACTATCAGTTGAGCAACAAGGTCCTATGGCTAGGATAATAGCGGAAATACCAGTCGCAGAAAGCCAAGATCTAGCAACCGTTCTAAGAAGTGCTACGGCAGGCAAAGCATTCTGGGGGACGGAATTCAGTAGGTGGGCACCGGTTCCAGATTCCATGCTACCTGAAGTGATAAGGCAGATAAGGTTGAGGAAGGGACTAAAACCTGAGCCTCCTAGAGCGGAGGACTTCATAAGTCTCTAATAACCTATTAAGAGTTTGAGTGATAGAAATAAATTATCGTATCTTGAACTAAAATATTTAATTCTAATCGAATAATAATTTATATATATAAAAAAGTTTAACTTATGTTATTTTTTCTCCGACAACGCTTTTGCAACTATTTGAGATATATCAAGAACTTTTACTGGTAAATCGTACGTTAGAACAGTGTATTTGAAGTTTAACATGCAGGCTGGACATGCGGACACTACGGCCTCAGCTCCTTTCCTTAAAGCTTCTTTCACCTTTAACCTGGCCACAGACATCGATATCTCGGGGTAAATACCCCACATTCCTCCCCCGCCACCGCAGCATACCGAGTCTTGTCTTACATCGTCGAATTCTAACACTTCTATTCCCGGTATTGCTGACAGGATGTCTCTGGGCTCATCATATATTCCCACACCTCTTCCCAGCTCGCAGGGATCATGGTATATTATCTTCCTTGGCAATTCATTACCGGAATTTTCTTTAAAGTATATTCTTCCCTTATCCATTAAGTCATGTATGTACTCTGTGAAGTGAAGTATGTTCTCTGATGGAGGGTTGACCCCATAGATTTCCCTTTGCTCGTATTTAAATGCCGAGTAACATGCTGGACAAGGTGTTACAATGATGTTTGCTCCCGTTTCAGCTATTCTCTTATTCGATTCCTCAGCTAATATTCTAGCAGCCTCTATTCCGCCTAAAAGGAATGCAGGCTTACCGCAACACCACTCTCTTGAGCCTAATACTGTGAAGTCTTCTCCTAATATTTTCTTCATAGACTCGTAGAATCCTTGAGCGAGTTCGGGGAGCCTGATGCTTGAAGTACAACCTACCCATCCGAGAACTTTCGCCTTCCCACCTTCCTTTCCATCGATTTCCTCTAGCCATTCACCCTTTAACTCGGGCGGAGTGTTATATGGATTCCCTAGTTTCACTAAAGTCTCAAGCCCTTTTGATACATCCTTTGCTGGCTTATATGGCGGCTTTAAGCTATCTAGTAGTCTCCTTAAGAAGAGTACTGCAACCGGGGTATTCACGTTACCTGGACACACGAATTCGCAGTGTCTACATACTGTACAGAGGTAGCTCGAGTCATATACTAGGGGGGCAAATTCCAGTAAGTGTCTGAGCAGTTCTGCAGATAAATGTCTTGGACCAGCATAACCTGACCCGCCTGTTGCTTTAAATACTGGACATACAGAGAGACATAGATTACATTTAATACATCCATCAATATTTTCCTGCATTTTTCTGTAAAGCTCATAGTGTTTTTCTGCATTTCTAGCTATACTCATATTTATGTTAGCTAATTTTTCTTCCATTCACATCACCTCCTACTTAAAATCGATTTAGCCGCCTTATATCCTGTTGTAATTGCCACCCCCATGCCGCATTTTTCAGCATTATAATCGTAATGGCCTATAATCGATCCGGCAGCGAATAAGTTCTCGTATACTACTCTACCTGCTGAATCCACTGGTTGCATTTCGCTGTTTACATTAATCCCTATTTTAGAGAAGTTCTGGCCCGCTGGATTGAATGGATCCGTTGTTGCTATAGGTCCCTCTGGGATATATAGTGGTAAATCAAATACTGTTTCTCTGAAGGCTACATTCAATTCTTCATCGACGTCGCATGTTATTCCCTCACCTATTAGATCGCCAGTGGCAAGGACATATTTCTCTGCCTCAAACACTATTTTCCTAGCCTCCGTAAATAGTAGAGTTCTTCTAGTTCCCACGATCCTCTTTACTATACCATTCTCGACTTCTGGTTTAAGATCCGTGGCGTGGAATACCTTTATTCCCAGAGTACTGCAGACGTTGTTTAATGCTCTCTGTAATCTTAGTCCTGAGGCGCTCTCTGGAGGTGTTGGAACTTCTCCAATTCTACATTTACATGCATCCTCTAATTCCTTCATTTTCTCGACAAGGTTTGGAGTGGAGAATATTGAGGGTAACAATATTGTGTCTGGATTCTCTCTTTTAGCCAACTTTACTAATTCTTTCTTAAATTCATCGAATTCTTCATCCTCCTCTAATACTGTTGAAACCAGCGGTATTGCCAGGTACTGGGCCCCCTCTAGACTCCTAATACTTACGTAGGCGGGTTTCACTTTCACGTACCCTAGACTCCTGCTCTTCAAATCCTTCATTGCTATTGAGGAGGCAAATACAGGGTTTAGTTCGAACAATCCCTTTATACCCGTTAAGAGGATGCTCTCCTTCTCCCCTGTGATTATTGCAGGCTCCAGAGGCTTTTGTACGAAAGCTGTGGGTCTAAGAGTTCCGAAGCTTGTTAACACCCAGCTATTGTTTTCGACAGATCCTACATGCAAATTCTTTATTTGTTCAGGAAGGCTGTCGAACGCCTCTCTTATAATATCCTCGGCTTTCTTAGGGTCTCCTTCTCCTGCTATTAAATAGGGATGATTCCTATTTGATACAACTAGATATTTAAATCCTGAGAACGGGGGCTGTGCTACTCCTTGCACTTCTGGAATGTAGCCTAATATGTCTAGGCACCCTGATGATAGAGCTGTTGTCCCATAACTTTTTGCAACTATAGTCACATCAACACCGTTCTTGGCTAGTGTAGATGCTGCCATTACCCCAGCCATACCCCTACCTATAACTAGAACCTCAGTCTCCACCTTAATCATCCATCACCACCTCACATACCCATTAGCCTGTCAAGGTTCCCAAGAGTGTTATATATTCCCAGCTTTAGCGCCGCCTGTCTAAGCTGGTCTCTATAAAACACTTCCCTCTCTCCAAACCACCTATACCTAATAGCTAGTGCAATGTCATCTAGAATCTTCTCTATGGGTTTCCCAGTAAGCTCGTGGATTAAAGCTGCCACCTTATATGTACAATTTTGCCCCTGGCATGTTCCCATCAATGTCCTGCAACGCCTTCTAACATCTATTATGTCTACTGCCCAAGTCTTCTCTATTGCATACTTAATTTCTGCTGCCGTTACAAGCTCACACGTACATACAAGAGCCTTGAGTTCAGGCTTCTTAACTGTTTCATCCAGAAACTCGTAAGCTAGTGTCCCCCATCTTGTAGCCGCTCTCGCTGCAACAGAATTGTATAGTCCATACTTTCTTGCAAGACTTTGTATGTCGACTTCGTCTTCTGCTCCAGGTAAGGGCTCTACATGTGTACGGCACGGAGCTCTTAATCCAAGTTTCCGAGCTACTAGATCGGAGAGCTTCTCGGCCATTAACCTAGCAGTGCACATTTTTCCTCCTCCAATACTCACAAACCCCTCGATGTTATCTGTCTCCTCGTGATCGAATACTTTGAATGTTCTAGAAATTTCTCGACCTGAAACACCAACTGCGCCAATTAGGGGTCTAGGTGCTGCGTACGCTCTTAGAATTCTAGTCTTCTTGACTATAGGAGCAATCTCTACGGCTGCTTTAAACATTTTTACTACTTCCGGTTTAGTGGGATAAGCTTTGTCTGGATCGTCTACGTTTATTGAAGTAGTGCCTATAATAGCTGTTGTATGGTGGGGAACTATGATGTCTCCATCGGTAGGCCTTCTCAACCTATTGACTAAATGGTTTAATACCCTCTTTTGAATCACCACCATAGTGCCCTTGTTTGGAACTATAGGAATGTATACTCCAGCCATTGCAGCTATTTCCCCAGCCCATGCTCCAGCAGCATTTACCACTATTTCCGCCTTGTATCGTTCCACTTGTCCTGTTAGATGATTGTATGCTTTTACCCCTTCAACAGTTTTTCCGTCGAAGAGTAAGTCTATGACTTCGGTGTGCGTTTTTATTACAGCGTTGTTACGCGCTGCATCTAATGCCATTAGTATTGCAAACTTCATAGGATCTATAGCTCCATCATTAACCCAGAAAACTCTCTGAATATTGGGGTTTAGATTAGGTTCCTCCCTTAAGGCCTCCTCAACTGTCATTTCATGAAATTCAACGCCAGTTTTTTTACATCCTTCAACGAATTTATCGGCGAACTCCGGTGGATCGGGTGGAATACTCACGAAGTATCCTCCCAGAGGCTCAACTATGTGTCTAGCTATTCTCCTCAATACTTTATTCTCCTTGGCACACTCTGTCGCAGACTCAGGATCCTTAACCGCATATCTCCCGCCACTGTGTAACATTCCATGACATCTCCCAGTGGCACCTAGCGGAATATCATGTCTCTCAAGAAGTAGTACCCTCGCTCCTCTCATAGAGAGATCTCTTGCTATAGCAGTAGCTGTTGAGCCTCCTCCTATAACTATAACATCAAATTTCTCGGAGCTCAAGAATATCATCTCCTTTACGTGTGTTCCTATTCCTGTAATCTGGTATTAATATTTTAATCCATGATCGCTCTGCAAATTTCAACAATTCAACTAGTTAGCGTCTTCATTAGGTGCTCCATTATTCAGATTAAGTGGTGTTCCGAAGAGGCCATGCATGTTTTAAAGCTCCTGTCTACGAGTTAGGGCCCCAGGAGATAACGCATATTCTAAATAGCCGATGACGGGAACATACTTTCAGTAAAATTTTACTTTTTACCTGGATCAAAGGCATTCAAAATAATTTTGAAAACTTAAAGAAGAAAATAAGTTCGATATTTGAAAGGTATGCAGCTGTTTTTGTTTTCTAGATGGCTGCAAGTCTTCATAGGACATCATATGTCTCCCAGATTAGGATTTTCATAATAGTTTATGGTCTCGAACATTATGATAGCATTCCCTCACCCAGCGGTGGAATTGTGACGAACTAGCCTACGGAGATTGCAAAGGAGGAACGGTAAAACTTATACGCATCCAAGCAATTACCACTTTAATCGGTGGAATTCTATGGTTAATGTTTTAGGTTTTGAAATACCAGAAGACTTGTACTACGATGTTAAAAACCACATCTGGGTTAAACTCCTGGAGGATGGAACGGTGAAAGTGGGATTAGACGACGTGGGACAAGCTCTAGCAAAGAGAATACTATTTATTAGATTTAAGAAGGAGGGAGCTAAGGTTGTAAAAGGTAAGGCTTTAGGAGTTTTAGAGTCAGCCAAGTGGGTTGGTCCCATAGTTTCGCCGATTTCCGGCACTATAATTAAAATTAATGAGCAACTGAAGAAAAAGCCCTCATTAGTCAATGACGATCCTTATGGGGAGGGTTGGATAGCAATAATTAAGCTCGCCAATCTTCAAGAAGACTTAAAAGACCTAGTTACTGGCGAAGAGGCTGTAAAGCTTCAGGAGGAGGAGATTAAGGAGAAAGAAGCGTCTAAAGAGTAATATAGTACTATAACTACTCTAAAAGGTTTCACTCTTAGAATATTGTTGTAAGAATTAGCTGATAATTTTTATAGTGAAAAATTTATTATATTTTATTCATTAAGTTAAAGTGATGGGAAATTAGTTTTCAAATCCGCAAATTTTATTTATATGGAACCTTAAACATCGAAACGAATTCATAAGCTTTAATCTACGAGGATGTAGCAATGACTCTTATTGTGGAAGGCTATTTCCCAGAGTTGCCTAACCCTAATGTTTGCTATAATTGTTTTCGCTGTACTAGCGGCTGCCCCTCCGCATTTTTCATTGAAGAGTTTAGACCCCACAGGTTTGTAGCGAAATTTAAGTGGACTGAACTAGAAGAAATTATATCGAAAGAATTCATTTGGGATTGCAGTAAATGCTTTAAATGCATAGATCTGTGTCCTCAAGAAGTTTCTCCAGCTGTCGTGATAGAGTATCTTCAAATACTCGTTGCTAAAAGAGGAAAACCTATCCCGAAAGCATACGAGGAGATGATAAAGAACATAATAGAGAGCGGCTACGCTTTCCCTGTTCAAGAGGTTTCCGACAGAGACTTTGAGACTTTTACGAGGGAGGATTTAGGTCTTGGCCCTCTCAGGAAACCCTCAACAATCACACAGTTGAGGAAAATCTTGGTGAAATTAAAATGAACAGAAGCATTCTAGTCTATGTAGGTTGTTTCTCAAGCACAAAGCAGTATGCTTTAGAGATGTCTAATAGAGTTGTCTTAGAAGCTTTTGACTCCAAGTACGAAGAGTTACATGTAATGGAGTTTCCAAATCCAGCGTGTTGCGGACATCCTATAAGGAGTATTAAGCCGGAAATGTGGTTGTACTTAGCATGCAGACTCCTAGCAATAGCTGAGGAAAGAGGCTCCGATCTTCTGCCAATATGTAACGGATGCTATCTATCCGTAAAGGAGGCTAAAACAGTAATCGACAGCAACCCCAAATACATGGCTAAAATCAACGATCTCCTAAAAGAGGAGGGACTAAAGTATACGGGTAAGACAAGAGTTTACCATACAATAGAGTATTTTCACGACGTGATTACTCCCAATAGGATTAGAGAACTTGTAGGGGAGAGGACCGTTGGAACAATAAATGTAGCCGCCCACTACGGCTGCCATGCCTTAAGACCCAAGCATTTACCGCAATTCGATAATCCGAAGAACCCGCAGAAATTTGAGAATATAATAGATGCTATAGGATTTAAGTCTATAAGAGACTATCCTATGAAACTTGAGTGTTGTGGTGCACCTTTAATGGCACCAAATCCCGTACTCGGCCTCAAAGTAGGAGGTGCAAAGCTTAGTGGAGCACTTAAGAGTGGTGCAGACCTAATGTTAACAACTTGTCCATATTGTCTTGAAATGCTCGACTATAGACAAGAGTCAATATCCTCCATTTCCGAAATCGAAATATCCATGCCAGTAATGTATTACCAGCAGATCCTTGGACTAGTCCTCGGATTCGATCCAAGAGACTTAGGTCTAAATTTCAATATGAGTCCTGTTGAAAGAATTTTGGAGAGGTTTAAGAAATGAACGAGGAGCCACGAATAGGAGTATATGTGTGTCATTGTGGAACCAACATTGCTGGAGTAATAGATGTAGACGATGTTGTAAATTATGCCTTAAAACTCCCCGGAGTAGTAGTTGCCAAACACTACGTGTACCTATGCTCTGCTCCAGGTCAGAGATTAATAGTTGAAGACATCAAGAAACACCACTTGAATAGAGTTATAGTGGCTGCATGTTCTCCCAGGATGCATGAATCCACATTTAGGAAAACCGTAGAAGAGGGAGGGTTAAATCCCTACCTATTCGTGCAAGTAAATATTAGAGAACATGCATCATGGGTTCACTCAAAGCATCCAAAGGAGGCTACAGAGAAGGCGAAGATGCTAATTAAAATGGCTGTTGAGAGAGCAAAGCACTTGGAACCACTTGAGCCGCTCATAGCACACGTCGAGAAAAAAGTGCTAGTTATCGGGGGAGGCATTGCTGGTATTAGGGCAGCACTTGACATAGCTAATGCAGGATACAAGGTGTACTTAGTTGAGAAGTCTCCCAGCATTGGTGGCAAGATGGCGAAGCTAGATAAGACATTTCCTACTTTGGATTGTTCTCCTTGTATTCTTACTCCTCTTATGGTTGAGGTTTCTAGGAGTCCTAATATTGTCTTGCTAACTTACTCGGAGGTCGAGGAAGTCTCCGGAAGCATTGGAGACTTCA
>JAPDJV010000014.1 GCA_029258925.1 Thermoproteota archaeon | reverse complement strand
ATTGGTGACCGCTGGGTTCCCGAGGGGAGCTTGTGCTCCCGTAGGCGGCTCAGCGGAGACCGTGATGAACCTAACCGTGTCCAATACAATATAAATTGATAGATGAAGATACGGTTTAGATGAACGGAGAGGGGAGGCGTTTTCGAGATAGCGAAGAGACTAAGACAGATGGGTGCTAAAGAGGAGGAAATTGTTGAGGCTCTTAGAGTCGCGTCTCTTCTTTCAGGCCTCCCTGGCATAATCACAGGTCTTGCAGCCTATGAGAAGTAGTACTTCGGAGAGTAATAAAGTAACTCATATACTACTCGATAACCTAACATCAATTAAGATGTTGAACGTCTTAAACCCTAACCACTATTTTATTTTTACGTAACTAAAGTTTATTAAGTGCCTCCCCAGCTCGTGAAAAATTCCTGTATGAAATGTTACTTAGCATTGGTTAAACACGTTCATGGTTGAAGAGGATTTCTCGTAGTCGAATGAGAGGAGTTGTTTAGTACTGCGCGAACCATGCTTGTCCACGGTTTTGGAGTATGAAGAATTCTTTACATAGAGATACTTTTCATACCAGTAATCTCCTCTCCAGGGACTTCAATAAGTTATCTCAATATTAACATTATGTATGATCGCCAATTACATTTAAATCCTCTGAAGTGAAACTATGTACCGGTAAAATCCTCCCAAACTTGCAGGCATTAACAAAGCGTATAAAGGGGGCAAAAAGGGGAGAGTGGTTTTAAACTACCACTCTTCCTCCTCCCAGAATTCTTCTTCCTCTTCTTTCCACCACTCTTCTTCTTCAAACCACATGTTTTCATCCCGTTAATGCATTATTTTACTACTCCACTTTCTCCTCTTTCTTCCTCTTCTTTCCTCTCTTCTTCGCTGCCATTTCTTTATCCCCGGACGCCTATAAGAGGCGTCTCCAATGAGAGCTGGACGCCCCCTTAATATAAACATATTTCAAGAACATGTAATCAAGCTGGCTTTCTTGAAGTGAAATGAAAGCGTTTAGCATACTGTGTAATGCAATGATCTCTAAAGAATTATTGAATCGAATATTTTAATGATTATGATAAATATTGCCTAAGAATTTTAAATAGTTGATTCAATGGTGAAGGAGAACTGATGTACACTCTTCTAAATGTGCTATTGCAGAATATTAATGGTACTCATGCTATTAAAACGCTTGGGAGCAAGAACATGCAATATGCCCAATAAATTTAAGGTCTCAGATAGCGATATATGATTAATGATTGTTATAGTATTCCGAGCCTTGTTGCTATTTCCTCAGCCTTATACTCGGGTTTAAGCTTTACGTACGCCTTTTTCTCTCCTCTAATTGTAATCACGGTATTGACTCTCTCTACTTTAACTCCGAAAATTCTTTCAACAGCCTCCTTTATCTGTTTTTTAGTCGCATTCTTATCTACTATAAACGTCAGAGTATTTTCCATTTCAATCTTCATTATTGCCTTCTCTGTGTGAAGGGCTCTTACTATGATTTTATATGGGTCAAGGCTCAACATACTACACCCCTGAATTTATCTTCAAGTATTTTCAACGCTGTCTCAGTGTAGACTGTTAGTCTTCCAGGTACTCCGCCTGGAGCCAAGTGCAGTATGCTTAGGTTCTCCGGGGAGGCAACATCTACTCCGGGCAGGTTTCTGGCGGCTTTCAGAATATTCACCGTATTATGGCTAACTATCAATATGCTTTTGGGCGTTCTATACCGTCTCCCCCTCATTTTCCCTTTTCCAGCTCTAATCTTCCTCCCCTTATAGGCTCTCTCAACATCGCTCCATAAACCCAGTTTCACTAGAACCTCCTTGAGCTCTCCTGTCTTGCTTATGTTTGCTATATCGTCTGACACTATTAACGGTATTTCAGGGGGATTGGCGTCATGTCCTCTTCTCTCTACGAACTCCTTTATAGTGGTGGCTGCAATCGCGCTTAGTATTGCAAGTCTCTTCTCCTTCCTGTTTATTCTTTCATGTATTCTCTTCTCTGTTCTAGGGGGGAAAGCTCTTCTCCCTCCCACTGTGAACACTATAAATCTGCCTCTCTGAGTCCCCTTCTGCCTCGGAATTCTAGCTATACCTAGTCCTACTCCTAGGCTCTCCGCAGTAGTTCTCTTACCCGCCATGGGGTCTCTGCCTTTAGGCTGAAGTCTGGCCGTGAAAGCTGATAGGAAAGCTCTTCTAATCAAGTCTACTCTGATGGGAACCCTGAACACTTTCGGTAATACTATCTCCTTGACGGGCTCCCCGCTTAAATCGTATACGTGTACTCTTTCAGGAACATCTAGTGAAAACTTTTTGGGGACAAGCATTTCATGCACCCTGCTTGGAGTAAGTGCTAATGTATGTTATTCTCGGAGGCTCCTCTATAGAGTATGGTGATGGTCTAATAGGCCACCTCATTACAACAAGCCTCTTCCTAGGTCCAGGTATGCTTCCATCTAATACAATATATGTTGACTTAATAAGTCCATATCTAACCCAGCCTCCGAGAGGATTAATTTTTGACGGATCATCATCTATCATCAATATTAGCTTATTGTACTCCGTTCTCCTGTGGAATCCCATTTGACCCGCTTGGGGTGTCGTTGCCAGGGCTCCTATTCCAGGGCTTCTTGCACCTATCTTCCTACTACCCTTCCTATGCTTATGGTGTCTTGGAAGCTCTTTAACGCCAAACCTCTTAACGACTCCCTGAAAGCCCTTACCTTTAGTCACACTTATTACGTCTATGAACATTCCGGGAGAAAACACCTTCCTAACATCTACCTCGCTTCCCAGAACGCTTTTAGCAAAATTAAATCTCTCCTCAATAGACCCGCCGGCAATTTTCACTTCAAGCAGGTCAGGCTTCTTCTTGGATAGTCCTCCCACAAGTTTCGGCTGGGTTGACACTATAAGCCTTATATCAAATACTTCACTTAACCTTTCCTCTATACTTCTAATCATCTTCTCGGTGTCAAGCGCCTCATTGATTGTAGATATCTTCCTCTTAAGTTCCAGTTCCTTCGGGGGATTAGCCCACGCCTCACTCAGCACTAGTAGTCCCCTTGTCGGATGGATAGTGTAGGCTCTTATGGCCAGCGGTATTATGGGTGGAGCCTCTATGATTGTAACGGGCCTGATTATCTCCATGCCTTTAGTTGGACTATTGGTCCTAGTATCTATCATGAACACATGTGTCATTCCGACCTTATACCCCGGGAAGGCCAGTAGCTTCGGCTTCTCCAAGTCCACTTCAGGCCAACTACGCACTCTAGGAACTATTCTCGAGGCTCTCTTCCTAGGTCTAACGCCCATGCTACCTCTGCGTGGAGCAGACTTCTTTCTAGCACCCATCTCTAATCCATCCCCTATTGTCCGAACCTTGTCTCAATACATGTTCTTAAACTTTTAGCAGTATTGAGAAAGAGGTCTCAGCTTATAAGTGTTAGTGTTTGGAGTGCAGCGAAAACAGCTTCCTCAGTCCTAACAGTTTCAACTCCCTGTCCCGGTATTAGGTTGACAATGTAATCCACATGATCCTCCAAGTTAAATCCTTCACTATCAGCTATCTCGTATAAGCCCTTATAAGGTGATCCGAAAATTATTGACACCATTCTCTCTCCCCTCACTCTCTCTGCTATATCTCCTAAAACCTCTTTGATAGGTACACCTCGTCTAGAAGTAGCTATTATGAGTCCCTCTGTGGAGAGAGTTTTCAACAAGTTCTCCTCGACGATTACATTGTAGCCCCAATAAAATTCCGGCTCCTCTAAGACAGCTACTATTTTTCTTCCCAAAACAGATACCTTAATGTTTACAATAGTTCCAGCCTCAGCCTCTCCTACGAGGGGGACAAGCCTCCTTAAACCCACGTCAACGAACAGTTTACGTCTCCTCTTAACAACTAGGCCGACCCTGTACTCGCCTGGAACAATTTTAGTTGAAACAGTATGTGGAGGTGCTCTGAGAGGGGGAAGAACGCCCACCCCCCTCAAAGTTTTTTTCAGCGGAACGATTTTCTTCCTCAAGTAGGGCGGTAACATGAGGTATTTTAGAACATCCTCTAATAGTACGAGGTCTCTCATACTTGCATCGGGATCCCTGTATACTACGATCTCGCTTACCCTGTAAATACTGGCTGCCCTAGCCACCATACCTATTTTTATGCTCTTGAGCTGTATTGTAGCCTCTGTTCTAGTTATTGACGCTGGAATAACTATTCTAAGAGTAAATGGGTGTCTAGGGGGTTTTACCTGCACCATGTCATAGTCCCATTAATAGACTGAAGCGTCTATCTAGAAATCAAGCATCACTTTTTCCTTTTCTTCTTACGCTTCCCTCCACTACTCTTCCTAGCCCGCTCCTTCTCCTCCCTTCTCCCCTCTCTCTCCTCGTATCCCATGAAAATGGTTGTCCGCTGTCTTCCTCCCACGCTACACCACCATTTTAAACCGTTCTCCATATTAAAAATCAACTACAAATACTTAACGTTTTAATGGTGAAGAGCATTGCTACAAGTTCTAAGGATTCGGTCGCCACAGGTCTCCTATGCATAGTAGGATTTATAAGAAGAACTAGCTGAAATAGTACTGTGTGATGAGTTTGCCGAGTGCTGAGCAGTGATGAACTATTCATGAACTGATTTTCTAAGTTTTTACGGTTTTGATGCATATGATTATGTGCTTAAGATGAATCTACTAAATGATCTAATAATTAAGTGAAATACTCTACCTTAAGCGCCCGCTCGTGATAAGCCATTCTATAATATGTCTAGGATAAAGGGTTCCTTTAAGTCTGCCCTCTCTGTCTATGACCGCTACGACTTGGTTACTACTGACTAGCTCTATGACGTTCTCGTCCAAGTGTTCCCCCTCATATACTATTGGAACATTTGTTCTCATAACTTCACTCACCTTTATACTTCTTATTTTAGCCGGGTCCACATATATTAGGTCGGCTGACGTAACAATGCCTATTGGCCTCATATTCTCGTCAACAATTACGACTCCATTCATTTTCTCGAGGACGCTAATTATTTCATCAAGAGAAGTATTAGGGGATGCATAAATTTTCTCTCCAACTATATCGGCTACAGTCAGTTTCCTTGCTTCTATGGGGGCGCTAGCTAAAATGTGTCTTCTCACTGGGAGGGAGAAGACTAAGGCCATAAGGATTATTGAAACCAGGACAAAAGTGTATGTAGATTGTGAAAGCAGCCCGGCATTATATGCTATGAGCAGTAGTGCTGCGTCAACACCGCCCTTAGCTAGGGATAGTGATAAAATATTCAGGCTCTTTATGTGAGTTAAATATCTTAGAGACACTATTTTTGCTATAGAAGCAACGGCAGCAATAATGACTCCTAAAATAAAGTCCATCACTCCAATATAGCTTACATAGAGTCCAAGTCCGATGAAGAACAGGGGCTCGAAAAAGCCGAATGTGAATGCTCTAAGTCTATCGAGTATGTCCGGCCTGTTGAGGAGATAGGTTGACGAGAATATTCCCAGACCCAGAGCTACTATTGCTGCATTAAATCCCAATATCTCGGCTAGGCGCCCAGTCAACAGTATTAAGGCAATTATTATGGCAAACGGTGCCTCTCTGGCCGAAATGTATCTTTCTACAATCCTTATTATGTGCACGAAGAGGTATTTCCCGAAGAAGTAGAATCCGATTACAGCTAGAATAGTGTACACGAAAAGCATGAGTGAGGGGCCTCTCGTTACAAGGTTAAAGAATATTATGCCCTCAGCCTCCGAGAAAGCGGTTATCACTATGAGGCATCTACCCTCATCTGTGCTTAAAAGACCTGCCTCCGTTAATGCCCTAACCAGTGGACCCAGACTAACTATACCCATTACAACACCCACTATTATAGACTCGAAGAAACCAATGCTTAATAAGAGATGCATCACAGCAAACACCATGGTTGTCGAGGATAATAGCAGAATCAAGCTAGAGAAAAGCATTCTCTTAATATTCTTCTCCATAAGAGTTATTTTAGCCAGCTCCTCTACTCCAGCAATAAACAATAGGAAATCTATTCCTAGAATGGTAAATAGTGCAATAAATGGTAAATCTCCCACTTCAATTAAACCTATACCAAATGGTCCAACAAGTAAACCCACAATTATCGGGGCAATAAAGCTTGGTATGCCAACTCTCCTAAAGCTTTCCTCCCCTATTTTAGCTAGCAGTAACATGACTCCCAGCGCTAAGGCAACGTGATGAAGCTGCATGTTTCCACCAATAATCAGGTGCAGATATTTGGTTGCCCCTATGAATACTTAATTAAATATTTAAGGTTAGAGTAAAGTAAATTAATCTAACTTTATGTTTATGGTTCAGTAAATTAATTTTAGACATAACAACAATGTTACGATAGCTGTAAATAAATTTATGTAGAGAAGTACAGTAAAAGTGCTACTTCCGAACTTGTAATTAGATCATCTTAAATACTTGGACCGCCCCGGGTATCAAGGATGCGTGGTCCCCTATGGAAGAGAGGTATCCATTTGGAATAAACCATTATAACTTTTCAATGAAACTATATAATTGAGGGTAATTTATTAATGCTAGACTGACTAAATAACTTATGCTCCAATTATATTAAAGGGGTATGAGGAGATTCGGGGAATGGAGTATGGTGGAGCTAGCTGAATTTGGAGCACTAATACACCTACTGCTTGCAACCTCTCTCTCAATGCTATATGCTAAGTATAGGGCTGTTGTAATACTTCCAGCGATAATGTTTGCCTCGCTAATAGGAGTACTCCTCCACTTAAACGTTCATCCATTTATACTTGGAATATCGAATTACGCTGCAGCCCTAATAGTTTTCGTAGCTGGACTGGAGCTAGATCCAAGGTTTATAAAAGTGGAGAAGGAGAGGGTCATAGTTATGATAGTTATTGAGGCATCGTTCTTCCTGTCCTTCTTCTATGTTCTAGCATCCTTCCTACCGATATCTATTGCAGTAACCATCGCAGCAATAATCGTAGCGTCAAACGAAGCATTCGCAATGGAGGTCGGCAGGTTCCATGGAGAAAGACTAGCACAATACGGTATAACATTGTCTGTTTTCGAGGATGCTCTGGCAGTTTTATTGTTATCAGTAGGCTTATTCACCACGCTGAGTGTAACGCTTACAGAGGAGGAACTAGGGTTTCTTATAGTGGCAATAGTAGCTCTAATACCGCTCTTATACCTAGTGAGTAATCCGTTTGATAGGTTCATAGATACTGTTGAAAGGGTTGATGCCAAAATCCTCCTTTCAATCCTCTACTTATCCATACTAATAGCTATAGCAGAGATAATAGGCTTGCCTGAAGCCATACCTGTCTTCATAGGTTCTATAATGATTTCGCTCAGGGAGTTCGATAGAGAGGCTTCGAAAGCTATTGAGAACTTCTTCTGGCTAGCTCTTATAGGCTTCGTTGCATCACTTCCATTCATGGTAATCCCCTACGGCGGGGGTCTGGAGTTTGATAGACTTGCAGTAATAATGCTAGAGGGGCTCCTCCTAGCCTTCGTAGCATTTATTGTGAGGTCGATATTTGTTTTTGCAACATCTATTATGAGTGGTTTATCCGTGAGAGATAGCATCACTCTAGCGTTAAGCCTTGCTAATACTGGGGAATTCGGGCTCATAGTGTTAGCCTACCTCATAAAGACAACGGGCCTCATACCATCTGATCTAGCATATGCTGCAATGTTCGCGTATGCATTTAATTTAACATTGGTATCATACATTGTAAGCAGAATAGAGAGGTTTGTAGATTTTTCCATAAATATTCTGGGTACTAGAATTATCTCTGCTCTAGAACTCATAAGCAATGAGGCTAATAAGTTTATTAGTATAACTGCTGCAGACGTGGAGTTTAAGAGGGGGATTTTAGAGTTAAGTATTGTTTTGAGCCTTGTATATGTTATTCTGGCTGCCCAGAGAATTGTTAAGAATGCTTACTTCGAATACTTTGCATCCATTCTGATATTTTCAGCATTCATACTATCTATTCAGGAAACTTTTGAGAGGTTTAGTGAGGATTTAAACAGGCTTGTTTCTCCTAGAAGCGCATTTGGAGTGATATTGAGATTCATAATACTGTACATCGTAATGGCTCCTCTCCTCCACTTCCTCTCCCAGGAGCTTGTTGTAGAAGGCTTGTTCATACCCCTAGGCTCACCCATCAGCCTATTTCTAATACTCCTCGTAACGTATGCTTTAAACATAGTTGTTAAGAAAGTGGGCTCAATAATAATGCAGTGACTTGCTGATTTAAACTATGAAACAGCTAAATACGTAAAGGTCTCTACATTCCAGCGAATATTGAATAATAAGAGTTCGGGTTGAAAGTCAGCATCTGCCTCAATAGATTCCATGCGGACTATGTGACATAAGTAATTCCGGTCTAAGGAGAAGCATCTCCCAAATTAAATTAATCAAAATACTTAGAAGCCTCTAAAGGAGAAGCGTCTACATCATCGCATCTTCTTACATTTTCAGCAGGGCTCTCATAATCTTTTAGAATGATTATAGGATGTGAAGAATGCTTGTGCCTGAATGCTTGGAGGCATATTCATGGAGTTCCACTAATCCAGAGTTTCAGTAGTAGAGTAGAAAACTTATAAATCTACACTTTTGAAACTATGATCGTATATTGGAAGAGACCGTAGAGCGGATGACTACGCCTCTACTGTGTCGAAGGAATTGAACGGATTTACTATAAAAGGCTTGAGAGAAGTGACATCATGCAATCTTGATCACGGCAAATAATAATGATATTTAACAGGTGTTTAGATGAAGGTCAAGCCCAGCGTTAAAGAGGAATTAGAATATGTTGTTGAGTTTAAATACGATGGTGACATGGTTTTTACCGTAACGGACAATAAGGGGGCTCAAGTAACTGTTACAAGTGACCCTCTTTTCGGCGGTTTAGAGGAGTATCTTTGTCCAGACGAGCTATTTGTGGCTAGTATTGTAGGGTGCATAGTCTTTACATTCCTATTCATATTAAGGAGAATGCACGTTAAAGTAGAGGATTTGCGGGCGAGAGGAAGAAGCAGGCTTCGGCTTAGTAGATTTGGATACATTATTGAGGAAGTTAATATAGAAATAGAGGTTTCTTCTGGGGAATGCTCGAAGAATAGGATTATTGAAGCACTTCGCCTTGCCGAAAAGTATTGTCACGTAACGAAGTGTATTGATAGAAGTGTGACTAAGATAAATATTTCCTACAATGTGAGAGAACTTTAAATTCAAGGTTTAATTGTTTTCTCGCCGGCTTCTCTCTCCCTACTTAAACTCGGTAGCCCGCTTTTCCTCCTCTCCTCAGCTATTATTAGTGCTTCTCTAAGTATTTTTTCCACTTCTTCACCGCTGCTTACAGGCGTATATTCTCGGGGAGATAACGGTATTGAGGCTTCTATTATTGCATTATTAAGTGTTGTACTCACATTGTCTAACTCGAAGAATATGTTCGGAGAATCTCTTAGCAACCCCCTCTTCAAGTCCATGCTTACTCTAGCTATTTCCGGTATCGTCTCCGCAGTATCCAGTAAGTGCAGCGCTGTCTCTATTCTCATAGCTGTTTTCTCGAGATTCAGCTTTGTGGAATGTAGAATCCTCAGCATTTTCCTGGTCTCCGCCAACTCGTTTGCATACAAAACCGCTCTACTCCTATCTCCTGATTCATGGAGTTTGACCACTAGGTCAAATAACGCTTTCTCTCTTTCACTGACCCTGGCAATCATGTAGTTCAATTTTTCTCTCTGTCTGCGCAACTTCATTAACATTTCAAATATTTTCTCCCTGGAATACTTCTCCATGTGACATAACCTCTAATCTCACTCAATCAGATTTGTTAAGTTCTTAACAACATTTAAAAGCTTAGGGCTAAAACACTGTTTCTAGCCTGCTAGACCTCTTTAAGAGAATAGAAGCTCCATTACCCTATCTAATCTTTTCTTTAATCTGACCCTTATACCTTCAAGTATTCTCTTTCCTTCCCTGGTTATAGTATAGAATGTTTTCCCATTTTGGTGGCCCACTCTTTTTATCAAACCCTTTTTCTCTAGTTCCCCTAGAATAGTGTATATGGTGCTAATGCTCATTTTAAAGCCTGTTATCTTTTCTATTGATTTAACTATTTGATAACCGTGCATCGTAGTCTTGTCAAGAAGAGAGAGGATAACCGGTCTGAGAACACCTCTCATAACTCCTCTTTCTAAACGTACTATTGGATCCGCCCCTATCTCCATACTTTTCTCCTCGTTTACAGCCCTCAGGAAACTTCACGTATTACTTAGTAGTGCCAACTATTTTAACATTCTATAGATACAGTTTAATATGTTAAATGCAAACTAGTATTCAAATCCTTCGATGAATGGGGGCTCCACAATATTGGAGGGTGTTGTTTTGAATAGTGGAATAATTATTGAAGAGGACAAGTGTGCTGGCTGCCACTTATGTGAGCTAGCATGTAGTGTAAGTAGGGAGAACACTATAAGTCTTTGGATGGCTAGAATAAGAGTCTTCGAGAAAAGAGGAGTCTCTCCTCACTTCACTATATCCGTTTGTAAGCAGTGTGAGAACCCGTTATGCGTAAAATCCTGCCCTACTAGTGCCCTCAAAAAGATTAATGGTGTTATAAGGCTCGAGAGAGAGCTGTGTGTAGGATGTTTCGAATGTGAAAGAGCATGTCCATTTAATGCAGTTTTCGGCTACGGCTTCACCCAATACCCGCTAATATGTGATCTATGTGGTGGAACCCCTCTCTGCGTCTCTCTATGTCCAACAGGTGCAATAGTTTATCGAGGCTGAGTATTTTGGGCGAGGAAGCTATTAAAGGAGGATATGTTGGGAAAATTCTCTACGTAGATCTATCCACAGCATCCACTAAGATCATCGACACCCCGAAGAGGCTGGCTGTAGAATATATCGGTGGTAGAGGATGGGGTGCACGTATATTATGGGATGAGCTACCAAGGGGGGTGAATCCCCTTTCCCCGGAAAACATAATGATTGTTGCCACAGGCCCGCTAACGGGTTTACCAATACCATGTAGCGGGAAATTAGAGATCGTCTCTAAGAGCCCTCTCACCGGGGGCTACGGGGACTCTAATGTAGGGGGGAATGTTGGAGCAATGATAAAGTTCTCCGGCTTCGATGCCTTAATCATTAAGGGTAGAGCCGATAAGCCCGTGTATATCCACTTAAGAGATGGGAAAGCGGAGATAATGGATGCCTCCAGTCTATGGGGCCTCGCAACTTTCGAATGCATCAAGGTCCTTAAAGAAGAGTATGGTGATGCGGGGATTCTAACAATAGGTCCAGCGGGAGAGAATACCGTAAAATACGCGTCTATCATAAGTAACTGGGGGAGAGCCGCTGGGAGGACAGGTATTGGAGCTGTTATGGGTAGCAAGAGGCTGAAAGCTATTGTAGCAGAGGGGTATCAGAGCATTCCAGTGTTCGATTTAGAGAAACTTTTTGAAAAAGCTATGCAAGCCTTCAACGATTTAAAGTCGAACCCAGGTTTCCGGTTTTGGACGAGACAGGGAACTATGATGGTCATTGAATGGTCTCAGAAGAATGCTTGTCTCCCTACTAGAAACTTTAGGGAGAGCATTTTCGAAGAGGCTGATAGTATTAGCGGCGACGAAATGGAGAAGTATAAAATTGCTATGAGAGCATGTTTCGCGTGTGGTATGCCTTGTGGAAACTACGTGTGCAGTAAGGTGGGAGACGATTGGGGGACTATTTGCACTGAAATAGACTATGAGAACGTGTGCATGCTGGGTTCTAACCTTGGAATAGGAGACTTCAATAGGATAATAAAGCTGGTTCGTACATGCAATCTCCTAGGATTAGACACTATTAGCAGCGGCTCCATTATAGGATTTGTCATGGAACTAACAGAGAGGGACTTATGGCCGAAAAGCATAGATCTCCCGGTGAGACCTAGGTTCGGAGATTCCGAGGCGGCAGAAGAACTTCTGCACATGATAGCTTATCGTAAGGGTGTTGGAAATATTTTAGCGGAGGGTGTGAAAAAGCTTTCTGAAATCGTAGGGGAAGAAAGCACAAAGTTCGCTATGCACGTTAAAGGCCTCGAGATAACTGCTTATGAGTCCAGAGCAGCACCCGCGATGGCTTTAGCCTATGGAACAGCCGATATAGGTGCACATCACAATAGAGCCTGGGTGATAGCCAAGGAGATCATGTCCGGTAAACGCTTAGAGGTGGATAGGGAGAAAGTTGAATGGGTTATAGACTTACAGCATAGGAGAAGCCTATTCGACATGCTAACCGTATGCAGGCTTCCATGGATTGAACTAGGTTTAAACTACAACTATTACGCGGAATTCCTAACGTATGCGACGGGAATCAAGTTTACTGTTAAAGAACTACTTAAGGTAGCTGAGAGAGTGTACAATTTGACTAGATGTATATGGGCGAGAGAGGTGAAGGATTTTGGAAGAAAATACGACTTGATCCCCTCTAGGTGGATGGAAGAGCCTTTACCATCTGGCCCCTTCAGGGGTCACTATATCGATAGCGGAGACTACATGAAAATGCTCGACTGGTACTATGAGCTTAGAGGATGGGATAAGGAAACAGGCTTACCAACAGTGAGGAAACTGGAAGAGCTGGGACTAAGCGATGTGGCCAGAGAGCTGGAATCCCTGAAAATAATCAAGTAAACAGATATTGCGGGAATAACAGCATTAAACGATGTTAAGAGTCCTATGGCAAGCACTCTTTAAACGTCAACCTATATAAGGCTCGAAGTCGAAGCCGCCTATTTAAGCCTGTCAGAAACTGTCTCTTATGCTGTCAACATATAGATAGAAGAATGAAGAATTAATAATTATTATCTTAACTTCTATAAGCGTTCCAGGAACTTGGTTGATTTAAATAATTCTGAAGAACCTACTCTGGTTGAAGTCTAGCTGAACGGGGTTTCAAAATATGGTTGGTCAAACTACAAGCTATATGTGTGCTGATTGTAACGCAAAACTGAAACGCTAGATTTCCCATAGTATATAGGGGGTTTAAGAATTCATGAGTGTTCGTTTAGATGAGACCGATAAGCGTATTCTTAGAATACTGCAGGAAAACGCCAAGACCCCTTACTCTAAAATTGCTAAAATGCTTAAAGTTAGCGAGGCAACAATTCACATTAGAGTTAAAAAATTGAGGGAGAGGGGGGTTATAAGGGGTTTTAGAGCTGATGTCGACCCAGAGAAAGTTGGGAAGGGTACAACAGCTTTTGTTCTAGTGAAAGCAGATCCCAAAAAATACTCGCAGGTTTTAGGCGAGCTGTCTAAAATAAAAGATGTTTACGAGCTATATGATGTAACTGGCGAGTATTACGCGCTTGCAAAAATAAGAGTTGGAACGAGAGAGGAGCTTACCAAGGTGTTAGATAAAATAGGGGATATAGACGGAATAGTATCCACCTATACCATGTTTGTTCTCAGAATATTGAAGGAGGAAAAGGTAGTGGACATTTAAAGTGTTGAGTTCTTGTTGGAGCAGAACATTCTAGTAAATATTCAATTGTATTTAGCATGCACCTTCACTTCTCACAATACTGGGATCTATTCAATGATTTTGCTGCACTCTCTTCAATATTATTGTTTATGAAAAATTAGATCGTCGTCTTGAGCAATTAATGCTGCCACAACATTAGGCGTTTTTCCTTTGGGATTCAACTTTATAGGTTTCATCATAGTAACTTGCCATCAGTGATTGAAGGTACTCGTGTTCTCTAAGTATTATGAAGACTATGTGGCCTTCTTATTCTTCTCGACATGGTTGTCTGCTATAGCTAGGTCCCACGCAGTCTTCGTGGTTACATTCCCTCTAATATCGGAGACCAGGGGAAG
This sequence comes from Thermoproteota archaeon, assembly GCA_029258925.1. Taxonomy (GTDB): domain Archaea; phylum Thermoproteota; class Thermoprotei_A; order EX4484-217-1; family JAPDJV01; genus JAPDJV01. Next base: position 115,655 of record JAPDJV010000014.1, on the reverse strand, counting down.
AAACATTTAAATATTTCAAATTATATCTTTTTGTATCGAAGAATAGCAAATGACAGAAAGATTGCTACCGCCGAGGGAGGCGTGTAAGCGTCTTGGTATTAGCTTTATTACTTTGAAGAGGCGGATTTACTCTGGTAAGATTAGAGCGGTTAGAACTCCTACTGGTAGGTGGATGATACCAGAGAGTGAGATAGAGAGGATTATAGGCGGGAGAGAAGGAGTTAAGGAAGTTAGGGCAATCATTTATGCTCGTGTTAGCTCTTCAGACTAAAGGAAAGACTTGGAAAGACAAATAGAATACCCTACTCAGCACTGTTCCGCTAAGGGATACAAGGTAGTAGATGTTCTAAGCGACATAGCTAGCGGTCTTAAAACTAATCGTAGAGGATTACATAAGCTCTTCAGACATGTAGTGAATAGAGAAGTAGATGTAGTTGTTGTAACATACGAGGATAGACTTACTCGCTTCGGGTTTGAGTATCTTGAGTACTTCTTCAAACAATATGGTGTAGGAATAGAGGTTGTCTATGGCGAAGAGCCTAAGAATGCTTACCAAGAGCTTGTTGAGGATTTACTAGCGATAGTTACCTCATTTGCTGGTAAGCTATACGGCATGAGGATTCACAAGAAGAAACGCTCAGTTCAAAGATTTAAACAATTGCTAGAGGAGGTTGAGAAGAATGACTAGAATAACTAGGACTGTCATGGTGAAGAGCGTGAAGATACCGAGGAAGCTGTTTAGGGTATTTGTTGAAGTTGAGGGTATGTATCGTAACATGGTTGAACAACTAACAATGTATGCTGTAAATAACAATATTAAGAGCTTCACTAAGCTCAAAGCATTAAAGTACCGTGAAATGAGAAGCCTATATCCACAGTTACCTTCACATTACGTCTACACAGCCTGTCAAGACGCTAGTACTAGAGCCAAGAGCTTCCTTAAACTAAAGAAGCTTGGGTTAGCCGAAAGAGAATATCCTGAGATTAGGAGGGTTAGTATCTGGTTTGACGACCACCTATGGAAGCCTAATGGACTAACATCCATTAGGATAGCTACCCATAGAAGATGGATAACAGTAGAGCTTGAACTGCACAATCAGTACTGGAAGTATATCAATCGTGGATGGAGGCTAGCAAGCGAAGCCAAGATTAAACTTGATAAGAGGAGTAGACAGCTAGTTATCTACCTAACCTTTGTCAAGGATATTAATGAGTACAAGCCTAAAGGCTACTTACCTGTTGATGTAAATGAGAACAATGTAACAATGTTAGTTGATGGCGTGGCTTACCTCTTTGAGACTAATGCTGAGAAATTGGTCTTAGGATACTATTATCGTAGGAAGAGGATTCAGGAAAGGTATGATAGGCTCTATGGTGTAAAGTCTAGGATTAAGAGAAGAGTAATGAAGAAGTTGAGAGAGAGGAGAAAGAAGCTTGACATTAGATGGAAGATAGCCAACATAATCGTTAGAACCGCTTATGGGAAGCAATATGCTATTGTTCTTGAGAAGCTTGGTAAGAAACCAGCTAACAATATGATTAAGAGGATAAAGGATAAACAGTTAAGACATAGAATGTTTCAGGCTTCCTTCAGAGGTGTTCAGAGAGCTATTGAGGAGAAGGCTAGGGAGTACGGTGTACTGATAGTCTACGTAAACCCGAAGAATACTTCAGAGCTATATCCAATCCATAACTCACCGATAAACTACGGTAACGGCTCAAGGATAGGTAAGTGTAGTAAAGGAGGAGAGCTATGGCACCGAGATATACTTGTCTGTTGGAATCTTCTCCTTAAAGCCCTACGGGGTGATGGGGGCAATGCTCCAAGCCCCGCAGGGTTAAACGTAGATGGATGGAGCGTTCCGTTCCCCATGACAGCCACCCATGACCCCATAGGGATAGCTAAATCCCTATGGGCGAGGTGGAAGTCCCTACCACAGATACAAAAAGCTATAATCCTAAACAGAATGAAGTGGTAGGGACAAACGGCTAAGAGCTGAGAATAGGCCTAACGTATCTTCTGTGCTGTGTTCGTCTAGAATGTAGGAGTTGTAGTGCTTCATCTAGTGTTACCTGGTCTTTTCCCTCTGTGTATAGCGCCAGGTAGGGATTAATGAGCATGAAATATTAGCCTAGGATTTTATTTCAGATAGTAGTAATCTATGATGGTGTCTTCAATGGTGTTTCGGGCATCTAGGTACTGGCTCGACATAATCTATAAGATCATGGTTAGAAATGGCGATTTGAATCTTATAGGCGATTACCTTATTGTGGGTTTGGGTGGTGGTTTTGCTACGCTTCATAAGTACCTAGAGAATGTAGAGGATGTTACTGGTAATGCTCACGTGATTAAGAGTCACACTGGGCTCTACAAAGGGGTTAGGATATCGACGATAGCTATTGCTGGTGGAGGTGTCTACGCTGAATGGATTGTTGGCCTAGCCTATACTAGGAAGATCAAGGCCATGGTAGGTATTGGATGGTGTGGTGCACTAGCAGACTACATAGATGTAGGTGACATAGTCGTACCCATAGCTGCTGTCAGAGACGAAGATACAACGGACCATCATGTGGAAAAGATGTACCCTGCTGTAGCAGATTTCGACCTAGCATACAATGCTCTCAAGGTGCTTGAAAAGATTTCAAAGAACACTGAGATCAAAGTACATAAAGGTATAGTGTTAACAACCTCCTCCACTCTCTCCGAGAATCCTAAGTGGGGCGAGGAATGGAGTTTACGGAATGTTATTGCAGCCGATGGTGAAACATCGATAATATACACTCTAGCATCACTCATAGGCATACCAGTGATCAACATCTTCACTGTAAGTGATCATGTAGTGAGAGAAGAGCCTAAGACCATGGATAAACAATTGGAAGAGGAATTGGAAAAAGTCCACGATATAACCGTTAAAGTAGCATACGAAGTATTATCTAGGATAGCCCACAATAACTAGTATATAGTCCATAGCTCTCAAACAATCGACTCTCACGGTAAACCCTCAACATCCTTAGCCACATTAAGTACGTCATAGAAGGAAAACATTGTGAGAACATAGTATTACCAATAAGCCAGAAACTAAATCGATATGTTGAGAGAGTGTAGGAAGGATTAGATATGAAGGTGTGGAGCCGCCGCCGGGATTTGAACCCGGGACCACTGGCTTACGAGGCCAGCGCTTTCGGCTTAGAACCCTACCGGCTGAGCTACGGCGGCTCTTCAGGGTACTTATTTGATGTGATAGTTTTTAAGTTTTCAACTTGTATTTGGAACCGTTTTTCTCTAGAAATCCTCTTAGAGTTGCTTCCTCCATTACCTCTTTTATGGTCTCCAGGGGGACGTCGAGATTATAAGCAATCTTAAATGCTTCTTTAACCTCCTCTGGTGCCCACTGTTTCTGGGGGTCTGAGTTCATAATCTTCCTGGTTAAGTTGACCATGTCCTCCGTATAGTTCCACGGATACATGTACCATGTCCACTCCTTGACGACGTCGACGTAGAAGTCTGGCTCTATTTTTGCGACTGATGGAATATGTTGCATTGTAGCAGTTTTAACTTCTAGGGGCTTACAGTGTTCTTCGACGTGTTCTCTAGCTACTATAAGGCTTTCTCCAGTATCACAGATGTCGTCAACTATTAGCACTCTCTTACCTGTTAAATCAACTTTAAAAGGGTATTTTATGTATGCTCTCTCTATATGTTTTCCAGTTTCAATCCAGTGTTCCACCTTGATGCTTAAAAGATCGACTATATTCAGATAGTCGCATACGAGTCTTGCTGGGACAAAGCCTCCTCTGGCGATGGCAATTACAACGTCGGGCCTATATCCGGAATCTCTTATTCTCTTAGATAAAAGCTTACACCAGTAAGCAACGTCTTCCCATTTCACAGGTTTAACTTTCATTGAAGGTAGTTCTCCCAAAATATCCCTCTATGCGATACTGCGTACGTCATATATCAATTTTTCTCTAGTGGGAGGAACCATTATATAGAATTGTCGAGTTTAAAAATTATTGGTGGATGGATTGATCCTTGAGTCTTCAGTGAAAGCTGAAATAGGCGTTGTCGGGGGGCCAGCCCTCTATGATCCAGAGATATTTGAGAGTGTAGGGGGAGTAAAAATTTGCACTCCCCACGGCCCGTCATCAGACACCATCGTAGTGGGTGAAGTTAGGGAAGTTGAAGTTAAAGTAGCATTTTTGCCGAGACGTGAAAAAGGCCATAGGATTCCTCCTTGCAGAATAAATTATAGAGCGAAGATTAGCCCTCTTAAGAGCATGAGTGTTAAGAGAATTATAGCTGTACCAGCTGTCGGAAGGCCTAGGGAGGAGTATAGGCCGGGAGAGTTTGCCCCCCGACCAATTCATAGACTTAGACTTCACTAAGATTTGTGAATGTGATAGTGCATTAAAGGAGGTTGTAATGTGATTATATGAGAAGCCTTAAAGTACTGGAGAGGGCGTTAGGAGAGGTTAATAGAGTTCAGGAAGCGCTTGAGAGCTCTCGGCTTCTGGAAGGAGAACTTAAGATAGTACTCGTATCAGAGGGACCGTATGATATTACATCAAGTTTACTTTTAGCTCTAAGCAACATGCTGAATACTGGCCACAAGATAATAAGGGCATCACCTATAGAATACTTAACGTTCATAGCGCCCTACTCCGACCACAACGCGGTGTTCATGCTTTCTAGTTTAGACTATGTTAAAATGATTGCTGACGTATCCAGAATAATGATAGTGGAGAACTTGATTATTGCTCCGGCTTTACCCGAATACTTGAGGAGGATGGTTCGGGGGAGAGTTGTTGAAATAAACTTAAAGCCCATTATGGGAGCATATGTGGCTTCAATAGCGTTTCTTAAGACTATTGCTAAAAAGACCCCTACTGTCAGATCCATGGCGCTTTTAAGAGACCTCGAGAACCTAGATAATATAGGTAGCTTGATATTAAGTCATTATGCAAACAACATTACAAGGGCTTCTACATTGTTGGGAAGGGGGGCATTAATGGCCTCCTCCGATATACTGATAAGGGTTCTAGTTGAATACTGGAAGGAAATGCGGCGTATGGGTATGAATGTACCTTATCCGCTCACATTTGATGACCACGATATAGTGGGAGAGGGAGAAGTGATAGCGTTCAGAACACCCTTCGACGACCATGCCTTTAAGAGGTTCACAACTAGACTCAGAGCTTCCCGTAAGAATGTTAGTGTTGAAACAATAATGTTCAACACGGACCCTGTCCTCACACCTTTATATGCAATAGTCTTGTTCGAGTTGATATTAGATAGATTAGTTGAACATTAGGAGGGAAGATAGAATTGCAAGTATTGATGAAACACCTGTTAAAATAATGAAAGACGAGACCACTTCAGGTTCACTCATGGGGCGACCAAGCAATATTAAGTGTGCTAGCGTCACCGGAGACCTGCTATCTTTCTCCGCAAACAACATGTCTTCTTTGACAACCACGGGTCTCACAGATATTTCCCTATGCTCCCTTAATCCCCCAATAGTTATTAGAGAGTGGAAGGCGTTCATTACGAATGGTATGAAAGCGGTGATTGCAGCAAACTCCACTCTCCCCATTACAGCTATGCAGCTAAAAGCTGAGCCTACGTAGAGGCTTCCCACATCGCCTCCAAAAACCTTTGAGGGATACTTGTTGTAGTATAGGTAACCGAGTAGCGAACCTATTAGAATAGAAGATGCGTATATGGGGAAAGTGCTGGAGAAACCGTACGTGTATGCTATTATTGACGATACTAAAAGCGATGAGAAAACAAGTACCATGGTAGAGGGCATTACGCCATTGAAGACATCCATCATGTTCACAGCATTAGCTGGAATAGCAATAGCCAATGGGAGGAGTAGCATGTAGATTACTGTGAGCCTCGTTACACCCAAAAAGGGGATAATGGGCCGTGGAACATAGGCATTTAATAGGACAAGCGGCGTGACCCCTATAATCGTTAGAGTGGTCTTAGTCTTTGCGTCAAGCACTACGAAGTCGTCTAGTAAACCAATAAACCCTATAAACACTGTAGTCAAAAGAAATGCTCCAACTTCTCTTAGAATGTTTGGGGAAGGTTCTAGTATTGGGATAATACTTATGAGTGCACTAGAAGAGCATAGAATACTTAATCCACAGGACTCTGGAACCACAGGTTTTTCAACTTTATGAACGTCTACCCCTACACGTCTAAGAATCACCATGACCTTCGACAAAAGCTTAGTTAGGAAGTATGATACCAGTGTGGAGAACACTATAAATCCTATGGTTACCAAGAACATTGCAGCTCCAGTCATTTAAATCACTATCTAACTTCCATCTAGTTGAGAGCTACAGTAATAATATAAAAATTATTTTGTAGGGAAGGTTAAAATAAGTGAGAACAGTAAGCATGAGTGTCAACAGGGTGATCTGCATTGAGAGTTCGATGGGAAACTCTCTATTGGCTTTCCATATTAACAGCACTCACTTTCCCTCTAGCATGGGCGAGTGCTGGATACTCTGTGAGTATGACAGGTATTTACATTGACGTACCGATAATATTATCTCTATGTCTGCTCCTAATCACCGTGAGGAAGGCTGGGAAATTTATTCTTAGAGAAGAGCTTCCAGCTATTGCAACGCTGTACACAATCGTAGTGGTAGTGCCGTTGCTTCTGGCAGCTAATTTAGTTAATTCTCTATCAGCTACAAGTAGGATCGTGCTGTCTGTGGAGGCGCTAGCTATAGCAGTAGGGCTTCTAATCCCGACAATAATAGTGGTGGGAGAGATTTCAGTGCGAATGATTGCTAGGTTGGCGCTGAGAATAGGCCTACTTTCGGCACCATTAATACTAGTAGTTTGCGAAGCCTTCATTGGGAAATACTTTAAAGCAGAGGCCAACGTAATGCTTCCTCTATACTGGGTAACAGGCTTTATAGGAGTAATTGTTTTAGTAGTGATGTTTAAGGAGAGATTGTAGGAGGGGCTTTCTTGAAAGCTGCGATAATCCACGAAGCTGCTATACCCACTTGGAGTTCGAGAAGGTTAATAAAGAGGCTTTCTGAGAGGGGCGTAAAAGCCAAGTATTTACGTCCATCTCTTCTCACCGTGAAGATCCATGGTAATAATGTAGAAGTTCTTCATAGCGAGAGGCCTGTTGAAAATTACGAAGTATTATTTCATAGATCGCTCGGCTTCTCTTTAACGGTGGAACAGTTATTAAAGAGAACATTGGCTTGCAGAATACTTGAGGCAACCGCCCTAATGAGTTTAAACCCTATAGAGAAGCTACTTATAGCTAGGGATAAAGCTTATAGTCTAGCATTATTGGCAAGCCATGGTATAAAAGTACCTGAGACTCTCATCACCGAGAACCCGTATCTAGCCTACAAGCTCTCGCAGAATCTTGGAAAAACCGTTATAAAGCCCCTTATCGGCTCCCTAGGTCTGGGAATAATATTATCCGAGACTCCCGATCTAACATATACTATTTCTAAGAGGCTGGTAAGCTTAGGCCAGCCAGTATACTTACAAGGGTATGTAGAGAAGCCTCAGAGAGATATAAGAGTATTTGTTGTTAGAGACAGAGTAATAGGGTCTATTTATAGGATTGCTAGAGGTAATATATGGAAGACAAATATAGCTCAGGGAGCAATACCTAAGCCGTTTAAGTGCAACAAGGATCTTGAAGACTTGGCTGTGAAAATATGTAGAGTACTTGGACTACATTATGCTGGCATCGATTTCGTAGAGGACGAGGAAAAAGGTTACATTGTACTGGAAGTAAATGCTTCACCTCTATGGAAGGGATTGGAGAAAGCCACTGGGGTTGATCCAGCAAGTGAAATAGTTGATTACGTCTTAAGAGAGATTAAAAGATAACTAGAGCACCAATTCTTTCCTAATACCTCAAAGCATCGATGGTAGTTATTTTATGGCTACAAGAATAGTGAATATGTTTTAAGAATTCGAGTCAATGTTGAAGAGAGAACCGGGATATTAGAGAGCATTAAATGATCAACTTTATAATTTCCCTATACTTGAAGGCTTAATTCACGATATTTCGTGTTGGAGCGTAGAAACTTATTAAAACCCGATACTGTTATAAGTAACCTCAGCGATACGCCATTGGAGGAGGAATTGGAATGGGTAAGAGAATACTTGTGCAGAGAGCAGGTAGGGGAACGCCAACTTTCAGGAGCCCAAGGTGGATTAAGAAGGGTCCAGCTAGGTATCCCCATATTCCACCAGACGTTACATTGAGGGGTAGAATAGTAGACTTGATCCACGATCCCGGAAGATGGGTTCCTTTAGCGAAAATAGTCTTAGAGAATGGAGAGGAGTTTCAAATACCAGCATTTGAGGGAGCACACTTAGGCCAGGTAATTTACATTGGACCAGAGGCTCCAGTCAGAGTTGGAAGCATACTTCCCGTAGGGAAAATACCCGAGGGAGCAGTAATCTATAATATAGAGTTAAGGCCTCAGGACGGAGGAAAACTAGCGAGGCAGGCGGGCTCTTATGCGACGATAAAGGGGAGAGCTGGGAACAGGACGATAATACAGTTGCCCAGCGGGAAGACGAAGACCATTCCAAATAATGCAAGAGCGACTATTGGGATTCCAGCTGGAGGAGGGAGAATAGAGAAACCTTTGCTTAAAGCAGGAGCAAACTATTATAGAAGCAAAGTGAAAGCGTGGAAGTATCCAAGAGTGAGAGGTGTAGCAATGAATGCCTGCTCGCATCCACATGGAGGAGGATCACATCAAAGCGTGTCTCGTAGTACAACAGTATCAAGACATGCGCCTCCAGGAGCTAAAGTTGGCCACATAGCTGCACGCAGATGCGGTAGGAGGAAGGGTGCTCACTAGGCTAATACATCAATTTCCTCAATAATTCTCCCAGAACTTCAAGGATTCATTACCTATACACTAACTTATTACGTGTTCTCCGATCATTGCCCTTAGACGCCCCTCCTCATATAGTGCATACTGTATGAATGAAGTAGTTTAGACACGTTTGTCTCATTGGCATGTTCGTCTGATCGGATACTCTAATATTTCATGCCAGGTAATGGAAGACGTCTAAATGCACAGTTTTCCCGATCATATTTAGAATAATTGTTCTATAGATAACATAAAGTTTAAACAATGCTTGATTCTTCAAGTTACGGCATTTTGGAGTGCCAAGGACTCTACACTATTTGACTAAGTCCTACATACATAGTTGTGGACTAGTATTTTTAAATCCTGGACGGTCAGAGGAATTTTTTCTCATCAATCAGCGATTGCACCCCTCATCATCCCTAGCAAGAGTTATGGAAAATGTTCGCTCCATGGAATATTAAAGGAAAAAGTCATTAGAACTACCAGAACTCCAAGTAGACATATTATTGAGATTAACGCTAGACTTATCCTCAAATACCTCTTCTTTTTCTTCTCAGTCTCCTTCAAAGCTCTTCTCCTATCTTTCCTCAATGTGAAAACACCTCTATCACGATAGAATTATGTGGGTAAATATAAATAATTAGGTGGCTACGAAATATTTTCGATCAAGTGTAAATAGGGGTTGGATATTGAAACTGCTAAGAGTATACTTCACTACATTTAATGACGAGGAATATGATGAGATTAAAAGAGAATTGGAAAAGCTCTGTGACAGAATAGTTGAACATGAGAGTACAATAAAGGAATTCAAATACCTTGAGCTTTATGGTCCCACAGCGAATCCGGAGTACGTTGCGAATTTGATAAAGAGGGTTCTTGGAGAAGAATGCTATGTTAGAGTAGATGAAATCGAGATTATAGTTCCCAAAAATAGTAGAATTGTCGGTCATAATATTTAGTAGGAGTTAATTGATGGGAAAAATAAATAAATGGAGGACTCATGCTATTTAAATGCTAAAATGAGATTGACCATTATAAGAGGAAGTAAGACCATGGGGAAGCCAGGTAGACTTGAGAAAACCTACATGCCGCAAGTATTCGAGGAAGATGTAATGAAGCTGTGGGATACTGAGGAGATTTATGAAGAGATAAGAGCTAAAAGTATTGGTAAACCAAAGTTTTACTTTCTGGACGGTCCACCTTACCCCAGCAGTGGTGTACCCCATATAGGCACAGCGTGGAATAAGGTTTTGAAAGACGCCATAATTAGGTATAAGAGGATGAAAGGTTTCTGGGTTTGGGATAAACCGGGATACGACACCCATGGATTACCGATAGAAGTGGCTGTGGAGAAGAATTTAAGGCTTAAAACGAAGAAGGATATTGTTGAAAAAGTAGGCATCTCTAGCTTCATTGACGAGTGCAGGAAGCTTGCATTGTGTAATGCTACTGAAATGAGCGCTAACTTCAAGGATCTGGGAGTTAGTCTTGACTGGAAGAATCCCTACTACACATTGACTTCGAGCTACATTGAGAGCGCGTGGTGGCTCATTAAAAGGGCTTGGGAAAAGGGGCTCTTATCGAGGGGTTTAAAGGTTGTCTGGTGGTGTCCTAGATGCGAAACTGTTCTCTCAGACTACGAGGTAACCGAGTACAGGGAGCTATCTGATCCATCGATCTATGTGATGTTCCCTGTTAAGGGGAGGCCTGGAGAGTACTTATTGGTCTGGACTACGACTCCTTGGACTCTTCCTGCAAACGTTGCATTGATGGTTCATCCCGATCTGACGTACGTAGAGGTGGATGTGGGAGGAAAGAAGGTAATATTATTGAAGGAGAGAGTTGGAGCCGTTATATCCAGAGCTGTAGAGGAATACAGGATTCTAAGAGAATTTCCTGGAAGAGCCCTCCTAGGAATAGAATATATTCCTCCTCTCCTAGAGGAAGTGCCATTGCAGGGGAAACTAAAGAATTCTCATAAAGTTGTTTTATCAGATAAATACGTGAAACCTACCGAAGGAACTGGAATAGTACACATGGCACCCGGCCACGGAGAAGAAGACTATGAAGTAGCTAAGGAATACGGGCTTCCAATAATTTGTCCTGTTGATGAGAGGGGAGAGTTCACAGTTGAAGCTGGCAAATATAATGGTCTTTCAGTAAGAGAAGCAAACAAGATTATAATAGGGGATTTAAAGAAGAAGAACTTACTATTCTACAGCGAGACTATTGTCCACAGATATCCAGTGTGTTGGAGATGTAAGACTCCACTAGTTTTGAGGGCAACTGTTCAATGGTATATTAGGGTTTCGAACCTGAAGGAAAGATTCATCGAAGAAGCCGAGAAAGTTGAGTGGATTCCTCAGTGGGCTCTAATGAGGTTCAAGAATTGGCTTAAAGAATTAAGAGACTGGGTTGTGTCGAGGCAGAGGTATTGGGGGATACCTTTACCTATATGGGAGTGCAGTAAGTGTGGGAACATAGCTGTTATAGGTAGTCTAAAGGAGCTTGAAAGACTAGTCGGCGCCCCCATTAATTTACGGGATCTACATAGGCCATGGGTTGACCAGATAACGTTTAAATGCAGCAAATGCGGCAATTCTATGAAAAGGGTCGAAGACGTTCTTGATGTATGGTTCGATAGCGGGGTGGCGTTTTACGCTAGCTTAGGTTATCCCATGAATAAGGATCTATTTGAAAAACTCGAGCCAGTTGACTTCATAACCGAGGGCCACGACCAGATAGCCGGATGGTTCTTCAGCTTGCTGAGAGCAGGGATAATAGGTTTCAATAGGGCACCCTATAAGTGCGTTTTAATGCACGGATACATGCTAGACGAGCATGGGAGGGAGATGCATAAGAGTCTTGGGAACTATGTGGCTCCAACAGAGGTTGTCGAGAAATACGGTAGGGATACTCTTAGGTTTTGGCTTCTGCAGAACACTATATGGGAAGACGCTAGATTCAATTGGAGGAGCATAGAGCAGGTTTTCAGAGACCTCCATATTTTATGGAATGTATACGTTTTCGCATCGACATATATGAACATAGATGGATACGATCCATTAAAACACGGTTTGGAGGATGTAGAGGAAAACATTCAACCCGAAGATAGGTGGATCCTTTCGAGACTAAACAGGCTCATAAGAGAATCATCTGAGTGCATGGAGAAATACCATGTTCATGAAGCTACGCGCATGCTTAGAGAATTCATCGTAGAGGATGTAAGCCACTGGTATATTAGGCTGATTAGAAGGAGAATATGGGTTGAAGGAGAGGATCCACTTAAGGACTCTGCTTATGCAACGTTATACGAGGTCCTGAAAAAATACCTAATACTCTTAGCTCCAATAGCCCCATTCATAACGGAGAAACTGTATCAGGAGATGATAAGACCAGCAGAACCGAATCTACCTAAGAGCATACACATGTTGGAGTGGCCCGACGTCGAGGAGAAGTGGATTAATGAAAGACTGGAGAATTTAATGAACATTATAAGGGAGATAGTTGAGCTATCAGCCTCTGCAAGAATGAGGAGGAAAATAAAGATGAGACAACCTCTACCTGTAGTGTACTTGTTAACAGATGAGGATGACGTTAAAGAGGCAGCCAGCGTATTTAAGAGAATTCTAATGGAACAAGTGAACGTAAAGAACGTCAGCGTAATGGGGAGAGCTGAGTTAAGCAGGTTTAGAGTTAAGAGGGCTAAGCCCCGAATAAGCGTCATCGGACCCGAATTAAGAGGCTTGGCACCACAGGTAATAGCCTTCATAAACGAGAATTCAAGGGAGATAGCGGAAAAAATAGAGAGGGAAGGAGAAGTCGAAGTAATGCTTCAAAGCGGAGAACGCATCGTGATAAGTGAAAAACATGTTGAAATAACTGAAGAAGATGTCGAGCATTACGTAGTCCAAGAAGCTCCATGGGGTTACGTAATTTTAGATGTGAGATTTGACTGGAGAGCTAGAGCTGAAGGGCTTGCAAGGGATATCGTTAGAAGAGTTCAATATATGAGAAAAGAAATGGATCTCCCTGTAGAGGCCTATATAAAATTACATGTAGTGTGCCCCGATTCTGAGTCTAGAAAGATGTTGGAGGAATTCAAGGATTACATATGTGAGGAAACGAGGACTAGGGAGTTCAGTATTTCCGTAGGAGATTACGGAAAACGTTATGGGGATTACTGTAAGGATTGGGATATAGATGGCAAAATCTTTGAAATAACAGTTTTAGTAGAATAAAGTAGGGTTTACGCACTTTATTCTTCTTTTGGTGCAAGTAAATATATTACTCTTCCCTCACTAGGAAGCGAGAACTCTAGTTTAAGTGGCATTGCTGTAGAGAACTCTACTGTAACGGATTCAGCTATTTTAGTTAAAGCAAGAACGTTCTTAACGTAGTCTAGAGCGTAGAGTGCCCTAGAAGGCTCGCTCACCTTGAGGCTTATTAATGCCCCTGAGTCCTGGGATATTATTGTTTCGGTTTCTCCAGCTTCACCTTTACCTCTGATTACCAACGCTGTCTCATCTTTAGCTTCCAGTTCCAGAGTGTCTCCCACAGCTTCAGCATCTTTTATGGCATTCTTTAATGGGTCGGATATCACAATGGCTGAAACATTAAATGGTAGTTCCATTTGAGGCAGCTCCACTTCTGGTACATCGAGTAATCTAATCTTATATCTACGTGTAATGGGTCCCCTTATTTCAATCACCATGTATTCCTCCTCGACGCTTATATCCAGCATATCGCCTCTCTTGCCTCTCTTCAAAAGCTTTAGAAGCATTGTCGTATTAAAGCCGAGCCTATACTCCTCTTCACATTCATACTCCACAAATGCCGATGAGGGAATCTCCAAGTCTACTAGTGAAACGTGAGCTGGATCAAGTGCTCTCAGCTTTAATCCTTCGGGAGTAACCTTAAAGCAGGCTTCATCCATGGTTTTAGCTAGGACTTCTATGATTCCACGGAAATACTTGGCATCAGGATACGTGAACTTAACCATGACAGATCACACCTGCATTATCCACGAAAAATATTCTAATACTGTCTAAATAATCTTGCTGATTCTATTAACATCAAATGTTTTAATGTTCAAGTCCACGATAGCTGAAGAAGCTTCTTGCACGAATGATCGAAGCTTACTAATTGATATTATTGCTACACCGTTAAGAACGTTGACTTCTGTTTCGCTCAATGTTACTATGATCGGGGCTATTCTAAGTGGTTTAGTTGTATTGCTTCCCTTAGTTGGATTATGGGCATTAATGTATTCGGCGAGAAATCTCGTTCGCTCAGCATGCTGGCAGGCTATTTCGGAAAGCTTTGAGAAAGGAATGTTTTGCCAATGCTTGCATTCAATAGAGAACCCGTATATTGATCCTAAGGCCAGTATATCTACTTCAAATCTTTGTTCTCCCACTTTAAACTTTAACCCCCTATAAACGTCGTATCCGCTCATAACCATGATGTATCCTACGACTTTCTCGAAAGAACTCCACGAAACATTTTTGAGGAGTCTTCTAGCATCGATGCCTAGCTCAAGGCCTAGGCAAATAAGTGCTGTCATGTCCTTGACTTCGATAATATTATCTATTATCTCAACTATTTTCATAGCTGACAGAGTCTCTAACTTCCTTAGGATACTTTCTCTTAACGTCTTCAGATTTTTCTGAATAGAATTAATGTCTCTCTTACCACTCATCAGTTCTAATATTATTCTCCCTAGTAACCGATCACGGTAGCTTAATTCCATTTGAATAAACCTTTTCAAATACCTGTTTATTTAAGAAAATTAAGGTTAACGATGATGAATAAGTTTTGCTGAACACGGATGATGAACCGTGTGAGGACTGAGTTAACACGTTTATTTCGTCTTTGGGTAGCTATTGTCAAGTTTAAAGTGGCTCAATGGTTTAACTCAAAATTCCCTCCTAATTTATTCAATTTCAAGAATACAGGGGCTTTGGAGTCAGCAGCCTAAACCGGTCTTGTAGAATAATTAAGGTTAATCAAACAGATTTATTGCCAAGAGAATTATAGAATTCCCACAATCTAATTATCCTTTTTACTATTTTAAGCACTCTTGCTAGCATTAATATAGGATGTTCCTGTCTCATCTAGAATTCTTTTAACTGCAGGCGTTAACTTAGCATTGTTAAATCTGACTAAGGGCTTTAGACCTGTATCCCTGCTTATAATTATTAGTGACAGTATTTTGCGTAGCACATCGTCGCCATTGCTAATTTCCTCATATAAATAACATGAATTACTATTAACGTACAACTTTACATTGTGAATGATTCCTGATCTACCTGGTACCGCTAGGCACCTTATTTTTTCGTTCATATAATCCTCCCAGACTATAAAAAGAGGGGTTAAAAATAAGCTATGGTGAAAAAAACGACACATACTATCGTAATACTGCTGGAAAAACTGTTATGTATTAGCTTGAATTTCCATAGCGATATTGATATGCCTCCATTGGAAAAACCAGTTTTTAATCAAATATTTAAAGGATTAAGGTATTTAAGCTGATTGTTGCTAACGGATATAGGAGTATGCTATGTCATCATAAGATATTTGATAGGTGTCTGAAATGAAGGCGAGAAGAAGTGAAATAATAAGCAGGGCTATAGATAGTATAGAATATGCCTTAGATTTACTTAGAGATGTGGAGTCAAACGGGGATTTGAAGGAAATAGTAGAAGACTTGGAGGACATATTGTATAGACTTGAGAAATTTGTGTAAAGACTTTTAGCCGGGGGATGTTGCAGCTTCTTTATGTTGGCGAAGAACTCGGAATAATAAAATACTGTTGGGTATTTGATATGGTTCTTCCATTAGCGATAGAATGTTTAAATTTAGAGAGTTTTGTTATTTACTACTTTTAGGAACAAATATTGGCACTCTTCTATTATAGTTGTACGGTTCTATAATGTTCATGCTCCATAAAATTCTTAGAAGCTTCTTCGCACTGCTTAATTTTATCGAATATCTTTGTGCAACCATAAATGGAGTTATACATCTCTCTTTAACAAGTTCTCTCTTTGCCCTCTCTATAAGCTCTTGAGGAACTACTGCATCATAGAGTGCTTGCTCCTTAGCTTTTCTAGTTACTGATACCTCCTTTTTCTTCTTTTTCGATTTCGAGGACACCACTTCTCCCCACACCATATTAAATAGAGTATAATAAAAGGCTTCCGCCAACTATTTATAAATAATATTTTTTAGATTTTTAGATTTGCTGAAGTATCTTAATTAATTTCAATGATATGGAAAGACATATTATAATGTTCCAGGAAATTACATAACCACCGGATATCAACCTTACTCACAATATTAAAGGGGCTTAAATTGATGGAGAAAATACTAGCCGATATACTGGCGAGGATGGGTCGTAGTGTTAGCATAGATGAGCTTAAAGAACGGTTATTAATAGACTTCTACGAGGCGCTTGATAGCCTCAAGAAGTCCGGTAAAGTAATTTACAGTGATGGTCTCATAAGTCTTAGGGAAAACGTTGCTAGTGGAGATCTAGCCAAGGATTCCGGAGAATTGGTTGTCTCGAGTGTTGAGGATAAAATAGTTGAAATCTATGGAAGACCTAAAAGAGCCCCTCTTAGGGACCCCCTAAGCGTAATTAGAGTATTAAAAGAAGAATTTAGGCTCATAGTAGACCCTGAAGTAGTCTACATAACGGTCTCAGCATTCTTAAATGGTAGACCTGTTCTATTTGAGGGCCCTCCGGGAACAGGTAAAACCGAGATGGGATACGCATTATTGACTTTATGGTCTGGCTATCCAGCATTTATTTTACCGTGCAGTGAAAATTATGATGAATACAGAGTAATCGGAGACTTCCACCCGCTGATGGCAATGAAGTATGGTTTTAATGAGAAGAGCTTCATTCCAAGACCTTTATTGGCCGCACTTGTTTTGGGAGCTGGAGTTCTCGTGGACGAGGTTAGAAGGAGTAGTGAAGAATTTCAGAACATGCTATTAGACATTATAGATAAGAGGAGGATAATAGTCCCAGAACTTAAGAGAAGCTTCCATGCTAAGAGTGAAGGATTTCAGATAATAATGACGAGCAATCCAGAGGATATAGCTCAAAACGAGCTAAGTGACGCTTTTCTTAGAAGAGTTGTAAGAGTAAAGTTCACTTATCCGAGTAAGGCAGAAGAGCTTAAAATACTTGAAGTTAGGCTTGGAGAAAATTACAAGAGAATTCCATTTCCCCTCTACTCGAAACTTCTCAACATAATAGCTGAGTTAAGAGAAAAAGCTACGTATAAGCCGGGCGTCTCAGATACTGTACTAGTATCTGAAATGAGCGTAAGTCTAGCTAAACTTAGAGGAAAGCCTATGGTTTCTTGGAAAGAGCTAGCAGACTCTTGTAGATACGTGCTTGCAAAAAGCGATGAGGACCAAGATTTAATTAATACTTTACTAGAACGTGAGTTGGAAGGGTTGGAGTATTAATGGAAAGAATGATGCCAGAGCTTCCTAAATGGTGTAGAAGACTAATCTTTGAAGTCTGTTGGAGTGCTAGAGAGGAAGGGATTCCCGTGAGCACATTTGACATAGAGGAGGTAATGAGTGTTCTATCAACTTACTGTATTCTAAAGGGAAAAGTTGATTCGAAGAAAATGTTGTTGTCGCCTTCAATACAGGATGTTGAGAGAATCATAAAGTCGTGCATCGCTAAGAGGAGAGAACACGAGGTTATATTAGACAAGATCTTAGAGTCAAAGACGCTTTTTCGATCTAAAGGAGGCTTAATGAGAGAGATAGAAAATGCCGTTAAGACTCTAGGTTTACACTATAATAGTAAAATAAAGTCTATCACCAAACTAGTTGAGTCGGGTAGCGAGGCAGATAAAAGAGTTAAAAGAGAAAAACTTTCAACTTTAATGAAGCTCGGTTTAATTAGGAGGACGAGGCAAGGATACAGAGTATTGAGTAGGAGGGAAGTAGAGAGGCTAGTAAGGGAAGTGTCTTTAAGAGGAAAACCGCTAAGTGCTCGGGAAGCTGCGAATATGGAGTTTAAAAGGAGAATATTGTCAGCGGAACATTTCAAAATAGAAAACAGCTTCTTCCTTCTTGAAAACACTATGTTGAGTCCTAAGGAAATAGAATGTATCGACATACGTAGATTATTTTCATTGATACAGTACTCGGAGAAAGCAGGGAACAAGGAATTAACGTGTAATCTTATTAGAGGTCTAGCTAAAAGAATTGCTAGTGCGAGCGGAGATTTAGGGGATCTCGGAAAATACTCTGGGATCGAGCTCGTCAAGTATATGAAGAAGTACGATGCTCTAACTGACGGTGTTTTAAGCGGATTATTACTCCATTACCCTGGATCCCTAAGCTATATGCTCAAGAATGGAATAATAGATAGAGATAAGATCATAGAAGTCTTCAAGAATATGCCTTGGGAGGGGCAGAAGAACTTATTGAAACATGCTTGCAACCATGGCATGTTGAGGCCCCTAGTTAAGGACATGCTACTTCACTGCTCTCCTCTAGCATTGTCGGATATTAGAATTAGAGAAGACCTCGAGATTTATGGCGAGGAGAGAAAGCTTCTCGAAGCTGCTTCTAGAATGGCGAAAGCAATGAAATATGCCTGTATGTCAGCTGAAGGAGACAGAGATTTTATTGAGATGGCTGCATGGGAGGCTAGGAAAGCTGAGAAAATATTTTCGAACTTGTCTAAAATAGGGGGTACATTAGGGAATAAGCTTTACAGAGACTATAGAATGCTAAGAACCCTTGTCCTAGTTGCTATAGGTGAGGGAAGTGAAACCCTTGACACCATGGTTAGACTTCATTATTTGAAAGACCCTGTGAGCATCATAATACCTTTACGATCAATATATAGGAGCGCCGTTAATCCTGGAGTTAGAATGAAGGCTCTGTTATTAGCAACCAAGCTGACGAACATTATTAGGAGAAGACTAAGATCATCTATGATATCAGGTTACAAGAGAAAGCATTCTAGTATACGTAAGGGTAGATTGAGTCTCAGGAAAACACTATTTAAATATTCAAGGTTGACTACGAGCTTCCCAGTGTACGAGAGCAAGGAGTTAACGGATAGATTTGTTATCATAGTGGATGTTAGTGGGAGTATGCGGAAATATGTTGAATGGTCGATTATTATGGCGTCGGCCTTCTACAAGTATATAGACTCGCTAATACTGTTCCGAGAAGACGTTAAAGTGGTTACATCTAGGATTATTAGAAGTCTTAGGGCACTCATGGAGCTGCTCTTTCAAATAGATTACGCCGGATGGACTAATATATCATTGGCCTTGAACGAAGGCCTACTGATTGCTAGGAAAAGGGGAGCTGGCATTATATTGATAAGCGATTTAAAGCAAACTATAGACTACACTCCACCTGAGGAAATATTTAGGAAGATTAAAACAAACAGAGTAAGAACTATAGTTCTCACCCCGCCTAACCATAATAGAATTCTAGAAGTGAGATTAAAGGAAATGGGTATACCTGTGCTCACAATAAGTGAGCCTTCTAGTCTACCTAGGGTAATTATCAGGTGTTTGAGATCTCCACAATAAGTTTATAAGTAGCGAGTAATGCACTTGAATTAGCAGGTGGTTGCACCAATGCCGTCTTCAATGGAGATACCGTTCGAGTGGAGGAAATTCAGATATAGAGGGAGGACAATAGAGGAGTTACTGTCGATGCCCTTAGACGAATTAATACATTTATTTTCGTCAAGAGCTAGGAGATCTCTAAAGAGAGGCATCAAGCCTGAACATAGACTTCTAATAGAGAAAATAAGGAAGGCTAAGAAGCTCATGGCTAAGGGAGAAAGAGTTATTGTGAAAACCCACGTAAGAGATATGATAATACTTCCTGAGATGGTAGGCGTTACAATAGCGGTGTACAATGGAAAGGAATTCATACCAGTATACATAACCCCTGAAATGATAGGACACTACTTAGGCGAATTCAGTCCAACATGCAAGAGAGTTCAGCACGGAGAGCCTGGTCTTAGAGCTACGAGAAGTAGCATGTATGTTCCATTGAAATAGAGGCATGCCACCTGGCGTGCAATTAAATTTTAGTTACTTGGAAGATTTCCAAAATTCTTGGAAGTATAATGTAAATGGAGTTAGCTAGATTATTTTTAAATTTACACCATTAATGAACATATTGCAGTATGAGGCAAGTTCTATTGCAAAAATCCTTGAAAACTCCTAGTCTTCAAGTATCTCGAAGTACACTATTGCGGTTAACACCTTAATCAAGCCAACCACATCTTGCCGGGCTCCTTTAAACCAGCATGTCCCCCTATGATCTGTTTAATTAAAAGCGTAATCTTGTACATCAATCTAAAGATTTTTATAGGTTTGTCCAGTGTTTTTACTGGATGCGATGATCCACTATGTGGTGGGTTGCAGAGGCGCTCAGATGGGAGGCTCGTGGAGTCTGCCTCGACTCGAGAAGGAACCCCTCCCATAGAACCGGAGGCAATTAAAGGACGCTAGTAGTTACACGGGAGGGGGCGCTTAGACCCTGGGAGAACTAGTATAATAACCTAAATAGGGGACAGTGTGTAGGAACTAGTATAGTGAAATGGAGGATCGTTAAAATGCCTACTTGGAGGTACTCGGTAAAGGGTCTTGATCCTGAGAGAACGGCAATAGCTAGTGGAAGGGACTTAAATATATCGCTGAAGGAGGCATACGAGGTATTAAATGTTATTAGAGGTATGAGACTTGACGAGGCAAGGCGACTACTTGAAGAAGTTATAGCATTGAAGCAGCCTATTCCATTTAAGAGATATAATAAGAAAGTTCCTCATCACAGGGGTCTTGAGAGATGGAAGTGGCCTTCAGGCCGCTACCCCGTAAAAGTGTGTAGAGAATTAATTAAAATATTGGACAATGTGGAAAATAATGCCATTAACAAGGGTTTAGATCCGGAGAGACTTAAAATAATTCATGCAGCAGCTCAGAAAGGACCAGTATTGAAGAAATACACGCCGAGAGCTTTTGGGAGGGCAACTAGATGGTTTAGGAGGCTCACTCACATAGAGATAGCTGTAATGGAGGTGTGAGACGGCTTTGGTTAATATTAAAAAATACTTCGTCAGTAGAGGTCTCATTAAAACAAAAATCGATGAATATCTTGCCAAAGAATTTTATAGAGCAGGATATGCCGGAGTAGACATTCAGAAAACTCCTCTTGGAACACGTGTTGTCATTTACGCTGAGAGACCAGCAATGATAATAGGGAGGAGAGGAGCAACTATAAGAGCTCTAGCTCAAATACTGGAAAAGAAGTTTGGTTTGGAAAATCCCCAGATAACTGTTACTTCTGTAGAGAATCCAGAGCTAAGTGCAAGGATTATGGCCTTCAGACTGGCTGTGGCGCTTGAGAGAGGTTATCATTTCAGGAGAGCAGCCTTCATAGCATTAAGGAGGATAATGGAGGCTGGCGCTCTAGGTGCTGAAATAGTTATTTCAGGTAAGCTGACCTCCGAGAGAGCTAGATCTGAGAAGTATAGAGCTGGTAGGATATATAGAACAGGGGATCAAGTGAACTACATGGTTGAAAAAGCTGTTGCACATGCTTTGCTGAAGCCGGGTATATACGGTATATCGGTTAGAATAGTTAAGCCTCTTAGACCATTAGATGAAATAGTAGTTATGGAGAAGAGTTCAGCGGAGGCTGAGTAATAATGTCCATGAAAATCTGGGAGATTAGGTCAATGTCGGATGAGGATCTTAAAAAGAGGTTGGACGAGCTTAAATTAGAGCTTATAAGATTAAAAACCCAGGCAGCACTTGGGACTCTAGATAATCCGGGGAAAATAAGGACTACTAGAAAGACTATTGCCAGAATATTGACGGTCCTAAGAGAAAGAGAGCTCTCTAAGAAGGGAGGAAAGAGTAGTTGAGATATTCTCCTAAAAACATAGTTTATCATGAGCTAATAGGCTTAAAAGTTAAGGTTCTACACTCAAATACCGAATCTTATCTGGGGATCGAAGGCACCGTTGTTGACGAGACTAAAAACCTCATAATTCTGGAAACTTCTCGAGGAGAGAAGAAAATACTTAAAAGAGGAATAGTACTTTTAATTGAGCTGCCGAATGGGAATATTGTTAAAGTAAGAGGGGACAGGCTAGTGGGTAGGCCTGAGGATAGATTGAAGAGAATATTGAAGAAGAGGTGGTAGCCTTGGCTAAGCGGAGTATAGGATTACCTGGGGTAGAACCTCCTGAGGCAGAGTGTGATGACCCGAATTGCCCATTTCACGGCAGGCTTCCAGTTAGAGGAATGACTATGGAGGGTATTGTTGTAAGCGATAAAATGAAGAAGACTGTTGTTGTCCAATACGAGTACTTGAAATATGACCGAAAGTATAAGAGGTACGAGAAGAAGCGTAGAAAGATTCATGCTCACAATCCACCATGTTTAAATGCTAGAGTTGGGGATAGGGTGAAAATAGCTGAAACAAGGCCGATAGCTAAAACAGTGTCCTTCGTAGTAGTTCAGATTTTGGAGAGGAGGAGTAGTTAATGGTCAAACGTGGTTTAAGAAAGCTGGGAGTAATACCGGCTAGGAAGGGGATAGCTCCAGGACTAATTGTAGGCTCCACGCTAAATGTAGCAGATAATAGTGGAGCTAAGGAGATAATGATAATAGGTGTTCCATCGATCAAGACAAGACTTAGGAGAATACCTTTTGCCGCCGTTGGAGACATGGTTGTAGCAACTGTTAAGAGGGGTACTCCGGAGATGCGTAAGCAGGTTGTTAGAGCCATTATTATCAGGCAGAAGAGGCCTTATAGGAGGCCCGATGGAACATGGATATCCTTCGAGGATAATGCCGCAGTAATAGTGTCTCCGGAGGGCATGCCGAAGGGCAGTGAAATAAGAGGTCCCGTAGCTAAGGAGGCTGCGGAGAGGTGGCCAAAAATAGCGGCAATGGCTACTCTCGTAGTTTAGTGTAGGTGATGGTAATGCCCATGACGTCGTCTAAACATCCTAAAAAGCAGAGAAAGTTCCTGTACAACGCGCCTCTGCATTTAAGAAAGAAGCTTCTAACAGCTCCTCTATCGGAAGACCTCAGAGAAAAATATGGTATTAAAAGGCTTCCAGTAAGAGCTGGAGACGTGGTTAGAATTGTGAGGGGAGACTGGAAGGGTCATGAGGGTAAAGTTATAGAAGTGGATCTCAGCGATTATAGGATCCGTGTTGAAGGAGTAACTATGAAGAAGGCTGATGGAACCCCCGTATTCTATCCTATTCACCCATCTAAAGTAGAAATAGTCGGATTAGACTTAAGCGATGAATGGAGAAAGAAGATTATAGAGAGGAGGAGAGGGGAGAGTTAAATAGTATTTGGGGAATGAGAATTGGAGGCAAAACATGTAATCGAAACTGAGAGGTGTAGGATAAGTGGGTAAAATGGGAGGAAAGAAGCATTTAACTAGGTATGTTGCTCCAAGGTTTTGGCCTATAGCCGTAAAGGAGAGGCACTGGGCTGTTAAGCCGAGCCCCGGCCCTCATCCAATAAACAGATGTTTTCCACTGTTAGTCGTTGTAAGAGACATGTTGAAGTACGCTAAGACCGCTCAAGAAGCTAGGAAAATCATTGCTGAGGGGAAAGTAAAGGTCGATGGCAGAGTTAGAAGAAACTACAAGTTCCCAATAGGGCTTATGGATGTTGTGGAAATAGTTGAAACAGGTGAATGCTTTAGAGTACTTCCCTATCCAACACGCTTCATGATACTACATCCTATTCCAAGAGAAGAGTCATCTTTTAAGCTTTGCAGAATAGAGAAGAAAACCATGGTTAAGGGAGGAAACATCCAGCTTAATTTACACGATTCTAGGAACATAATTGTTGAATTAGAGGATCCATTTAATCCCGTGGAAGACGTGTACAAAAGTTTTGACGTAGTAAAAATAGCCGTTCCAAACCAGGAGATATTAGACCACTTAAGACTGGAGAAAGGAAACATAGCCATAGTGATAGGCGGGAGAAACGTTGGACGTGTGGGTAGGATAGTGGAAGTAAAACAGGTATTCAAGAGAGCTTCGAGCATAGTTAGTCTAGTTGATAAAGACGAAAACGTATTCCATACAAGTTTAAACTATATATTTGTGATCGGTAGAGATAAACCGGCAATATCGCTTCCAGAGGGAGCATGGAAGTGACCAGCATTCAAGTAGAGGATTATGTTAAGAAGTGGGAGAAGAATATAATGTTTAAGCCTAGAATAGAGAAGGTTACAGTGAATATTTGTGTAGGCAGTAGTGGAGTGAGATTACAGAATGCTCAGAAGGTTTTGGAAATGTTGACAGGCCAAAAACCTGTTCCAAGGAGAGCTAAGAAGACAATAAAAGGATTCGGGATTAGGAAGGGAGAAAATATTGCAGTTAAGGTAACTCTTAGGGGGAGTAAAGCAGAGGATTTTCTCCGTAGGGCTCTTGAAGCTGTAGGCTATAGATTGAAGGCATCTAGTTTTGACGATTATGGAAACTTCTCATTCGGAATAGAAGAACACATATCATTACCTGGAGTAAAGTATGATCCCGAGATAGGTATTTTTGGCATGGATGTATGTGTAACTTTATGTCGTCCAGGTTACAGGGTTTCAAAGAGGAGGAGATGTAGGGCACGTATTCCCAGAAGACATAGATTAACTAGAGAGGAAGCAATGGCTTACATGATTAAAGAATTTAATGTGAAAATAATATAGAGGTGATTTAAATGGGCAAATATAGGCCACCTAAAGTAAGGAAGTACGGGAAGGGATCGAGAGTCTGTAGGAGATGTGGTTCCCACGGACCCATTATAAGAAAATACGGGCTTTACATATGTAGACAGTGTTTTAGAGAAATAGCTCCTCAATTAGGTTTTAGAAAATTTAATTAAAGTCTTTTCTAATAATAATGTTCCATCGGAAGGTGACGTCCATGGTAATGCTTGACACATTGTCGAACGCGTTAGCCACTATAATGAACAATGAGATGAGGGGGAAGAAAGAGGCCCTCATAATGCCAGCATCCAAGCTCATAGCATCAGTGCTTAAAGTAATGCAGAAAGAGGGATATATTGGGGAATTCGAATTCATAGACGATGGTAGGTGGGGTAAAATAAAAGTACAGTTATTAGGGCGGATTAATAAGTGTGGTGTGATAAAGCCCAGGTTATCCCTGAAATATAAAGATTTAACTGAGCTTCCTGAATGGGTTAGAAAGTATCTGCCTGCTAGGAACATAGGCATACTGATACTTTCGACACCTCACGGAGTAATGTCTCACGTGGATGCATTGAAGAAGGGAATAGGGGGAATACTATTAGCCTACGTATACTAGAGGTGTAGATGATGGCAAAAGTTCTCCACGTATTCAAGGAAGTGGAAATTCCGGAGAGGGTGGAAGTTCAAATAGAGGACATGAGAATTAGGGTTACTGGACCTAAGGGCACTATTGAAAAAGATCTCTCCCATATAAGAGGAGTAGACGTCAAAGTAGTTGGTAATAAGGTTATTGTTGAAACGTATTTGGCTAATAGGAAGAAGAAAGCTTTAGTTGGCACGGTTGCAGCTCATATAAGAAACATGATAAAGGGAGTTACAAAGGGATATAGATACAAGCTTAAGATAGTGTACTCACATTTCCCAGTAAACGTTAAAGTGGAAGGAGATAAAGTTCTCATTGAAAACTTCATTGGAGAGAGAGCTCCGAGAATTGCGAAAATCTTTGGGAACGTGACAGTTAGAGTTGAAGGAGAAGATGTTATAGTTGAGGGAATAGACGTAGAGGAGGTTTCCCAGACTGCTGCTAATATTGAGCTTGCAACTAGAATTAAAAAGTACGATCCAAGAGTGTTCATGGATGGAATATACATATACGAGAAGGAGTAAATGAGGTGTTTAATTTGGCCAGTAAGGAGAGGCTTCTACGGATTAGGAGGAAACTTGCTAAGAAGCGGCCTGCCTTCATTAGAAGTTTATGGTGGAAATTCAAGAAGTTCGATGAAGTGTGGAGAAAGCCTAAGGGAATTGACAATAAGATAAGGCTTAAGCTAAAAGGTTATCCCCCAATGCCATCGGCTGGCTATAGGGGGCCAGCCAAAGTTAGAGGTCTCCATCCGTCAGGTTTAAGGCCTGTTGTAGTGTCATGTACTAAAGACCTCGAAGGCCTCGACCCAGAGGTTCACATAATCTATATATCTAGTAGTGTGGGCAGGAGGAAGAGGGGGGAAATAGTTAGGAGAGCTAGGGAATTAAGACTAAAAATAGCGAATGAGAGGTGATTTGAGTGGATCTAAGGCTTCAAAAAAAGCTAGCTGCTAAGATATTGGGAGTGGGAGAGAGCAGGATAGTAGTAAATCCCTCTGAGGCCGAGAGAATTAGAGAGGCTATAACTAGAGAGGATGTAAAGAGGCTAATTAAGGACGGGGTAATAAGTGTTAAGCCCGTGCACGGCATCAGCAGAGGACGTTGGAGAATAAGACATGAGAAGAGGAAGAAGGGTAGGAGGAGGGGACATGGTAAAAGGAAGGGGACTGCCACAGCCAGGTTATCCAGGAAAGAGCAATGGATGATGAGAATTAGAGCTATTAGAAGGTATCTTAGAATGCTTCGCGACAAAGGTGCAATAAGTAGAAGAGAATATAGGAAACTTTATATGATGGCTAAGGGCGGGGCCTTCACTTCTACGTCACACCTAAAAATGTATATCAAAGAGAGGATTGGAAAGTAGGGAGGTTGACATAATGGCTAAAGACGCCCACTATAAGGTTCCCCGTAGGAGGAGGAGAGAGGGTAAGACTAACTACTATAAAAGGTATAAACTGATACTCTCACGTAAACCTAGGCTAGTTGTTAGGAAAACGCTTAACCAGATAATAGTACAAATAGTGGAGTCTAAACCCGAGGGAGACGTAGTTATTGCAGCTGCACATAGCCCCGAGCTCTCTAAGAAGTATGGTTGGCTAGCAGCCAAGGATAATACTCCTGCAGCATACCTAACAGGATATCTTGCAGGACTAAGGGCTTTGAAGAAGGGGGTTAAAAGGGCTGTTTTGGACATAGGGTTACATAGGGCTGTTAAGGGTGCCAGGGTTTTCGCGGCATTAAAGGGGGCGCTGGATGCTGGCCTAGAGATCCCACATAATCCTAAGATACTTCCGAGCGATGAGAGGATAATAGGAGATCATATCGCAAAATGGGCCAGTATATTAATGGAGGAAGACCCTGCACTCTTCGAGAGAATGTTTTCAAAGTACTTGAAGGCAGGCTTAAATCCTCAGGAACTAACACTTCATTTCGAAGAAGTGAAAAGTAAAGTAGAGAGTTCCTTCTCAACTGTGAGGGGTGAGACTAATGTCAGTGTCTGAAAGCTTAGAGCAGTGGGTTCCAAGAACCCGAGTAGGAAGGTTAGTAAAGGAGGGGAAGATAACTAGTATAGAGGAGATTTTTGAAAGAAACATGCGTATCATGGAACCCGAAATAGTAGATTTCCTAGTTCCAGACATAAAGCATGAGGTTCTCGACATTTCGATCGTCCAAAAACAGACAGACGCGGGCGAGCTAACAAGGTTCAAGGCGCTAGTTGTCATGGGCAACTACAATGGCTTGGTGGCAATAGGCTCAGGTAAGGCGAAACAATTAAGGTTTGCTATTCAAAAAGCTATTCAGGACGCTAAGCTACACGTAATACCCGTTCTCAGAGGATGTGGTAGCTGGGAGTGTATGTGCAACACTGCTCACTCAATACCATTTACTGTAGTCGGGAAGAGTGGGAGTATTGTTATAACTCTTAAACCTGCCCCTAAGGGCACTGGAATAGTAGCTGGAGAAGTAGCTAAGAAAGTGCTGAGATATGCTGGCATAAGAGACGTATGGACGAGTACTAGGGGGTACACTAGGACCACATATAATTTCGCTATGGCCACTTACAATGCATTGAAGAAACTCTTCTACTTCGTTAAGCCAAGCGATTGGGTTAGAGGATGAACGAAATGCCCTTGCTAGCAATAATAAGAATTAGGGGAACTGTTGATACTCCTAAAGATGTAGAGGATACTCTAAAAATGCTTAGATTAACACGCAAGTTTACATGCGTCCTATATCCCTCAACACTTCCCGGAATAAGTGGAATGTTAAAGAAAGTTCAGGGATGGGTAACTTGGGGAGAAATCGATAAAGATACCTTGGTTGAACTATTAGCGAAGCGTGGAAGGACTCCTGGGAATAGGAGATTAACTTCAAGTTATTTAAAGGATAAACTGAATATTGATAGTATAGAAAGTTTTGCCGACAAGCTCATTTCAGGGGATCTAATGCTCCACAAAATCGATAATGTAATAAAGCCAGTTTTCCGACTTCATCCGCCTAAAGGAGGATTCAAAGGAACAATAAAGAGAATGTATGGTTATAAAGGTGAATTAGGGTATAGGGGAAAAGAAATAAACGACCTGTTGAGGAAAATGATTTGACAGTGGTGTATGGAATGGTTGTGAGGAGGAGGAAGAAGAGTAGGAAGCTTAGAGGGCGAAGTAGGTCCCATGGCTATGGTAGGATAGGCCAGCACAGGAAGTCGGGGTCGAGAGGAGGGTTCGGTGCAGTAGGCTTTGGAAAGCATAAGTGGGTAACAGCTATCAAGTACTATGGTGGCTACTATGGTAAACACGGCTTTACTAGGCCTCTCGAAATAATCCCCCAGGTTACTCCGATAAATGTCGGAACTCTCTATGAGATAGTCAATGAACTAATTGCTCTCAATAAGTTGCCCATGGAAGACAATAAGCCTGTAGTAAATCTAGTGGAATTAGGATATAGCAAGCTTCTTGGAGCTGGAAGAGCACTGTTTCCAATAAAAGTTATAACCTGGCTAGCTACTGAGAGAGCCGTGAAGAAAATTAGAGAGGTTGGAGGAGAGGTATTAGTATTGGAAGGAAAAGTTGGGGGATGAGAGTAAGCTTATGGAGGTACTTCTACATTGGGCCTGCTCGATATATTAGCTAATGCTTCTTACATTCTCCCCACGGTCGAGAAGCCCGCTCGGAAGCCCTCGCTTTATGAAAGATTATTTTGGACTGGCATAGTTTTAGTTTTATACTTAGTTATGGCAAACATTTCCCTATACGGTATACCGTATAGGGGTGGAGAGGATCCTCTTCTAGTGATGAGACTTATTTTTGCGTCAAGACATGGAACATTAATGGAACTGGGAATAGGTCCTATAGTAACAGCTGGTCTAATAATGCAGATAATAGTGGGATCAAAGCTCATAAGCCTAGATCTTTCTGACCCTGAGGAGAGATCAAAGTTCACTGCGGCTCAAAAGACTCTTGCAGTGATATTCTCGATAGTTGAAGCTGGGGCATATGTATTTGCGGGGGCCTATGGACCCTTAAATGCTTACCAGCAGATCGCCATAATAACTCAGCTAACCGTTGCAGCGATAATTGTCATATTATTTGACGAAATGTTACAGAAAGGGTGGGGACTTGGAAGCGGGGTCAGCTTGTTCATATTAGCTGGAGTGGCTGAGGAAGTAGTATGGGGAGCTTTTAGTCCCGCTCCAGCTCCTCAGGGAGGGTATTGGGGGTCCATAGTACAATTAGTATCTTCAATCGGCTCGGGCACCCTCTTGTACACTATTGTTAGAAGGAATGCTCCGGATCTAGTTGGAACTATTGCCTCATTCGTCCTGCTCTTCATACTAATATACTTGGAAGGTGTTCGAATAGAAATTCCAGTAACTTATCAGAGAGCTAGGGGCTTGAAGTCCAGGGTTCCCCTCAAGTTCATATATGTTTCAAACGTACCAGTATTGTTCGCATCAATATTTTACAGCGACCTAGTATTCTTCTCCAGAATTCTTTGGATGAAGTTCAACCCCGATAACTCCAACATCTTGCTGAACATTATTGGAACGTATAATGTAACCGAGGGCGGCCAACCTGTTCCAACAGGGGGCTTAGTCTACTATATGACTCCTCCAAGAGGCTTGTTCTCAATATTTGGTGATTCAATTAGAGTTTTAACGTATAGCGTCATGTTGATAATATTATCCGTAGTCTTCGGGGTTATGTGGGTGGAAATCTCGGGCATGGATCCGAGAACCCAGGCAGAGCAGATGATTAAGTCGGGTCTAGACGTTCCCGGCATGAGGAGGAGTATTAAGATCCTAGAGAAAATGCTCTCTAAGTACATATATCCTCTAACTGTATTGAGCTCCCTTATAGTGGCCATAATAGCTGTTCTAGCAGATATCTTGGGCGCGCTTGGAACGGGGATGGGTCTTCTACTTGCTGTAGGAATAGTCTACCAGTACTATGGCATGATATCCTATGAGAGAGCTTTGGAGGCATATCCTCTGCTTAGGAGATTAGTGGGTGAGTGACCTTGGGGCTTAGGGAGAAGTTTAAAGTGGTTATTATTGTCGGAGTGCCGGGAGTGGGTAAAACTACGGTTACTAAACTGATGTTGGAGAAAGCCAGGAATGAAGGTATTAACATTAAAATAGTGAACTTTGGAGACTACATGTTTAAGGCCGCGAAAAACATGAAGCTTATTTCACATAGAGACGAGTTGAGGAAGTTGCCGTTGAGAACACAGTGCAAACTCCAACTTGAGGCAGCTAAGAGAATCGTAGAGGACTCTGAGAAGCTAGATAAAGACAGTTTTCTAATAATAGATACACATTCTCTAATCCATACGGTTTCAGGTTACTGGTCAGGACTGCCACTACACGTTATCGAAATATTGAAACCTGATATGATCGCAGTCATAGAAGCCTCTCCAGAAGACATTGTCAAAAGGAGGATGAGGGATAGGGAGATTAGGATGAGATGGGATGAGAGGACACTGGATGAAATAAAATTCTTTATGGAACTTGCAAGAAACTCTGCCCTAACAGCAGGAATGTTTGTAGGAGCAGCAGTACCGATTATTATAAATAAGGAGGGTAAGCAGGAGGAAGCGGCTATCGAGTTACTCTCCAAAATGAAGTCACTGTAGGTGGTGTTAAATGGTTAAACCCGCATTAAGATCTAGATCCTTAGCTAGAAAATATAGGAGAACCCCAGGAGGAAGAACAGTAGTTCACTATGAGAGGAGAAAACCTTCGCAGGCAAAGTGTATGATATGTCATAAACCCCTAGGAGGTGTTCCAAGACTCAGACCTGTAAAACTCAGAAAACTTCCTAGGTCTTCTAAGAGACCAGAGAGGCCATATGGTGGAGTAATATGTCCCCGCTGTCTTAGAAAACTCCTTAAAGCGACTATCAGAGGAGGCTAATAGTTGGAGGAGAAAATAGTTATTGCAGTGAGCGGTCCAGCTGGCAGCGGGAAGACTTCTCATGCAAAGAAGCTGTCTGAAACCTTCAATTTAAGGTATGTTTCAGCTGGCCAAATATTTAGGAGAATAGCTAGGGAGCGAGGCCTCTCTTTAATAGAGCTAAGTGTTTTAGCGGAAAGGAATCCTGTAATAGATCTGGAGGTAGATTATAGGAGCAGAATGGAGGCATTAAAGGGGAACGTCGTAATAGAGGGGCACCTAACAGCGTGGATAGTTAGAGACATAGCAGATGTTGCAATATACACTTATGCCCCCTTAGATGTAAGAATTAGGCGAATAGCAGAGAGGGAGGGGAAGAACTTCAAAGAAGCATTTATTGAAACTTTAATGAGAGAGAGGAGCCAAGCTAAAAGATTCAGAATGTTTTACGGAATAGACGTGTATGATACTTCAATATTTGATCTTGTTATCGACACTAGTAAAATGAGTTTTGAGGAAACTTCAAATATAATAGTGAGCTACGTGAAATCTAAATGCTTCAAGTAGTTAATGGATTTTCCCACAAAGCCTGAACAATTCATTAAAGTCTACTACGTCCTTGAACTTCGTCGCTCTCAGCTCAGCTTGAGGCAACCGACATGCAGTTCATGGCGGGGTAGGGTTTCACACCTCTGTCCCATAATAGTTCATAGCTGTGGAAAAGCGGTTCTATATTCTGAGGGAGACAAATGTTTGTGCAAGCATTTTCTCCCTGTCAATGATTAAACCTCATTCAGACATTCAAGTACTTGGCCTCCACCTCTCTAACTTTATATCTAGCATTAAGAGCGATGCAGGAAGCATTCTAGGGCTAACATCCTTAATAAAATTCCCCGCTCTACTCCTTAAGCTTTCGTAGCAGTAACACGCAGGGAATGCTTCGAGTCTGCGTTTCGCTTGGAATTCGCAATATACCTTCACGTCTATGCTACAGAAAATTTAAGTAACCTATACTCTTTTAAGTGAATCTAGCCGTCACTATAAAGGAGAACCGGAGGTAAGATGTGAATGCCTGCAATAGAGATTGGAAGAATATGTGTTAAAATTGCTGGGAGGGAGTCGGGGCACAAGTGTGTGATAGTTGACATTATAGACGAGAATTTCGTCTTGGTGACCGGTCCTAAGACAGTAAGTGGTGTGAAGAGGAGGAGAGTCAATATGAAACACATTGAGCCAACCGAGTATCGTATAGAAATAAGGAGGGGGGCCAGCGATGAAGAAGTTCTTGAGGCATTGAAGAACGCAGACTTGCTGGAATATATGAAGAAGCCTGTTTCGCCTCAAATCAAGATCGTGTAACGCTAAATGCTGTTTCTGATAATTGAGTCACTTAAGCCATGTAAATTTATTTAATTAGTTCTTAATTCATATTGTATATCGAGGTGAGATTTGTGAAGGCCGATGTATTAAAGGAGGGACTCAAGTTTATTAATGAAATCAACGAATTCTGTGGAAATACAGCGAGACTCATTATTAGGGATGAGGCTGAGACCGATCCTTCATACGGATGTTTACCAGTTAAGAGAAGCATGGAGGATTACATTAAACGCGGGATAATAAACTTGGATAAGCCCCCTGGACCCACAAGCCATGAGGTTGTTGCATGGATAAAGAAGATGTTTAACTTGAAGAAGGCAGGTCATGGGGGTACTCTAGAGCCTCTAGGCTACATGGCCTGAGGCGGAGATACCCGAAGGTTACTGGAGTGCT
Source organism: Thermoproteota archaeon (assembly GCA_029258925.1). GTDB lineage: Archaea > Thermoproteota > Thermoprotei_A > EX4484-217-1 > JAPDJV01 > JAPDJV01. Next base: position 82,710 of record JAPDJV010000014.1, on the reverse strand, counting down.
TCCCGTAGCTCTAGAAAAGGCAACTCCATTAATCTCCATTGTGACACATACTGTAAAGGAATATGTGTGTGTAATGCAACTTCACGGGACAGTCCCTGAGAGTAGAGTCGAAGAAGTATTGAAAATGTTCGTGGACAAAATTTATCAAAAACCTCCCTTAAGGTCCCGTGTGAAGAGGGCTTTGAGAATTAAACGCGTGTTTAATATAGAGTTTCTAGAAATGACTGATAGACTGGTATTGTTTAAGGTCTTATGTGAGGCAGGAACATATATCAGGAAGATATGCCATGATGTGGGCTTAATTTTGGGAGTAGGAGCTCATATGAGAGAGCTTAGAAGAACTAGAGTTGGCCCATTCACCGAGAATAAAAACCTCGTTAGAATGCAAGACTTAGCTGATGCATACTATAGATGGATCTACGAAGGTAAGGAGGACCTCCTTAGAAAAGCCATAATGCCCATGGAGTACGCGGTTTGTAATATGCCGAAGGTTGTGATTAGAGACTCCGCTGTCGATGCAATATGTCATGGGGCAGATCTAGCGGTTCCCGGGATAGTTATGATAAGCGAGGATGCATTAACTAGAAGGAGAGTTGCTATATTAACTCTTAAAGGAGAACTTGTAGCTGTTGGACAAATGTTAATGTCCGTGAACAAGATATTAGATGCGGATAGGGGCATTGCTGTGAAAACTAGAAGAGTTCTAATGGAACCTGGAACCTATCCTAGAATGTGGAAAAGTGGTAAGGCTGGTTTAACTTAAGTAATTCAAGTCAAGTAGTTGCAGAGAGAATATTGCATTATATGTCGAAGACTATGCGTGCAAGCCATTTTCCATCCATTTTCCTTATCATCATATTGGAGTATGTGACTGCTTTAACCTCTGTTTTCACATCGTGTCTATCATAGTCTAAGGGTTCACCCCACCCTTTGCCTAGAATCGTAAGAGTGTTTTCTTCCCCCTTCACAATATTGAAAACTTTAAATTTAGAAAACACAACGTTTTCAATACTGTGGATTATAAGCCATTCCTCAAGCCATTTATACATTAAGTTTTCCAGGTCCATACCAGATACTTTAACATCATAACCGTATTTTGGCTCTACACTTCTGGTATCTACCATTACTTCAAACATAGAGATAGCAGCATACTCAAACAATTCTTCAAGTGTCTCTCCCCATACTTCAACATACGCGTCAGCCGTATGCTCGAGGAATCTGAAGCCTCCTGCCAACTCATGCACCCATTTCTTGGAAGATATGTGGCGCCGGGGGCGGGATTCGAACCCGCGCGGTCCACTGGACCACCGGCTCTCCAGGCCGGCACCTTAGTCCACTCGGTCACCCCGGCTCGTCTATTAGAGGATTATTGTGTTCTCCTTTTAATATTTCCTCCTAACATATGATTGGATGTTGACTTAAACGCTGGTGCTCCTACGCAAACGATGTCAAATAAATCCTTTTCTCTCAAGCCACTCCATGGCCTCGATAAATCCTCTATGATATGGTAGGGAAGTAACATATTGTGCCACTCTCTTAAGTTTTTCCGAAGAATTTGCTACAGCTATGCCTACTCCGGCTGCCGATAACAGTCCAATATCAGCATCGCTATCTCCAATTGCTGCAACGCTTCTCGGAGAAATATTTAGTTCTTTACATAAGACTTGCAGTCCAACACCCTTATCTATTCTCGAAACAACTATGTGATACGCGTATTTAGTGTCATATATTGTAAGTCCCATTTTATTAAGCAATTGTTTGGCCTCAGAGAGTGGAATAGTTCTTTCTATTGCCAGATCAGTTAATCTACACTTATTTGACGACTTCTCTCTAACCAGGCTTCCATAATTCTCCTTTAATAATTCTAAACCTCTCCTAACGAGTTCTCCATCGCCTAAAATAATTATCTTATCATTTACTTCAACGACTCCCCCATTCTCAGCTATTAGTGGACCCCTTATACCCAAGTAAAATGAAAGTGCTCTTAGAACATAGTAGGGAAGAGCACTAGCTAACCCGATTATGAGCCCTCTTTTTTTCACTCGTCTTATAACCTTTAATACCTCCACTTCAATTACCTGCTCTCTGCTAGTCAGGGTTCCATCCACATCTGCAAGTACCATTTTCACTTTCCCGCTGGCCATGGTTCTCACTTAATCGTTGCTCGATGAAATAATGATGTTGCTGACTTCTAAATTATTATGCCTTGGAATATATAAATATCTGCTAGGAAACGTAATGTAGAACTGGGGTTCCTAGATTGAGTGTAACAGTAGGACGAGGGCTCGTAGTTGAACTTATAAGAGAGAGTGCTATGTTGAAGAAAGCATATAAGATCTTGGAATGTGATCAGGAAGTTCAATCCCTTTTAAGAATGTCAAATGTTATGGCTGTAAATAGACTCATGTACAATGACCATGGCGTCGTACACGCTAGAATAGTTTCTGGAAGTGCTCTGAAAATATTCGAATTGTTAGTGGAATACGGAGTGACACCCTCTTCTATAGTAAATGGTATTACGGAGTCCTTGGAGGAGGCGAAGTTAATAGTATTAATTGGCGCATACCTACATGATGTAGGGAATGCCATACATAGAAGTAACCATAATATACATGGTTGCATCCTTTCTAAGCCAATAATAGATAGGATACTGTTGGAGCTTGTAGATAGAAGTAAAGTGGTTCCTCTAAGACAGGAAATACTTCACGTAATATACAGCCATGATGAAAGCGTGAAGTGTTTAAGTGTGGAGGCGGGCTGCGTGAAGATTGCTGACGGAACGGATATGGCTGAAGGTAGAGCTAGGATACCATATAAGCTTGGGAAAATGGATATTCATGCAGTTAGTGCTCTATCTATAAAGAAGATAGAAATCGAGAGGGGGGAAACAAAGCCTGTTAGAATAAAGGTGTTTATGAAGGATAATGCAGGTATATTTCAAATAGAGAGGGTTCTCATGGAAAAAATATTGACAAGTGCTTTAGAAAAGTATGTTGAAGTAGTCGCATATATTGATGGTAGAGAGCTGAAAAGCTTTGGCTAAGGAAAATTTCAACTCAAATTTCGAGACTGTTAGAGAACGGATAATGAAGCTTCTTCAGGAGGTAGAAAACCCTTTAACTGTAGAGGAAATAGCAGCTTACCTCGGGTTACCACCTAGAAGCACGAGAGAAATTTACGACCACTTGTGGCATATAGCTAGAACAATTAATAGAACGTCTAGGGGAAGGAAGAAACTATTGATGATACCACCTCAGTGTAGGAAGTGTGGTTATGTTTTCAAAAACTTAAATAAGCCTCGGAAACCCAGTAAATGTCCAAAATGTAAGAGTACTTGGATCATGCCTCCCGCCTTCATCATCAAATAACAACTTTCACGTCTCTAGGATAGCTGGTTCTTTCAACACTAAGCCTCTTCTAGAAGCCCTCTCAGCGCAGACTCTGCAGAACCTAGCCTCTTTCCTATCCACCTCAATAATACTGTTGCTGAAGCTCATAACACATCTCTTGTTAACGCAATGATGTAGTCCAAAGGTGTGGCCAAGCTCGTGGAGGCTCTCTTTCAACGTTCTTTGAACATATAATCTGTGCTCGCTTCTTAATCTATGCAGGAATACCAGACATTTCCCTGTATACATGCTAGCTATCCCAAATATGAAGTTCAGGTTTCCAGCGTATGCGTCAAAGCCGCATATTCCAAGAATTCTGTCAAAACTGTAATTCGACGTAATTTTGTTAATCCAATCTAATACAAGTTCTCCCTTATATTGTCCCCTATTCCAATCATATAATGCTAAGTTGGGAGGTAATCTAGTACTCGATAAAATAACATCGGCTTCTATACTTTCGGAAATTAGTTGAACAAGTTCTTCTAGAATGAATTCTTCTACATAACCTATAGGTTGAATTAAAATACTCGTCCTCACATCCATCTCCCTAGTAATGCCCCCCAAATCTTCCTCATAAACTTTCTAATATCTTCTTTCTCCTCCTTCTCCCTCCTCCACCAGAAAAACTGTCCCATAAGTATGCTGGAGTCGATGTCGGCTCTCGCTACCCTAAGAGCCCTAAGATAAAGTGTTTTTAGTTCTTCAGGTAGAGCGTAATCTATTGGCTCACCCACTCTCCCGCTTGACTCCCACCTCTTGTGAAGACTTAAAGTTATATCCATCACCTTAGGATCAGAGTAAAATGCTGTTTTAACTAAGCTGTTTTTGTTTTCGTCTATTAAGTTGATTATACTCTTTCTCATCCTCTCTGGTTCCATAAGTCACCCTCAATACTACTATCGTACTAGGGGAATAAATTTATTACTAGAATTTATAAACATTAAGGAGAGGCTTATTTATCTCTACCTGGATACGGATGGTTCATCGAAAAACTATTTAGGATATATCACAGAAGAGTATCAAAGAGGGTGATCAATCAATGGTCATTAAACTAGAGAAGATAGACAAGTATACCTGGAAAATTCCAGAAGACTCTTATAAAGGTATGAGGGTTCCCGTGATAATATATGCTGAGGAGAACTTGCTTGCGAAGATGAAAGGAGACCAGACATTACTTCAAGCGGCTCAAGTAGCTACACTTCCAGGAGTTATGAAATCCGTTTTCGTAATGCCGGACGGGCACCAAGGATATGGTTTCCCTATAGGGGGAGTGGCAGCATTTGATGTGGAAGAGGGAGTTATAAGTCCTGGTGGAGTAGGCTACGATATCAACTGCTTACCTCCTGGAACTAAGGTTCTGACGCCACTGGGCTACAGGATAAGCATAGAGAGTCTTGTCAGAGGAGGAAATGTTGTAGCTGTAGATAGGGAGAAAGGGGTTCTCAAGGAGACTGAAGTAGCTTTATTTTTGTGCAGACCTGAGGAGAGACTGTATGTTGTGAGGACTAGAAGCGGCCACGTATTAAAATTGTCCTCAGACCACCCCATCCTAGTCAGAGGAAAGGGTATGGTTAGAGCTGAGGAGCTGGAGGAGGGTATGAAAGTCGCTCTCTATCCCTTTGAGGGCGTTGACTACGAGGAGCCTGAGGAGTTTACTATACTTAACGGTGAAGGTCTTCCTCACAGCGTGAGAAGAGAGCTAAGGAGACGTGGTCTCCTACCCTTAACTTCAACCAACCCTAAGCTACCATACCTCTTAAAGATTCTAGGCTACGTTATCGGCAACGGGACAATTAAAGGTGAGCAACTACAGCTTTACGGTAAAAGAGAGAACCTTGAGGAGATGAGAAGGGACTTAGAGAGACTGGGATACACTGCCTCGATATACTTGAGGAAGCGTAGAGCAGGAAAACTCGCTTTTAACCACGAGGAGTATCAACTGAAGATTTCAGCGAGGAGCCTAGTCGAACTCCTCTACGAGCTAGGCTATCCTAGGGGTAAGAGGCCTGAAACGAGATATCGCATACCAAGGTTCATCTTCAGGTTACCGTTGTGGATGAAAAGGTTGTTCCTAGCAGCTTACTTTGGCGCCGAACTCTCCAAGCCTAAGACTATTGATGGGTATAACTTCTACATACCGGAGCTCAAGGTAGTCAAGGTGAGGGAGCTATCTGAGAATGGAAGAGAACTTCTAGAAGACTTGAAGAGACTTCTAGAGGAGTTCGGTGTGAGATCTGCTGTTAGGAAGACTTATGAGGCCGAGGATAGAGTGTGCTGGAAGTTGCTGGTGGAGACAAGTCCAGAGAACCTGGTTAAGCTGTATTCTAGAGTCGGTTACGAGTATGATATTGAGGGGAGAAGGCTAGCCCTAGCTGCAGTAATATACTTGAGGCTCAAGATGAGGATAGGTGAGGAGAGAAAGATTCTGAGGAAGGTGGTTAGAGAGGAGCATGCAGAAGGCACTCCTATAGTCGTCCTAGCTGGGGCCTACGGTGTAGTGGATAAGGGATTTATTGAGAGGAGCCTCTATGAGGTTGTAGAGGGTGCACAGACACTCGTGGACGTAACCACGTTTGAGGACTTCATCGCTGAGAGCGTTGAGGGGGATATTGTCTACGACGAGATAGAGGAGCTGAATGTTGAGAGATATGGTGGGCTAGTGTACGATATCACAGTAGTTGATGAAAGCCACAGCTTCGTAGCTGAGGGCTTCGTGGTCTCGAACTGCGGAGTGAGGCTAATTAGGACAAACCTCACGTACGACGACTTGAAGCCCCACCTTAAGAAGCTTATAAACGTTATTGCGAGAAATGTGCCAGCAGGTCTCGGAATGCGCGCTAAATTAAGATTTAGCATAAGTGAACTCAACGAGGTTTTGAAGAGAGGACTTGAATGGGCGTATGATAGGGGATTTGCGTGGAAGGAAGATATTGAACATACTGAGGAAAAGGGGAGAATGGTTCATGCAAATCCCGATAAGGTTAGTAGTAGAGCTAAGCAGAGAGGTGCCCCCCAACTTGGATCACTAGGTAGCGGTAACCACTTCTTGGAGATCCAAGTCGTTGATCAAATATTCAATCCGTCAATAGCTAAATCTCTAGGATTATGGGAGGGCCAGATTACAATAATGGTTCACACAGGAAGCAGGGGTTTGGGCCACCAAGTTGCGAGCGATTACTTATTGAAAATGGAGAGAAGTATGAGGAAATATGGCATTAAGCCTCCATCAAGGGAGCTAGCATGTCTACCGTTTAGAACCCCCGAGGCCCAGGACTACTTTGAGGCAATGAGCTGCGCTGTTAACTACGCCTTCACTAATAGGCAGTTAATAACTCACTGGATAAGAGAGAGCTTTAAGGAAGTTTTCCACAAGGATCCTGAATCATTCGATCTGTCACTAATTTACGACGTGGCCCACAACATAGCTAAAATAGAAGAGCACGATGTAAACGGCAAGAGAATGAAGTTGATAGTTCATAGAAAGGGTGCTACGAGGGCATTTCCCCCAGGACATCCCGAAATACCTGCAGATCACAGGAATCTAGGTCAAATAGTTCTAATCCCCGGCTCCATGGGGACAGCGAGCTACGTTTTAGCGGGGGTTAAAGGGAATCCAGCTTGGTATTCGACAGCTCATGGAGCGGGTAGATTAATGAGTAGATCTGCCGCGATAAGAGCGTTTAGGCCCAGTAACATAATTAAAGAGATGTCGGCTAAAGGAATACTAGTGGTAGCTGCGACTAGGAGGGTACTAGCTGAAGAATATGATAAAGCATATAAGAGCGTTGATATGGTTGCAAAAGTTTCACATGAAGTAGGATTAGCTCGATTGGTAGTAAGGTTAAGACCTATAGGGGTGGTAAAGGGATAGATAACATCCCTAATATCTTATTCACTGAGTGATAATGGTTAAGTAATATAGTTGCAACCATATCCATGATTTAAGTAATGTGCTGTTAGGAGGGCTGTGGAATGCCCGTTAAAGTCATTGGGTTTAATGGGTCTCCGAGGAAGTATGGGAACACCTTTAAGCTATTATCTATAGCTTTAAATTCTGCTAGGAGACATGGTGCTGAAGTGGAGCTTATTCACTTAGGAGACTTAACTATTAAACCTTGCTTAGGCTGTCTAAGCGATGTACAAGAAGCTTGTAGATATCCCTGTGTAATAGATGATGATATGAAGGAGATCTACGATAAAGTGCTCTCCGCTAATGCCATAATTATTGCGACGCCTATTTACTGGTATCAACCCTCAGGTCTTGTAAAGAACTTTGTAGATAGACTCACAGCTCTAGAAAACATGATATGGATTTCGGGAAGGAGCTGGGTTGAGGGAAAGGTTGCAGGAGTACTAGCAGTGGGCAATGATAGCGGTGAAATGCTAGTGGTATCTGCTTTAACTACAACTCTTATCACAATGGGTTTTGTTATACCTCCATTTGCTATAGCATGTTTCAACGAGAACAGGGATGTTCTTGAGGACGAATCAACAGTTCTCGACGCCATGAATGTTGGGAGAAGTGTAGCATTGATGGCTGAGCTTATGAAGAAGTTCAAGGCTGAGAAATGGTTCAGTCCGGACTTATTGTCTCGTATGAGAGATGTTGTTGAATTCTCTAGAAGAAAAGCGCTGGAGAATATGGAATTGCAGAGGAGTTCTAGGGATAGCATTGTGAGGAAACTTTTGTCTCGATGACCTTATAGCTTGAAGGGGTATTGTTATTCGTACTGTATCCCGAAGAATTAACTGTATATTGATGATGCTGCTAATACTCCTCTAGGTGTTAAGTAATATAGTTCCGAATCATCAGCCTTTTTTGAGACGTAATCAAGTTGAATTAAATTGTTTATTATTGATGTGAGTTCCTCTCTCGACATAGATAATACAACCATTAAGTACTCTAGGGTTACTCCTCTATTCTCATCTATTGCACCTACATTATTTAGTATGGATAGAATAGACTTAAGACTTCTTATACTTGGATCCATTTACTCACCACCCTAAAGCTTTTCTATATACCTCTATGGTTTTTTCCGCTATAATATTCCATTCGTACTTGGTCTTAACTATTTTTCTAGCGTTCTCTCCAATCCTTCTGGCAAAATCTGGGTCTTCCAGAACTCTGTTTACTCCCCATGCTATTGAAGAAGGGTCTCCTGGGAACACGTGGACACCGTTAACTTCGTGTTGTATTATTTCCGCAAGGCCTCCTATTCTACTTGCTACTATAGGCTTACCTAGGCTCATTCCCTCCAAAGCTGTTATGCCGAATGGCTCGTACACCGATGGAACTACGATAACATCTGCCCTTTTTAGTAAGGCTACTAGGTCCTTATCTGGTATAAATCCTGTGAACACTACCCTGTTTCTCACACCCGTTTCAATAGCTATTCTCTCCAGTTCTCCTCTCATCCATCCATCTCCGACTATAACTAATCTCGCACTTGGATGTTTAGATAATATTAGTGGAAATGCCCTTATTAAGTATTGGAAGCCTTTTTGAGAAGTAAGTCTTCCAACGCTTAATACTATTTTGTCATTGCTTGAAATCCCGTATTTCCTCTCTACTTCATTTATATCAACTTCTATTTCCAGTCTGGAGGTGTCTACTCCATTAGGTATGGCTGTTATCTTATCTTCTGGAACTTTAAAGTGCTCTATTATTTCTCTTCGAAGAGCACTACTTACAGCAATGACCTGTGCTGCCTCATATGTACCCCACCACTCTATGGAGTCTTTAGTGAAAGAGTCTGGATCGAAAAGGCCTCCGCTTCTGCCTATCTCAGTACTGTGTATTGTTAAAACCATGTTAAGCCTTATCGAATGCTTGAGACTTATCCCCGCTATTGTAGTTAGCCAGTCGTGGACATGGATCAAGTCAAACTTTTTGGACCAGTGGAGATCACCGCTGAGTTTTTCCATGAAGTGGTTAAATATTAGAATCCATACTAGGAAATTCGGATTCCCTATTTCAACTTTAACTCTATAAACTTCGACGCCATCGACTTTCTCGTAGCTTCTCGCCTCAGGAAACTCTAAGGTGACTACTACCACTTCAACTCCCTTTCTAACTAGTGCACGACTGAGCTCATAGCAATGTCTTGATATTCCCCCTACTACTCTAGGAGGATACTCCCACGTTAACATCAGCACCCTCATTAGTCATCAACTTTCATTCCAGCACTATAGAACTTATCTTAAGTTCTTTTCTAATATCTTCTATGAGTCTCATCAATTGTTTAACTAGTATCTCAGCTGTTTCAATCGATGGGGCTTCAGCAACTATTTCTATTATAGGCTCATTGGCTACTGGATGTATGAAAACCCATCCATCGCCCTCAACTATTTTTATGCCATCTATCGTGTCAATTTCTCTCTCCCTTAACTCCTCGTGGAGCTTCCTCATTAATAGCCCTCTGTACATTAGTGGAAATGCTATTCTCTTCTTCACCATGTACGGTTCAGGTATATTCTTAACGATCTCCGATAATCCTTTTTTCTCTTCAGCTATTATTTCGACGACTTTGGCCATGGTCATTAATCCGTCGAATCCGGGATGGAAATCTGGATAAACAAAGGCTCCTCTATCGTCTCCTCCAAATACTGCTCCCTCTCTTAATATTGTCTCGACAACTGATCTGCTACCAAGGCCTGCTCTAACAACTTTTCCACAGGCTCTCTCAACAACAGAGTCTATGATATAGCTTGCCGATATGGGGACAACAACTTTTCCTGGTCCCTTTCTCTTCAGGATCTCTATGGCGAGGAAAGCTACCGCTACGTCTCCTTCTAAGGGCCTGCCGTTTTCATCTATTATAACGACTCTATCTGCATCTGCGTCCAGAACAAATCCAACATCAGCTCCGACAGCTCTTACTATTTGAGAGACTATGTTAATGTTTTTAACCATTACTGGTATGGGCCTAGGCCTAAGATTTGTCTCCGCTCTAGAATTTATCACTATTGCCTCAACGCCGAGTGCTTCAAGGAGTGCAGGAGCAACTATTGATCCAGCTGCATTACCGCAGTCGAGAACAGCTTTCAATTTTGAAGATGAAACCTCTGAAACGTTTACATGTTTTAGTAGATCTTGCAAGTAGGCTTCTACATATCCTGTGGGATACATTATTGTACCTAATCTGTCAGCTAGTACCCTTCTATATTCTTCCTTGAAGAACAGGTCGTTTATTTTCTTCCTAACGGTGTTATTTATTTCCATTCCAGAAGAATCAAATATCTTTATCCTCACGCTCTGAGGGTCAAGTATTGGAGTAGTTACCACGATGCCAGCATCAAGACCTCTTGTTTTAACGTAGTGTGTGAGTACTGGTAGTGGACAGACCGGTATGTTGTAGACTCTTACCCCGGTTGCTATAAGGCCGGAAATAATAGCTCTCTTAATCATCCTAGAGCTTACAAACGTATCTCTTCCAATAACTACTTCACTATCTGCTTCAAGCCAAGAGCCTATGGCTAGCCCTATTCTTGTAGCCAATTCAGGCGTGATTTCTATGTTTACGAGTCCTGTAATACCCCAAGGTTCGAACAAGCTCTTATACCATCTTATCCCCCACTTAAGATTCGATGAGACTGTTGTGAACGGATCTATAATCTTGGAGGGCCAAATTTTAATATTAGGCTTAATGACGGAGCCCTCGCCTAAAACTACCTCATCCCCTACTACAGCGCCCTCACATACGGCGCTCTTATTCCCTATTTTAACTTTGGAAGCGGCAATAGCACCTGAAATCCTAGCTCCGTACCCTACATATGTGTGGTCCCAAATAATGCTATTTTCTATGCGAACCCCCGGCTCAATTATAGTATTGTTCCCTATAATGCTGTAAGCCCCTATTTTAGCTCCTCTCCTAATCCTGGCGTAGTCTCCGATCAATACAGGAGGCTCTATTTCCACGTTTCTTCCAATCCATACGCCTCTACCAATGCTTCTATATACCTTGTTTAGTTTTAATCCGGCTTTACCGTCTAGCGCATCTCTATGGGTTTTCATGTATTGGACGTGATTTCCTATATCACTCCAATAATATTCGTCTGCTATCCATCCATAGATAGGTACTTTCGATTCCAACAGTTTTGGGAAAAGATTCTTGCTGAAATCGTAGTCTTCTCTTTCCGGAATATACTGCAATATTTCCGGCTCAATAATGTATATTCCCATGTTGATCAGATCGCTAAACACTTCATCCCAACTAGGCTTCTCCAAGTACCTCACTACTCTCTGATCTCCATCTAGTAGGGCTATTCCAAACTGTGTAGGATCCAACGCTCTCCTAAGAGCTATTGTAAGAAGCGAGCCTTTCTTCTTGTGGAAATCAAGCATTTCAGCTAAATTTATATTGGTGAAAACATCACCGCTTATAACGACAAAGGCTTCATCAAGATATTTCTCTGCATTCTTAACCCCTCCAGCTGTTCCAAGAGGTCTTTCCTCCATGCAATATTGTATTTCTACATCGAACTCTCTTCCGCCACCAAAATAGCTCATCACAGATTCAGGGAGGTAATGTAGGGTTATAACTATGTTCTTCACACCATGAACCTTCAGCAATTCTATTACGTGTTCTACTAAAGGCTTATTACAAAAAGGTACCATAGGTTTGGGTCTATTAACAGTTAATGGTCTCAGCCGTGTTCCCTCACCACCGGCCATTATTACTCCTTTCAAGACTAGGCCACCGTTTTTAGAGTGTCAATGTGCTCTAAAAAAGATTCTGCAACTCAAGAACACCTAATACCGTATTGAAGAAAAATGCAATAAATTGATGAACTATTTAATAGGTAATAATACGTTACTCAAAAGTTAATCCATATTTATCCTAAATACTTAGTTTTAAGGTTAATATTTTCAAGTGATGTATGTGCCTATGTACTACAAATGTGATTCAATATTATGAGGGGAGAGAGCGTGATTGCAAATATTACATTGATCTCGCCTTAGAGCTTAACAGATTAGAGATCATCAGGATTTATGGAACTTACAACTTCTTATCGATATAGTTATCAGATTCATCTTATCTGAGCTTAGCTGAGTTCATGTTTATGCCTATTTTGCTCTTGTTTCAAGGAGAAAGCATGTCGGCCAGTTTAAATACCAGTTTAAATATATGATTATGTACAAAAACATTGCTCGGTGTTATTAAATGTTGGTTAAAATAATTGGAAAAGGGCATTTACGTGATATGTCTGTTCCAGGATACGAGGTAAGAAGGATTATTGAATACCCTACTGGTCTTCGAGAAACCTTTTAAGCCCATTGAGGCTGTGATTAAGGAAGTTGAGAACGGACGTGTTAGATCTGGACTGATAAAATAGAAATTTTAGATGAAGTGGTAAAAGCCCTAGAACTCCATATAGAAGATATATAAATAATATTTATTTTGAACATATTTTTCTCTTGTTCATCTTAGAAATTTCAAGGGTTTTTCATAGTTTCAATAATTACATTTTAACGGTATTCAAGAGTCTAAAATTTATAGTGTGTTAGGTTAGCATAGTTGTCAACGTACCCAAGAGAAAATACTTAGCACTCTGTCTTAGAAAAGAACGTAGTAGAGAGCTTAGGCAAATACTTAAGTTATCAAAGCCTCTTTTAATAATACATTTACGAAAATTTGTTGAAGTAAGTTTACTAGAATTAGTAATTGAACTAGATAAAGAGAAGTTAATAGTTAAAGAAATATTATAGGACAAGGAATAATATAGAGATCTGCGTGGAACCGGGAATCATTTGGAAAAATAGCAGAGGAATTAAAGCATTAGGAGAAGACAATAATTTTATTTTTGTTCATTGCCACCTTGATTAGGAAAAGTCTGATATCACTAATGTGGGTCATGACCCACATAATGTTGTGCTCAAAAATCAAAACCTTGTTTTCTAAAGATAATACAAAAATACATTATAAAATGATAATGATTCAACTAAAGGTTGGTACTTCAAATTGTATATCGCCTCAACCTATGCTCTCTCTTAACCTCTTATATTCCTCAATTATTTCAACTCCCCTGCTCGTTCCTATTCTATCGGCTCCAGCTATTATCATTATTACAGCGTCTATGGCGTGTCTTATTCCACCTGCCGCCTTTACCCCAATATTTGGGGAAACAACGGACTTCATAATTATAATATCTCTGATAGATGCCCCCCTAGGGCCAAAACCTGTTGACGTCTTAACGTAGTTTGCTCCAGCTCTCTCTGACAGCATACAGGCCTTCCTCAACTCTTCTTCAGATAGAAGGCCGGCTTCAACTATTACTTTGAGGATTACATTGTTCTCTTTGCATATGGTTGCGACACTAGATATGTCATTAAAAACGTAATCGTAGTTGGCTGACTTGAAGGCAGAGATGTTCATTACCATATCCACCTCATTTGCTCCACTCTCTATGGCTATTTCAGTTTCCCTTACCTTTACCCCTGTTGGCACGTAACCTAGCGGGAAACCTACTACCGTACAAACACTTACAGCCTCATGAACTACGTGCCTTGCATGATTCACCCATATAGGGGGAACAACTATAGCCTTAAACCCGTACTTTAAAGCCTCTTTACATGCATTATGTATTTTCGTGAGATCAGCATTGGGAGATAGGATAGTGTGGTCTATGTACTTAGCGAATTGAGAGGGGGAAGTTTTCTTAATAAATAATTCTATCTCGCTACGCAATTTAGTCAGTCCTCCTTTATAGTTTGGGTCGCATTTTCTTAAAACATGAGTTATCCATAATTGAGTAGTAACTCTTATAAGAGTACCCCTATCACTAGATTCGGGGAATTCAATGGACACGAGGAAATATACCGCAATAGCTCTACTGTCATCCACGGTTTTAGCTATTAGGTTAAGTGGCGCCGATAGATGGCTTAGATTCCCGATTCTCACATATCTCCATTTCGACTTATGCGAGATACCTTCATTTACCGCTTTACTCCTCTACGGCCTCCCGGAGTCTATGGCAGTTGCCACAATACACTTCATAGTACTCATGTTATCCGGGGAATTCGTGCCAATAGGACCAATTATGAAGTATCTGGCAGTAATTTCAACACTCATAGGATACTGGATCGGCGCAAAATTGTGTAACAAGGGTAATCTACCTGCTTTAATAACGTCATGTATACTTAGAGTCATAGTCATGACAGGAGCAAACTGGGCCCTCCTCTTCTTGATAGAACCCAGCTTTCTGCAATTCGTAGTTAACATGCTTAATGTAGCTACTCAAATAAACAACGTCTTTCTCATAATATTGCTTGCATTCGTCTTGACAGGCATATATAATGCCATACACGTTATAGTGATAAACTATGGTGTCTCAATGATAATTGTCAGAAGGATAAGGGAATTGCAGAGGAGAAGCTGAGTATTGTTTCAAAATGACGTACTCTAAGTCCTTATGCAACATATTAAACATTTAAAATGTGTTGTCTTCTTGTACAAGATTATATTGCCTACTAGGTGATGAGGGCAGTGCTCTAAGCCTTTGGGAAAAGAATCCTAGATGGGAGCTCCTGCCATTAGGCTCGAAGATCATACAATCTCACGTTCTCTACGCGGACAGATAGTGGAAGCCAGGCCCCCTACACAGATACGAGAACTATTTTAAGTAGAGTGAAACTATAGAGTCAAACGTAGGTTTCCTCTATGAGGACTTACGGAATAGAGTTCACTACTGTGGTTATGAGAAGGTTTCTTAGTCTATACAATCTCCCGTTTCTATCTTCTCTGGAATATATTTCTCGGCTAGAAATCGGAGACCCTTACTTGCTAAGGCCTCTATTTCAACTTTTATCTTATATCTTAGAAATGCCTCCAATTCCAGCCTCCACCTGAAGCTCTTAAACCAAGTATATCCCTTTAGTTGCTCAGCTCTCTTAATGTCAGCCTCCTTCGCTTTGATTATGACGTTTCGCCGCTCCTTTGAATCAATATAAGGCTTGTTTCTTAAGATATTTAGTATGTCCTCTAGATTTCTCTTCCTTAAATTCTTCATTCGGGCTAATACATTTCTCATTTCTTCCTTAGTTAGTATATCGGTCATCATTACACCTATGAACCTTGCTTGAGGAGTGGCCAGTCTCTCGCTCTCATAAGATAACGTTATACTTCCCACCTTGAAAACGCTGTAAATGTACCATCCATATGGATCCGCATCTGTCAGTATATAAACTGGAAGGCCAAATTCTTCATTTAGCCTCCTCACGAATCTTCTTGTGGCTCTATCGGGTTGACCTGCACTTGTTATCAGAATTGCCTTATGTTTATCCCAGAACTTTATCCTATGTAGTTGCTGGAAGACGGCATCTTTCTCAACGACGAGAACATATTCTGCATCTACTTCAAGTATATCTATCAGATCGGGTGTGGACTCTAATGCGTAAGCTCCATGACCCATTTTCGACGCGTCTATCACGTCTCCTCCAGACCTTAATTTTATTCTTCCTACAAGTTTTCCCTTCTCCTTACTTAGGACGAGCATGTCTTCTCTTAAAAGACCTGTGAAGACTTCTATGTCTCTAATAGCAGCATCGGACTCCTTCTGCTCCTCCCACGTATTTTCAGATTTCTTCCTCCTATCTCTCAGATCCATGTAAGTTATGCTGTATTTCCCTCTATAATACAGATCTCTTATTGTAGGATATTCGTTGTTGAGAAGAGATTCATATAGTATTCTAGCCATTAGAACTGTTTGCATAAACCTCTTTGCCTCGTTGACATCCGTAAAGCTCCTCTTCAGTTTTGCAGGGCCTAATAATAGTAGTTTCCTTTCTGGATCATAGATAGTATTTGACAACGTCCTCTTTGGGATTATAAGTTTGGGAGATTTACCCCTCATTAATTCCTCAATAGTTTTGTTGAATGCCTCGTGGAGTTTCTTGGCTGCCTCAAGTCTCTGCTTATAATCTATTTCGTCTATGCCTGGATAGGTCACATTACACCACCTCCTAGCCTACATCTATAATCAATTCTCTCAAATCTATGTTAAGTCCATCAATTTTCCTAGCTCTCCTCTCTATGATTTTCATCAGAACGGATTTTATGCTCTCGTAGTCAACTGGATTTCCGTCAGATGCTGGGGGTTTACTTAGAATCGAAAGACTTCTGGCAACTTCTGGAACATACTTCACTAAAGTCATTATTTTCCTCTTCTCCTCCTCAGCTCTAATCTTCTTAGATAGATATAATCTAAGATGGCGGGCAGCTTCCTTCACAGCATTTCTCACTTCTCTTTCTATTTCAGGTACATCAGCTATGCTCTCTTTTCCGACCCCCTTATAGGGTATCTTAGTGCTACATATATGTACTAGAACAGCTATTCTGTCAGGAAGCTTAACATTGTATTGACGCCAATTGAAATTTGCATCAGACACTACTTTCCAGCAAACATCGCTTCCCTCATCGTATAATAGTGGTATTTTATTTGCAAATCTATACAGTATTGGTCCTTTATCTGGTGATAGTGGAACCTCTCCTCCGTAAGCTACTCCAACCTCTACGATGAATGGATGGCCGCTATAGGATGATGGCTTTCTTGTGACAGCATAAGCGAATTCGGGTTTTAGTACTCCCTTAAGCCCGGCTTCAATTATGTCCTTTCCTAGAGGTGACAGTGCGTCTGTCCTAGGAGGCCTATACTTATTGTACTTTCTCATAGATGATACGAGAGCGGTTATTTCATCTAAAGTCAGCTTCCTCGGATCCTTATTTGGATCTATACCAGCTTCCTCTAAGAGTATTTCAGCAGACTTTTTCCCTATGCTTTGAAAGGCGTTTTTAAGCATATCTTTTAACGTTGAAGACTTCGTCGACGCGATTATCGCCTTTAACATCTCTATGTCTACACCACGTGGATGAGGCTTTACTTCTCTTGGAGGAGGGGGCATTTTCCTGATAACCCTACTATACTTATACGCTTCCTTTTCAGGCGTAATTATGGTTATTGTTGCATAAGGTACGCCCATCGCCGTTCTTTTAATGTATTCCAGTATTCTTGACCTTGCTCTAGACCAGTCTCCCTCCACGACTACGCTTACAGTCGTTCCATGTCTCTTTGACTTCCTCTTCATTATCCTCCTTTCCATAACGATGGGTTCATTTTTCTCAATATCTATCATTATCTTAAAGAAGTACGAGTATTGGGAGCCTTTAGGAGAGGTTCTTACCTCGACGGGTTTACCAGTCGTTATTTGTCCGTATAGGATAGCCATTTTTGCACCTAAGCCGAAAGTACCTCTTGTCTGCCTCAACTTATACTTTGAGCCGAAGAGGACTTTGCCAAATGCTTGGGGGACGTATCTTGGAGGGATCCCTATTCCATTATCGCTCACAGTAACTCTATAATGGTTCTCCTTGGTGTTTTCAGGGAATACAGTTATTCTGACTGTTGGGAGAATGCCGTGGTTATCGCAGGCATCCAAAGAGTTTTCAACCAGTTCTCTCACAGTTTGATATAGTGCTCTAGACGGGTTAGAGAAGCCGGCAATTTCCCTATTGCGATAGAAGAATTCGGCTGGACTAAGACTTCTGAACTTCTCAATACTCTCTCCTCCAGAGCTCATCGCTAAGCACCCTCCTCCATACACTAACTTACTCTCTGAGAGCACTCTTTAACCTCAATAGTTTTGTAAGTGACCCTTTAAAACTTTATTCAAATAATTTTCATGTAAATAGTATATAATCTATTCTATTCAACGTGATCAAAACTACTCGATAATATTTGCTACTATTATTGGAAGAAGTACTGTGGCATCTCCATATACAACTGTCCTTTGCGCTCTAGGTTTCAGTTTTCCCCATGAGATAGCCTCCCGTGGCCTAGCACCACTTAAACTACCATCATATTCAACAGCTGTAGTTACGTAGACTACATAATCTAATCCTCCTTTAAATTGATTCCACCATATTGTGTGGTGCTTACTTATACC
Source organism: Thermoproteota archaeon (assembly GCA_029258925.1). Classification (GTDB taxonomy): domain Archaea; phylum Thermoproteota; class Thermoprotei_A; order EX4484-217-1; family JAPDJV01; genus JAPDJV01. Next base: position 64,380 of record JAPDJV010000014.1, on the reverse strand, counting down.
TCCGCCAATAATTAGTGCTCCAGTCTTCTTCGCTCCAAAAACTATGTCCGCAAGCTCCTTCATATCTTTAAATGGGTTTAGCTTTAGCCCCGTGAATTGGGATATCATGAAAATGTTTGTTCCAAAAGCTCCATCAACTATCCCTGGAACATATATTGGTATTTTGTTAAGTGAGGCGGCCCTCAAAATGGAGTTCTCGTCTTGGATAAATGAACCTATTCTCTCCAGTAGTTCCCTTACACCCCACTCCTCTTTCTCCTCTAGTATTTGTACTATTATTTCGTTGACCACTTTCTCTATTAGGGGGCCATAATTCTCGATGGGAATGTAGATGTTCCCTAGTCTATGGATGCCATTTTCCAGAAGCATCTCATCATCCACGTCAAACCTGCCTTTATAATACTTCCCTCCGAAGCTTCTAGCAATATCGTGGTCTATCGTCCCACACGTCGTGATAACCACGTCGAACATTTTGTTTCTGAGCATTTGGGCTAATAGTCCACGTAGCCCTGTGGCAACAATATTTCCCGTAAATGAGAGGAAGTTTATAGATTCTTTGTCAGCAATCATCCTCCTCAATATTTCCACGGCTTCAACTATGCTCGAAGCTGTGAATCCATGTATTCTTCGATAAAATTCCACTAAATTTCTAAGTGTCATATCTTTGTTAACTATAGCATCTAGCACTTCCTCCTCAAGCAATTCTGCTCTCAATACTCTCACCACCCTATATGGAAAAGCACTTGCATCTATAATGTTTTCTGAATACTTTCGGAGCAGTCTGTTTTTATAAACCCCTATTGTGGAATGGGAGGAAAAATGCGTATAATAAGTTTTAGGAAGGGGGAAATTTCGACACCTATAGTGGCAATACTAGTAACAGTAGCAGCTCTAGCAGTAACCGGAGTAGCTGTAGCCTGGATGACTAAAATAGGCTTCTCCGCTAGCCAGCAGGGGATATTAACAGTTATTGGAACATCCACGATAAGCGAAGATGACAATTACCTTTACATAACGTTTACTGTTAAGAACTTGGGGAACAGGAATGCAACACTGTACTCCATACAATTGGGAGGGAGTAAACCTATACAGCTTGATCCAAGCCACGTCGTTGTAGAAGTTGATGGAATTAACGCGACGGGGTATCCTGTAGTGCCGAGAGGAGATGAGGCACACGTAGTCGTCATCTCCATACCCATAGGAAACTTCAATGCAGAGGAGCTGAGAAATATTAGAAGCAACGCTACAACAGGCATATCGCTACATACGAATCAGGGCTCAATAAGCTTTTCATCGTACTATCTGGGTGAGTAGGAGCGCTAGAAAGCTGACTTTAATTTAGTTAAACAAATGCTTTTTTATTTAAATTAATGTTTGAAGTGATAGTCATGGTATTTAGAAGAATAAGCTTATCAAAGAAGGTGGAGAAGAGTAGGAGATTAAAGGTTAAAGTAGTTCACGCTGATCTAAAGAGTTTCAATGGAACAACAAGAAGCACAGTTATAGACGAGTATAAAATAGATTTAGCGACAATCTTCATAACAAGTGATGGAAGATATCTAGTACATGATCCGCCTATAACAGAGTATGAGCTGGAAGCAGCTGAAAGAGAAGCTGAAAACCTTATATTCACCATACCTGATGTGATCTCGTCTAAAGAGAACGGTCTACAGAGAATTCTGATAAGTGCTGGGATAAGCGACGATAGAATAGTGTACCTTCTATCTAGGGAGATCTCCGGATACAGCGCTCTTCAACCAGCTATTAAAGACCCTTATGTTGAAGACATTCAAATCCCCGGACCAGACACGCCTGCCAGGATAATGCATTCAATATATGGCCCCCTAGTATCCAACATAGTTTTCACGGATGAGGAATTAGATAAACTTGTTGAAAAACTTGTACATTTAAGTGGGAAGAGTATAAGTGTGTATCAACCCATGCTGTCAATAAGGCTTCCTGAAGGACACAGACTAACTGTAACTTATAAGAGAGATCGGACATAGGGGTTCGAGCCTTACTATTAGGAAGTTCCCTGAAAGACCATGGAGTATCACCATGATGCTGCTTAAAGAGACTATAGATCCCATAGTTGCAGCATGGCTTATGACTTTGATTGAACACAGGAAAGCAATACTAGTAGCAGGGACTATGGGCACCGGGAAAACTTCAATGATAAATGCTTTAGCAAATATGATACCGGAGAGAGCAACAATCGTGACTATTGAAGACACGGCAGAACTAAAATTGGCTCACCCCTACTGGATACCACTTGTTACAAGAGACCCTGTAACCCTCGACGAGAGAGGTAGTATTGGAATATTCAAGTTAGTTAAGCATGCTCTTAGGCTGTCTGCTGATTATATTGTAATTGGGGAGGTTAGAGGAGAAGAGGCGAAGATATGGGCTAATGCGCTTCTAAGTGGCCATGGGGGTATTACAAGTTTTCATGCAGAATCTCCTGAAGCATGTATTCAAAGATTATTGTCGGAGCCGCTTAACGTAGAGAAGGGAGCATTAAGAGGACTTAAATGCATAGTAATGTTAAGGAGGATGCCTTTAATAAAGGAGGACGAAAGAGGTGTTCCCAGAAAGGTTTTCCTCAGAAGAATATCAGGTGTCTACGACGTTGATGTAGATAGTAACATCGTGTACTTCTACAGATTGTTCAAACATGATCCCTCAGAAGATATTATAGCTCATTGCAGGCTTAACGAGTTAGCTAATGTTCCTACAGCTAGGAGAATAATAGATGAAACAGGTATTACAAAAGAAGAATTTGTCCAGCAAATCCTACTTAGAGCCAAGTTCCTCAAGTATCTGAAAAGGGAAGCAGAGTTTCACGAGGACCTCCTAGATTACAGAGAAGTTACGAGACTTTTCTGGAAATTCTATGAGAATCCAAAGTCATTTAGTCTAGATAGAGTCGAAGTAGATGTCAACGGCCCGATCGAAGTTGAGGTTAAAAGCATTCTGATAGGTGAGGAGGAGTTATGATTAAAAAGAGATCTAATAGTTTTCACAGGAAAATAGAAAGGACATTAAGAAAGCACTGTTTCCAAGCGGATGCAAGTATTAACATACGCTCTTATACCACCCTAGTAGAGATATTAATATTTTTATCCATTATGGGAACAGTAGTTACGTTGTTTATGTTTAACGAAAACCCAATATTACTATCATTGTCCCTAGCTTTAATATTCGCACCTCTCATTGTTGCCTTCATGATACCATTACTTCTTGTAAGAAAGAGAGTGTCTGAGTGCGAGAAGGAGCTCCCATTTGTTGCAGAATTTCTAGCCATGGCCTCAGCAGTAGGTATATCGCCAACCTACGCTTTCAGCAGACTGAAATATTTCAATTCTCTAAAAAGATTTGCGAGAGAAGCCAGAATTGTCGAGAAGATTAGAGCATTATATGCTTTGAGTCCCATAGATGCACTAATATTTTATGGTAAAAACCATCCATCTAAAAGTGTTAGAAACTACATAACATCAGTTGCGGCAATAGAGAGAAGTGGAGGTGAAGTTTATAATGTACTTTATGAAAAGGCATCAAGCTTATTATCATCACTGGAATCCCGTATCTCAAGGCTTCCGGATCAATTTAGCTTCATTACAAGTATAGAAATAATAGCTTTTATCTTAGTCCCAATAAGCTTAATTGGCATAGGGGCAACGTTCAGCTCTCAAGGTGTAGAGCTATTAATAGCCTCATGCATAACCATTCCAATATTAATGACAGCAGGCATAGTATTCTTAATAGAGGCCTCTCTACCTAAAGAACTTGAAGACAAGGAGAACTACAGTTTCTTAATGATATCGTTTATAATAGTTTTTCCCACTAGTCTCCTCCTCCTCATGATGAATATGCCAGCTTACGTCTCTCTCACTGTAGGGGTTTTAGCAGGATTCCTTCCATCATCAATAATATATTACTCTAAGGAAGTGAGAAGAAACTCTATGATAATAGGGCTTGCGTCCCTTGCTAGAGACATAGCAGAAGAAACTAAGAAGGGTAAATCCCCTACACAAGCTCTGAGGTATGTTGCATTGAACAACGTTTATCCCCAACCCTTACAAGAACTAATTAAGAGGGTTTCTGTTTACCCTGCTCTAGGCTTCTCGTTGAAGCAGGTAGTTGTAGTCGAAAAAATGCCCTGGATAGTGAAAGTATTCTTCGAGTTACTCGACGAAGCTGAAGATATGGGAGCTGATCCAAAAACCTTAGACTGCCTTGCATCGTTTTTCGAGAGAATATCCTTCTCTATAAGATCTATGCTAAGGTATGCTAGTAGTTATAGGTTGACTAGTATAATATGTGCCATTATAATGATAATTTCAGTGTCATATACTGTTAACACCGTTATCATGCTGCTCTCTAGGATGCACGATTTAGCTAACTTTTACACATTCAGTCTTGCACCGCTAATATTCCCAACGATGAGCCAGGCTAAAATTATAAAGGACGCATCCTACCTCTCGGCATCAATAAACTCCATTCTTCTAGGTTTACTTGAGGGGAAAGCTAGAGGAGGATCAATAGTGAATGGACTTATTGATGCCGTGTTCTTCGCTATCTTGAGCATGTTATTGATTTGGATATCCGACTCCATGTGTTTAAGCATGATAAAAACATTCATGTAATTCGATTGAATTCAGGACTCAAAAATGAAGGATGCTGAAGGAACAATTCAAGCAGATTTCGTCACATATTTATGGAGACCTAGCCTTCTCTAAAGATAGCTTTATAATCTGATGGTTAGAAGCACGTGTAGCTCATTAGGGTGGGCTGGAAAACATTATGCAAATCTTATTTTAAGTAATTACAAGGCCGAAGAACGACGATAATCTTTTAACCTCTACAACATTCTCAATGCCTTATTAGAAGATGGCTTGATTAAGGGGGCCTAAGTTGAGAAGAGCTGTAGTATTTGATTTAGACGGTGTTATTGTTAAAACAGCTAGTAGCTGGACCTATCTACATAGATTATTCGGAGTAAAAGGCTATGAAGAACATATGAGGCTCTACTTAGAAGGTAAAATAGACTATAAGAAATTCATGGAATTAGATATATCGCTATGGCTGAGGAGAAAGCCTCTTACAATAAATGAAGTGGAGGAGGCATTATTGGATGTAGGGGTGAGAGAGGAAGCTGGGAGCGCTATTAGAAGACTAGTGGAGGAGGGGTTCGATCCATTAATACTTTCATGCGGTCTAGATATTTTAGCTAGAAGAGTTTCAATGATGCTAGGAGTTAAGCATTATTTAGCTAATGGTCTCGAAGAGAGGAGAGGCTTGTTAACTGGGAGGGGGATAATGAGAGTTCCACTGCTCGATAAGGATAAAGTACTAAGATCGTGGCTCAAGGTTTTGGGCTATGAGATTAATGAAGCAGTTTATGTGGGCGATAGCATATTCGATGTGCCAGTGTTTAGAATAGTGGGTTTAAGTGTGGCATTTACTTGTAATAGACAAGTAGGCGAAAAAGCCGTTATTTGGGTAAAAAAGGGTGACTTATTGGACTTAGCTAAACTAGTGATTAACTTCTTTAAGACGTAGATTCTAGAAGTCTCTTGATGGGTTTTACGATCTCTGTGATCTCTATTGGTATAAGTATTTTAGATGATGGAGCTGAGGCTATCTCCTTGAACGCCTCAAGATACTGGAGTATCATAGTATTCTTATCTATGTCAGCTGCTGCCTCACTAATCTTCCTTAAAGCAGAAGCGTAGCCCTCTGCCTTTAACAATAAGGCTTGCCTCTCCCCTTCCGCCTTTAAAATAGCAGCCATCTTCTCTCCCTCAGCAACCCTTATAGTGGCCTCCTTCTTACCATCAGCTTCAGTTATCATAGCCCTCCTAGTTCTCTCAGCACTCATCTGTCTAATCATAGCCTCCTGCACCTCTCTTGGTGGCAATATCTCCCTTATTTCAACTGCTGTAACCTTTACTCCCCACCTAGAGGTCACTTCGTCCAGTTTGCTTCTAAGAACTTCATTGATGTATTCTCTCCTAGCTAGGACATGATCCAAAGTTATATCTCCTACAACAGCTCTTAGAGTTGTCGTAGCTATTCCTGTAGCTGCTCCCTCAAAGTTTTGAACCTCTACCACGCTCTTCTCCGGGTCAACTACCTTGAAGTAGATTAGCAGGTCTATGTCGACTGGGGCATTATCCTGTGTAATGCACGTTTGTCTTTCAACTTCAATATATCTCTCTCTTAAATCTATGCGTTCTGCTCTATCTATGAAGGGTATTAGGAATACTAGGCCTGGACCCTTTATACCTATAACCTTTCCAAGCCTGAAGACGACAAGTCTCTCGTATTGGGGAACCACCTTTATGCTTGCCCTTATTGCTGTAACAATTATTATCAGAACTATTAACAGTAGTATAATGCTTGCCAGATCCATGTTACATGACCCCCAGATCAATGTTGTTGCTTTTGCCCTTAAGAGATATGGAAGAAGAAGGCCTACTTTATGTTTTTCTGGCTTTTCTAACAATCAATGTTAAGTCTCTTACAGCTATAACCTCCACTTCCTCTCCTGCCTCAATGTGTTCATCAGATGTTGCAGACCAGTCCTCTCCCTCAACATAGACCACGCCCACCTTACCTGGTTCTATAAGTGTCTTCGCAATTCCCCTGCATCCAATGACTCTCTCTATAGGACCCTTCACTTCCTTTTTCATAGCCTCATGGATTTTTATCGATAGGAAAAACATTGCTATGATCACACCTGCAATAATGAAAATGCTAATCCATGAAACAATGCTCGCGGCGGCATATGGTTGCTCATAGTATGCTAGGAAGTATGCTATTGCTAGAAGCACTAGGCCTGTAATTCCGAAAACCTGTATGCCGGGCTGGCTTAACTCCACTATAATAAATATTAGTCCCGCTAATATGAGGGCGATCACCAATGCGCTCGCGCCAATCGATCCGAGTCCGTATAAACCAACTAGTGCTAGAACTAAGCCTAAAACACCTAATCCTTGAAATCCAGCTGCAACCAGCTCTAAACCTATCATAACTCCGCCTAGTACAATGAGGAGTATGGCTATAGAGGGATCAGATATTAAGCTTGAGAACTGCTCGTAGATACCTGGGCTAATACTAATTATACTGGCATTCCCGCAGCCTATCTCTCCTAGAAGCTGCTCAGTATTATTAGCTATTCCGTCAGCAATTTTGAGATCTATCAGTTCTCTCCAAGAATACGCCTTATTCTCCGTTACCATTTTTACAACTAGATTAATTCTAGCGTCGTTTTTACTCCACTTTGCTTCAGCTATGCTCTTAATACGAGATATGGCGTATGAAAGGGTTTTATTGTCCTCCGGGGATGGTCTGCACGCACCCATTGTTGAAAGATATCCAACATATATTTTATCGCATGACAGGGCTATGAATGCTCCTGCTGAAACCGCTTTTCCCCCGGGGGGAATCCATGCAACAATAGTTTTCTTGGAGGATGCTATAAAATATATTATTTCGTCCATGCTTGAAAGATAACCTCCATAAGTATTCAACTTCAATACAACTATACTCGAGTTAACGCCAGCTGCTTCATTTAATCCTCTCCTCAATAATTCAACCATGCCCTTATCTACAACTCCATCCAACTCCACAACAATTATTTTTTGATGTTGAGAGAGACCTCTATTTCCAGCAATGGTAGATGAGCACACTGTTAATAGTGTTATTACAAGAAGTAAACATAAGAAGCATATTCTACAATGATAGTTTCTCCCGCTCATATTTTACTCCCTATATTCTTGCCCTTATAATCCTCCATGATATTTTACGATTTCACACTTCTCTCTTTTCAACGCTCGCCATCATAAATATTACTACTTAAAGGAATTTACTAAGTATCATCGTGAAACTCTTAACATGATAATAAATGGAAGATTTATCCATCTGAAGTGCTCGTGAAATGTTTAATTAACTCACTAGGATATGTCGCTTAATAAATCACCTACCTATAGTGGAGGTATTTTGTTTATGTGTTTCCCGTCTATATGGAATTAAAGGGGTTCAGCTTACATAGGCTTTGGTAAGCCTATGTAAGCCTTGGGGGTTCATCAGGTTTGGTCCTCCTCTTGGGTTCATTGGGGGCATGTCATCGTCCTTGCCCCCATTCGTGGTAACCCCTCTCCCTCCCCTCATCCGCACCTTCCACTGAGGGATCATCTTTCTAATCACCACACGGTAGAAGGTGCTTGGAGAGGGAGGGAAACCACACATCTTAAGGTAGATGTTTATCGCTCCGCATAATTGTCTGTCTAAAGTTAAACCGCACTTCTCACATCTAACTACCTGCCCCCCTCGGAGCTTCATCATCCTTCCTCCACATGCAGGGCAGGTAGAACTCGTGTTCTTTGGATCGACAAGCTTTACTCTAGATTTATAACTCATATATTGAATTATTTGTTTCCAGTTTTGCTTGGCAACATCCCTGTTATGCTTCTTACTCCTGTTACGCATCCCTTGTTTGTCCAAATCCTCAAAGCCATGTACAGCATTCGGGAACATCTTAGACAATTGAGTTGTTAATTTATGGATGTAATCTCTTGCCCTGTTCTTCTCCCTCTCTCCATGTTTTGAGACTATGGTTTTCAATGAGCTCTTCTTCGAAGCTTTGCTTTGCACTCTCCTTCTCTTGACCTCATGTACCCTATGTATGTGGTAAAGATATCTGAGGTCTACTCTAATCCAGCCATACCTCGGAGAGAATCCATCCATACTAAATAGGTTCAAGTCCCAACCTATACACTCAGATACCTTTTCCTCTCCTAGCGGTTTCCTGAACGTTATAATCAACTCACTCTCCTTAAGGATTAACTCTCCTAAATCACAACCTTTGATCCTATTCTTAAACCAAGCTTTTGAGAGGTCAAACTCAAGATAGAACTGACGAGGTTTTATTGTAATAGTTATTTTCCCATCTCTAAATCTGTAAAGCGTTTCTTTTACTCTGACGAACTTCCTCTTTACTACAGGTTTGTTTCTTCCTCTCTTCCCCTTGATGTAATTTCTCCTCCACGAGTTTAATATCGAATAAGCAGTTTTTATCGCTGAATCAACGTAGTGAGATGCGTAGTTCCAGTCTTCGAGTAGTTGACTTCTTAAAGCTCTCTTGAATTCCCTGGATTTCGGAATTATTGGAATCAATCTCTTGACATAATAGTGTTTCCTTATTTTCCTCTTTCCACGTTTAATCACGTAATAGTTTCTCTGCTTCTTTTCAACCCACTCCATATTATCCCAGATGTCGTCTATTGCCTTCTGGAGAAGGTGCTTGTAGCTGTTTAAGAACTCTCCAACATTGTAGTCGTGTCTTATTTTATAGCTAACAATCCTGTATGAGCTTCTTTGCACCTTCCACCACCTTCTTATACTTATGACTCCTCATCCCGTAGAGTTTTCCAGCGAAATGGGAAATTATTGTGATTAAATCTTCGATTAACTCTTCTTGTGGTGTCTTTTCTTCTTTATTTATAACTACTATCTCCGCTCCGTAGCTCCTGAAGAATTCATTTAAAATCTTGAATCCAAACCTCGTTAGTCTGTCTGGATACGCTATAATGACCTTAGAAACTTCCCTGTTCATAACCATCCTTAGTAGCTTCTGGAAGTTTCTTCTATCCTCCTTTAGTCCTGAACCTATGTCTATGAGAATTTCTATCTCCCAGCCTCTCTCTTTAGCATATTTCTTGATGAGTTCAACTTGTCTATCTAAATCGTCCTTTTGAGTGCGTGATGATACTCTTGCATAACCCACTATCTTCCTTTCCTCGTGAATCCCTAAAATCCTCTTTATTTCTGATTCGGGAACTCTACGCTTCCCACCAATAGTTCTGACACACCTAATCTTACCCTCTCTATCCCACTTCTGGATCGTCCTAATATGGACACCTAACAGCTTCGATGCCTCCTTCATTGTGTAAAGTTGTTCCATCATCGCTTACCAAATATGACATTTACCTATCAAATATTTAACTGCTACGTTAGGCTCTGCGGTAGAGGAAGTATCTAAGGCCATATCAACGTTGATAAAAGCCGGCGCTATGCAACCATTCATATTATTCTTAAGTCCAAGAAGATATAGTAAGCTTGTAGCTGTTCATGAGAGAACAGGCGTTATGGAGCTAAACAGAATCAAATCCATGGTAAGAGATGTCGTACAGCTTCAACAACTATCCGACAACGTAGCTCTCCTAGTCTCCGCCAACTCTTACATGTTGGATGTAGTAGTAGGTGCCGACACGGTAATGGATTACTTAGGATCGGAGGACGGTGTACATATATTTAGAGTATGGGAAACCATAGCATTACGCATCAAGTATCCTAAAGCTATAATGATCCTAAAACAGGAGTAGATGTCTGGAGTAATGCTACTAAGAGAGATTTCCGGGAACGGAAACCACAAATATTTTTCTTAAATCACTTACGTTATGAATCAAACTTTACTCTGTGGCAGAAGTGTTCTTGCAGAATGATCTTTAAAGTTAATCAATAATAAATATCAGCTGAGACAGGTTAGGTCACCTAATCCCATTTGTATACTCATCATCTATAGAAAACAATTCTTCTTCAAGGTATTAAATCCTTTTCTCTGAACAGTAAGACCTAATTTATCACCATGCAGTCTCCATAATCGGAATCGGACCTTAAACCAAAACATTTATTGTTAGCCTAACAATTACTCATTCCCGATGATGAAACGACGGTCTAAGGAGCGGAAGCTATGAAGAATACTCTCCTAACTGACTAAGAGTTAGATAACGAATGTTGAGCGACTGCAGGCGGTATGCGTTGTTTGATATTGATGTATGCATGTTAACACTTGAATATCCTCCTTACGTTTATGGAGGTGTTGGAGTCCACGTAGACAACTTGACAAGATATTTGAGCAAGTATGTTAAATTGGAAGTAAGAACTATACGTTTAGAGGGGGCTCCAAGTTACGAGCTGAGAAATGGGATAATCGTAAAACGTTATGATGCATGGAGTCAATTATTAGATAATTGTCCATCTAGCTACGCACCAGTATTTAAGGCGTTAAGCTTAGGACTAAATATAGTCTCAGATAGAGTGGACTCTAAAATAGTACACGTGCACACGTGGTACATGGGTTTCGCCGGCTTTTTATCAAAGAAACTGTATAATGTTAAACTAGTAGCTACAGTGCACAGCTTAGAGCCTAAGAGACCTTGGAAGAGAAAGGTTCTCGGAGAAGCATATAATGTGTCGTTGTGGGCTGAGAAAACATGTCTAGAGAATTGCGATGTCATTATAGCAGTGAGTATGGAGACTAAAAGGGACATAATTAGCCTATATGGTATAGAGGAGAATAAAGTCCATGTTATCCACAATGGAATAGATGAAGAGATCTGGAGACCTATTAGGAATCCGAGAGTTCTTGAAAAATATGGGATAAGAGAACCTTACATACTGTTTGTAGGCAGACTTTCAAGACAAAAAGGGATATTAACGCTTATAGAGGCTGCAAAAGATCTACCTTCCGATCTAACTGTCGCGATAGTTACAGGTAAACCCGACGATCCAAATCTAATAGTAGAAGTATCTCGTGCAGTTAAGAATCTTAAAAACGTGGTGTGGATAAATAAGGTGCTTGAGAGAGAAGAGTTGATACCATTGTACACTATGGCATTGGCATTTATTTGCCCCAGCATTTACGAACCCTTCGGAATAGTGAATCTGGAGGCTATGGCATGTGGAACTCCGGTAATAGCGTCAAATGTTGGAGGCATACCGGAGGTCGTAGTAGATGGTGAAACGGGAATCTTAGTGGCTCCAGGGAATCCCGTTGAGCTTGCTGAAACCGTAACTAGGTTATACAATAATCGGAGTATGGCTAAGGAAATGGGAGTAAGAGCCAGAGAAAGGATCTTAGAAAAGTTTACATGGAGTAAAGTGGCTCAGAAAACGTACGAACTCTACATGGAGGTCTTAGGGGTCAACAGCAGAACTACATAGTTTAATGAAGTTTCGAGACTACGTTGTAAAGACCTAAGTATTTGAATAGCAACGGTCCTCAAGTATTAGACGTGGTGGATTCATGTTCCATAAAATAATAGTAGACCTAAAGGAGGAGTTCGAAAAAACCAGATGGTTTGGGTTAAAGGGGTACAGGAACTATGAAATGAAGGTAATGTGGTACTCTATTGTCGATAGCGATATAGTGCTGTGTACCACTATGTTTCAAGCAGACGATCAAAGAGAGTTCTACTATATTCCAATTGGAATCTCCGATCATCCTCCCCAATACTACACCTTCATCAAGACTGTGGACCTCAATAAGGAGCAAATATACTTATTTGATGGAGACTCCTTGGGAAAATACCATAACGTAGTGTTAAGTGGAATTATAGAGAAATACGGTCCATTCGAAGCAAAGATTCTTGCAAAAATTCCTGTGGAACTCTTTGTTGAAAACTATGTGGCTACCTCGTCGACTAACGTGCTCTACGTTCTGAGCAGTGAAGGAGATGTGAAGTTTATAGCTAAATCGTATAGGAAAATGTCTGCAAACGACATCGAACCAATGATTTTACTACATTTAACGAAAAGGGGGTTCAACCACGCTCCAAGGCTCTACGGACTATTAAGGTACCTCGGTAAACCCTTTCCGACAACAACGTGGATTCTAGAAGAATATATAGGTAACACTGTAGAAGGGGGATACCCCTTCTACATTAACTTGAAGAATTATATTTCTTCGAGAAATAGTCCAGACGAGAACCTCGTATCAACTCTCTCCGAGACAATAGCAGAGCTACATTTTAACTTGTCTCTTGGAGGATCATTCTTTAAACCTGAACCAGTTAGTAGAAGAGACATTACATATTGGAATGAGAGGATTTTACGGAGAACTAAGAGAATTCTCTCTGCTCTAAGTGAAATGGAGCCTAGTATTAGCAGGGAATATAAGACGGTCTTTAACCATTTACTAGAAAGGTACTTGAGGGAAGAGGTCATAGAGGATATAATAAACTATTATCAACCAACCACGGGAGAGCTTAAAATGAGAATCCACCAAGATCTACACCTCTCTCAAACACTATATTCTCCCTTAAAGAAGAAATTTTACATAATTGACTTTGAGGGAGAGCCGGGTAGAAGCGATTATGAGAGAAGCTTAAAGGAGCCTGCTGTTAGAGATGTTGCATGCGTTCTTAGGAGCTTTTCATATCTTACAATATTTACTGCTAAAGAGTTATCCGGGAAATCCATGGCAGAAGTGTGCATGAGATTCTTAGAGGGGAATGTTAGGGGATTTAATGAATGGTTAAGAATGGCCTCAAAGATGCTTGTTGATAGATATGTAGGTTTCTTAAAGAAATTTGCCCAACCGATTATCTGTCTAGACGGCAATGACGTTGAGAATATTGTGCAGAGAAGTGTTACCTATTGGAGTCTTGAGAAAGCATTGTATGAAGTGGAATACGAGTTAAAGTATAGGCCAGAGTTTACAATAGTTCCAGCTACAGGCATTGCTATGATAATAAGAGAGTACTTGATGAGAGAGTAGCTTATAATAGCTTACAACATCTCTGTTCTCAACAGCGTGAGATTGCCAGTTTCATGCAGCCCAAGGTTGGGATTACTTAACCCGGTATTTGGATATTTCCTCAACCATTATTTTCCTAAGCTTCTCGCTTATTTCCTTCAGCCTCTTCTTATTGCTGGCCTCGCAGTAGCCTCGAATTTTAGCCTCTGTTCCGGATGCTCTAACCAGAACCCAGCTCTTGTCGGGCATGTTTAACCTTAGTCCATCAAAATCCCATTCGCTTTCATAATTTGGAAAAACTGTCCTCATTTTATTGTGGATTCTGGCAGTAATTTCATTTTTCAATTCTTCGGGAACCCTAAATGAGAACCTGTCTTGAGGATAAGAAGGTATGTCCTTAAATAGCTCACTTACCTTCAACCCTGTTTCCACTAGAATTTTTGATATCACTGCAGCCTGATATATTCCATCAACCCACAATCCCCAATCCGGATCTATTATTTTCCAAGGTTCCCCTGCTAGAATAACATTATCTATTTTTTTCAATGCCTCATGCGTCTTCCCTAACTTTGTTCTAACAACTTTTCCACCAAGCCTTTCTACTACCTCGTCTATTGCGAAGGAGGTGTCTATTGTTGTCACTATTGTCCCCTTCTTCTCCTCTAATTTAAGTTTAGCAAAGAAAGCTATGATTCTATCATTGTAAATGCAGTTTCCATCTTCTGCAATTACCGAGAGCCTATCTGCGTCTCCGTCGTGAGCAAAACCAGCTACTGCACCGCTTGCGACTACAAGTTTCGCCAGGTCCACTAGCGCATCTGGCCTAGGCTCAGGGCATCTTCCTGGGAAGAAGCCATCTTGATGGCTATTTAATGATAAAACCTTTAACCCTAGTTTTCTCAGAACTAGCGGTGTAACATTTGATGCAGACCCATTGGCGCAATCAATCACTACTTTAGGCCGACATTTAGGGGCCTTCGGCTGGAATCTACCTACTACGTCGTCTATGTAATTATTTAATAATTCAGGTACGTAAATTATCCTACCCACGTTCATCCAATCTGCATAGACATATCTTTTGTTAAACAATATTTCCTCAAGTTCTCTCTCTAAGTCCACGGTGTATTCCATGCCATCAGGTCCAAAGCATTTTATACCATTATCCGAAGGAGGGTTGTGGCTAGCAGTCACAACTACCCCGTTTTTAGCCCCGGTTTTAGGATTTGAATATGCTAGAACGGGCGTTGGAACAATGCCTAGCATGAACACGTCTACTCCTCCAGCCATAAGCCCCGACGAAATGCTGTTAGCTAGTAATGGAGAAGTGACCCTGGTATCATAACCCACGTTTACGTGTCCTTTTGCGCCAACCATGGTTGCAATACTTAATCCAATCTTGTAGGCAAGTTCAGGTGTAACTTGCTTCAAGTAGGGTCCTCGAATACCCGCCGTGCCGAAGAGTTTTCTTGAAATATCTTTCACCCTTTAACAAATTATTGCACCTCCACTCTTTAAATATTAAGTGATACTCAACAATAGTTGGTGGATACTTGATGATCGATGTCCACTGCCATCTAGAAGACGAGGCATTTGAGGGGGATGTAGACGAAGTTGTGGAGAGAGCTAAGAGAGCTGGGGTTAAGGCAATAATAATTTCCCCGATACATCCCGATGACGTTGATAGAGCATTTATGTTGAAAAAGCTGTTCTCGAACTACATTTACGTAACCATAGGTTTAGATCCCACAATTCTCGACGAAGAGGTTTTTGATAAGCAACGGAAAAGGATCATGGAGTTGAGAAATGAGATTGTAGGTATAGGAGAGGTCGGATTAGACTATTATTATGTGAGAAATAGGGATGCCAGGCGTGTTCAAGAGGACTATTTTAGAAAGTGGATTTCGCTCGCAAGGAGCTTAAGGCTTCCCCTAGTAGTTCACTCCAGAAGCGCCGGAAAATATGCTATAGAGATAGTAGTAGAGGAAGGATACGATAGAGTTCTACTGCATGCTTTCGATGGATCGTCAGGCTGGGCTCTAAAGGGAGCTAGCTATGGAATGTATTTTTCGATACCTCCTAGCGTATGGTTTTCTAGACAGAAACAGAATATTGTAAAAGTCCTACCTCTGGAATCCCTAATGCTCGAATCCGATTCCCCTGTTCTCTCACCTATAAGGAATACTAGAAATGAGCCTGCAAACATATTGTACTCCGCGAGGAAGATATCTGAAATAAAAAGGGTATCTTTTGAGAAAGTTATAGAAGTTACCTCTACGAATGCTATGGAATTCTTCGGCATCAAACTCTAGATGTCAACTATCTTCACATCCAACTTCTCAGTGTTCAGAACAGCTATTGTCCTTCTTCCAGTTAAGTACCCACATGCCTCTCCAGGGTTCACGTGGATTACTCGTCCCCCTCTTTCAATTAAGGGCTTATGTGTATGGCCTGATATGACTATGTCATATAGATTACTTTTAATCAATGCGTGTACTATTTTCTGCAGAGTTCCATGCACTACAGCAATTTTCAAGCCATCAACATTTATTTCACCGAAATCCCCTAGGAGCTTCACACCTACTTCATTAGCCTTCTCCCTTAGAAAATCCCTCTCTCCATCATTATTCCCATATACTCCAAAGACCTCTCCTTCAAACCCAGCCATACGCACCAACGAAAAGGGAGCTATCCAGTCTCCAGCATGTATTATCATTCCCGCTTTAATCCTCGTAGCATAATCAACAATACGATCAATGACCTCCTGATGGTCATGGGTATCTGAAACAATACATATCAACACCAAATACCACCGCCCATTATTATACGATTTAGGAGTAAAAGCATTTTCGTATTCAGATAAAAATATTATTTTAAAAACAGATATAACTAGGAGCTATAAAGGAAGATCTAGAATGATAGAGAGTTCGAGAAATATTTGCGTCATATGTAAGGGTTCGAGAAGACTTTGCGGGAGACCTGTTTGTCCAATTCTACTTAGATTTAGGGAATCTGTAAGAGTGACCATGGAGATTAAGAATAGAGTAGTCTACGGGGCTACCCCGCCTTCATTAGTCGTTGGTGAAAGAGGGTATCCGAGAATCTCATTGTTTCCGGCGTTGCCTACATTATTGGGGGAAGAAGCTAAACTTTACGATAATCCGGAGGAATGGTGGGGAAATCTAAGTCTCGAAGATATAATAAGGCTGAGAGCATCCATGATATATCCATCTATCAAGGTTCACGTGAAGAGGGATATTAGAAGAAGTAATGTAATTGACGAAATACAGTGGATGATAGTATCGACAAAACCTGTTGAGAGCGAGATAACGCTTTCAAGAAATCCTGTGCCGACATTAAGGTTTGATGAAATTATCAAGCCCATAGGACCATCGGCTCCCCTAACTAAATTGAGGGTAGTGGGTAATCCGAGCGTTCCTAAACCTGTAGAGAGAGTTGTAAGTAGCCTAGATATTAGAGCAAGAGATGCTGTAATAGAATTGTACAAGCATGGTGTATCAATATATGACATAATCAGGCTTTTCAGCGCCGGCGCTCTAGGCATGCATGCTAATAGAAGAATTGTTCCAACACGATGGTCTATAACTGCCGTCGACAATATTGTAGGTGACTACTTACTGTCGAAGGTAAAGACTTTCGATCGAGTAGATGAAGTTCTACTATTTCACGCTGAGTACTTAGGTAACCATTTTGAAATAATATTGTTGCCTCAATCCTACTCTTTTGAAATGATCGAAGTATGGCTTCCGGGGAGTGTTTGGACGGGGAGATCCAAGGCTCCCGTGATCGTGGAAAACTACGAGCTATGGGATGGTAGATGTAGGGGACCCATGGATGGAGGCTACTACGCTATTAGAACGGGAATTTTAGAAGGATTGATGGGTATGAGGAGGCAGGCAACTGTGGTTGTAGTAAGAGAGGTGAGACCGGAATACTTCACCCCGGTGGGAAATTGGCATATTCGTGAGAGTATAAGGAGAGCATTTAACGTAAAGCCTGAGAAGCCAAGTTCTTTCGGGGAACTATTGAGGATCATTTCAAGGAGGCTGAAGGTGGACGTGGGGGAAATAGTTAGTAGATCTAGAATATTTAGGATGTGGCTTTGTCAGGAAAAGTTAACCAAATACATTAAGCCCTAAATAATGTTAAATGAAAAAAGATAGTGTCCTTAGATTTTTATCACGTCTGGGGTAAACTTTGCCAAGGCTGTTGAAAGCAGTTTAGAGGCGTTTACAGCATCGGTTAGGTCGAGGACCTCTATTGGCGAATGAATGTACCTTGTTGGAATTGATATTGCTCCAGTAGGTACGCCTTCTTTAGTTAATGCTATCATGCTGGCATCCGTAGTTCCTCCCACCAAGACTTCGAGCTGATACGGTATTTTCTCCTCCTCAGCAATCTTCCTCAAGAATCTTACTATAGACGGGTGGGCGATGAATCTGTTTACCATCATTCCATCCATGATTTTAATTGCTGGACCCTTACCAAGTTGAGTTACCCAGTTTTTCTCTTCAACCCCTGGCACGTCACACGCTATAGTAACGTCTAACGCAATGGCAGCATCAGGTGTAATCTTAAAAGATGAAACTCTAGCTCCAATTAATCCTACCTCTTCTTGAACTGTAGCAACAGCATACACCGTAGGCTCTATTTCCTTCTTCTCCAGAAGCCTTAGAGCATAAACCATGCAGGCTACCCCCACTCTGTCGTCAAATGCTTTACCCGTTACTCTACTCCCCGATAATCTCACTACTTGTCTATCTAATACTGCTATACTACCTTCTCTAATCCCAAGCCTTTCAGCCTCCTCCCTGCTTGAAGCTCCAATATCTATGAACAATTTACGCATTGGTATGACTTCCTTAGCCTCCTCCTGAGTCTCTAAGTGTGGGGGCTTTAAACCTATTACTCCGAATACTGGACCGCTATCTCCGTAAACTATTACTCTTTGACCCGGTAGAAGCCTATTGCTCCATCCTCCAACACTAGTAAAATGCAGGAATCCTCGCTTGTCTATGTGCGATACCATTAAACCTATCTCATCCATGTGGGCCGCTATCATTACCTTTAGGTCGCTTCTCCCCTTTCTTATACCTATGACATTACCGAACTTGTCAACTTCAACCTTATCGACAAGCTTCTCTAATTCTTCAATAACCCTGTTCCTGATCTCCATCTCGTATCCTGATACGCCCACACTATCAGCAAACTTTTTAAGAATCTCGTAAAATTCAGCTTTCTCCTCCTCGGACATTATTATCATCACCTTCTTACTGATATACTGGTAAAGTAGATACTTTTATATCTAAGGGTTGGAGAATCTTTTATCAACCCGGGCGGCGGAGGACGTTTTTATGGAGGAGAAATTTTACCTGGGTTTAGCTATCTTAATAGTTGGTATAGCACTACTATTGTTCACCTTCTGGCAGGCATTCTTACTATTAGGAGAGATGTCTCCTCAAGAATTTAGACAAATCTTTTCGCAGGCTAGTTCTAAAAGCTTAGAGAGTGTAGTTGAGGTAGCAGTTAGTTTACTAGTCTATGTTGCTCTAAGGGTTACGTATTTGGGAATAATGGCCTGGGTTGGCTCGCTAGTGTCCATAAGAGGGGTTCAAATACTTGTCTCGAAGACTCCAGAATAGCTTCATGCTGAGCAACGGTGTACGTGATGAGGGTTTCTATAAGCCTCTTACGTTTTACAACGATGCTTATAGGAGTAGTTGCAATAGTTGCCTTCACTTTCCCCTTAATCAACCTATTTCAGGATCTTGTTTCAGGAAGATTCCAGGCCTCAATACAGAGCATGAGCATAAACATCGTAAACGATACAGCTTTTTTCAGTACTGAAATATTGGTGAGCAATAATGGCTCATCAGAGATACAGGATGTTAAACTACTATTATCGACACAATACTTTACTTCTGAAGGACAACTAGATAGGCTTCCCCCTAAGACCAACAAAACCCTAGCTTTAGAAACTAGTATTCCTCTTGAGAAGATCGTCAAGATTATAGAAGAAGGAAAAATCAACGTCTCTCTACTCTACTCCTTCACATATAAGGGTCTGTACGCCTTCTCTTTTAACATTACAAGCAAAAAACCTCTAAACTTCACATTAATGGAACAAGTAGGTGTTTACTTAGTATCGTTCGAACCTGTTGGACCTGGGAATACGACGCACTTTCAAGTACGATTTAGGGTGCAAGGTGTTAACCCTAGTTTCATATCTTTAGAAAACGTAGTCCTTAAAGTGGAGTTGCTATCTGAGGGGGTACATCCAAGAGTAGAGGAACTAAACATAACAATCCCCTCCGCCTCAGTGTTTCAAAAGGACTTTTGCGACGTATTCTCCCTGGAGGAACTTCGAAGAATGCAGGGAGGCTTTGATTATAGGGTTTACATCGTAGTGGGAGGTAGAGACATATTGGCTTGGGAGGGGTCCTCTAGTGGTTAACAAATTAATTAAGAGAATAGTTATGGGCATAATTAAGGGAACTATTTACGGCATTATTGAAGCTCTAGTTTTCGTAATAATACCAGTAATGGTGATAGGTAGAATTCTTCCAATGCAAGCCCTAAAAATCCCTTTTGGAGACGTTTATGGAGCATCTTATGCTGCTCTCACATTATTTATAGCGATCTCTATAGTAGAGTTTATTGTAGAAAATACTCCACTAGAATACGTAGTTAGAGGGGTACTTGTTGCAGTAGGTTTCTCAATAATGTACATTTTTCTTAATGGAGGGATATTTATAATTTCTATGGAAATAGGAGACTACATAGTCACCGCAAGAATAGATCTAAGCATAATATTATGGGTCTATGGAATATTCTTCGTTTTACTAAGTCTAATTTACATAGTTGCAGAAGCTTCTGCAGGCTTAGCTGAGTCATCTGAGAAGTTATATAAAAATGAATGATTTTAGGGTAGCATGAGGACTATGCTCTAAGTTACCTAATCTATTGTTCTCAGGTGAGCGATTACCAAAATTCTATGGTGCTGAACTTTAATACGTAATTTTTCAGCCCAACGTGTCAAAATGTATTTCATAAGCAAAGTCGTTTACAATAAATGCCCAAGGAATATTATGGATAAATAGTTAGTATCACATAAATCAAACTTGACTAAACTCGCACTTACAAAGGCTCCATCCTCAATATTTTGTGAAAAGTGTTTTTCCCACACTTACTACAGTAGTGGTATATTCTATCCATTTCAGAAATATCATAGCTGACCTCGAGTAGCCACTCTTCTCCACACTCTAGACACTTTAGAACCCATCTTGCCAATATTCTTCCCTCTACTCTCTCCAGATACTTATACTATGAACTTTTTAAGAACGTTTTCTATCCTCTGGCTCCTCGCTCTTATTAATTCTATCGTTTCCTTTAGTTCTCTATTCATGAATACTGAAAGAGCATCACTTGTATCCAGAGGTATCATTATAATTTTTTTACTCTTAACGTGTCCACACTTCGTGCAAGTTTGTATAGTGTGTATTCTAATCATTGGCCTAAAGACTCCTTTACCTACGTCAACTTTACTATATACTGGACCATCCACTTTACTGAACTCCCTCAATACGTTTGTTTTCCCACATTTGGGACACGTTGCTTCGAGAATTACGTCGTCTTTCTCATACCTTATTAAATCTAGTGGGATTTCAGTCTCAACATTGATATTTTTAAACTCGCCAGGAGACTCCATGTTTATAAAACTACACGAGGTTATTGGACTTGTTTCACTATTTTTTAGTCCAAGGAATCTTAATATGAAGTCAATGATATCCATTGATGTCACCCCATTATAGTAATAATAGCCGTGGACATCCACTTAAAGTATTATTGGCTCATCGAGTTAATGTGGTTGTTAGAATGTCTTGTAGGGCAGTAGAATACGTATATTACTAGTTGTTCGTCGCTCGTATTCATAATGGAATGCGTAATGCCTGGGGGAATATATAGTAGATCTCCTGGAGACATGAAGATTGCCTGAGTCCTCTCATCGCCTGGAAAGCTCACTTTAGCGTATCCTTCTAGAACTAAGTAAAAAGTTTCTCTTTCTCTCTCCAGATCCCTCGAGATTTTTCCATAGCCCTTGATGATTATCTTCTCAACATCTACCATCTTGTATATGGTATCATTCGAGTCTAAGAGTTTGATGCACGTTACGACCGTTTTCTTGTCTCCCCTAACTAGGGATCCTTTTTTCAGTATGGGCATCATAGTCTATCTCAACACTCCCCTCTCCTTTAATCGTTTAAAGCTATCTCTCAGTATTCTCTTGATTCTCCACTTTGCTCCAATACTTCCGTAGACTCTTTCAGCGGTTTTCCTCAAACTATTTGTTCTCGTAAGTTCTAATAACGTTCTCCTCTCCTCGTCTCCAAGCTGATCATCGTATCTTAGGGCTATTCTTGCTGCCTCGATAGGTGTAAGTCCCATTAACTCATCTTCCTCTCTGGTAATAGGCTTTAGTACGTGGAATTCGATGATTGTAACAAGCTGGTTTTCGTCTAGTTTCCCGTAGGCTTTCTCTAGGGCTTTTATAAGTTCCTTTCTCGCCCTAAATCCGTCTCTCAAAGCATCCTCATCTGTAAGATCCTTAACCTTCTTTACTTGTACTCCTGTTATTCTGATTAAAGCTACTGGGCTTCCGCCTCCATGCAGTATAACGTCTCTATATTTCGGTTTTACTATTCCCAGTCTTATGGTAGTCTTCTTTCTTCCCTCTAAAATCATTTTCACATACTTTCCCTTAACCATGAGATGTCTACCAAGAAACTTCACGCGTTCTCTTCGCATCTTCATCAACCTTTATTAATTACTATACTCAAATTTAAATTGATAGATGATGAGACGGGCTTGCATTAAATGCAAGCCCTAAATGAGGGTTGTTCCCGGTGATATGGGGCCAAAGCGCTGAGATTTAGAAATAGTAAGATACCTTTACTATTTTATTTTCTACAGCAGACTTTAATGCTGCTTCACATATGGCTAGTGCTCTCAATCCATCTTCTCCTGTAACTAGGGGTTTTTTACCTTCAATTATCGAGGTTATAAAGTCTCTATCCTCTCTTAGGAGCGGCTCTTCATATCTTATTCTTGGCTTGTACACGCAGTCCTCCTTTAAGAGCGTGACTTCTTGGGTCATATAGTCTAATGTTAGCGATGCCCTCTCGCCTGTTATGTACAGAGTTCTAGTCTTGTAGGGTGTAACCCAGTTTGCCTCGATTATGCCCGTCATGTCATCGTATTTTATCATAATTACAGCGTAGTCCTCATATTCGTGTTTAAGCATTCCAGCCACACCATACACGTACTGAGCATTCTGTTTCGTCAAATAGTATATTACATCTATATCGTGGATAGCTAAATCTCTAATTACGCCGACGTCCATTGGCCTATTTGGCCAAAAAGATGTTCTTTTAGCAGATATTGTAATTATTCTCCCAAGGACGTTTTTCTCTATTATCTCTCTTTTCACATACTCTATGCCAGTACCATACCTCATTATGAATCCTACCATTAGTATCACGTTCTCTCTTTCGGCTGCTCTGATGAGTCTAATCGCCTCACTCACTGTTGAGGTCATAGGTTTTTCAACTAAGACGTGTTTTCCATGTTCTATTGCTTTTAACGCGTGCTCGAAATGTAATGGTGTTGGAGAGCTAATTATTACCCCTTCAATACTATCCATCTTCAATACATCATCATAATTAGTCGTATAACTGCATGAAAATCTTCTTGAGACTGCTTTCAACCTCGCCTCATTTATGTCGACTGCAACTATTTCTTTAACAAGCCCCTCCCCCATGAGGTCTCTGAGCACTCTCACGTGATTTATTCCCCATCCTCCGACTCCTACTACGGCCACGTTAATCATACATACCCCTAACCGCTTAGTTGAGAGGAAATAGTTAAATGTTGTCAGCATCGAAAACGATAAAATTATTAAACTACTAGAGCTAGGACTATATAACGTTGGACAACGCTTTCTCAAAGAGGGTATAGTATGAAGGCTTTAATACTTGCAGGAGGCTTTGGAAAGAGACTAAGACCTATAACACGAGACATTCCTAAACCTCTTGTTGAAGTGGCGGGTAAACCCATTATAGGATGGCAGTTTGAGTGGCTTAAGAAGTATGGGATTAGGGAGGTAATTCTGGCAGTCGGCTACTTAAGGGAGAAAATGATGGAGGTTATTGGCAGCGGGAGGAATTTTGGTGTAAGAGTTAGCTATGTTGTCGAAGATGTACCTTTGGGGACTGGCGGAGGAGTTAAGAATGCGGAGCCTTTCTTGAAGAACGAAGACTTTTTCTACGTGTTAAATGGCGACATAATATCTGATATAGATCTATCTCTCTTAGGCGAAAGCTTGGAGGAAAATATTGTGGGAACTATAGCTATTGTTCCTCTGCCATCTCCATACGGTATAGTGGAATACGATCCAAGCACTCTATCAATTAAAAGGTTCGTCGAGAAACCTATAATATCCGATTATTGGATAAATGCTGGTGTCTACTGTTTTACGCCCGAAATATTTGATTATTTGCCGGAAAAGGGAGATATAGAAAAAACTAGCTTCCCCTTGTTGGCGAATAAGGGTAAATTAAAGGCAGTTCCATATAAGGATGTCTTCTGGAAAAGCATAGATACTCATAAAGACGTTGAGGAAGCAAGTAAGATTTTGAGAAAGATTAAGTACTAAAAGCTTTAATTCATATTATCATAAACATTGCCTCAACAACCTACGTAGCTACCGGAGTTAGTAAGGGACTCTAATAGATCCTTACACTCCATAACATTCTAGCGAGCTTTTATGAAGTATTCTTGTAGTATTTTCATCCTTTCAGTAAAACATATATTTTTGCATCATTTTACCAAGAAACCAAAAGTTGTATGTCGAATATCAGTGACTGTGTGTGAGATGACTAAGATGCATAGGAAACCCGTAAGAGTCATAATAATGGGGGCGGCTGGCCGCGATTTCCACAATTTCAACGTTTTCTTCAGGAACAACGAGGACTACAGAGTCGTAGCGTTTACTGCATCACAAATCCCAAATATTGAGAACAGACTTTATCCTCCAGAGCTTGCTGGTAAACTTTATCCCAAAGGCATTCCAATTTACCCTGAGACAGACCTGGTAAAGCTTATCAAGGAATTTGATGTTGACGAAGTAGTGCTTGCATATAGTGATTTACTTCACGAGGATGTTGGACACAAATATTCAACAGTCTTAGCGGCGGGAGCAGACTTCAAGTTGATGGGTTCCAAATCCACAATGTTGAAATCGAATAAACCAGTTATTGCAGTATGCGCTGTTAGAACAGGGGCTGGAAAAAGCACTGTATCAAGAAAAATAGTAAAAATATTGTCTTCAAAGGGATTGAGAACAGTGGTTGTAAGACACCCTATGCCATATGGAGATTTGAGAAAGCAAATTGTCCAAAGATTCTCCTCTCTTAAGGACTTAGATAAATACGAGTGCACTATTGAGGAAAGAGAGGAGTATGAGAAGTACATTGAAATGGGTTTAACAGTTTATGCTGGCGTAGATTATGAAAAAATCTTGAGAAGAGCAGAAAAGGAGGCAGATATAATATTATGGGATGGAGGAAACAACGACCTCCCCTTCTTCAAACCCGACCTCCACATAGTCGTTGTAGATCCTATGAGGCCGGGGCATGAAATGTGCTCGTATCCAGGCGAAGCTAATCTGAGAATGGCAGACGTAATAGTAGTGAATAAGGTGGGGTCTGCTAGAAAGGAGAATGTTGAGAGAGTAGTCGAGAATTGTAAAAAAGCGAATCCCAGAGCAAAAATGATACTAGCTGACAGCAGAATTCACGTTGACAAACCCGAGTTGATTAAGAATAAAAGGGTTATCGTAGTGGAGGACGGACCAAGTGTAACGCACGGCGGCTTATCCTATGGTGCTGGCTATATTGCAGCCAAAATTTATGGAGCTTCTAAAATAGTTGATCCAAGACCCTATGCTGTTGGCGATTTAAAGAGAGCATACGAGGAATATAGACACATGGGGCCAGTGGTTCCATCTCTTGGATACGGTGAAAGACAAATCAGAGATCTCGAGGAAACACTCAATAATGCAGAGGCAGATGTAATAATTCTTGGAACCCCATCTGACATCTCAAGATATCTTAAGCTAAATAAACCAGTAGTTAAAGTATTCTATGAGCTTGTGGAAATTTCCGGTCCAAGCCTTGGGGAGATAGTTGAAGAATTCTTAACGAGAATCTAAACGCTAATTTTTAATCCTCCAAAATTTACTATATGTAACTTGATGGAAAGTGAGTATTGAAGATAAAGTACTGAAGTTTCTGAGGGAGAATCCAGAGTCTAAGCCCAGGGAGATAGCTGATTACCTTGGAATAAGCTACTCTCTTGTTAGAGCAATACTCTATAGACTTAGAGACAGAGGCCTTGTTGCAAGAGGGGTTCACGGCTACATAGCAACGACCTCTAGAGAATCCAAATTGGAGAGCGCAATTAATGAGGACTATGAGGACAGGTACTTAGAGTCTAGGAGAACTATCAGGCCTGAGGTCGGGGTATCCGGAGCCTACAGCCTCTCCACGAAACTGAGAGAACTAGAAAATAAAGTGGATAAATTATCGAGGAGAATTATAAAGCTAGAGAGTGCCGTGAACAGCCTCTCTGATGACATAGGTAAAGTAAGGGATAGACTAAGTAAAATTGAAAAAGAGCTGCAGATATTCTCGTATTCTCTTAAAAAAATATTCATAAAAAACCATGCTGATCCCTTTCTAAAGGAGTTGAAGCGGAGGAAGTTAATGACAGTCCTGGAAGCGAAAAACATTGTTGGAGGAGCGTTGGAGAATTACATCAAGAGAGGCTTAGCGAAGATAATTTCGTCTTACGTTGTAGATGCAGACTTCTACAACGAGTTCTCAAAAAAGTTTCCTTTAAAAGCAAAGGATGTGGAGGCTCTTGGAGAAGAAGAAAAAAAGCTTCTAACACTAATGGTTGAGGAAGGCATGGCATACTTATCATCAAATAAGGAATATAGAATCGTTTAACGAGTATTATTTCCTTCCAACATACCCATTGTGAAGAATATTTAAATATGTGATACCAATTGTTATTGATAATTGAAAAGGGTGATGATGAAGTGAGTAAAGATCAGATAATAGGCGCACTTCTCGTCATAATAAGTATAATAGTTGTTGCAGCATATCTAGTACTGTTATTCTTCCCAGGAATGATTCCTGGAACTGAAGGGTGGGATATACACTTAATTAAGATAACACTATTCCTAGCAGTAGCAGCAGTGTTCGGCATTTTAGCTTGGATAGGATACACTTTAGCGACAACTCCGCCTCCCAAACCCATAGAAGAACTCGAAAAAGAATTAGAGGAAGAGCTAAAGAAACTTGAGGGAGAAGAGGTTGAAGAAAAGACTGAGGAAGAGAAGAAGGAGTAATCTTATTGAACTATGTTAAGCTCTTTACAACATTAATGCTCTTTGAAACAGGCATGCCATCAATAGTGTAGTATGGATATTTAACCCTATACCTAGTAGGGAGGGTTAAACAGAGTAACGTTGTAGGAGAGGAACTCTCCCATAAAGAACTTAAAGCAACATTACAAAATTATGGACCTTTTAATTTCTCGAGAACATCTTCAATGAATCTTAGTCCTCGCTGAAAATTCTCTAGACCTCTATTAGTTACTTTATACATTGTTCTGCCATTGATATTAGACTTTTCAATTAAGCCCTCTCTAACCATTTTATAGAGAACAGCGTAAACAGTTACTGTTGCTGGTCTTATATTAAAGACTTCACTTAAAGATAATTTTATTTGATATCCATACATAGGCCCCCTCTTTAAGAGGAATATTATATATAACCACAAGTTCTCTATTGTAAGTTTTCTGAACAGCCTTTTCAGAGCCTTACTCTCGTTAAACATTCTAGACTCCCTACATGTTGAGGCCTCTATATTTTACTATATTTATGTTTGTAAATATATTTTTAAAGCTATATTTATGTCTATAAATATAGGGTGTCAGTATGGGTAGAAAGATAAGGTGTGCTATTATAGGAGTGGGAAATTGTGCTTCAGCGCTAGTTCAAGGAGTCTATTATTACTCAAATATAGACTTTGAGGAAAGCCCCATAGTACCTGGGCTGATGAGCGTTAATTTATGTGGATACGATGTAAGGGATATAGAGTGGGTTGCAGCGTTCGACGTCTCCGAAAATAAAATCGGGAAAGATCTAAGCGATGCAATATTTCAGCCCCCCAATATAACAAGAAAGTTTTTTGACCTGCCGAAACTTGGAGTAGTTGTCGAGAAAGGCCCTATTTTAGATGGAGTAGCAAATCATATGAGGCCTGTCTTTAAGCCATATTCTGGCAAAGAGCCTACGGTTGAGGATGTTGCAGAAAAGATTAGGGAGTCAGGTGCCCACATAGTGATAAACTTTTTACCTGTTGGAAGCAAGAGAGCCACTTTCTTCTATGCTGAAGCCGCAAAGATTGCTGGAGCAGCTTTCATAAATAGCATACCTATATTTGTTGCTAGTGACCCTACTGGTACATGGCCGAAGAAGTACGAAGAGGCTGGTTTACCTCTTGTAGGGGATGACGTGAAGGGTCAATTGGGCGCTACTATTCTACATAGAACACTTGTGGCCCTGATGCATAAGAGAGGTGTTGTGGTAGAAGAAACTTACCAGCTGAATATTGGGGGGAACACGGATTTTCTAAATATGACTGTTGAGGAGAGGCTGGAGAGTAAGAGAATTAGTAAAACTAAGGCTGTCACCAGCGTTCTTCCATATGGCGATAACTTAATTGACGGAGGGCGGATTAGAATAGGACCTAGCGATTATGTTCCCTTTCTGGGAAACACTAAAATTGCCTACATATACATTAGGGGGACAAGCTTTGCTGGTTTTCCAGTAATAGTTGAGGCTAAACTAAGAGTAGACGATAAGTCGATGTTTGCCGGGGCAATGATAGATGTGATAAGGGGGACTAAGATTGCATTAGATAGGGGAATCGGAGGCGTTGTTCCAAGTATCTCTGCTTACTTCTTCAAACATCCGCCCGTTCAAGCACCAGATGATGATATTGCCAGAAAGTGGTTTATTGAGTTCGTAGAGGGGAAGAGAAACAAATAGTGGTTGTCCTTACAGCTCTTCTCTTTCAATAATAGATAAGGGAGGGATCCACGAGTAAGCTCTTATTACTGCACCAGGGTATAGGATACTTCCAGCTCCGACCTTGGCCTCCGTACCTATTATCCCACCTAATTTAGCGATACTTTTACCTCTCACTCTTATTGGTGTGACTCTAGATATTTTCACTCCTGAGGGAAGAACATTCAATGTTACCACATTCGGTCCAATAGAAGCTTTATAGCCTACAACAGTATCACCTATAAATGCAGATGATCCTATACTGGACTCCGGTTGAAGACTACACCTTCTAGCTTCAGCATGTGCACCAATGACTGCCCCTTCCTCCACACTTGTGAACTCTCTTATGAAAGAGCCCATCCCTATGAAAGTATTAGGTCCTATGTAGGCAGGTCCCTTTATGACAGCATAGTGATCGATATAAGCGTTATCCTCCACTACTATAGGCCCCTTTATTACGGCAGTGTTCTCGATAGTAGCCCTACTACTAATCCGTGACTCCCTTATTTGCCTAAGAATTAAGCGGTTTGCTTCCAATATGTCCCATGGAAAGCCCACATCTATCCATATACCACTCCAGAAAGCTGAGATTATCTTTCTCTCCCGAGCCATAATGTTTAAAGCCTCTGTTATGGTATGTCCTCTTTCAAAATGATCCCTTATGTCAACTGGTAGAATGAACACTCCTCCAACAGCCATCGACGATTCTTGGGGAGTAACAGGCTTCTCTACTATTTTCTTTAAAAGACCGTTTTCCCAGAGAATTATTCCATAAGTCTCGTATTGTCCTAGCGGAACTGTTAGCACTACTCCGTCCACGTTTGTAGATAGATACGCATCTAATACTACACTGTATGCATTAGTGGAGGTGATAACATCTCCGTAAACTATCATAACATTTTCTCGTACGTTGGAAGCCTCTATTCCCACTTTAATTGCTTCCTCAATTCCCTTCTTCTCCTGGTACACTATGGAAATATCTAAGCTCCTACCCCACTTACTCTCAATATATTCCTCGACCATTTTATCTGATATAACAACTGTTATATCAGTTATTCCAGTTTCTTTTAAAGAGGAAAGAGGATAGTCTATTATTGATTTTCCTGCAACCTTAAGCAGTACCTTAGGGATCCCATCAGATAAGGGCCTCATGTTTATGCCTGGCCCGCCTGCTAACACAATAGTTTTCAATCTTCTTCCAATCATATTATCACTCCACCGTAACCGTTTTAGCAAGGTTCCTCGGCTTATCCGGATCATAACCTCGTTCAATACACACATAGTATGCTAGGAGTTGGAGCGGCGGGGTGTAAGTTATTGGAGAAGTTATCCAAGGAGACCTAGGCACTTTGATGACCATAGTCAACTTCTCGGAAGCCTCCTTATCACCCTCCGGGACTATTCCTATAGTCAGCGCGTCTCTGGCGCTCATTTCTTCTATGTTTCCTAGGATATGAGTATAGTTATTGTCGTCCATTATGATAAAGAGAACGGGGAAACCTTGCTCTACTAATGCTATTGGTCCATGCTTGCTCTCGCCAGCTGGATATGCTTCGGCATGTATATAGGCGATTTCCTTTAGCTTTAATGCGCCCTCCATAGCTACTGGAACCCCTATTCCCCGCCCCAAGTAATATGCATTGTTCTTGTTAGATAGTTCCCTACTGAACTCCCTTATTATTCCCTCTGTGACCATTATCGACTTCTCTGCAATTTTAGGTGCATAGGAGAGCTGGTCTAGAAGTTCCTTTCTCTCCATTCTATCAATTGATCCATTTAGGAATGCTAGGTTGACTGTGATCGCGGCAAGTGATAGAACTTGCGTTGTAAACGTCTTAGTTGCTGCTACGCCTATTTCAGGTCCCGCTCTAGTGTATATTGTGAGATCAGATTCCCTGGGTATGGCACTTTCTATTACATTTGATAGAGATATTATTGTGGCTCCCCTATTCTTAAAGTTCCTTACAGCCATGAGCGTATCAATAGTTTCCCCGCTCTGAGAAACCGCTAATAGAACGTCTCGCTCAGTAACACAATTTCTATACTTTTTATATTCGCTAGAAATGAAGGGTATTGTGGGTTTTGAAGCAACAGTACTCATTAGGTAGTCTGCGACTAGACATGCATGGTAACTTGTTCCAGCTGCAGCAAGAAACACTCGTTCGGCGTTTAAGAGGATTTCAGCGGCTTTCTCCACTTCGACTCCTAGGCCTCTTAAAGTATTTGCGAGTGCGATGGGTTGTTCATGAATCTCCTTCAACATGAAATGTGGATAGCCAGCCTTAGCCGCCATCTCCGGGGTCCAATCAATGAGTCTTATTCTATTGCTGATTGATATAGATCTTCCATTAATGTCCTCGAAGTACACTTCATGAGGTGAGATATATCCTATTTCATGGTCGTGAACAACTACTATCTTGCGGGTGTAGTCTAGGAAAGCGGGTATATCGCTTGCAATGAAATTGTATCCATTGCCTAGCCCCACAATTAGAGGAGAATCTTTTCTCGCAAAGAATATTTTGTCCGGTTCAAACACTGTTATTACTCCAAGGGCATAGCTACCCTTCAATTTTCTCACAGCTTCCCTAAATGCCTCGAAAAAACACCTCGACCTCTTCAGCCCCTCCTCTATTAAGTGAGGTATCACTTCAGTGTCTGTTTCACTTCTAAACCTGTGTCCTCTTTCCTCCAGATATTGTTTTAGCTGATAATAGTTCTGTATTATCCCATTATGAACTACAGCTATTTCCCCCTTACAATCTATGTGGGGATGGGCGTTTTCATCACTTGGCCTCCCGTGAGTAGCCCATCTTGTATGTCCTATTACAACTAAGCCGGGAACCCCGTCCAATCTCTTATGGGCATTTACTTCTCTTATTTTCCCCTTACCTTTTCTGATGATGATCTTATTGTCATGTATACTTGCAATACCTACACTATCGTAGCCTCTGTACTCCAGTTTTTCAAGGCCTCTTCTGATTATGAGTGCAGGAGGCGTGCTTACAGCATCTTTAAGTGAACATATGCCAATTATGCCGCACAACTCCTGTTAAACCCCGTAGCATAATTAAGTGTACATCATTATCTCTGATTTCTCCCTAAAATATTTTTGTTAACATCACTTTCCTGAAATATGTCAATAACTTAATGTAAGCTTCTTTAATCTTCTCAGCAAGTTCTCCCAGTGAACCTATCTTGAGCATGCTGAGCATGAAGTAAATTAAAATGACATTATATGCTGCGACCAGTACCGCTCCCAGTATATTCAGGTTTATGTAAACCCAGACCATGCCATCCCTCATACTTCCCTTTAGCCACGAAATAACTCTCACCCCAATGCTTTCCCCAGCACCCTCCCAAGATCTTAAGAAGATGTCTCTAGCATTGTACCATACTTTATCCTCCTCTATGAATACCGGCTTATCTAGGGTTGCAGCGGGAAGGTAAACTATAGTTGGGTATCCTACGGCTCCTACGATTCCAGCAATAATGAATAATGCTTTTATCCGGGAGTTTTTCTTAGCAATCCAGTAAGAGAGATAAGGATATACCCATATCAAATAATTCCCATTGTGAACTTTATTAAATATCATAAAGGAGAGTATAAGAACACATATACTCAACATTATGGAGTCCTTATCCCCACTTTTCGAAGGCATCATTAATAGTCCAATTATATAGAAGGTTATGAATAACGGTAACCAAATTAATGTTATTATTTTTAATTCCAAGGGAGACATCTCGAATCCCCCTAATAGTTGAGGTATATTAAATATCGAGAGCATCTGTGGATATCTGTTCATATGAAATCCAAACGCTTGGTTGAAGAAACCTGAAATATCGAATACTAAAAATGGAAGCGTGACAATAAGCACTGGAATGAGGAAGCCTAATAGTAGAAGTATTTTTTCCCTTCTATTACCAGCTATTTTTACCCCGAAGGGAATTATGAGGGCTGGTATATACTTAAATGCTGCTCCGATACCTAGCCATAACCCGGCCTTAAAGTATTCTCTTTTGATTAAACTATATGTTCCAATGAGCATGAAGAGGAGCATTATTGGATCGAACTGATAGGTCCACAAAACCACCCATACTGGAACCCCATAAAACCACCATTTGGCAACGTTCCATCCATCGTTTCTATACATTATGTACCCAACTAATACTATTGATATTAGTAGAGGCATCTTTATGATCAGTCTGTAATAGTTTACCTCTGATAGAGCTGGTAGGATATTTGTGAACATCTGGGAGGCTGTTTTAGCTAGCTCGTACGATGCAACGAATAATATTGGTGATAAGGGCATGTATCCGCATTTATCTGCTTGAGAATATATGCCTATTACTCCATATTTCTCGGCTATTGTAGCCCACTCGATGAAATATCTCACATCATAATAGTTCCATGCTAACCAACATGTTCCAAACAGTACGAGTAGAGGCAATAACATCTTCAATAATAGGTCCCTGCTTATAGTAAGCAACTTTTAAGCCACCTAGATCATAAATGAGATAGTGTACTCGTGTTCCCTAACATTATAGTGATTGTTTTGCATCTTTTTAATATCTTTTACTAATAATTATTTTGAATTCTCTACTTTAAAATGATATGGTGGGTTGTTCGTGTCTGGCGGGACCACGGTATACAAAGCATTATTATCAAGGCCATCAATTCCATGGAATTCCAAGATGGAAATTGTTACAACTATTAAGCACTTAAATATTTTGTTTAAACACGTTACATTGATGGTAGACTTATTTAAAAGGCTAAGCAGGTGTTAAAGAGATGGAATCTTTAGTACGTTTAGCGTTTAACGCCTTAGTATTATAATAACTTGACTGCTATACTCGTGTTTCCCAGCGTAATTTAGAAAAACAATAATTTAATGATGTTGAGGGGTAACAATAGGGTTATGAGTAATAGCGGAGTGGTTTCGCAGTACTACAAATAGAAGATAAACTTTTTATTATATATGTAGGGGGATTCTCCAGATTCTTCAAGTCTTCGATTCTGGTCACTCCTGTCAAAACTAAAGCCGAATCTATTCCAGCCCTCCTTGCAGCCTTAATGTCAGTATCCAATCTATCTCCAATAAGGAGTACTTTTTCTCTCTCAACATTGTAGTCCCTTAGGCAAAGGTCTATCATATACGTATTTGGCTTGCCTGCAATGAACTCCGGTTCTCTACCTGAAGCCGTCGAGATAGCAGACACTATAGATCCCGCTCCAGGAGCCAGCCCGTACTCTAGGGGAATTGTTGCATCAGTATTACAGGCATAGTATTTAGATCCCTCCATAATAAGCTTCACAGCGACTGCGATTTTCCTATACGTTAACTTTCTATCTAACCCGACTACTACAATATTTGCTTTAATATTGAGATATGGTTTACACACCGTTTTTACTCCAACAAGTTCAAGTTCTCTTCTAAGGCCTTCCTCTCCTACTATGAAAGCTCTTACACGTTTTTTCGTCTCAGAAATGTATTTAGCTAAAGCATATGCACTATTATACACTTGCTCTACGTAAACCTCGTTCACTCCTGCTTCCTTAAGAGTATCCACGTAGGTAGCTCTACTTTTAGTCGAATTATTGGTCATGAACACAACGCTCTTCCCCAGGCTAATTAACATGTTAATGGTCTCAATGGATCCATCGATTAATTCGTTACCTCTCCACAAAACACCGTCTAAATCAACTATGAAAAGCTCGTATCTATCGAAAACATTATTCAGTCTCAACTTTCCACCACTTAGCGTGATAAGTGGTTATCTATAAAAAGCTCACTACGATAAACAGTCTTAATGTA
Source organism: Thermoproteota archaeon (assembly GCA_029258925.1). Taxonomy (GTDB): domain Archaea; phylum Thermoproteota; class Thermoprotei_A; order EX4484-217-1; family JAPDJV01; genus JAPDJV01. The sequence goes on along the minus strand of JAPDJV010000014.1, from coordinate 29,810 downwards.
TTGGATTTAGTGGAGTGGTGTAGTGTGATGTTGGAGGTGGAAACTAGGATTGGAAAGAGATTTACAATAATTATTCCTAAACACGTAAGGGAGATGCTAGGTTTAAGGGAGGGTCAGAGGCTTAGGATTCACGTTGAAGATGGCAAAATCGTTATAGAACCTCTCCCGGTTAATCCTCTAAGCACTTATTCGCTAATAATCAACAAGATAATAGATGTGAAGGAGGCTATTGAAAAAGCGGGCGAATGGGTGATGAGCAATGCCAGTGGTTGATGTAGAATTTCTTCTAGCGTTATCCCCTAATCATCCTAAACATAGCAGTGTGAGAAGGATTTTAGAGGGAGAGGAGGGCGTGATTGTCACGGATACTTGCCTTCTATGGCTTCACGCTATTCTCTTGGCAGCTGGAAAAACTCCTTCAGAAACCAGGCTAGCTATGATCACGCTTAGACAAATATTAGAAGATTACGGTGTTAAGGAGGTTGGAACCATGGGCTCTGAACTATTGATATTACATTCTTCAATAATGGGTAAGTATGGTTTAAGCTTTTTCAGAAGCTTAATAGCGGCATCTGCATTAATATTAGGAGAGCCACTGGTATCAGATGACACATCGTATGATTCCATAGAGGGCTTAGTTAGACTTCCCTTAACAACTTCTGAGTAACCTATAGGTCTAAGCAACATCTTAGTCTATCTATTGAAAGTATGCTAGCGGGGCATCATATAGTTGGAGACGCTTTAACTCCGGGACAATTAACTTCTGCCGCAAAACCTCTTCCACCAACAACCTCTATTGCTGAAATAACGTTCTCCAGTTTATCTCTCGGGACAATAGCTATAATGCATCCTCCTCCCCCCGCACCAGTTAACTTAGCTCCGAGAGCTCCAGCTTCTCGAGCCGCGTAAACCATTATGTCCAGCTCCCGAGTAGATACCCCAAGGGACGATAAGAGACCATGGTTGATGTCCATTAGTTTCCCGAGAGATTTCAAGTCTTCTCTCTTCAAAGCATCTAATGCTCTTTCAGTTAATTCTCCAATAGTTTTCATAATGTTTTCTATTAGAACAGGAAACGTTGACTTCAATTCTTTGACTTCAGCCACCAATTCCTTCGTGGTTGAAGTTCTTGGAACATATCCTATGACCACTTTCATATTTGGAGGAAGCTCAACCTTCCTTATAATCGGAGCTCCCCCTTCAGTGGGCTTTATGTAAAGAGATCCCCCGTATGTTGTTATTGAAGTATCCATGGGACTGGCTGCTCCCTGAACTCCTAGCTCTGTTAGATATCCCAGTCTAGCAATCTCCTCTAGGGAAAGCTTCTTTCCTAGAAGAGTACTGTAGGCAGTTATTGTGGCAACAGATACTGCAGCACTTGTTCCAAGCCCTGCACTTACAGGCATATCGGAGCGCACTGTTATGTTAACCCCTCTGTACTCTCCAATATGCCTCGAAGTTAACTCAATGGCCTTTTTTATATAAGCAACGGCTTTCTCAGCTTTTTCAGAACTTAGTTCGGCACCTATTCTTCTCTTATCTCTAAAGATTATGGTTATATCTGTGAGAGGTAAGTTTACGATTCTTATCTTCAACAAGTCGTCCTTTCTTTCAGTCACCTCTACTTCAAGCCTTTTATTAATAGCAGTAACTATTGCAGGCTCCCCGTATACTACTGCATGTTCACCGAACAATGTAACTTTTCCAGGAGCAGTTGCAACAACTCCTCTAATCATGCACTATCACTCTCTAGCACTATATTCAACTTCAAGTATTTTAAGGAGTTCTCTTAAGTAGTTTACTTAGGAGAGTGAACTAAAAGTTTATACAATCATGTTCACTCTTCTATAAGGGGAGCAAGTACATGATGGAGGGTGATATACTATGGATAACTTAGAGGACTTGCCTCTATCCTTCAGGAAGAAGATGATAGAACTTCAAAAGAAGATGTTATTGAAGTCTGCATCTAGAGAAGTGAAGAGGGAGAAAAGAGATCCACGCGAAATAGTATTATCCATACTCGAGGACGACAGGGCTCGTGAAATACTAGAATTGGCTGAAGCACAATATCCTGTTGAAACCAAGATAGTCATTCATAGAATAGCGCAATTAGTTGAGAAGGGGAAAATAGATCGTCTAGATGCATACACGTTGTACAGCATATTCAGCTACTTAGGTATACCAGTGAGAGTTCCCACAAGAATAACGTTTGTGAAGAAAGGGAGAAAACTTTCTTTAAAGGAAGTACTAGAGGATTAAACTAATGTGTTAACTTAACAGTAATATTACTCCATTAACTCATTCCAGCTAGGCTCTCCAAATTTGGATGTTTCATCGAGGAACTATTCCATCAATATGGAACCTTTAATCCAGTAAGCTAATTAAATAAGCATCACATCTAAGAACTATATTGGTGACCTCATAAATTGCTATTTAAGTGCTCCAGTTGCGGTGCTGATTATTCCTCTCCTCTAGTAATATGTGGTAGATGTGGAGGCATTGTTAGATATTATTATGAAGATTTGTCCTGGGACCTCTTAGAATGCGAGAGAAGCTTGTGGAAGTACATTGGAATGCTCCCCAAGCCCCTATTTAAGAGGAAGATAAGCCTTGAGGAAGGGTTGACTCCCCTAATAAGATCTCAGGTTATGTTCAAAGAGTACAAGGTGTTTTTTAAGGATGAAACACGTAATCCCACAGGTAGCTTCCGTGATAGAGCAGCCTCTCCCATAGTGTCTCACGCTGCGCTAGTGGGGGCAGGGAAGATCATTTGTGCTACTGATGGAAATATGGGGGCATCTCTTTCAGCATATTCTTCGAGAGCCGGGATAAGAGTCAAAATAATAGTTCCGTCAAAAGTGGACGTTGGGAGATTGTCTCAAATGATAGTTTTCGGAGCTGACATAGAGGAGTATGGGGATGTGATAGACGATGCTATTGATAGATCAATAGTCATTGCGGGAAGATTCGGCTATTATCAGGCCACTGCAGAACTCAATGCGCTTTCAATAGAGGGGTTGAAGACTATGGCATTTGAGATATTTGAAGAAGAAGGTTGTCCAGACAATATTATCATACCAGCAGGCTCTGGCCTCTCGGCTTACAGCATATATGTGGGCTTCAGAGAACTCTACGACACAGGTATGATAGACAGAATTCCCTCAATACACATAGTGCAATCGGAATCTCATCATCCAATCGTTGACACGGTCAATGAACAGAAGGGAGGGGGGTCAAGTAACGAGAAAGTGATTAAAGGTTTAGACGTGAGGGAACCTCTCTACGGGGAGGTTGTGTCCAAGATCGTAAAGAATACTGGTGGTAGAGCACTAATTGCAGAATACGATGAAACTATAAATGCATTATATGAGCTGGCTAGGAAGGAAGGAGTGTTTGTTGAGCCTGCTGCTGCAACAGGAATTGTAGCAATGAAGAAGATTATTAGGGATGGAATTGTCAAAGGAGATGAATCATACGTCATAGTATTGACTGGATCGGGGCTGAAGGCGGTTGACTACATTTATGAAAAGATGAGAAGGAAAACTGTTCCAAGCTTAGACACCAAGACTATGATACTTAAAATAATTGATGTAAAGGGATCCATACACGGCTACGAGGTATGGAAGAATCTGAGTAGGAAAATAACTGTTCAAGCAGTATACCAGCATTTAGAAGACTTGGAGAGGAAAGGTTTAGTTGCATCGAAGATCGTTGGAAGGAGGAGAATGTTCTATGTGACAGAGAAAGGTAAGCGTCTGCTTGAGATAATTTCGGATCTGTATTAAAGAAAAAACTTTAATACAAGAAAAAAGTTTAATAATATTCCCGATGAGCCATGGATCGCTCAAGCAGGAGAATTGCTAGGATAGGGTTGTTTACATCGCTAGTTTTCATAGCCACCATAGTGCTTACAGTCTACATACCATCTACACAAGGATACTTCAATCTAGGAGAAACTATGGTCTACACGTCGGCTATAGTTCTCGGCCCATTTGAAGGTGCACTAGTCAGCGGCTTAGGCTCTATGCTAGCTGATATGATTCTAGCACCACATTATGCTCCTGCAACCACTATAATTAAAGGCCTTGAAGCGCTCATAGTGGGACTACTATACGAGAAGTTATCTAAAATGAGCCTAAAAGCGCTAAGGACCATTATTCTAACGCTAGGAGTCCTATTGAGTATTCTAATAACATACCTAGGTATCTCATACTATTCAGGTGAGGTGAGTCTAGGACCGGACATAAATATTACTGTTTGGGGAAGCGGCACAACTCTCTCTGTATCTCCAGTGAATGTAGTTATAGGAAGCGAGTTATGGTTTGCCTTCGGCGCTATAGTTTTCATAATAATAATGCTAGCCTCGCAGAGAGCTCCATCACATATAATACCTCTAATAATATCGATTTTTGGGGGAGGGGTCATTATGGTATCAGGATACTTTATTTATGAAGTGTACATTCTTTATGCTGGGATAATTCAGTCGAGTTGCTCACTTAATGAGGCGATATTGCTGGCCTCATATGAGATACCATTTAACGTGATGCAAGTGTTAATAGGAATGATAGTTGGTATACCTTTAATTATGAGATTGAAGATGATAGGTTACGGTATTCGAGAGCAGGAGCATTGATTCTTAAGTCCGACTAATAAACCCCATCTTACAATTTTAATATGTTCTTTATGTATCTTAGGGCATCCATGGGTTCCAGTATGCCCGCTCTGGTTTCACGGAGAATTCTTTCTATTGCAATATACTTCATCCATCTATGTTTCTTCATAGACGATTGGAGAAGTGGGCATCCATATATATGCTTCAATTCTCCATGTCCTGCACGCATAGCTATCTCTGTAAGATCTGCTTTACTAAGTGATAAGAACCCTGGTAGATTCAATCTGATAATGTTATCAAAGAAAACTCTACACGAAAACCTACCTGTTGAAAGGCTGTCACCAAATAATATTACTCTTATGTTGTTCCTCCTCGCGTACTCTACTACAGTTTGTTCAATTATCTTCGAGCATGCTCCACAGGGTACTCTATATCCGAGGCCAGCCAACCTTAGAATCTCGTTAAAATCTCCTTGTGGAGGTATGTAGTGATGCTCAACTTTTAGTTTAGACAGTATTTTTCCAATACTCTTCTTCGTATGTGCTGGTATTATGAAAGGTCCAGGATCAACTGTTACTGCAATGGGGTTTAGTCCAAGCTTTAAAGCTATGAACAGTGTTGCCGTGCTATCTACACCACCTGAGAAAGCAACTGCCACTCTTGAATCTATAGGGGGGAGATTCGGTATACTCCTGGGAGGATAAAAAAGCTCCTCTGCTCCTAATTTTAAGATTCTTTCAACTATAATCTTGGTATCGGCTGGAAGACTTTTGGCGATATTCTCTAGGCTTCTGACCGCTTCTAATATTCTTCTTCTCTTCGATAAGAGATCTGTATATGATAGAACTATTACTTTTCTACCTCCTAGCCTCTTACAAACCTCCTTTACAATAATTCCCCCGTATCCGATGATAGAGGCTCTGTCTCGCCTGTTCTCAACAATCACGTAAACTTTATCCTCGCTCTCAATAACGTTTAGAATACTTGGTTTCCCATAAGTTTCCCACTTATACTCTTTCACTATTTCCTCCAATAATTCTAGAAGGGTTTTTGGATCACATTTATCCATCGGCCTACCCTTAAAATTTTAATATATTGTTTTTAGAATAGCATTCAATGCATATATGGTCTATGATAGTATTAGTAATTTAGGGTTTATATACTGGCCGTTTGCTCAAGAGTACTGGAAGATAAGATGTTTTCCTCGGATAACCCTTTATCTCCTCTAAAATCCTCTCCATTAGCTCATTTAAGCCCATAGTGGTCTTAACACCTAGATGTCTTATATTCACACTTAGCCTCCCAGCCTCAACCTCTTTTCTTCCAATTATACAAATGTAAGGGATCCAGCTTGTCTCGGCATCTCTAATTTTCTTCGCCAAAGAAATGTCTCTATCATCTATATCCACTCTTATTCCATATGATTCAATTTTCTCAGCAATACCCATGCAGTACTCAACGTACTCTTTGCTCACAGGTAATAGTCTTACTTGGATTGGAGAAATCCACACTGGCAAATAGGGTTTTTCTCCCCTCCTCTCCATTAGAGCTGCAGTGTCAAGTAGTGCATAAATATATCTTTCAATCGATCCTATTATAGCTGTGTGTATGATTACAGGATTATGTTTCGCTCCTCTTTCATCAACATAATATATTCCAAACCTTTTAGCGTTTCCGAGGTCTATTTGAAATGTTCCTATTTCCCTAGGCCTACCTAGTTCATCGATTATATTGAACTCCACATTGATAACCCAGTAATATTTGCCTTCAGGATAGAAGACCACGAGAACAGGTTTGCCTTCCATCTTTAAAAGTTCCATGAAGTACTCCTTGTTTTCCTCGAAGAAACTTCTCGTAGTGTTGTATATGGAAACGTAGTCTCTACCCATCTTCCTTATTTCCTCATATATTTTCTCATGTATTTTCAATGTTATCTTCTTAGCTTCCTCCACGTCCCTAGTTAATATGTGAAGGTCAGGCATGTAGAACTTTCTCATCCTAAAACATAGCACTATCTCTCCCGGCTGCTCCAATCTATAGCTGTCAGCCACTTCGAATACTCCAAATGGAAGATCCTTGTAGCTTATTATCCAATCTTTAAGCATTGAGAATTGCTGATGGCATGCAGCATACCTCATAACGTATTTCTTACTTCCAACGGGAATTACGTAAAGTCTATCCCCAAATAGTTCAGCATGCTCTCTGACAGCTTTTACTGAAAGATCGAACATATTGGTTCCCTTTACTTGGAATACTGGTACACCTAGACTTCTAGCTATGTTCCACGAATACTCCGAGACTAAGTCCATCATTAGCGAAGCCTCAGGCCCATACCTCATGTGTCCCTGGTCCGAAGAACTCTCCCACTCAAACCCAAATTTCTTACAGTACGAGTGTACTTTAGATTCTCCTCCCTCAAGCTCTTTTTTAAAAGCCTCCTTGTACACTAGGTTCATGAAACCTCTTTCGCCATCTTTAAACGTGTACTCCTCCGGTTTAACGAGGTCTCCTTCAAGTGTAAGTATGTAGTACTCTCTTCTTTCCTTCTCTCTTCTTTCTACTCTCTCCTTTGCTTCAATTTTCTTTGAGAGTTCTGAAAGAGGATGGCCATAACAACTTAAAGTGAACTCTTTATACCATCCAAAAGGAGCCCTGTAGACGTTGCTAATTCTACTCTTTAATTCTTCTTCAAGCTGCTTTAAAATACTTAATGCCACGCTTGGTGGAGCTAGATTCGACGATAAGTGTGAGTAAGGATAGATTGTTATCGAACCTGCTCCAAGCTTATTGTATACATCTAAAATCTCATTAGCCGCTTTTATCACAACCACATTAGGATTCTTCGAGTCATCTTCTTCAACAGTTGTGAATACAACGAGGGTATTGGAAGTTTTTCTCTCAGAATTTTCCTCAGTTAACTCTTCCGGTTCAGCGACAGCTTTCTTACGAGCCTTGTAATAAAATTCCTCCGCATGTATTAAAAGTAATCTCAACTCTTCCATCCTCGGTCATGTTGCACTGGCTCATCATAACTGTTTACTCTTTAAAATCTTTTTCTAGCGAATAAGGTTTAATAATCTTTAAGTTGTATAGTCTAATACGGTGTAATTTAAAATGGTGAAGGCGATAATTTTAATAAGCACGGAGGTCGGCAAGGAGGATGAAACCCTCAATGAGCTAGGTAGAATGAGAGAGGTAAAGCAAGCTTACTTCGTTTATGGTGTCTACGATATAGTGGCTATAGTTGAAGGAGAAACTCTCGACGACATAAGATCCATCGTAGTAAATAAGATAAGAAGACTTTCATCAGTTAGATCTACTGTTACGATGGTTGTTGTAAAGGAAGCGGAGAAAGTGTAACTCTTATTTATTTTTATTTCAACATTAAGCCTTCGGCAACTCCAAGAACACTCCTTTCTTAGCTAGTTCAGTCAACCTATTGTTTATTATGTTTATCGTCTCTCCCAGCACAATCCTATTATCATAACTCTCCACTATTCTCTTAAGGACCACGGTACTAGCCCTTTTCAAATCCCTGGCTTTTTCGATCATTAATGGAATAGCTCTAACTATGTTATCAACTATAGTTATATTAGACATTTGAGCTGTCCTAGAGAACGGATTTAAGTCTATTGAGATCACCTTCTTCCCCATTTTTCTCAACGCCTCCGTTCTATCTCCATCCTCCAGTGGCACGAGAACAACATCTGCAATCAGTATTCCCCTAGGACTGACTCTACGCCTCTCGCTATGGAGCTCCGGTATTGTTGCTGAAGCATCTTCTCCAACACCTAGGACCTCTCTAGCTCCACAAGACAACAGTACATCCCTTATCTTTCTCTCCCTCTCCTCAGTTCTATAGAATAGGTTTACTTCGATTGCAGCATTGACTTCCTTCGAGAACTCCACTATTTCCCGAGGTACTAGGGCGGCAACGTTTCCGTTAACTGATATTACTGGGTGTTTAGCTAATAGCATTGTTGCGACTGCTGCTTCAATAGCTCTTAAAGCAGGGGGATGTGTTTGTTCTCCCAGTATGTAGTCGAAGGCTTCTCCTCTTCCATGGGCTATTAACCCGGATAATACAGTTATTCCCTTCAAGTATCCTTGTACAATTTTTTCCCTGATTACTAGCGACTTGTATCGAGGATGACTTGGAGGAATTATATGGTGTTCCAACCCGTCTCATCCCCACTTTACTCCATCACAGTCTAGTTCAAAAATCCTACCTTTTATTCCAGTTATTTCCTCAACTTCTGTTTTCACACTTCTCGAGTAACTTCTGTCGGCTATTACTACTAAGACGCCTTTCTTAACATATAGTCCTACGACACCCTTAATCTTTTTTATTTGTCTTGCAAGCCCCTCTTCAAGAAACCCTAGCTCTAGGGAGAATTTTTCGGAAAGCTCTAAGAATCTTCTCAGTGAAGGGTTTTCCACGAGCATGAATGGAAGAGGTTTTCCTACAATATTTATTCTAGACTCAAGTTCTTCAAGCATTCTTCGAGTGTCATATTTTCCCATGTCAAAGCATAATGCGAGTACGTCATCAAATACGGGAATTCTTTCAACATAACCTATTCCAGGGGCTCCAGGCCTCACTCTTATCTCGAGAGGGCCCCCGTACACCATTGATATTACATCTCCAAGGCCGCTTCTCTCCTCCACTTCAGCTATATGGGCTATCCTAGCTGCTCCTTCAATAGTGAATTTCACATTGTTGAAGACTAGAGCTGAGATAACTGCTAGAATTGTAGACGCTGCACTAATAGCGTACCCTGCTCCTATTGGAGCAGGGGTCTTCAAAAATATTTTCCCCCGTCTCTCAAGTTGAAATTTTTCCTCAGCTATTTTAAGCGCCTTGTTGACGGGCGGCATGTTGACTGGAACTCTGTTTACTAATAATTCCCACTTTCTCGACTCAATTATGCCGTGGACTTGCGCTCTTGGCTTTAATAATAGGCCTGCTCCCGTAGATCCGCTAGTTATTGGATCCTCTGTTATATGGCATCTCCAAAAGCCTGTTATATGTAATGGTGTAGAGAGAATCTTCAATACTTTCCCCCTATTTTCCTGCGATCTTTAATGCCTCATCTATAATTATTCTGGCTATTTCATTTTTTGTGAGTTTGGGTACTTCAAGGATTTTTCCACTTCTGTGAATAATTATAACCTCGTTGTAATCGGATGCAAATCCCACATCCCTCCTTGATACATCATTTGCTACGATAATATTGAAATCGTATCTCTGCATTTTGGCCATAGCAGACCTAACAAGTTCTTCTTTAGGCAATATTTCCGCAGCAAATCCTATTATAACAGAGTTTGTAGCTACTTGTCGAGCTGCTTCGGCAATTTTCGGTGTAGGTTCAAGAGTAACTCTTATAGTGCTTCCCGAGCGTATTTTCCCCTTAAACGTCTTACTGAACTTGTAATCTAAGGGGGCTGCGGCTAAAACTACGATATCCGGAGAGAAAGACTTTGCTTCTTCCACGAAGACTTCGAACATTTCCTCAGTTGTCTCCACAGATATATGCTCTATTTGTTTAGGCGGTTTAATTGGTGTCGGTCCTAGAATTAGCTTAACTGTTCCACCTCTATACCAAGCTTCTCTGGCAATAGCTAATCCCATTTTACCGCTACTAGGATTGGTTAAATGTCGTATTTCATCAAGTTTTTCTCTTGTAGGTCCTGCTGTTACGAGTATCCGCTTATTTTTCAAATCTTCTCCTCTTAATGTTAGCGAAACAGTTTTTCCAACGACATCTTCTACTAGAGGGAACTTCGCCTTATCTCCTTCTCTTATGGGTGGCAGTATTGATACTCCCATGTCCTCTAATAATCTGAGACTTCTTTGGAGCTGTGGAGAATTGTATAATTGGATATGCATCGCTGGTACTATGAGCAGGCTCTTTCCTGCTCCAATAAATGATAGTGCTGCTAGTGTAACGGCTGTATCCGCTATTCCGTGTGCAATTTTATTTATTGTTGAGGCTGTTGCTGGTGCTATGACCATTGAACTACACATTTCCGATAAAGATATGTGGCCCACTTCCCCGCTAAACCTTTCGACAAAAACCTCGTTTCCAGTTGCCCAATGTAGTAGTTCGGGTCCTATTAGTTTGGATGCTTCCTTACTCATTACAACGTATACTTCGCCGCCTCTACGCATAAGCCCTCTAGCTATATCGATACTCTTATATGCTGCAGCGCTGCCCGTCACCCCTAAAAGGACACTTTTATTTTTAAGTTCCCAGCTCACTTCTCCTATGATCTTCTTCGAGGGATGAAATCGTTCCATAATATGCACCCACAATATTAAAAGAAGTAAATTAGATCTTTAAGATCTCTGATATACACCACATCATCGTTGCTCTTCCATAAGCGGGATCCGCGTCTATCAATAATGAAGGCTCTTCCTCCTAACTCAAGAATTCCTCTGACATCCTTTTCAGGCACATCTCCCACGTACACTGTTTCTCTGGGTGAGGTACTTAATAGCCTACAGATCTCGGCGAAGGGTAATGGATGCGGTTTCTTGTAGGGCACATCATCTCCGGCTACTATTATCGAGTCGATAAATGGCTCAATGCTCACGTGTTTTATTCTAAGCCTTTTTAACCCTATTGCACCATCAGTATCTGTTATTATAGCGATTTTATAGCCTTTCTTCTTCAAATATGACAGGACATAATATGTTTCGGGATAAGGTCTTTGTAGAATACTATAAGTTTTCCAGTAGATTATTGTAGCAGCTCTAAGAACTTCTAACGGCAAGTCAATGCCCATCTTACTGAGAGCTTCTTTCCACCACATTGAGCGGTCATAAAAGCTTTTCTTCTCTAAGTTAAGACAAGTGTTGTAGATAGTGTTAAAGAAATTTTTGAAGTTCTCTTCCTCGGCGACTAGACTGGCACGTAGCGATGCCTCGTATAAAATGTGAGTTGCTGCCCTAAGTGCCTCCACGCTTGCAATAGTATTGTCTATAAGCGTGCCGTCGTAGTCAAAGCATAAAAGAGACACTGCCATAGCTAGTATTCCTCTATTCTACCGAGCCACTCTAGAACTCTTCCAACAGCTTTTTCCCCATTTCTATTTATGCTTACTATCTTTATCTTCACCTTGTCGCCAACAGTTGCATCGTATACGTATATAGTGTAGTTGCCTAGCTTGGCGACACCTTGTCCCTTTTCGTTAACATCTCTAATTGTTACTGTGTATATACCGTTAACTCTTATCGGCGAATCGTCTCTTGACACATGTATTCTCGGATAAATACTGTACGAATGGATATCTCTCTTGTATACTTCTCTTCTCCTCTTATACCTGGCCATTTTCTCTTAACACTCACATAGACTGTTTTGACACTTCGTTTCTCTACACAAACTATTTAATAAGCGTTTAGATAGGAGGGTTCAAGTCATTAAAAATGCTTTTAACTCGCTGTATAATATATAATTAAGGGGTGGAAGTGTGGGGCTCTGGAGACTAAGATTAACGATACTGGGCACACTAGCATTAATAATAGGGTTTACGTCGCTAATCGTAGTAGTAGTATTGAATTACTTAGGAATAACTGACATAATTGTTGTGGGAAGCCTGGTGGTCTTCTTCAACGTTATACAGTGGCTGATAGCACCTTTCATAATAGACCTAGTTTATAAAGTAAGGGAGCCCGCTCGGGGAGAATTAGAGTGGTTGAAGGAGGCTGTCGAGAGAATATCTAGAAGGAGCGGAATTAAGCCTCCGAGACTTCTAATAGCGGAAATACCTATTCCAAACGCCTTCGCATATGGATCCCCTATAGCTGGGAGTAGAATAGCCGTTACTAGAGGTCTCCTTGAAGCTCTTCCACCAAGCGAGGTGGAAGCTGTTGTGGGTCATGAAATAGGACACTTGAAACACAGAGATGTAGCAATCATGATGTTGGTATCGGTTCTCCCAGCGCTGGTCTTTACTATTGGCAGATGGTTGATGATAGCCGGTCTCTATGGGAGCAGGAGGAGTGAGAGGAATGAGGGAGCTCTGTTCGCTATTGGAGCAGGCCTAATAGTTGCTTCATGGCTTCTAAACTTGATGATACTCGGATTAAGCAGGCTTAGAGAGTACTATGCGGATGCACATAGTGCAATGGTTGTTGAAGACGGTGCCAGAAAACTGCAGCTGGCACTCACTAGAATAACTCTGGCCACGAGCTCTATGAGGTTTAGAGGAGTCGATCCATCAAGCTACTCGCATTTCAGGGCACTGTTTATTACCGATCCGATAAGGGCAGTAAGCGACGCGGAGGAAATAAGGAGTCTAAGCGGTGATAAATGGTTGATGGTTGAAGTGGAGAAGCTAAAGTCAAAGGAGCTCAGCATATGGGAGAGTATTGCTGAGCTCTTCTCGACTCACCCCAATATTGTGAAGAGGCTCAGAGCCCTCGACGAATTGGCTAAAACCTCAAGAATTTGAAGAACTCGGTCTATATGGTTTTTAATGTGTAGTCTCTTCCCACTTTGGGTTTCAACGCGTCTATTTTTGGCAGTGGCAATGGCGGAGGAACACCTACTTCTCTAGATAATAATATGGCTTCAACCATGGAATTATGTAGTGTAGCCATGACAATGTATTGGGGAGGCCTCTTCTTTTTTATCTCCTCATAGATATTCCTTAACTCCTTTTCCTCCCCCTCTAATACAACATATCCCTTCAGCGTTAAGGATATTATCGGAGGGGTGCTCGTCATATTGAATACAAATGGGACTTTCAGAACCCTCTCATTAAGTAGAAGATCTCCGCTAGGTACTGAAAGCTGTGTCTGAAACTGTATTCCAGCAGGCGTAGTCTCGGACACCCTCTCAGCCGATATGTGAGTAAACATCACTCTTAGACTTGGCATAGACTTTCCTCCACTACTAAACTAGGTCTAAGAAGTCAACGGGCAATGGCGCATTCCTCTTAACATAGTCATCATATTTTGCCTCAATAAATTCAATAAATACTTGACATCCATCAAATCTTCCATCCCTATTACATTTTTCACCTAAGGCTATGAAACACATTTTAGTCTTGTGATCATAATAAGGACACTTCTTATAATGTAATCTAGCTGACTGCATCATCTTGTTTATCCAAGACCTCTTGGGACCCTCATCTTTCTTCTCAACTTTTACGAGACGTTCAAGGGCCTCCTCGTTAAATATCTTTGCATCTCTCTGAGTAGACATCCCCACTTCACCCCCACTCCAACCATATCATAATTAGTTTTCAGTAGTATTAGAGTATTATGGAATTCAACTATAAAAATAGTCTTATGCCCAATTAATACTTTCGGCAACCTCTCCATGAACATAGTTTACTTTAGTTTACCCGCTGAAACAAATGATAAAGAATATAAATATCTAAGCTAAAGAGATTTCCTGAATAAGTTGCAGGGGGATAAATTATTACGAAAAAGAAGATTACATCCCTTACCGATCTACCAGGTGTAGGTGAAAGCACTGCCGCAAAACTAGTTGAAGCAGGTTACGGGACACTTGAAGCACTGGCAGTAGCTTCACCCACAGTTTTAAGTAAAACCATTGGAATACCTTTGAGCACCGCAAAGAGAATAATTAGTGCTGCAAGAGAAGCTCTTGACATAAGGTTTAAGACTGCTCTAGAATTAAAGATGGAGAGAGCTGCAATCAAGAAAATTACTACTGGGAGTAGAAATCTTGACGCCCTCTTGGGAGGGGGTGTTGAAACCAAAACTATAACAGAGTTCTTCGGAGAGTTTGGGACGGGGAAGTGTTTCTCGGGAGACACGCAGATATTATATTTCAATGACGACATTCCACACGTCGAGTGTATAGAGGAAATGTTTGATAAATACTATTCCCGCTATAGAGGAAGATCATTTGATAATGGACTTATAATTGATTTACAGAGGCCAATAGAGGTCTTAGCTCTAAATAGTGATGGAGGCCTGATAGTTACACGTGCAACACACATTTACAGGGAATGGGCTGAAAAGGTTGTTGAAATCGTAACTGATGACGGAAAGATTGTGAGAGTAACTCCAACACACCCATTTCTAATATTCGATGGAAAAAAGCTTAGCTGGACTAAGACTGCTGAACTCTCTGTTGGAGATATCGTGGTTGGTTTATGGACAGACTCAAATGTTTTAGAGTTGTATGAGAACACTTTAAACGAGTCTTCCGTGGGAGAACACGGTTACATTCCTAGAAAGCTAAGTCTTCATACGATCAAGTCTGTCAAATTGCTGGACTACAATGATTACGTGTATGACCTAGTTGTTCCCTCAACACAAAACTTCGTATCAGCAAACGGTCTAATACTTCACAATACTCAAATATGTCATCAGCTTTCAGTGAACGTGCAGCTACCACCCGATAGGGGAGGCCTCCAGGCAAAAGCAGCGTACATTGATGCAGAGGGTACATTTAGGTGGGAGAGAATAGAGGCTATGGCCAGAGGTTTGGGTCTAGACCCCGACACTGTAATGTCAAATATATTCTATATTAGAGCCGTTAATAGCGATCATCAAATGGCTGTTGTGGAAGAACTCTTCGACTTGGCTAAGAAAGAGAACATAAAATTAGTCGTAGTTGACTCTGTTACAGGCCACTTTAGAGCGGAATATGTTGGAAGAGAAAATTTGGCTGCAAGACAACAGAAACTAAACCAGCACTTGCACCAACTGTTGAGGCTGGCTGAAATGTTCAACATCGCAGTTGTGGTGACGAATCAAGTTATGGCCAGACCCGACGTATTTTATGGAGATCCCACACAGGCTGTAGGAGGGCACATATTGTATCATGCTCCAGGTGTAAGAGTTCAGTTGAGGAAAAGCAGAGGAGGTAAGAGGATAGCTAGGATCGTCGACGCTCCTCATCTACCTGAGGGGGAGACAGTGTTTATGATAACGGATGAAGGCATAAGGGATTCCATGGAGTAACATGGCCACATCAAAACCAGCACCCCACAATATTTTGAGCTCACTTGGGCCTCTCTAGAGAATAGTAAAACCTATTAAAACAATTAGAGTAGAAATAGCGAAGACTTAATATAATAGTAGTAAAAAGCTTCTTCAAGTCGACTCCACCACGTCAACGTATTTAATGCCAATATGGGGTTGCTAAATGGTCGAAAAAGTCTCACGTAGCAATGTCCTGAGTATCTCCCACTGGAAGGATCTGGACGGTATAGCTTCCGCAGCAATAATTGGAAGATATGCTGATAGGACGCGTAGAGGTTTTAAAGTGTATCTAACGGAACCATACCTATTTCATAGCGTTCTGATTAGGATACTGAAATCCGGCGTTTCGGGATCTGAAATAATAATAAGCGATATAGGTCCAAATAATAGGATTTTCGGTAAGGCGATTAGCTTACTAGCTGCTATAAAGGAGCGAGGGAACACCATTATTTGGATAGATCATCATTTGTGGAGTGAGGATCAGATAAGTTCCGCTAGAAATGTGGTTAACGAGTTAATCATTGATACGAGTAAGTGTGCGGCAATGCTAGTGTATGAGAGATTTGGTGAAGGAGACGAGTTCAGTAAGCGGCTAGCGGAGCTTGCCACGGACGCAGACTTCTGGATAAGGAAAATTGATTTGAGTATAAAGTTGTGCAAGGTTCTGGCTTCAGGATATAGTAGGGAGAGGCTGATATCCAAGTTTAGGGAGGGAATTTTATGGGACAGCGAGCTTGAGTCAGTTTATAGTAGAAGAGTTGAAAGAGAGAAAGTGTTACTCGAGAAAGCTATTAAAAAGTTGAGGGAGTACAAAGTAGACAATCTAAGAATTGCAGTAATATTGGCAGAAATATCGGCTGGAGAGATTACAGAAATACTAGCGGAGAGAGGTTACGACATAATTGCAGTCGTCTCTAAGAAGGGACATGTTAGTCTTAGAAGAGGCAATAATAAAATAGATCTTGTCCCAATAGCTCTCAGACTTGGAGGAGGGGGTCACCCATTTGCTGCAGGAGGGTCTCTCGAATACAATTTCTTTGATAAAATGCTTGCTCGCTTAGGATATTATCGGAAAATAAGCAGGCTTTTAAAAGCAGTTAAGGAGGGATTAGAGGAGCAATGCAGTTGTCGCTAGAGTTCCTCAAAGTATTGTGCATGTCCCTGACGCTACTTTATGCTACATATACTGATATTAAGGAAAGGGAAGTAACCCCTATCCTGTGGATTATATCTGGTTCAATAGGTGGATTATTATCTTTAATGGAATTTTTATTTGATCCCGATCCCCTCAGAATTCTAGCAATATTGCTTTCCATAATAATAGCATTCACTGTGGGATTCACTTTTTCATATCTTGGGCTACTGGGGGGAGCAGACTTTCTAGCCTTTCTAGTCGTCTCGATTTATCATCCGTGGAAACCTTTGCTGATCAAGCCTCTATTTGATGTAATGCCTCTGTTTATTCCCTCCTTCATAATATACTCAAGTTTATCTTCATCCCTATTAGCGATATACTTCTTATCCAGCAATCTATTGTTTAAAAGAACGAAATTATTAAAACAGGGAGGAAATTTTTGGAGGAAAATACTGGTATTGATGATAGGGAAGCCCATTAAGATGAAAGACTTTATGAACTCTAAGTTCATGTATCCGCTCGAGGAGATAAAAGTACTGCCCGGTAAAGGGGTTTTAAGGAGGTTCAGGGTTACCGTTGATGTAAATGAGCCTATTGAGGAAAAGGTGGAGGATATTAGGAGAATGGTGGAAAGAGGCCTTCTCTCGCCAGATGATTATATTTGGGTTACTCCAGGCCTCCCAATGATGGTCTTCATGTTGATAGGGTACTTCCTAGCGATCTATTTAGGAGACCTCTTCATAGTTCTTTTTATAAGTGTATTGAAATAAAAGTTGATGCAGTATTATTATAGGAGAATGGTGGTGAGCTTGAAAATATTGTGGGCGCCTTGGAGAATAAAGTACATATTGCAGCCTAAAGACGAAGGCTGTTTTCTCTGCAAAGCATTTAAGGAAGAAAATGATGCAGAGAATCTCGTTGTGTATCGGGGGGAGAAGGCTTTCGTTGTAATGAACAAGTATCCCTACAATAATGGACACCTACTCATAGCACCTTATAGACATGTCCCGGATATCGTAGATCTTCATGATGATGAAATGCTCGAAATCATGGCTCTGACCAGATTGATGGTGAAGACTTTGAGAAACGTTTTAAAACCTGATGGCTTCAACATTGGATTAAACTTGGGAAGAGCAAGCGGTGCAGGACTAGAAGACCACATACACTTCCACGTAGTACCGCGGTGGATTGGCGACACAAACTTTATGCCTGTGATCTCGGAGACTAAGGTGATACCAGAGAGTCTAGCTGACACTTATAGAAAAATTCTAGAAGGATTAAAGGAGGTGATAAAATGATATTTGATCCATGGTCGATAGAAGATGTTGAAGACTATGATAGGCTAATCAAGGTATTCGGAATGGAGAGGGTGACTAAGGAAATTGTTGAAAGACTTCCTCAACCTAATAGATATTTTAGAAGAGGCATAGTTTTCGGACACAGGGATCTGAATAGAATAATAAAGGCTATTGAGAATGGTGAGACCTATGCAGTAATGTCTGGTATAAAACCTTCTGGAGAATTCCACTTTGGGAGCAAAATGACAGCAGAGCAAATAATATACTTCCAGAAAATAAGTTCCAAGGCCATAGCATTTTATGCTATAGCTGACATCGAGGCATGGGAGGACAATGGATTGCCATTAGAGAAAACGAGAGAGATAGCAGTAGACAATTTAGCGGATCTTCTAGCCTTGGGAGTAGATACTAAAAGACTCTACGTTTACAGGCAATCAGAAGAACTCAGAGTACTGGCGTGGGGAGCTTTCTTTGCTAGAGGGCTTACGAGGAACCTGCTCGAAGCCATCTACGGAGAAAAACATCTAGGAATGTACATTTCAGCTATTATTCAGGTAGCCGATATACTATTACCTCAGCACTCCAGCTTTGGAGGACCTAAGCCGACAATAGTTCCAGTAGGAGCTGACCAAGATCCCCATATAAGGTTGACCAGAGATATTGCGAGAAAATATGACTCATTGTACAATTTCATACCTCCATCAGCAGTATACCACAAGCTTCAGAAAAGCCTAGGCGGTGAAGGTAAAATGAGTAAGAGAGATCCAATGGGATATCTTACGCTGAACGATTCACCTGAGCTAGCTAGAAGGAAGATATTGAGGGCTTTTACTGGCGGAAGGGAGAGCGTGGAACTTCAGAGGAAGCTCGGAGGAATGCCTGAGATATGTGTAGTCTATCAGACATGGCTATACCATGTTGAGGACGACGACCTGGTGAGAAGGGTTTTTGAGGAATGTGTAATGGGAAAGAGGATTTGCGGTGAATGTAAGCTTCAACTAGCTGAGATAATTGGAAAATATTTAGAGGAGCACCAAGCTAGAAAGGAGAGGTTTAAGGACTATGCTAGGCAACTCCTAGAAGAACGTTTAATGTTGAAGACACTTCGCAGATAGCGTGAAATGGAAGCGCTTGGAATCATTCTTCAGAACCTTAATTACAATACCCCTCCTAATAAGGTTGGATAAAGCCACTCTAACAGCTATGAAAGGATATTTTTCGGCCAGGGCCCTCTTAAGGTCTTCCATACTTAAAGCTCTCTCCATAAGGAGTTTGATAATATCTTCCTCAGCCGAAATCGTGACATAATCAAATCCCAACTTTTTCACCCGCCTATCCCGTAATCTTAATTTCTTTCGGAATTATATTTTTTAGCGGTGTACAATATTGAGCAGGCGAACATATCCTAAATATCCTATCCCTGCTGTAGCTGCACTAATAATAGATGCTAAAAATGTTTTAAGAGTTCTACTCGTGAAAAGGGGTAATCCTCCGAGAAAGGGCTTTTGGTCTCTGCCTGGAGGAGTTATTAAGGTGGGGGAGAGGATTACTGATGGTCTTAAAAGGGAAGTTTTTGAGGAAACAGGTATTAGGATTAGAGTTGGCCCGCTCATATATATCTGTGAGTATATAGAAACTGACTCAGAAGGTGTGAAGTACCATTACGTAATATTGGACTACCTGGCTTCTCCAATAACTAGAGAGATAAAGCCTGGAGGAGACGTGGCAGACGCTAAATGGTTTACTCCAAGGGAGTTAAGAGGTCTTAAGTTGACCCCGGGGACACTTAGCCTTCTAGCTAATCAAGGATTGATCGACACATACGTTTAATAATGCATCATCATATAGCATTATGCTGGTGAGAATATGCCTCGGGTTTCATCGGGGTTGATAATTGCGGGAGCATATGCTAATAAAATTAGGAGAGTTCTATTTGCAGGAGCTAAGGGACTAGTTGATCCAAAGGAGATAGCTAGAGCAGCAGGGGAATTAAATGCAATACTATTCGAAGTACTGAGGAAGCTCGGTGTGGATAAGGGAGACGTTATTAGAATAATTGTGGAATACGATGTTGAAGAGGGAAAAATAAAGTGGAAGTGGGATACATTGGAACTACATCACTTCAAAGTTGTACCTGAAACAGGGGAGAAAGCAAAGATCATTCTAAAAGAATTGTTGGAGGAAAGGGTACCTGCTGAAATTCCGGAGATGGTTGTAGAGTATCTTGGTGCGACTGAGGATGGTTTAGAGGATATCTTTACTGTAAAGGCTATTATTGGAGGCGAAGAGAGAACTGTAGGTGCTGTAAGGATAATTTACACTAATGATGAGGGGAAAGGCCTCTCTGTTATAGTATTACCCGACAGAACTCCATGTAAAATAGTCTTTACAGTGCCCTACTCGCCGGATCCCACTAAAACTTCGGACAATATTAAGTCTATTATTGGAAAGAAGCTGGCTTCAAAGGATTACGAGGAAGTAAGCAGCGATGAGGCTAAACAACTTATAAAAGAGCTTGTGAAAACATAGTATTAACGACTAAGTACCCTACTTCGATGAAGAAGCCCTCGATCGCGCTAGACCGTTAAGGGGTGAAGAGGGCGGGGTTTAACGGAGGTCATTAATAAAATTGAACAATGAGGTCTTTGGATAAATTAATTAACCTCTCTAGACACCTTCTTAATAACATCTTCCAGTATATCTAAGCCTACTTCTACTTCTTCTTTGGTTATTACAAGCGGAGGGGCTATCCTAATCGTGCTGATTCCAGCCCCTATAACAAGTAATCCTCTCTTAAAACACTCCATCAACACCTTTTTCAACTCCTCTCTCGCAGGTTCCTTAGTGTCTCTGTTCTTAACGAGTTCCACACCTATCATTAACCCGATGCCTCTTACATCTCCAATAATCTCTACTTCTTCCATCAAATCGCTTAGTCTATCCATTATGTAGTAGCCCATTTTCAATGCATTGTCTAACAACTTCTCCTCCTCGATCACATCTATGACGGCAAGCGCTGCTGCACAGGATATTGGGTTCCCCCCAAAGGTTGTTGCATGGCTTCCAGCAGGCAGCTTCATAACATCCTCTCTCCCAATTATTGCTCCTAGCGGTAGACCTGAAGCTATACCTTTTGCCACAGCTATTATGTCGGGGGGTACTCCCCAGTGCTCTATTGCGAACCACTTCCCCGTTCTACCAAACCCCGCCTGGACTTCGTCTGAGACTATAAGTATTCCATGCTTGTCAGCAAGTTTTCTCAGCTCTCTCCACACTCTAGGAGGTGGAACAATGTACCCTCCTTCGCCTGCTATGGGTTCAAGAAATATTGCGGCAACTTCATCTGATGGTACATATTTATTCAGAATCCACTCCTCAATAAAATGTATGCACCAAACATCGCATTCAGGATATTCCATTTTGAATGGACACCTATAGCAGTATGGGTATGGAGTGTGTTCTATGTTTGGCACGAGTGGGCTAAACCATTTCCTCTGCACAGGTTTACTTGATGTGAGGCTCATGGCTCCGTAGGTTCTGCCATGAAATGATCCTGAAAACGCTATTATGTAAGGTCTTTTCCCCTCGAAGGAGCCCCGAGCAATTTTCATGGATCCTTCAATAGCTTCAGCTCCGCTGTTCGTGAAGAAAACTTTCTTCCCAAAAGAACCTGGGGCTATCTTTACTAGTCTCTCTGCTAGAATAACTGCCTCCTCGTAGTAAAAGTCTGTCAGAGAATAGTGTAGTAGTTTACCTGCTTGCTTCTTTATGGCCTCGACAACCTTTGGATGTAGGTGTCCAACATTCAACACTGCTAAACCGGAGTTGAAATCTATGTACTTGTTCCCATCAACATCCTCAAGGATAGCTCCATGTCCAGTGCAGGCTACTAAGGGATACCAGCGGCTAAATGACTGCATCACATACTGCTCGTCCCTTCTAATAATATCTAGTGCTCTTGGACCTGGGGGTTCTACTATAATGTTTGGAGTTTTCCCGCTAGAATTCAAGAACAGCTCACCAAACTACCCACTAGCCACTAGTATAACTTAAAGCTTCCCATATCATAGTCTATAGCGAGAGGTAAAGACTGTAATGAGGATCTCCGAGGATCTATTAAATGAGTTAGCTAGCGAAGAAAACGTCCTGTTAATGAAGATTATGGGTTCTTTATTCTTAGGTGTAAAGGAAGGGTACTCTGAAATATTAATTGTTAAGAGTGATGGACACCTATTAAGAATAATTCCCTTAAACATTTCGGGACATAGAGTAATGGCTATTTACATACCCTTAAAGCAACTACTATTGGATTTAACCAAGGGACTATATGGAGGAATATTTCGTTCAAGAATTATTCTCCCAGGCTATGTGTCCATGGGAATGCAATCGTATTTAAGGATTAAAACCAAGGCCCTTGTAAACCAGGTCTACAGGTCTATGAAAAATCTTGTATGGGAATTTGGAAGAGATTTTTCGAGAAATATATGTCTTTCACCTAAATTCTTTTTATACGATATCCTTGCCCGTAGAACTCTGCCGCTTGGAGTTAATGATCCTCTTGTTAGCCTATATGCTCAAAAACATAAAGTATTCGAAGAACACCTTACATTAATGTTCGAGAAATTATTAGATAAAATGGTAGAGAAAAAATACTTGAGTAAAAATGGTTCTCTCTACTGTTTAAAGAATGAAATAGTTGAGGAACTAGGGGTTCCTCCGACATATAGTATACTGAATGTTTTGAGAGGGGGCTTCAAGCTATTAAGTGAAAGTCTTTCAAGCATTATAAGGCCGCCGAACTACCTTGAAAGTCTCATTAGAGCAATAATTTTAGAAAACAAAGAGGGTGTGGTTGTCCCAGATCCTTATAGCCAGGTTTTTATTAGAGTAAACGGAACATTACATTCAATATACACGGACACTATTTCCCCCGCTAATATTGTCGAGGAGAAGAATCTAGGAAGTATAATAAATTATACAAAACTATTAGTTGTAAGAGATTCGACTGGCCGGGATATAAGACTTGTTTTAAAGAAGTATAGAGAGTGGAGGGGGATAAAGTGGGTTCCCCTAGCCGTTTGGGCTGGCATTAGAAACGAGTTTACTGCTAGTCCAAGCGAGCGTTTAGCTAGAGAATACTTTGCCTCTCTCCTCTTAAACTCGAGGAAGCTTCCTGTCCCAAAACCGATTTACGTTAACTGGGAGAAGAAGATTCTCTTAAGGGAATACATTGAGGGGACAACTTTATCAGCTCTCCTAGCAAACGGGGCTGATGTTTCAGAACATTACTCTGCATTAGGGAAAATAGTAGGATTAATACATAATATGGGTATGAGTATAGGGGATTTGAGGCCTAGTAATATAGTTATTGAAAGAGGAACAAATACTCCGTTTATTATAGATTTAGAACAGGCGTCTGCAGAGAGAGAAGTGTCATGGGATATCTCAGAGCTGATATCATTTACAGCGTTGGATGCCAGGTACGATGTTAAGAAAATAAGAGATCTCTTAAAATCCTTTTTCGAATCGTATATAAGTATTGCTGGAAAAGAGAATATTATTAAAGCGTTCTCTCCAAAATACATGAGGGTGTTTGCTCCAATACTACCAATCCCATTAGCATATGTATTGAAAAAGGAGGTGGAAAGAGTTGGAGGTAAAATTTGAAGTTGTAGATGAATATAGTGTGGGCGATGAAGCGAGATTCAGGATTAGAGTTGTGGGGACAAACATAATATTTAATGTAGGAGCAAATTCTCGGGAAAACGCGCTTAGAAAAGTTAGGGAGATCGCTGAGAAAATAAAGCTTAGGGAATTCATTGACCACTATATTGTCAAAGAGTGAAGTTGGTGGTGGAGGTTTGGCGCTTTAGAAAGTTATGAACATTTCCATTACGGTAGGTACGACGGTGATGGATAATAAACCTATGATAGCCCCTATAATCACCCACCTTAGACTGAATATCGTTTGATCATATACTTTCGCTATTATCAATCCTACCATCATGCCAGTTTCAACGATCACGAGTTTAGAGAATTTCATTGTGACCTCTAGAACTTCTTTTTGTATAGGATAAAATGTTGGGCCCTCAATAATTTCCGCGAATGGTTGAATCATGTATGAGGTCATTGCTAGCAATGCTCCTAGGAGCACTGGAGCCATTAACAGAATTATTACGTATACTCTAAGCTGGCCTCTGGCCTCTCTCTTTACTCTAATGTTTTCGGTTAGCATTTCCGTAAAGTATTCGAGAATAGTTGGGCTTATACCTCCAGTAGACGTAACTTCATCCAATAGAAATAACACGTACTTTAGTAGCCAGCTTCTAGTCAGCAGCCTTGTACTTATCACACGAAGTGGAGTATTTAGTCTCAACAGTATGGATATTTTTGCCAGGATAGCATCAAAAATCCTATTATACTTTCTTCTCGACGGAAGTACTACAATGGCTTTCACTATATCGTATCCTATTTTCACAAACTCCGTTAAATCCCTCATAAATGCGGGCAATGCGCGTTCTATTGCCATTATTTCCATGTATTGGATGTGGAATGCTATAGCTACGGGCAATAGTGAAATTATGCAGATTACTCCAGGTATAAGCTCCCAGCTCACTCCATAGAGTATAACTATAGGGGTTGCCAGCATTAGAGTCGGTATGAAGTATAGAAGGGGCTTTTTAACTGAAAATATGTTCTTCATTTTAGGTTGAGAGGCATTGAATATTCCTATAAACACCACTGTAAAGAATGGCAGACCTAAAACTCCGTAAAGTACTAGGATATTGAAGCTAACGCTCTGAGCGAATATTAGTGAACCGAGTATGATTATCGAGGGCACCATCATGGTGACCAGAATCGCCATATCTCCGTAAATCATAACAGTCTTCACAAAGTTCTTCCACTTCATCTTTAGCCTTTCCAATTGCTCTGAAGCCTTCCTTTCTAGAAAGGCACCTGTGTCTCCCCCGCTTCTAAGGACGCTCGTATAGCCTAGTACTATGCCCTTAAGATCTTCATTAGGATGATTAAATGCGTATTTCTCGAGTGAACGTATCGGACTATGACTGTAGAACGCGTATTCTCTTCTTATAATTCTCGCCTCTCTCTCCATTACACTGAATATTTCCTTTGTTCCTATGAGTTTCATAAAGGCGTCGAACAGACTTATACCAGCTCTATGTAGAAGACTAGCGTAGATCATAAAATACGGTAGTTCACTCTCAACATCGCTAGATCTATTTACTCTTCTAACACCTAGCTCGATGAAGGGGAAGAATAAGGGTATTAGTGGGACTAATAATAGGAGCGTGTAAAAAACATTGCCTTGTAGAAGGCCCACGATGCCTATCAACGTTAGTGGTGTTAGTGCTATAGAGAGTAGCATGTAGAATGAAGAATAGTATAGGGGATTAGCGTAATAGCCGGATTTAATCATATGCTTTTTAAGTCGCTCCGAGAATCTAACCGTAATCTCATTTATTATTGGAATCTTTCTAACAAACACCCATAAGCCCATCTCTGTGTATGGGTCAACTACTCTCTCAGGCAATCTCTTAGGATAGGCTAATCTAATTCTATCTACTATTTGCTTGTACACTACACTCCAGAGCGCAGAAATCGCCGCGAGTCCTGTAATAACTACGAAAAATATTACTGTGGATAGAAGCTTGTATGTTGGATCAGTTGTTGTCATTAAGAACGCTGTTTGAATCGAAGCTAGAACAGTCATTGATATTATGAAAAGGATAAAGCTTCTATCTCCGCCTTTAGCCAATTACTCTCCCCTCATCCTCTTAGAATAAAATCTCCTAACTTCTCTTACAACATCAGTATACACTGCTATGTCTCTCCTCGCTAAATCCTCAAGAAACCTCTTCCTCTCCTCTAAATCTCTAATTAGAGTTTCCTCGTCCCATCCTAGGAGTGTCCGTACTTTCTTTAGCTTCACACTCTCCTTTACAATAGTCTCAATACTTTTTGGTGTAAACTCGTCTCTCTCAACTATCCACTTAAAAATAGCCTTGTGGTCGAGCTCATTTCCTCTTACTCCACTTACCTCTTCAACCACTTGGACTCTTCTCATGGGTTTTCTACGCGGCAGTCTCACATACCTCATTATCACGACATTACTTATTAGTGGAAGGAAGGATAGGGGCACGTTTATGGGGGGAGTAGTGAGTCTCATAACCATTGACTCGAGAGAGTCGCCGTGGAAGGTGCACATACCTCCATGGCCAGCGGCTAAGCTTTGTATGAAAACATATGCTTCTTCTCCTCTGATCTCTCCCACGACTATGAACTGTGCCCTCTCTCTCAGGGAAAGCCTTACTAGATCGAATAAATCTATTTCAGTTATAGCTTCACCTATTGTTATTGCGTGACGGGCTACTAAAGGCTTCCAACCAACGTGGGGAAGCCTTAGTTCTGGAGTATCCTCAATA
Organism: Thermoproteota archaeon; assembly: GCA_029258925.1. Taxonomy (GTDB): domain Archaea; phylum Thermoproteota; class Thermoprotei_A; order EX4484-217-1; family JAPDJV01; genus JAPDJV01. The sequence continues at coordinate 3,352 of JAPDJV010000014.1, read as the reverse complement.
GTATCCTCTACTGCTATGAATCCTCCTCTACCAGCAAAATAATATCTGCTTTCAGAGGGTGTAATGTCATAGACTACTCCACTCGAGCTTAATTTCTCTATAAATGCAACCGTCTCCCATTTAATACTTGTATTCCTAGTGCTCTGCGACTTCCTCCTTTTTTCCACGTAATGCTTTGCAGTTCTAACAAGTTTAACAAAGTCTCTTTCATCAATCATTATACCCTCTTTCTCGTAGCCGAGTTCTCTCCTACGAATTACTGGCTTAACACCTATCTTCAACAAAGCCTCTGCAAGTGCCTCGCTTTCGTCCACTGGCATCTCTATTTCTAGGCGTCTCTTTAGTTTGCCGTCATCCATTAATGCGTCCAGAAGACCTGCTACGAAATTTGATACTTCAATTACCCCCGCCGTCCTCAGGGCTTCGGTGAGAGTTTTCTTGTCACATAGTAATGTTTTTATGAACGTTCCTGCACCATGGCTGATTTTTATCGTTATTTTTCCCTCCTCCTCTTCCATCGAGACGGGGTTTACTAGTGATGAGAATTTTGCTAGTACTGTTATCGCTAGATTCCTATCTTTAACCTCTACTTGTACATTGCTCCTCTTTAACTCTCCCTTCCCTAAGATAAATCCCATTAAATAGTACATATTGTTATCCATTGCCTCCTTTTTCCTAACATAACTTCCTCCTCTAGTAATTAGCCATCCATCTACATCGCAAGGTTTGCATCCAAGCCTCTCATACACGTGGCTTGGGATCGGGAGACTTGAAGACTGGGGAGACGGTATTGATGAGAGAACTGGAACCAGGTCTCCAACTGCTAGCTGAGAGGAGTACTTGTATTCTACTTCACCATTGCTTAATACGGGTATTCTAGTGTTTTCTGTAACTTCTACTAGAACCCCGCTCTCGGTTATGATTCTCACAATGCTTGTTCCATCTGGAACGAATATTTTCTGCCAAGCAGATATGTTGCCTCTTGCAACAATGTTGTCTTTAAAACATACGGTTTCTTCGCTTCCACCTATACTTATTGTGTTGCCTTCGTTTTTGGGAGACCTGGTTTTTAGCAAAGTGTTAAACGAATCCTCTATGTTCACGACTTTACCATTCACGATCAGGTTCATCCGAGGACTTACGCACACTATTTTCCAGTTCGGTGGTAAAAGTTGTAGGAGGGCGTTCATGAGCGTTGTCTTGCCGCTCGCCATCTCACCAACTATGAATAGCGATCCCTTGTTTTCGAGTATTAGCCACCAGTATGCAGCCATTAAGGGGGAGATTGTTCCGTACTTTATTAAGTGAACTATTGTTAGAGGCTCTGTTCTAAACTTTCTTATAGTAAAGCTTGATCCAAACGGAGTTACTTCGCAGCTGAAAGTCATCGATGCCCTATGTTTCTCGGGTAGTGCTCCCTCGGCTATCGGAAAGGCTGTTGAAATATGTTTCTTAGATTTATGTGCTATGAGAAGCACGATGTTGTCTAGGTCCTCTTCTTTCTCAAACTTAATATTCGTGATGAGCCAATCATAGTCACTGTAATCTCTATGGAATACTCTAACAGGTTTACCTACACCCTCAGCGCTTATGTCCTCTATTCTCGGATCTCTTATTAAGACGTCAAGTATGCCGTAGCCTAAGGAGTCTCTAATCACATAGTATCTGACATTGTCCATTGAAATTTTCTCAAATCCTTCCTCCTCCAACCTCTTGAATATTACCTTAACTACCTCGTTAACGACGCTCTCCAAGTTCTCGCCGAAAACTTCTGGCTTAGTTGCAAAATATAGTGATTCCATTGCCTGGACGTAAGCGCTCTGTTCTATCTCCGTTAGGAGAGGCTCATCGACAATATAATATCCCCTGCCCTCATACTCAGCCATGCTAACCTTGCACGGTCCTACAAAGTATTCTTCGAGCATTACGCCTTTAGTTAAAATATCTGAATACTTCTCCGCACTTAACCTAATTACCTTAAAGGTTTCCTCTTTAAGCCTCCTCTCCCTCCTAAACCATTTGAACATCGTCTCAACCCTTAATAGTTATTTGCCACGTATTCCCCCTGCTTGAAACCAAAACACATTTCACCATTGAGCCGGGTGAGGGGTATTCATGCTCTAAGATTTCAGTAAGGTCTTCTCCCGTATCTAGAGCCCACATTACATTATAAATTGATATATCATCTGAGGAGACGTCGTGAACTACAACGTACGTGATTAAAATAGTTGTAGTACCAGTATTGTTTATACATAACCCTATTTTCCCCCCGCTGCTAAATGCTTCAACTTCAATGTTCTCCCTCATTCTCTCTGTTTCTTCATCAAACACGTTCAGCTGTGTTCTAAGGAGGTCGCTCATGCCGGAGATTATTATTGAGGCCATCGAGACTATTATTAGAAAGGCGATTATGGTTATTATGGATAAAGCTATTATAGTAGAACCTCTTCTTCTAGACATCTCACTGCACCTTTACTAATATTGTGCTCTTCGACCCCCTCCTCCCCTGAATCCCTAGAACGTGAATGCCTTGATCTAATGTCAGCTCGAATTGAATAACTTTTATTTCACCCGCCTTAACTTCAGTATCGGTTATGAAGTCTGTAGCCAAATACACTTTTTGATCGACTACTATGTACGAGATCTCAGTGTGTATATCTCCATAATTATATATTACGAGCACTACGGTGCCATCTTTATAAAATCCGTAAACAACTTTCAGTTTTTCCAGCATCGAGAGCTTGCTCTCGTGGAAGAATAGGGGAACGTAGCTGATAGCGCTAGTATAGTAACCGTATATGCTAGTAGCAATAATAACTAGGACCGCTAAGGCTATTACGAACAGTAGTAGAGAGGATATAACCTCGCTGATTCCTCTCCGTGTATTTAGGCACATTATAGTCCCCTCTATACTTTAGGAACATATACGTAGTTAAACACTATGGCTAGAATGACTTATATAACACTCTATAACGATAGAGTTCTCCAGAAATCTGTGAATTGGTGAAGGCCGTGGTTCTCAGACTAAGTGTTGTAGATCCAGATAAGTGTGTTGGTTGCATGTCCTGCATGTTTGCGTGTGCTAGGAGATTCGGGGACGGTGGGTTAGCGAGGTCAGCAATACTTGTCAGAAGTGTAGGAGGATTTGAGCGTGGATTTACAGTTGTAGTGTGCAGAGCGTGCAAGGATCCGCCCTGTGCCAAGGTATGCCCCACAGACGCCTTAACTAAGAGGCCTGGAGGAGGCGTAATATTTAATCCCAGTAAGTGTATTGGATGTGCCCACTGCACCGAGGCATGCCCTATTGGAGCAGTATTCTGGGACGATGAATCTAATAAACCCATAATATGTG